>NZ_JAIPME010000002.1:1300000-1950000 GCF_019957155.1 Anaerococcus murdochii | reverse complement strand
AAGAGTATGCTATTGTAAGCTTACAAGGACCTATACCAAAGTGCATTCACGAAGGTTGGAAGTATATTATTTCATATTTCTTCCCTAAAGAAGGATATAGACATGATGAAAGTCCCGATTTTGAAGTATATGGAGATGGAGACCCTAATTCAGAAGACTATAAAATGGAATTATGGGTTCCTATAGTAAAAGAGTAATTTAAATTTGTTTAACGGCATCTATCAAATGGTAGGTGCTTTTTTGATTGCTATTAGTAAAAATAGGAATGAGTAAAAAGTCGTATGAAATTTGACCTAACAACGGGAGAAGCAAAAATACCAAGGGAAATAGAATACATCTATCCATGTATCTTTAGTAAAGAAAATATAAAAATAATGGCATATCCATTAGAAACAATTTTAGCTGAAAAAAACGAAACCATAATCAGAAGAAATATAATAACAACACAAATGAGAGACTTTTACGACCTATACACTCTCTACAAGCTGAAAAAAGACCAGATAGACTATGAAATTTTAAAAGAAGCAATAGAGAGAACCTCAAACATAAGAGGAAGCTAGGATATAATGCAAGACTATGAGGAAATAATTGAGGACATAAAAGAATATTCATACCTAAGATCTTTGTGGGAAGTATATCTCAGTGGAAATAAGTATATTAAATATCTGACAATTAATATGATTGTTGATTGGTAACAATTTTATTAAATAGGATTAATGATATGTTTTATCCTGTTATTTATCCGAAAAATTGGCTTTATTATTATGAAAGTTGTTCATTTTATTTAGAATATGATTACATAGAGTATCTTTTAAGAGAATTCGAAATTATAGATAAAATAAATTGCTGTATTAAAAAAGACGATAAAGAAGAACTTTTAGAAGTAATTAAATATAGAAGACAAATTCTTACTGATTGGAATACAGACTATGACATTCTCATTACAAGTCTTAACTTATCTAGTTTTTCAATAGGTATGAATGAGATTATATCGTGGAGATTTGAAAAATCTTACAAAGATTTTGAAAAAATTTTTATTGAAAACTATTCTGATAAAGTAAAAGAGTTGACTGTAGAATATTTAAAAAAGAATAAAAATTCTTGTGATGTTAATTTAGCTTTATACTATGTTATGGATAAAATAAGAGATGACCCAGATTTAAAAGATGGAAATTATAAATTTGAAGTTATTCAAAATAAAAAAATGGTAAATATAATTTTTAAGGTTTATTTATCTCTCCAAGAAGATGATTTATTTTATTTGGGTTGGGGAGAGCTTCATTTGAAAGAATAGTAAGAAATATTGATATGAGGTATTCAAAATAGCCTAATCAAAATCAATGGTGAAGTAAATAGAATTGCCAACAAAATAATGAAATATCTACAAGATATGAAATTAAAAAGATTCAGAAAAAAGCCTATGTATAACACGTGGAAAGCGTTGTTAGATTAGAAAAAGAATGATGATTTTTCAGTTGGAATAATTCGTCAAATAAGGAGAATCAGATTATAAATTATAAAATTGGACTTAAATTTAATAAACATTTATAAGAATATCTTTACAAAATCTTTTAAAGCCTGTGCTGATTTGGCTTGGTATAATAAAACGGGACTGCTTCTAGAGGAGGAAGATAAATGAAGAAGATTGAAGGTTCACCTAAAAATTTAAAACAATTATTGCAGAATACGAAATATTCTATTCACTATTACCAGCGTGAATATATGTGGCAGCGTAAACACATAGAAGAATTGATTGATGACCTCACATCAGAATTTTTGGAATATTATAAAACAGATGACCCAAGACAGGCTGTTGCTGATTATGGTGTATATTTCATGGGTTCCATTGTTCTTGCTGGTAGAGAAAATGCAATTATTGATGGTCAACAAAGATTCTCTTCTTTGACATTGTTATTAATGTATCTTAACAATAGATTAAAATCTATAGGTCAGATTTATAACATGATTGAAACTATGATTTTCTCAGAATCCTTTGGAACAAAATCTTTCAACATTAATGTTGACGACCGTCAAGATTGTATGAACGCAATTTTTAACAATACTGATTTTGATATTACTGGATCTGGAGAATCAGTAAAAAATCTTTATGGACGTTATCAAGACATTCAGGATGTTTTCCCAGCTAATATCACTGATGATATGTTGTTATATTTCTGTGATTGGATTGCTGAAAAAGTATATTTTATTGAAATTGTAGCAACAACTGAGCAAGATGCATATAAAGTATTTATTTCGATGAATGATCGTGGTTTGAGCCTTACATCTACGGAAATGTTAAAGGGCTATATTCTTTCTGAAATTAAATCTGATTCAATCCGTGAAGAAATGAATTATATATGGAAGGATAAAGTTCTTACATTGAAGAAGGATGATGACAAGGGCGATGAGACATTTATTAAAGCGTGGCTTCGAGCTCACTATGCGGAAACCATCCGTGAGACAAAAGCTGGTGCAATTAATAAGGATTTTGATATTATTGGTGGCTTCTTCCATAAATGGGTTCGAGATGAACGTGATAAGTTGGGACTTAAGAATTCACACGACTTTGAGCTGTTCATAGAGAAATTTGCAAAATTCGCCGATGTTTACGAATATATTCGTCATGCAGAAACTAATTATGCTGAAGAAACAAAGTACGTATATTACAATGCTCAAGTCAACTTCACATTACAGCTACAACTTTTATTGGCACCAATATGCTATGAAGATTCTTGGGCAGTTATAATTGAGAAGATAAATCTTGTAGCTAGATTTATTGATTTGTTAATTGTTTCTAGAGTTACAAATTACAGATCTGTTGATTATAGTACAATCAAGAATTATGTTTTTTCTGTTAGTAAGGATATCCGTATGACGGATATACAAACATTGAAGCAAAAATTAAAGCAGCACTATATCAATCTTGCCTTCGAGCCTGAAACATCTTTAACTGATTTAAGATTGAACAGCTTTACTAAGAAATATATAAAAAACATTCTTGCTCGTATTACTGGATATATAGAGGAACAGATAGGTGTAGCATCAAATTATTGTAATTACATGAACACTAAAACAAAGAATCCATTCGAGATTGAACATATAATTACAGACCATTATGAATGGTTTACGGAAGAGTATTCTGATCCAGATGATTTCAGACGATGGAGAAATAGTGTTGGTGCTTTGTTGCTTCTTCATAAGAGTATAAACGCCAGCTTGAATGATTCAAAGTATGATTATAAGCTTAGGAAATATTGTTCTAACGAAGGTAATATTTATAGTGAATCTCTTGGTGATTTGGCATATCAAAATAACCCTAAATTTATGAAATTCATTGCAGATAACAATCTTGGATTCAAATCGTATGCTTCATTTGGTAAGCATGAGATTACTGAACGAATTGCAGTTCTAACTGATTTGGTAAAACTTGTTTGGAACGATGACTTGTTTCAATAAATGATGAGCTAGAAGCTTATATCATAGGATGGAGAGTTATCATTAAATTGATAGTTTATAGTTCAGATTTCAGGATGAATATTGATTATCTTGATGAACTTAGTGATTACTTTCTCATATAGAGGATATTGCTTATATTTATAATATAAAATAAGTATTTAATAAGACTTTTAGGTTTGAATTTATTCTGAAAATCTTATTTTTTATTCTTATTCATTCTTAAATGGGTATAAATAAGTTAAGGAAAATGTCTTCTGGAGTTTTTTATTAAAATGTTGACTACTTAAAGCTAATTGATTTTTTATTTGGAGGATATTATGAACAAATCTTTTAAATGCTTAGCTGTTTTATTAATTACGGCGGTTTTTCTTGTTGGGTGCCAAGGTCAGAAAGATTTTCCTGAAGTTGAGAAGGATAATGTAGCCCATGAAAATCCTGGCAAAGAAAAAGGGAATAAAGAAAAGACTGATAAGGCAAATATTGCGGAATATGATTCTAATAAGATAAGTTCAAATCAAATAGAAAATTTGAAGCCTCTTAAAGGTGCGAAGATTGGATCTGTGTCTTCCTATGTTGAGGATAGGGAGGTTTGGAATGACTTATTTGATGAAAAGTATATTGATTCTGCAAAAT
Organism: Anaerococcus murdochii; assembly: GCF_019957155.1. NCBI lineage: Bacteria > Bacillati > Bacillota > Tissierellia > Tissierellales > Peptoniphilaceae > Anaerococcus > Anaerococcus murdochii. Next base: position 1,945,911 of record NZ_JAIPME010000002.1, on the reverse strand, counting down.
GCTACGGCTTTGGAATCCATATCCCTAGGATACTTCTGGATTCTCCTGATGTGAAGATAGCTAATAAAGAGATTGATAGTTTGGTAGGGAAAATCAAAAATACATATGAAGATAATAAGGATAATATGGAAGGCTCTGATATTGGAATCCGTGCATCTTTTTCTGTTTATCAAGATGAGAATATTCTAAGTGTGATGATTGAAAATTACGATATTTGGAATGGAGAGTCTACAAATTATCTTGTATATAATTTTTCTCTTCCTGATGGAAACTTTATTGATGATTATGAGGTTATGAAAAACTTTGGTGTGGACAAGGAACAAGTTTTGGGAATTGTGGAAAATAGTTTGAGGGAAGATAGAGACTTGTTTACTAAAATTTATTGTAGGGATATCACGGATTTATCTTACACAAGCAATCCTAGCAATTTAACAGGCCTTATCCTTAATGACCTTTGGGATAATTATGATTATAAAAATAGACAAATTTATATTAACGAATTGGGGATTCCTAATTTTGTTTTCACTGGTTTTGAAAGTGCGGACATGGGACAGGCACCTTTAACTTTAAAACTAAGGTTAGATAAATTTGACGATAATCCAATTTCTGATCAATATTTGAGGATAGCAAGAGAACTAGGAATTGACCCTAATGATGAAAATAACAAAGCTTTTATTCTTTATCTTGGAGGAGCTTTTGATGATCAAAGTCTAAAAGATAGTTTAGGTAAATTACAAGCCTACTTAGATGCTTTTTATTATGATTTTGAGGAGCCTGATATGCTGGTCGCCATTAAACAAAGTGAAGGTGGAGATATGCCATATCTAAATGGCCAAGATTGTTATTTAGTTATACCTAAGTACAAAAATGCTTCTGTTTCCCTTAAAGAATTAGAAATTACCGAGGATGGAAAGCTAAAAGAAGTTGAAAATCCATACTTGGATAATAATGCTTGTAGCGGAACAACTTTTATTTGTCAAAATATAAGTGATATTGGACCAAACGGGAAAATTACTATAAGGTATAGGGACGATGTCTTGGAATTTTCACCTTCAATTAGCTTAAAGGACGGCTCTTTGATTGTTCCAGAAGGAGTTACAAACGCTGAAAAAATCCTTGATTGGGATAAGGTGGTACAAAAAGGCGCTTATCCATACGCAATTTATGAAAGAATGAAATTTATAATGGGTGTGGGTTGATAGACGCTTTTAGTACTGATAATTTAATTGATTTCTAAATTACAAAGTATGAAGGGATAAGCTATGAAAAATCAAAGAAAATCCTCCATGAAAGTTTTCTAGAATGTTAATAAATTAAAATTGAATAGAATCTATAGAAGCACTCAAAGGATTGGGTGCTTTTATAATTTTATAGAGAAAGATTATTTGATAGTTGTTTAGGTATACTTTTATTGATAAAATAATATAGACAAATATAGTTTTTAGTAATCAAGTGAGGAATTGATACGATATGAATAATAATTTAGATATAGAATATAAAATCACACCCTATGAAAATTTTTCGGAAAATGAAGAGTTTTATTTTGATGAAATAATTTTTGATGTGGATAGCAAGCTTGATCTCTTATCTAGTAATGCAGACAAGTTTGATTATTTATTGGCTATTTCCAGTGGGCTTCTTTGTGGAATACTTGATATCCTTTGGGTTGGAGAATTTGATCTTGAAAACGGGCAGTGGTCTTGCCAGCGAAAAAGAAGAATAATTGAGTTATAAATCCGGTGTGACTTTTAAGGTAATAGCTGGATTTATTTTTTATATAAAAATGGAAAGTTTACTTGACATAAGTTTAAAATCCTATTATAATAAATGTAAAGCTAGCTTAACATTTGGAGGTGGATTATTTGAAAAATAGGTTGGAGGAAATTCGCAAGGAAAGAGGAATTACCCAGGAAGAACTGGCAAAAATTCTTGAAGTATCAAGGCAAACTGTGGGCTCTCTAGAAAATGGTAGGTACAACCCGTCAATTATTTTGGCGTTTAAGATAGCAAGATATTTTGAAATGACAATTGAAGATATTTTTATATATGAGGAGGAGAATGACGATGAAAAATAAGAAAATTTGGTATATAGGATATGTGATTGGTTTTATAAGTTTGGTGGCTTTATTTATTTTTAAGGATGATGAAATTTTAAATAAGATATTGCCTTTTATTTTTACAATAAGTGTGACTATTTCTAGTGTTAGCCTAGGTCATAACAAGAAGATGGAGGATGATCCATTCTATAGAATAAATGTAAATGATGAGAGAAATGAGAAAATTAGAGATAAGGTAAATGCAGCAATGACTCCTATTCTCATGCTTATCATGGGTCTAGTAGCCGTGATTTGTTTTTCTACAAAGGCTTATTTACCAGCAACTATTTTAGCAATAGGAATTTTATCTTTCCCTCTTATAACCTTTTTTGTCAGTAGACACTATGAGAAAAAATATTAAAATTTTTTAATATGATTAACCACCTAATTAGGCTTATAAAGACAAAATTAGGTGGTTTTTTAAATGAAATTTTTAAATTTTATTGACAAGTATCGATTATCGATATATAATTAAATCAACAAATATCGAGAATCGATATTTAAAAGGAGGTAGAAGATGCTTAAGTTTAGATTTTTATCCTATACTAATTTCGGACCTATGGCACAATGGTACGAAGAAATGGCTAGGGAAGGTTGGCAAATAGAAAAAATTGTTTTGCCTTTTATTCATAAGTTTAAAAAATGTGATCCAGCAGATATAAAATATCAATTTACAATTGCTCCTAACGAGACTTGGTATGTTAAGTTTTCTAAGGAAGAACTCAAAGACTATGACCAGATGGCAGAAGAATATGGTTGGCATATTGTTGACAGAAGCTTTAATATGAACCTATATCAGGTTGATGAGAATGGATCAAATTCACTCTATAATGATGATTCTTACGAAATTGAGATTTTAAATAAAGGTATCAAGGGAGAATTAATTACAATAAGCTTGAATCTTCTTGTTTTTGGCTTTATGGCTCTATCCAGCATTGCTCGTTTAAGATCAAGTGAAATATATTACTCTAATTTTCCATTTTTTATGGCACCAGCTGTTAGTTTATTTCTCATATTATCACTCTTATCTTTGGGAGATTATATAAGTTTTAAGAAGAGAAATAAGAAAGTACAATCAATAAAAAATTTGAAATTTTCTAGGTTGGGAATAGGAAAGTTACAAGCTTTGCTACCTGTATTATCAATAGTGTTAGTAATTTTGTCTTGGATTGCATTAGTAATAAATCAGCTAGGAATGGGTTATGGGCTAACAATACTTATTTCCGTGATTCCTATAATTTTTATGGCTATTCTTATCTCTTATTTTATTAAAAAAGTAAAACTTATGGATGCACAAAAAGGACAGAAAAAATTTCTATTTGCCTTAATACCAGTAATAATGTTTATAGTTTTTAGCGTATCTAATTTTGGTATGCTTGGTAAGCTTGCATTAAAAGATGACTTACAAACAAAAGAAATAGCTGGTTTTTCTGTAAGGAAAGAATCTACAAGTTTCTTGGCGGAAAGCTGTGAAGATTTTAGAGCAAAATCTCATGACCTTGATATAAGAAAAACTGTTGTAAATTCTGAAGGGCTTGCGGAAGATTTATTTGATAGAATTCTTAAAAATGCTAAAAACCATCCATATAGGGCAGAATTTGTAAAAGATCTTTCAAAAGATTTTACTTATGATAAAACTTACAGCCTTGCTGATGAGGATTCCTATTTGATTTTAAATGGAAATACAGTTTTAGAAGTTGATGGAAATATCTATGATGAAAAAGTCACAAAAGATATAGAAAAGATACTCGAGGCAAAATAATGGCAAGAGATCAATTTCAAACCTTAACAGAACCAATGTATTTCACTCTCTTAGCCCTGGGAGAAGTGAGAAATGGGGCAGAAATCACATCATGGGTAGAGGAGATAACTAAGGGCAGGGTATCCCTAGCACCTGGCACACTCTATGCTCTCCTTGCCCAATTTCTAGAAAATAATTTGATAAAAAGGGTCGAAGCGGACCAAAAAGGTAAACACTACATCATTACAGATGTAGGAAGGGATCTTTTAAAAGACGAAGTTCAAAGACTTAGGCTCTTGATTTCAAACTACGAAAATCATTTTGATAAATAAGTAAATAAAAAATCCCCTATTTTTTCTAAAAAGGTAAAATATTTAGTGATACTAGTATATTTTCAAGAAAATGGGGGATTATTTACATGCTAGAAAAAAATAATATTGTAAATAGAGAAAGTAAACTATGGCCAATCTTACTCGCCCTATTAGCAGCAATATTTTATGCCATAAGCACACCATTTTCAAAAGTCCTACTTGATAATGTTGGGCCTACATTCATGGCGGGATTCTTATACCTAGGTGCTGGCCTAGGGGTTGGAATAATATATTTATTTCACTATAAGGACGAAAATAAAAATACTAGACTAGGAAGGGAAGACTTGCCTTACAGCCTAGGCATGATAGTCCTAGACATTGTGGCACCGATATTTCTCATGCTAGGAATCGAGTATGGGACAGCATCAAACGCATCTTTATTGGGCAATTTTGAAATTGTAGCGACAACCCTTATAGCCTTATTTATATTTAAGGAAAAAGTTTCAGCAAGACTTTGGATAGCTATAGGTTTTATTAGCTCATCATGTATTTTATTATCCTTTGAAGGAGCTGATAGCTTTAAGTTTTCTATTGGATCTATTTTTGTAATTCTCGCTACATCATCCTGGGGATTAGAAAACAACTGCACTAGAAAAATTGCAGATAAGTCTACCTATCAAATTGTTTTACTAAAGGGAATATTTTCGGGAGGAGGCTCTCTTCTAATTGGTCTTTTTATTGGAGAGAAATTCCCGCCTATAAAATATATTATTTTGGTAATGCTTTTAGGTTTTGTGGCTTATGGACTTAGTATTTTTCTTTATATAAGAGCCCAAAGAGATTTGGGAGCTGCCAAAACCAGTGCTTATTATGCAGTGGCACCTTTTATAGGAGCCTTATTGTCCTTTCTGATCAATGGCGAAAAATTAACCCCTATGTATTTTATTGGACTTAGCCTCATGATTGTTGGGACAATTTTTGTAGTCAAAGACACCATGGCAAAACACCACAACCATACCCATAACCATTTAATAGTACATTTTCATAATGGAAGAATCCATACCCATAAGATAAGCCACGCTCACGATCACGAACACTTTATAAAGAATGGAAGACATAGGCATGAGCACAGAGATTTTCTTTTAAGCAAAGAACATATTTTAGACCATAATTAATTAAATAAGGGAAGTTAAAATGAATTGGATAAATAGTTTTGAGCTGATTTGTTATTTTATAGTCATATTACTGGTTGTAGACATTTATAAATCTAAAAATTATATGGAATTGGGACTCTTGATATCAGGCGCCTTGGCAGGATTTTCCTTGGAACTTTTGGCTGTAAGGCTAACTGATATTTACCATTACAGCGACGATTTTTTCATAAGCATAGGCTTCAGGCCCTATCAATTTCCATTTTTTGGAGGACTCATGTGGGGTGGGATAACAGTATGTGCCCTAAGAATTGCGAGAAAATTTCATTTTAATAAATTAATGACAGCCCTATTCGCTGGTTGGCTAATAGTAAGCATGGATCTGCTGCTGGACGTTGTTGCGATTAGGTTAGACGGTGGATTCTGGGTCTGGGACGGTCGAGAAATAAATCTAGCAATCAACCACCATATGTTTATGTCAGTAATTTGGGTCAATTTCCTGGGCTATATGTTTGAAGTCCCATTCATAGTCTACATGACCTTAAAAAGTTGGGAAAAGAAAAATAACAAGTCAAAAATAAATCTAGGCAAGTCACTTTTAATCGGATCTGGTGGAGTGATTTTTGTAGGAATCTGTTCTTATCTTGCCCTTTTCCTAGATAAAATAAGTGATGAATGGTTCTCCTGCATTGCATTTTGTCTTTTACGGACATTTATTTTTATAAAATTATTAGCCGAGTTAATGAGAAATCGAGAAAAAATTAGGTTGGCAAAGAATAAAGATTGGACATTGATAATATTCTGGTTTGCTATCTATGCCTACTGTATAGGTGGATTAATAAAACTAGGCATAGTACAAGCTATACCGATTTATGGTATATTCGCCATATTCTTGTTCGCCCTAACTATATTTCTTGCCCTTATTAATATAGAAAAGGAAAAATAATAAAAATAATATGTGAATATTAAATTTAATATAGTTTTCAATACATTCCTAATCTAAATTTGATTTTGGGGTGTATTTTTTTAATATTTATATTTAAATTCAATAAATAATTTTATTTAATTTGTAAAATTTTTTATACAAACTAGCTCCAGTATTTTTGCTAAGTATAGTGAAAATAACACTAAGACTCAACATATATTTAAAAAATTAGGGGAAGCCGATGTATAAACTTTATCAAAAAAACGAGCTTAATTTTGCACTTTTCTGGATCCTTATTTATTGTTTGCTGGCTGCACCAATTATGGGGAAATTTGGGGATGCTAGTATCTTTATGTTTTTATTTCTTCTTGTGTTATCTATTATAATTACAACTTTTATCAAGAAATATAAGCTGGTTGAGAAATATGGTTTAGATAAGTATCCAAAAAATTCAAAAAGATATCTATATTTTCTTCCAGTCTGGATTCTTGCAACGGGGAATCTATGGGGTGGATTTAGCTTATCTTATACTGGACTTTCACAGCTATGGGCAGTGTTATCTATGATACTTATTGCTTATATTGAGGAAATTATTTTTCGTGGATTTCTTTTCAAGGCTTTGCAAGAAAAAAGTGGGCCTAAAAAAGCTATAGTTATAGTTGGCATAACTTTCGGTCTTGGTCATATTGTTAATCTTTTTGCAGGTCAAGCAAGTCTAGAAACCCTAGTTCAAATAATTTTTGCCATTGCTTGGGGATTTATTTTGGTTATTATTTTTTATAAAAGGAACAGCCTATTTCCTTGTATTATCGCCCATAGCCTAATAAATGCTTTTTCAAAATTTGGTGTAGAAAACCAAGTGACAAAATGGATCTATATTATTCTTACAATTATAGTGGCTATTTTCTATTGTTTATATTTATTGAAATTAGATAAGAAGGATGATTTGGATTAAAACTAAAATATTTTATAATACAGGAGATATAGATGAATCGTAGGAAATATTTGGAAATAAGAAGGATTGTCCTTATAATTATCTTTATAATTATCTTAATAATACTTGGAGTAATTGGGATAATTTCTTTTTATCTTATCTTAAAAAATGCTGATGGCTACTATCGAGAGGGCTTAATAGGATTAATATGTGACGCCATTTTACGAGTTTTTATTAGTTTGATTATTTGTACAACACTTTTTGCGACCTATTTTTTTAGGGAGAGGGATCGAGCAAGTATTATTTGGTGGATTTGTCTTGTCTTTTCTATTCTGGGTATTTATCTTTTATTAAAAGCACCAATACTAGATTTGGAATATCTTGACAATCCAAAATCCATAAAGCTAGATTATGTAAGCTTTGAGGGAGATTATAACAATGAATATTCTGTAAAGTATCATTTGATTGGATATACAAAAAATGGCGAGATAAAAATCTTTGATATTAATGGAGAAACATACGATAGAGAAAAGGAAAAGTGGGGACCTTATGATAATGTTTTGGCTGATATAAAATATTTACCCCATACAGAAGTTTTAATTAAACTTGAAACGGAAAAAGGGGAATCTTAGTAGAATTATTATAATTAAAAACTTTATACATTCCTAATATTATTCTTACATAAAAAATAGAATCTGCTTCTATTATAAAATTATAAGAAAAATGGGGTGTTTTTATGAAAAATCTAGTAAAGTCGTTTGTAGATTCATTAATATTCAGTTTAGTTTTTATTATTATCTTTGGACCAGTTAGTTTGGCGAGTAAAGCACAAAAATATTTACCATCTGGAATAAAATACGAAGATTTGCCACAAGAGATAGAAAGTTATTTAGGCAATAATAAGGATACAACTTATGGTCTAAATGTGATTGTGTACGACAGGAATCAAATTATTTTGGATATTTGGATAAGGAAGCTGGACTTAAGGCTGATTTTGATTCTGTTTACGAGTGGGGATCAATTTCTAAACTATTAGTTTGGGTTTCTATTATGTAGCTTTATGAAGCTGATAAAATTGAGTTAAATAGGGATATAAGGTAGTATTTACCAGATGATTTCCTCAATAATCTAAGTTATGACAAGCCAATTACTATTTTAGATCTAATGAATCATAAGGCGGGTCTCCAAGATACATATTTTATCCAAACTACAGATCCTTCGGAAATAAAAAGCCTTGATGATACTCTTAGCACTAATCAACCCAGGTAAATCTATGAGCCAGTCCAACATACAGGATATTCGAATTGGGCAGCGGCTCTTGGAGCTTTTATAGTCGAGAGAGTTTCAGGTATGGATTATGTAGATTATGTTCATGAAAATATTTTTAGACCTCTAAAGATGGACCATAGCTCAATAAGTCCTGTATTTGATGATAATGAGTGGGTTAAAAATCAAAGACTTAAGCTTAAATGTTATGACACAAAGGGAGAAAAAATTGAAGGACCTGGAATATATTATATTCATCTTTATCCTGCTGGCAGTGCAATGGGCACAATAGGCGATTTGGCAAAATTAGCTCGTGCTCTTACTTCTGGTGATAATAATTTTTCTCCACTTTTTAAAAATCAAAGCACTCTAAAAAAGATTTACACTCCTACAAGTTTTTACGGACCAACAGAGATTCCTAAAAATTTCTATGGTTTTTTTGCAAGTGAGTATGGCCTTAAAACTATTGGCCATGGGGGTAATACTTTTGATTGCTCAGCTATGTTGCAATTTGATCCTATTAGTGGGGTTGTAATGGTTCTTATGACTAATCAAGCCCATGAAACTATTTATAATTACGATATGTATGAATTAATTTTTGATAAATTTAAAGATTCTGACTTAACTAAAATTAAAATGGATGTTCCCTAAAGGTCTTCTTTTAAATACTCGTGGGATAATGACAGGACCACTAAAATTTATTAGTGCTTTGGGAGTAACTTCCTATGGAGAAGAAGATTTGGAAAATTGGTGGTATGAAGAAAATGAGATAGTTGAGATCCAATTTTCAGATTTTCTTATATCTACACCTAAGGCTCTTACAAATATTTTATTTATGGTGTTTTTTATTCTTGCTGGCATATATGGTTTGGTGAAGGTTATTCTAGGGGCTTGATTAAAGAGAAGATAAAAAATAAGAGAAATTTAAAGAATCTTGCGCAGATTCGTAAGGATTCATATTTTATTTTTGTTTTGATGTCAATATCATTTATTAATTTGCTAATTATTTTTTTTTAGACTTAGCCATGGCTATGGTACTGGAAATATTGGAATCAGGGCTTCATACATGGTTCAAAGTGCAATATTTTTACCTCTAATTCTTTTAATGGCATATTTTGTTTTTAATGGATTTAGAAAATATTATAACAAGGCTAGTGAGAAAGAAAAATATAAGTTTTTTATAAATAGTCTTCTTGCTATGACTCAGATTCTAGTAATACTTAGTTTTGAAATGTATAGGTTTTGGGAAATTTAAAATACTATGAAAAAATTTTTGAAAATAATTTTGTCTATTTTGCTTATATCAATATTTTTGATTTTGGGACTACAATTTTGGGGAAGTGTTTTAATAAATCAAGGCCAAAGGGTGGAATAAATGAGTCGATGTATGTTGAAATTAACGGAACAAAGTAGTGGATAAACATTTATGGTGAAGATATAAATAATCCAGTTTTACTTTATTTGCACGGAGGGCCTGGCTCAGCTACTAGTGAAATTGATTATGCTTTCACAAGAAAATGGGCGGATATTTTCACAGTTGTGACTTGGGATCAGAGAAATTGTGGAAAAAGTTATGATAAAAATCAAAATAATATAAAGCTAACGAGAGAGACTTTATGGAAAATGGCAAAGAAATGACTGAATTTCTAAGAAAATATCTGGGAGTTGATAAAATAAGTATTCTGGGTCATTCTTGGGGGTCATTATATGGGGCAAATCTCGTCCAAGCCTATCCTAATTATTATAATTTATATATTGGCACTGGCCAAATAGTTGATATTGTAGAAAATGAAAAGGCCTTTAAAGAAGAGGTGATAAAATGGGCGGCAAATAACCATGGAGATATGAACCTATTAGAAACTTACAATCCTGAAGAAATCAACTTGAAAAATATCAAAATAAAAAATATAATTTTAAATAAATATGGATACGATATGATGAAAGATGGTTCAGATTATAATCTTTTTACAACTCTTTTATTCAATCCGAATTACTCAATAAAAGATTGGGCTGCTTATTTTGGCAGAGACATTAAAGTATATTTTGATTTTTATAGGTCAGATGAATTTAAGGATTTTTCCATAAAAGGAAAGTACACTTATCAAGTTCCATATATAAATATTAATGGTGATATGGATTATCAGGCTAATTACAAACTAGCGAGAGAATATTTTGATGAGCTAGAGGCGCCAGAAAAATAATTGTATCTTATGGAGAATACCAGTCATGGACTTATGGAGTCAAAGTCTGAAGAGTTTTCAGATTTAATCCATAAAATTTATTTAAAATATAATAAGTATCTTAAATAAATTTATTAAATTTAATCGTAAGTTGAAGCGATGATAAAATTTAATATTTGTTTTTTCAATAATAGCAGAGTCTTTTAAGATTATTAGGTCTTTTAAGACTCTTTTTCATAGGTTTTAAAATTGAATTCCTAGATAATGTGAATTTTTTCTTACAACTACAATCAAATGATAATTATTATCAAAAAATAATTGACAAAAATAAAAGCTGGGGCTATACTATAAATAGTTAGGTATGCCTAACTTTTAATTAGAATTAATTTATTGGAGGAAATATGAAAATTAAAAAAATATTAATGGTCCTTGCAATGCTTATCATTGCTAGTTCCTGTTCAAAAAACGAAAAGAATACAGAATCAGAAGGTGCTAATCAAGATGGTGGCAAGAAGGTGGTTACAGTTACAACTTCTTTTTTGTATGACATGGTTGATAACTTGGTTGGGGATAAGGTTGACAAGGAATTAATTATTCCTGCTGGCGAAGACCCACACCTTTATACTGCAAAACCACAAGATTTGGAAAAGATTAAAAAGGCTGATCTTCTTTTATACCACGGTCTTCACTTTGAGGGCAAGATGGTTGATGTTTTAGAGAAGAGGGGTTCTGCAGTTTCTAGAACTTTCAAAAAAGAAGATATTGGTGAAATGGAAGAGGGTGGAAAGGTTGTTGTTGACCCACACTTTTGGTTTTCTATAAAACTTTACAAGGAAGCCACAAAAAATGCTGCTGAAGATTTAGAAAAACTTCTTCCTGAAGAAAAAGAAAATATAGAGAAAAATCTAGAAGATTATCTTGCAAAGCTTGATGAACTTGATAAGGAAAATAAGGAAAAAATAAACTCAATTCCAGAAGCTAGCAGATATTTGATTACTCCTCACGATGCTTTTAATTATTTTTCAAGAGCTTACAACATTCCTGTAAAGGCTCCACAAGGTGTGTCTACAGACAGCGAAGTTGCAAATAAGGATATTGAAGATACTGTAAACTTTATTGTTGAAAACAAAATCAAGGCGATTTTTGCAGAGTCAACAACTGACCCAATGAGGATGGAAAAATTAAAGGAAGCTGTAAAGGCTAAGGGCTTTGATGTAAAAGTTGTGTCAGGTGAGGGCAAAGAACTTTTCTCAGATTCTCTTGCACCAGTAGGCCAAGCTGGCGACACATATATTGACATGTACAAGCATAATGTTGATTTAATAGTAGAAAACTTGAAATAGGTGGAATTTTGAAGGATGTAATCATAAAAGTAGAGGATATGACAATAGCTTATGCTGATAAGCCGGTCCTCTGGGATAATGATATAGATATAATAAACAATTCAATAACTGCGATTATCGGCCCTAATGGGGCGGGCAAATCAACCTTGATCAAGGGAATCCTTAATTTACAGAAAAAATTATCAGGATCTGTTACTATCATGGGCAAGTCCTTTGAAGAGGTTAAGAAAAAAATTGCCTATATACCACAAACTGCTTCAGTAAATTGGGATTTCCCAACTACAGTATTAGACGTTGTTCTAATGGGCAGGTATGTTCACCTTGGTTGGCTCAAAAGACCGACTAAGGAAGACTACGGTCTTGCTAGAAAAGCCTTAAAAAAAATTGGCATGGAAGACTTTGAAGATAGGCAAATTTCAGAACTCTCAGGTGGCCAAAGGCAAAGAGTTTTTATAGCAAGGGCCATTTGCCAAGATGCAGAAATATATTTTATGGACGAGCCTCTCGCAGGTGTGGATAAGGTGACAGAAAAAATTATTTTTGATTTTATGAAGGATTCTCAAAATAAGGGAAAAACTTCCATAGTTGTCCACCATGACCTTAATACTATAGAAAAATATTTTGACCATATAGTGATTTTAAATAAAAAAGTCATTGCCCAAGGTCCTGTTAGCGAGGCTTTCACAAAAGAAAATGTAGACAAGGCTTTTGTGAGGTAAGTTTATGGATATTTTTAGAAATTATTCTTTCATAATAGTGGCTCTTGGTACGGTAATTCTTGCTATGGCTACTGGTATAATTGGATCTATAAGCGTTTTAAAGGGTAAGTCCTTGATAGGAGATGCCATTGGTCACTCTACTTATCCTGGAATTGTTATCGCCTTTATGCTATCAATGGAAAAATCTCCCCTTGTTCTTTTGCTTGGAGCGGCTATTGCTGGAGCTATTTCATTTTTCCTGATAGATATGATAGCAAATAACTCAAAAATAGACCTCGATGCGACATTAGCTATCGTATTATCGAGCTTTTTTGGACTAGGTATGGTTTTAAAATCCTATATCCAAGGTAATCCTACTTATGCATGTGTTTCTCAATCTGGCCTAAAAAACTATATTTTCGGTCAGGCCTCATATATTATGAAAAATGATGTTAAGATAATTTTTATTGTATCAATTTTTTCAATATTGCTTTTATTAACTTTTTATAAAGAAATAAAGGTCTATGTATTTGATGAAGTCTATGCAAAAACAATCGGCATAAAACCTAGCATAATGAACACAGTAATACTCCTTGCAACCATGCTTTTAATCACAACTGGCCTTAAGCTTGTTGGGGCGATTTTGATTTCATCCATGCTCATAGTGCCAGCAATTACAGCCCTTCAATGGACTGATAAATTCAATGTAATGCTAATAATTGCAGGGCTTTGCGGTGGGGTATCAGCTTTTATCGGCACCTATATATCCACAGCTTATGACGGGATGAGTACGGGATCTACAATTATTTTGATAATGAGCTTTATTTCCCTTATCTCCATGTTAATCGGACCTAGGGGGATTAGAAAACAGCTTGGGAGGAAAAAATATGCTTGATTTTTTAAGGTATTCTTTTGTATCTAATTATCAAACCTTGTTGGTTCTTCTCGTCACAGCTATAGCTTGTTCTTTAATTGGAGTTTTCCTAGTTTTAAGAAGACTTTCAATGCTAGCAGATGCAATTAGCCACTCAATCCTTTTGGGAATTGTATTAGCCTATTTCATAGTTAAGGATATCACTTCGGTCTACTTGGTATTTGGAGCGGCGATATTTGGGATAATAACTGTGTTATCCATAGAATCTTTATCCAAAACCAAACTTGTAAAAAATGATGATGCAGTTGGAATTGTTTTTCCAATGTTTTTTGCTCTGGCAGTTATACTCATTACAAAATATGCGAGAAATGTCCACCTAGATGTGGATGTTGTCTTAATGGGTGAAGTAATTATGGCGCCTTTAAATACTATGAATTTCTTAGGCTACGAAATACCAAAATCCCTCTTGCAAATGTCTGTGATTGGGCTTATAAATTTAAGTTTTATAGTCGTATTTTTTAAAGAACTAAAACTAACTACTTTTGATCCGGAATTTGCAAAGATTGCAGGATTTTCAGAAGTGCTATTATTTTATGGTCTAATGACCTTAACATCATTTACGACAGTGGTTGCCTTTGAGGCAGTAGGGGCAATTTTAGTAATCTCCTTTTTGATTGCTCCGGCAGCGAGTGCATATCTTATAAGCAAAAATCTCAGAACTATGATAATAATTTCAGTTATATATGCTATAATAAATTCTATACTTGGATTTGTCTTAGCTATGTACTATAATTTGTCAATGTCAGGTATGTCTGCAACTATGGCTGGCATAAGTTTCCTAATTACATTTTTATTTAATAAAAATGGATTTTTGATGAAAATCTTAACTCGAAAGAAAAATCATAGGGAATTTAAAAAAGACGTATTTTTGATGCACGTTGGCAACCACCAAGCCCAAGAAGATGCTAGCGAAGAGTTAGGCTTATCAACAATTTATAGGCACTTATCATGGAAAAAAGAAGATATTGAAAAATATAGTCAAATCCTTATTTCTGAAAATAAGATTGAGGTTGATGGAGGTATTTATAAACTAACTGAAAAGGGTAGAATCTTATATGTAAGTTTAATAAAAGATTACGGACTATGAGGTAAGCGATGAACTCTATCAGACAAGACTACATTCAAGCTATATACAGGCTTTCAAAAGATAAGGGCTATACTAGCAATAAAAATATATCTGATTATTTTTCTATAAGTAGACCATCTGTTAGCGAAATGATCAAAAAGCTAGTGGATGATGGCCTAGTAATTCAAGAAAAAAACAAGATTCACCTAAGCGATTTGGGAGATAGGGAAGCCAAGGAGATTCTTTCTAAACACAGGATTTGGGAATGTTTCCTTGTGGATGCACTTGGGCTTAGTGGAGAAATTGTCCATGACCAATCGGATTTGCTAGAACATGTGACAAGTGAAGAGATGTTTGCAGCTTTAAATAAGTTTCTAGCTTATCCAACAATATCTCCAAAAGGGAAAAGAATTTATACTAACGAAAATAAGTAAAAATTAAAAGAAAAAGCCAAGTTCAAATTCAAATGGGAATTAAATTCTCCTAAGATTTTGACTTGGCTTTTTCTTTTGACTTTTTTATTTACTTTCATCTCCCAAATTTCTTAATTTATCAACTTGTTCTTCTTGTCCCAGGACTATTAAAACGTCACCTATTTTAAAAGTGTAGGACCCGTGAGGGTTGAAAATCATTTTTCCATCTTCAAATTTTTTGATAGCTAGGACTATTAGGCCAGTTTTGTTTGGGATTTGTGCTTCTATTAGGTTTTTATTTTCTAGGTAGGAACCACTCCTGACTATAACTTCCTCAAGGTCAAGCTCAACATCACCGACTTTTGTGACTACATCTAAGAACGAAATAATATTTGGTTTGATCACGAGAGATGCCATTCTTTTGCCGCTAATTTCTGTGGCTGATAATGTCTTATTAGCCCCAACTTTCATTAGCTTATCACTGCCTGACTTTGTTATAGCGTTTGATATAATATATATTTCCTTATTCATATTCCTTGCGGTTAGGACTGTAACAATATTATCGACTTCTGTATCAAGGGTAGAAATCAGACCCTTGGCTTTCATGATTCCAGCGTGGTCGAGGACATTTTCTTCTGTGGATTGTCCTTCAATAACTAAAATATCATGATGACTATAATCGTCTAAATCTTCACGATTATTTGTAATAACAACAAAGTCTAACTTTTCTTTTATAAATTTATCTATAATGACTTCTGCAAGCTCTCCTGAACCACAAATTATGTAATGATCATTTAGAGCCGAAATTTTTTTATCCATCTTACTTCCCTTCCATAAGTCGCCAAGTTTTCCTTCTACAAACATCGCCACAACAGACGTAAAGGTGTAACCAACTATACCTACACCTAAAAAAATCATAAAAATAGAAAAAAGTTCTGATGCATCGCTAGTTGTGCCTACTTCGCCAAAACCAACTGTAGATATGGTTATTACAGTCATGTAGAGGGCATCAACAAAGTCTACTTTTAGTAAGACCATATAGCCAAGGACACCTATAACCAGCAAAAATATAAAGGCACCGATAATTAATTTGAGTTTTCTTTTTTCTTCCATACCCAGCTCCTTCTTGACTTGATTATAATATATTTTGAAAGAAAAAGCTATACCTACTTTTTTGATAGGGTATAATTTATATATATTTAGGAGGTCAGGTTATGGAAAAAATAAAAAAAATGTTGCCCTACTTATTGATAAATATTGGAATGTTTTATCTATTGCCAACCCTTATGATAGATACTGGATCTGCTATGATAATCTTGTTAATCTTGATGCCTTTAGGTTGTTTTTTAACATCCTTAGCTTATGGCGTGAAAAATTCATTTTCTTGGCTTTATCCAATTTTTGTGATGCTTGTTTTTATCCCATCGATATTTATTTTTTATAACGAAAGTGCTTTTGTTTATGTTTTTGCCTATGGGGTTATATCCCTTGTTGGATCTTTTTTGGGAGCTAGCTTTAATAGGAAGATTTAGAGGTTTTTTGGGAAAAATTATAAAGGAGTATATTTTGAAAGTTAAAAAGAGAACTTTATTATTAATTGCAGGCATAGTGTGGTTAATTGCGGGCTTTAATGTGGCAAGACTTGGGACTTTATCTTTTGGTTTGATTGATAAAAATTGGTATTTGTATGCCCTTACTATTTTGATTTTCATAATTTTTGGAACTATGTTTTATAAGATGAGCGAAAAACACACAAAAAGAATTTTAGCCTATGAAGATAAAAGGCCATTTTGGAATTTTTTTGATGCCAAATCTTACTTGATTATGGTCTTTATGATGTCTATGGGTATAGGACTTCGTGCAAGTGGTAAAATACCTGAATTTTTCATTGCCTTTTTCTACACAGGACTTGGCTTTGCTCTATTACTTGCTGGCATAATTTTCATTTATAATTATATTTTTATTAAAAATCTAAATTATAGGAACAAGATATGAAATATCTTACAGTAAGGGAGAGCGAATCGGGACTTTTCTTAGATGATGACCAAGAACAGGCCTTTGGGATAAGATAAATGAATATAGAAAAAACCAGACAATTTTATAAAGATTATGATGACTTATGTGATTGCGCTTATTGCAAAAATTATATAAAAGAGATTAGGAAGGCCTATCCAGACTTGGCAGATTACTTAGATAAGATAGGAGTTGATATAGAAAAGCCTTTTGAAGCCATGCCAGGAGAGCCAAGTGGGGGCTATATTGAATATTTGGGAGCCCAGTATATTATTATTGGAAATAAGGATGATTTTAGAAAAGTAAAGCTAGGAGAACTAACAATTGACCTTGCAGAATCTTTCCCAGATACTGGCCTAGCTGTCAATCATTTTGTAATAGAAATTTATCCAATAAAATTAAAGTGGACAATAGAAGGTGAAATATGAATAAATTTATTAAAGAATTTTCAGAAATTAAAGGTCAATATGTTGATGAAATACCAGGCCAAGCACGTTTTGGATACGCTCTATCCGATATGGATGATTTTTTTGAGATAGAAGACATAATTAAATACGACGGATCCTATAAGGGATCTGTGATAAGATTTTATGACTATCAAACAAGAAAAGTTTCACTTCTATTTGAACAAAAAGAAAATGTAAGCTATGGAAGGCCGATATTTATTGACGGGATTTTTTATATTTTGCAAGTAGACTTTAATGAGGGTCTTGCAAATATTTATAAGTATTATCCAGGTGAAATTTTAGAAAAAATTATCGACTACAAGATAAAAGACCTATCCACCTATAATCTCGAGCTTATCGGATCTGACCTCCACCTAATAAGCCAAGATTCTGAGAACTTAGAAATTTACTATCCTTACAGGAAAACAATAAAACTTGCTGGAAGCGAATCGGTACTTTTGATAGACGATGGTAAGGTCTATATCAATCGTTGGATAGAAGAAGGCTGGGATGATGAAAAGGATAGTGCAGGAGAAGACTATTCTTATTATGATAAGTTAATTGTTAAAGACTTGGATTCAAATATTATCGAAGAAAGGATTGGTAACCTCTACCAAAGACATGACGGAACTTGGTGGCTTGCATAGAAAAATGGTAAACCTAGATATATTCTTAATCGATTATGAAATAGTGAAGGCAAATCACAAATGGTGGCTTGACATATTAGAAATTTTCTTAAAGCCAGGATTAAGAGTCAAAGCAAGTATTGATCGAAATCAGACTGATATTTTAGAAAAACTTTCTACTTATTATAATGACCTTAAAATCGCTAAAGAAAAAAATCAAATATATTTTGAAGGCATCTTAAATAGGGAAATGATAAAAGATTTTAAGGAGTCTTATAAAGTAAAAAATGACGATGGTATGGATTATTATAGTCCATTCATTAGGCTTGAAATTGGGGATAATTATTGCAGTGCCCATTATGGGAGAGAAGTTTATCTGACAAACCTTAGTGAAGTCGAATTAGGTGATGTTTTAAAAGTTCTTAATCCTTTAAGGGAATCTTTTAAAATAGATATTAGTTAAGGAGAAGAAATGATTTTATATTTTTCTGCTACAGGTAATAGTGAATTTTTGGCTAAATCTCTTGGTGATGAGCTTGGGGATGAAGTTGTGGACTTATTTTCCTATATAAAAGAAGGTAGATCTGGTGTTTTTGAATCTGATAGTCCATTTGTCCTAGTTTGTCCGACCTATTCTTGGAGAGTCCCTTTATTTTTATCAAAATATTTGTTAACTTGTGATTTTAAGGGGAGCAGGGATTTTTATGTGGTGATGGATTATGGAGATTCTTGTGGCAATGCCTATTATTACATAAAAGAAGATTTACATAAGCTAGACCTTAATTTTAAGGGGCTTTATGGGGTCAAAATGCCTGAAAATTATATTATGCTTTTTGATCTTGATAGTCCTGAAACAAATAAGAAAATAATCGCAGGGGCTAAAAATGAGATAGGAAATATTGTAAGTTACATAAAAAATATGGAAAATTTTCCTGAAAAGAAAGTTGGTATAGTCGGTAAATTTCAATCAGCAGTCATTAATCCTATATTTTTTAAATTTATAGCCAAGGACAAGAAATTTTATGCGACCGATAAATGTATTTCATGTGGACTTTGCGAGAAAGTTTGCGTATTAAATAATATTACTTATAAGAAAGCTAGGCCTGTATGGAATGGCAACTGTACCCATTGTTCAGCATGCATTTCAAAATGTCCTGTTTCTGCTATTGAATATGGCAAGAAGACCCAAGGCAAAGATCCTTATCTTTTGTCAAAAATATTAGAAGATTGAATAGTCTTTTTATTTATTATTAATTTGTCAAAAAAATACCAAAATTTCTAAGTGTAAGATTGATTTGTGAATAAGTGGGTAAAAATATTTCGTAGCGGTGAATTACAAACTTATTAATATATTTTGCCTACTGACAAAACTAAATAAACTAATCAAGGAGTATATATGAAATTATTTGATTTTACAGATAAAGAACAAGATGCTATTAAAAAAGGACTTTCAACTGCAGAAATTACTGATAAGGAAGCTGGCCAAAAGATCTTAGACCTAGTGCCAGAAGAATGGATTAAAAAAATTCCATTTTTTGTTAGAAGCCATTCTACAACAAAAACAATTGAAAGAATTGCAAATGATTATCCAGAACTCTTTGAAGTAGCCAAAAGGCCAGGAGACCTTCCTGAAAAAGAGCGTGAAGAGTTAAGAAAAATCATCACAGATATTTTTAAAGAGAAAATGGAAAAACACAATATAAAATGATAAGCGAGCAGACTGAGGTTTTCCTTAGTTTGCTTTTATAATGAAATAATTTTAAACGAAAGTTTTTTTATAAGAAGAATAGGGTAGGAATATAGAAGAATGGAAAGAAAGGATTTTTTATGAGAAAAGAAATTAAAAGAGAATGGGATTTTGAACTTTATTTTAAACCAGATTGTCCATTTTGCCTTAAAGTTTTAAATTTCTTTAAGGAAAATGACATAATAAAATTTCCGTCATACAATACCGAAGATGTGAATTCTGGCTATGAAAACCAGGATAAGCTAATTGCAGTAGGCGGCAAGGTCCAAGTTCCTTGTATGGTTATAGATGGTAAGGCCATGTATGAATCAGACGATATCATTGCCTACGCAAAAGAAAATTTCCTTGAAAAAGCTAAGGAAAACAAGGCTAAGAGAGAAGAAGTTTTAAAAAGCGAATAAAAAATGATGAGCTGGTGAGAATTTCTCCTGGCTCATCATTTTTTTTATTTTTTTTAGTTTTTGGATTCTTCTATTTTTACCTTTTTGCCATTAATCTTTTTATTATCAAGACCTCTTATACAATCGTAGACTACGCTTTTTTCTACATCTACAAAGCTATAGGATTTTTGAATCCTGATTTGACCGATTTTTTTATTTGGAACATGGGCGAGCCTGTTTAATGCTTTTATTATCTTATCCTTGGTGAAATTATCCATCTTACCCCTGTTTAAAAAGAGGGTTGTCATGTTTTCGTCTTTATATTTGTTAGATTTTTTCTTAGAGGATTTGGGTTTTTCCTTTGGTGTGTCAACGCCAGCTATTTTTTCATGGTGGTCTAGATTGTCTTTATTTAGCCTATCTGACAAGAGGACTTGGGAAATAACAAAGGGATCGTAGCCTTTTTCCATCAACCTAATGAGGATTGATTTTTCTTTCTCAAGGCTAGTATAATTTTCAAGTTTCTCAATAATATCTTCAACCACAGCTATCTCTTGGTTTCTATCTATTTGGACTAGGCTTGGGATTTGCGCTTGTTTTATTGTAGCCTTGGTGTATTTCTCGATAGCCTTAAGCCTTTCATTATCTCTACCAGAAATAAGGGAATAGGAAAGACCGCTCCTACCAGCACGAGCAGTCCTTCCTATCCTATGAACGTAATATTCATCAAGCTGAGGTAGGTCATAATTAATTACCATATCAACATCATCTACATCAAGTCCTCTTGCTGCCACATCCGTTGCCACAAGAATATTTATGGCATTATTTCTAAATTTTTTCATAACAATATCTCTTTGAGACTGTTTGAGATCACCGTGAAGTCCATCAACGAGGTAGGCTTTCTTGCTAAGGGATTCTACAAGTCTGTCAACTTTTCTTTTGGTATTGCAGAAAATAATAGCAAGCCTTGGCTTATTGATTTCTAAAAGTCTTCTAAGGGTTTCTTCTTTATCGGCTTCCTTTAATTTTATAAAATGTTGGTCAATTTTATTTACGGTAAGTTCTTCTGCCTTAATCTTTACTGTAACAGGATTTGTCTGATAAATTTTAGAAAATTCAGTAATTTCCTTACCCATAGTTGCCGAGAAAAAGCAGGTTTGTCTATCTTCGTTTGTGGCATCAAGGATAAATTTCATGTCATCCCTAAAGCCCATGTCAAACATCTCATCAGCTTCATCAAGGACTACTATCTTGAGATCATCTAACTTTAATACCTTTCTTCTCATAAGGTCCATAAGCCTGCCTGGTGTGCCGACAACTATTTCTATACCTTTTTTTAAGGTTTTTATTTGCTTTACAATCTGTGTTCCGCCATAGACAGAAAGGATCTTTATGCCTGTTTTATATTTTGCAAGATTTCCTATTTCTTTTGCTACTTGGATACAAAGTTCCCTTGTAGGGCAAAGAACAAGGGCCTGGGTGATTCCATTTGCATCGATTTTTTCAATAATTGGTATAGCAAAAGCAGCAGTTTTGCCTGTGCCTGTTTGAGCCTGACCGATCAGATCTCTTCCTTCTAGGAGTGGAGGGATGGTTTCTTCTTGGATTGGTGATGGGGACTTAAATCCCATATCTGCTATTGCTTTTAATATTTCTTCTGATATATATAATTCTTTAAATTCCATTAATATTCCTTTACTCTTTCAACAAAAAAAGCAGTCGTCATCAGACAACTGCCAAATACTTTTATTATTATACCAGCAATTTTTAAAATAGCTCATTATGCAAAAATTAATTGTACTTAGTTTATTTAAATTTTATAGGATTAGCGTAAACTTTAATCTCTTCGCCAGCTATTTCTATGGATTTGATCGAATTTCTAATTATTGAGTTTTTATTGTCAATCAAGGCCTCCTTAAGGTCTAGGACTGGTTCTACACAGCAATCTGCGTCTTTAAAGATTTGGGTCCATTCATCCCTAGTTTTTTCCTTAAAAATTTTCCTTAAGACTTCCTTCTTTTCCTTAAAGTCAGGGCATACACAACCAGCTTCTATCCATTCTTCCTTGCCGATAATTTTACAAAATCTCTCAAAAAACTTCTCTTCAAGCGCTCCAAAGCTTAGGTATTTATTATCCTTGGTTTGGTAAAAATCATAGAGAGATCCACCGTTTAAGAAATCTTTTTCTCTTTCTGGGTTTATTCCATCCATCATAGCACCAGCACCAGCCATGGCATTAAAAGGAATTACGCTATCCAAAATTGAAACATCAATGTAAGTTCCCTTGCCTGTTGAGTTTCTCTTATTTAGGGCAGCAAGGATTCCTATAACAGAATTTTGGGCAGAGGCAATGTCAGCAATTTGCATGCCATAGAGAACAGGTCCAGTTTCTTTCCTGCCAGAATAGCTCATAAGACCTGAAAGGGCGAGGTAATTTATATCGTGGCCTGCCTTGTCCTTGTATGGACCATCTTGACCGTAGCCTGTAAGACTTAAGTAGATTATATCATCTTGAATTTCTTTTACGTCTTCATAAGCAAGGCCAAATTTAGCCATAACTCCAGGCCTAAATTGTTCAATTATGCAATTATAGCCTTCTTCTTTGATGAGTCTTTCAATTTCTTTCTTGCCTGCTTCTTCTTTAAGGTTTATGAAAATTTCTTTTTTCTTGTTGTTTAGCCATGCTCTATTGGCTGAAAGGCCATTTTGTGTTTTTGGTTTGGAATCCAAAACTAAGTCCTTTCTGCCTGGTGCAGAAATTTTTAAAACATGAGCTCCCATTTCTGCGAGCATCCAAGTTGCGTATGGGCCCGGAAGTAGGGTAGTAAAATCAAGTATCTTTAAATTTTCTAATAAATTCATAATATCCTCTTTTCTTTATATTAATAATTTACCCATTAGTTTCATATTTAAAATCTGGTAAAATATTATTAGGAGATTGACTCATTTTTGGAGGATTTATGGAGTACTTAATAATTTTAATGTTCTTAGCCTTTGCTATTTATAACCTAAGAGAAAGTAAGGGAAAGGAAATCAGAATAGATATAAGTTCTATTTATAAAATTATATTGGTCGCTGCTGGGATTTTGTACTCAGTCTTAGCTTATAAAATAGGAGGGGAAATAGAGTCAGGTATTGCAGCAATTTTTGCTTTGTTTTACCTTTGCACAACAATTTATTGTCAAGGAATTGGGGAAGATGGATTTTATGTTTTACTAGGAAAATCAACTATTAGGAAAATTGCTTTTTCTAATATAAAAAATATTAAGGTCGATAAGGAAAATTATAAGCTTGAAATTTATGCAGATTCAACAATTTATAAGCAAAAATATAAGAAAGAAGATTTCCCACAAGTACTTAAAATCATTGAGAATTTAAAATAAAAAATCGCCCCAGTTGGAGCGATTTTTTTAGTAGGTAAAAATACCTGTTGATATTAAAAATAGGATAAACATGATGACTGGCAAAAAGTACTTGGTCATTATTACATAAAGACCTTTTCTAGTAAATTTCTTTCCGCCATATTCGACTTCATCAATAATCCATTCTGGCTTCATTACCCAACCAATAAATATTGAAGATAGGAATGCGATTAGAGGCATCATGAAACTATTTGAAATATAGTCCATTATGTCAAGAAGCTGGCCTGTTGATCCGTTTGGTAGGGATATTTCTACATAAAATTTGCTATAGCCAAGGGCAATTACAGCTGTGGCTATTAGATAAACAACAGAAAGTACAAGAGTAGTTGACTTTCTTCTTGTATTTAAGATTTCTGTTGTGTTTGCAACGATTGACTCAAGCACTGATATGCAAGATGTAAGGGCTGCAAAGGCCGCGAGTATGAAAAATACTAAGCCTATGATTCTGCCAGCAGTTCCCATCTGGAAAAATACCTTAGGTAGGGAAATAAACATAAGTCCTGGTCCTGCGGACATACCTTCAACGCCTAAAAATACGTATACAGCAGGAATAATCATAACACCAGCAAGCATGGCAACTGATGTATCCATGATTTCAATTACAGAAACAGACTTTGCTAGGTCAACTTCTTTTTTTACATAAGATCCATAGGTAATCATGATTCCCATAGATACTGAAAGTGAGAAAAATAGCTGGCTCATAGCATCAAGAGAGATTTGTAAAAATCTTTTTAAGGTCATGCCTGTAAAATCTGGTTTTAAATACACAGCGAGTCCTTCAAGACCAGTTCTAAGGTCGCCTGTATCTGTAGTTGATTTTAGGGTTAGAGAGAAAATCGCAATTCCTAATACCATTATCAAAAGAATTGGCATTATAATTTTAGAAACTCTTTCGATTCCTTTTTCAACACCACCAAAAACAATCACAGCTGTTAGAACCATGAAGGCTAATGACCAATAAACTGATGAGCTTGATGAAATGAAATTTGAAAAGCAAGCATCATCAGCCGCTAGTGTTAACTGGCCGGTTAAAAAATATTTTATGTAATTAAGTATCCAACCGCCAATTACTGCGTAGTAGGTCATGATAATTACTGGTACAAAAAATGTGAAAATTCCCAAAAATTCCCATTTTGACCTCATTGATTGGTAGGCATAGATTGCACTTTTTCCTGTTTTACGACCAATAGCAAGGTCTGTTGTTAGGAGGGCAAAACCTACTGTAAAAACCATAAGCAAATATATGATAAGGAAGACTCCGCCTCCATTTTTGGCCGCAAGATATGGGAAACGCCAAAGGTTACCTACACCGACTGCAGAACCAGCCGCTGCTAATATAAAACCAAGCTGGCCCGTAAATCCTTTATGTTCTTTCATAATAATTCCTCTTTCATTAATAAATTAATAAGTCTATCATACCATCAAAATTAATAATTAAAACTTTTTTTTTATTTTTTTTCATTATTTTTGTGGTAAGATATATTTTAAGTGGAGAAAATGCTTACAAAACGAATGAGAGAATGAGGTAAATTTATGAAAATTGCTGTGAGCGCATGTTTATTAGGAGAAAATTGTAAATATAATGGTGGGAATAATTACTCATATATATTAGAGAAAATTCTAGAAAAACATGATGTGGTTCCCATATGCCCTGAGGTTATGGGAGGTCTTCCTACACCAAGAAGGCCGGCTGAAGTCGTAAATGGAGTTGTCTTAACAAAAGATGGAAGTTCAGTTGATGTTGCGTTTAGAAAGGGAGCAGAAATAGCTTTGAATCTTGTGAAAAAATCTGGGGCAGAACTTGTAGTTTTACAATCAAGGAGTCCTTCTTGTGGAGTGGATACAATATATGATGGGTCATTTTCAGGAAAATTAATCGAAGGTGATGGAATTTTTGTAAAGGAATTAAAGAAAGAAGGAATAAAAGCTATTGATGTTGAAGAATTTATAAAAATTTGCCAATAATTATCCTATTAGATATAATAGGACTAACACGAGGGGTGCTTAGGCTGAGACGAGAAATCGAACTCTTTAACCTGATCTAGTTAGGACTAGCGGAGGGATGTGAAAATAGCGAATTTAACTCCTTGTGAATACAAGGAGGTTTTTTATGTCAGAAAAATTTACTGATAGGATTTATCCAAAAATCAAGGGGATTTGGGAGGCGTGCTTCAAACATCCATTTGTTCAAGGCATGGGAGATGGGACTTTAGACCTTGAAAAATTTAAACATTGGCTAATGCAAGATTATGTCTATCTAATTGAATATGCGAGATTATTTGCGATAGGAACATCAAAGGCTACAGACCTTGGAACAATGAATTCTTTTGCCAAGGGCCTTGATGGGGTTTTATTTGTGGAAATGGACCTACACAGGTCCTATGCTAAGACTTTCGGCATTCCAGAAGAAGACCTTGAAGCGACTGATCAATCCGCAATCAATACCGCCTATACTTCTTATATGCTAAATAAAGCTCAGGCAGGTGGGGTAGAAAACGTAGCGGCAGCCCTACTTGCTTGTTCATGGTGCTATAATTATATAGGCCTTGAGCTTGCCAAAATTCCGGGGGCCTTGGAGGGCGAAAATTATGGGTCGTGGATAGGAATGTATTCATCAGATGAATTTACAGACCTAAATGAAAACGCCATGGATCTTATTAATAAGCTTGCCGAAGGCAAACCTGAAAGAGAATTAAAGGTCCTTGAAGAAATAGTAGTTAAAACAGGCTTATTTGAGTATATGTTTTGGGATATGTGCTACAAGCAAGAAACTTGGCCAGAAATTTAAAAATAATAAAATAAGATTCATAATACCTGTGAAGTTTAGTTTTGCAGGTATTTTTGATTTTGACTTATATTGTTAAAAATTGGCTAAAAAGTACAATATTCCTATAATTCATTTATAAAAATGAAAACTAAGGAGTTTATATGCTAAATGACCTAGGTAAGGTTGCTCAAGATACTATTGATGCAATCAATGAGAAAATTCAAAATCTTTCCACTTTGAATATAATTGTTGCAGGTAAAACTGGTGTAGGTAAATCTACCTTAATTAACGCTGTTTTTAAGGACGAACTTGCTGAAACAGGCATGGGTAGACCTGTTACAAACCACATGAGAAAGATTACTAAAAAAGATATTCCCCTTGCAATTTATGACACTAGGGGTTTTGAACTTGGCAAGGATGTCCAAGAAGACGTAAAAAAAGAAGTTTTTGATACAATTAACAAGGGACTTGCCACTAAGGATATAAATAAGGCCATCCATTGTATTTGGTACTGCATAAATACAGCATCAAACAGGATTGAGCCTGAGGAAATACAATGGCTTAGGGAACTATCAAGGGAAAATCAGGTCACACAAGTACCTATAATTGTGGTACTTACCCAGTCAATTTCAAAGAAAAATGCAGAGAAGATGAGGCAGATGATTTTGGATGAAAATTTAGATATTATTCAAGTTATCCCTGTCCTTGCCAAGGACTTTGAGATAGAAGATGTTGGAGTAGTGAAATCTTTTGGACTTGAAAGGTTGATTGAAGTGATGGGCGAGGCTTTGCCGGAGGAACTTCTTGATACTCTTCAACATGTGCAGATAGCGAGTTTATCCGAAAAAAAGCGCCGAGCCTCTAAGGTCGTAGCCACAGCAGCACTTGCAGCTACAGGCCAAGGGGCAGCACCAATTCCCTTCGCAGATGCAGCACTCTTAATCCCAACCCAGGTGGGAATGATAGCTTCAATTACAGTTATATTTGGTTTTGACGTAAACAAGTCTGTAATTACAGCTCTCTTGTCATCGACAATTGGCTCTGGTGGGGCAACCTTACTTGGTAGGGCATTTGTGGCAAATATTTTAAAACTTCTTCCAGCTGCAGGATCCATTGCTGGAGGAGCAATCTCAGCGGGCACAGCAGGTGTCATTACAGCAGCTTTAGGTAGTGCCTACATCGCCTTTATGGAACTTGTCTATAAGGGAGAGATGAATATAGAAGACCTATCAAGCAAAGAAGGCAAGGAAACCATAGCAAATATTTTTAAAGAAAATCTCAAAAATGGTAGGGAAAATCTTATGAAAATCCTAGACAGGTCTCAAAATAAAGAACAAGAGGATTAATTTTTAATTGACTAGGCAATTTACAAATGAAAGAAATATTATAAATTAAGATCCTAACAAAAATATAAACAAATCTAAATCGCCCAAACAATGGGCGATTTTTCTTTCTTATAATAGTTATTAACTCGGTTTTATTGGGTATAAAAACTTAAAAGGAGCAGGCTTTGTATTATAATATATTCGATAAAATGATAATAAAAACTGATATAAGAGGATCGGACTTAGCTACTAATACCGATACAGAAGATATGCAAGTCTTAAGCGTTGATATAGATGGAAGTATCTCCTTAAAGTCATTCTCCTATGATTATAGAAATTTAGAATTTATTTTGAAAGATGAATATGAATACAAGATTGATTCATACAGGACAAGCAATATTATAAGTATAATTAACGATTATTTTAGGAAAAATATCGACCTTTCTCTAAGTTTAGAGGGACCACATTTTATCCTAGAATTTTATGAAAAAGATAAGGCTGATCCACTTTCCTATAGATTTAATTTATTGGAAGATAAAGAGATCTCAAGGCTTGTTAGACAATTTCTAATGAATTACGATTTGTTTGTCTTTGATGGTAAGAAAAACTACGATAATATAGAAAAAATTGTCCTAAATTATCAAAGGACTATAAAAGAAAATAAAGAGACTGATGAAGAAGTTTCCTATAAGGGGATTAGGGAAGAATTAGAACTAGATAAGGATTCTATTAATATTAAAAGAGGTCTTCAAGACGGGACTCTAGTGGAATATTCATATAAATTAACTGATAAATTCAAAGATTTCTTAGGATTTTTGGAAAATTTTGAGGTTTTTTACTATATTGAGGATTTCAAAGATGAATTAATTTATGACCCTGATGATAAAAATTTTTATCAGTTATTAATTACTTATGAAAAAAAGGGAGAAATAAGAATAGAAGGGACCTACGATAGGAGAAATCTACCGTATTTTTTCCCTATATTTATTGGAAATCTCACAGAAATTCTGTTGGACTCCTCTATACCAGATATTTTAGACCCAAATATTTACGGGAAAATAATTAGAAGTGAGTCTGATTATATCTACTTATCGGTTGAATTTAGTCCAGATAGTAAAAGCTATTATTACAGGACAGATGACGAAACAATTAAGGTTGGAGATAGGGTCCTTGTACCTGTTGGAAATCACGGCAGGGAAACAATGGCTGAGGTTGTAAATATAGAATATTTTTCTTACGAAAATCTCCCACTGCCTCTAGAAGAAACCAAAATTGTAATTAAAAAAATAGATGATTAATAAAAATACTTAATAGATCAAAATTTTGATTTGAAATTTAATAGCGAAAGGAAAGAAAATGAGAGAAAAAATTGCTATTCAAGATACTTATGGCCAAAGATTTCAATATTGTTGGGGATGTGGTCCCAAAAATGAAGAAGGTTTACACCTAAAATCCTACCCAAGTGATGACGGAAAAGAGGTAATAACAAGGGTAAGGCCTGGCAAGGCTTTTACAGGTGGGGTACCAAATAATTTGTTTGGTGGAATGATAGCCATGATTTTTGACTGCCATGGCACAGCAAGTGCGGCATTTTTCAAACACCAAGCCAAGGGACTTGAACTTTCTAAAGATACTATTATCGAAAGATTTATCACAGCCCACCTAGAAGTGGATTTCAAAAAGCCTACTCCAATGGATGAGGAAATTGAAGTTGTGGCAAGTCTTGAGGAATTAGGAGAGAGAAAGGCTGTTGTAAATATGGTTCTAACTTGCAAGGGAGAAGTCAGAGCCAAAGCCAAGATGGTGGCTGTAGCAGTGAAGGATAATATGTAGGTTATTATGAAGTTTGACAAATGTTGCCCAGATAGAAATACGAAAAAATATCAGATCTACCATATGCCAAGGCCAAAAGATTGGGATAAGGATGTGATGGATGCCATTCAAATGCTTCTGTGGTATATACCAAATATAGATTCTGTCCAGTCCTTTAGCGATGATCTTATTAGGAGCAAGGCCTTCGAAAATTTGACCTTTGATTACGTACTAGACTCTCTAGGAATGAGCTATAAAGATGTTTTATTCATAAGGCCTGGTGGAGAAATTTTTGATGAATATTGGGATTATTACCAGGGAGAAGTCTGCACTTCTTGTCAAAAGATAATTATAGTTAGGCAAAAAAATAAGACAAAGACCGAAGATTTATTAAGGTGTATTAGAAATGCGGTTGCCCACGGGGATTTCACTGTAGTTGGAGATATGTTTGTCGGTTTTAACGAACATAAGGGCGAAAAAAAGGCCATAATTAAGATAAGACCGAAAAACTTAATTCGAGCTTTAAACAATATTTCAATTCAAAGCGAATATAACAAAGCAAAACTAATAGATGCCAATCTCAGGAAAAATGGTTTTAAAACTCAGGTTGAGCCGAAAATTGTCGATAAGGAAACTAAGAAATTTTATTATCTGGATATATTGGCAGAAAAAGATGGGCTAAAATATATAGTCGAGATTAAGGATATTAGCTATAAGACATACTTAAGTCTTGGTGAATTTATGCGAATCTTAGCAAGTATAGAAAAATATAGGAAGGCCCTTGACCAAGAAAAGGCTAAATTAGTTTTAGTAATAGATGAGGCAAGATTAACCAAGGAATGTTGGCAAATAGCTGAAAAATATGATGACTTGATAGTTCTTGACCTAAATAGACTTATAGATATGCCAGATACAGTTATGGATATATTTATATGATAAGAAAATAGTCTTTAAACATTGAGATGTTTAAAGGCTATATTTTTTTGAAAAACCTTGCCTAATATTAGTATTCGTGGTACTATAAATGTAACATAAATAGTACTATAAATGTAACAAAATTTAAGGAGGAATTTATGATAAGTTTTGCGATAGTCTCTTATTTTATTTTGTTAGTTACAATGTTTTTTCTAGAAGTTCCAAATTATTTGCCAATAATTATAGGCTTGGGAGTATTTTTCTATATTTCGTTTTATTATTTTAAAAATGAAGGTGGCAAAGTACAAAAATACTACACTGTGAAGACATTTTTATTAAGTGCTTTAGTGTCAATAATAATTATTTTGGTATTGGGAGCTATCCAATCTAAAACTCTTGGCTATGATCCAACTGAAGTATTGGATATTAAGGTATTCAAGCTCTATGTAACTTTGTGTATTTTTGTAATTTATACCTTAATCGCAAGGATAAAATATGTTAAAGATTTATAAATAAAAAAGGAGTGGTTTTTGTTTGGATGTAGTAATAGAAAATAGGATTAGAGAATTTAGGAAGGAAATGGGGCTTTCTCAAAATGCCTTGGCGAAAATGGTAGGTCTTAAACGTAGGTCAATAATGGCATATGAAAGTAACACCATAAGCCCAACCCTAGAGACGGCCTATAAGATTTGTAAAGTTTTTGATAAGGATATTAAGGAAGTATTTATATTTAAATAGGAGATATTATGGGATTATTATTTAACACCAGCGATGATATGGACAAAAAAGTAAGGGAAAAATTTGGAGATGATAAGTCTTATTTAATAGTATTTAAGCATAACAGCCCTGCTAAGGATATTAGCAAATGGCTTTTAATCGGCGGCCTTTACTATACAATGGATTCATCAAGGACCTTCATTTTATACTTTGACCCAAAAGGAGTCTATGAATCAGAGATTTCAAACTCAGATAAAAAAGATTTTCTCTTTATGGCCTGGAATGAGATAGAAGATTTTGAGCTAGTGGAAGGAAACAAAAAAATACTAAAAATCAACCACCTAGGCAAGGTCTATCAATACGAAGTGGAGCTTAATGGTAGGCTTTTTAAAAATAATTACAAAAACCTAACCGAACTTATGGAAAATAATTGGAATAGGATCGAATGATGGAAGAAGAATCAACAGTAAATATTTTGGAATTTAGCGAATATAAATCAAAAGATTTTGTTGATGATATAAATCTAGTAAAATACTTTCCCTCCTATAAATTAACCCTTCCTTGGTATGAAGATGTGGAAACTGTAAAAATGGTTGATAATGCAAACACTCCTTATGATATAGATCAGCTTAAGAATATGTATGGCTACCTTGATAGAAATGGTGATTTATTTTATATTGCCTATAAAAATAAACTAATAGGAGACTGTGCAATATTTGATGACAATATGGTAGCTATTGTAGTTTCAAAAGAATATAGGGGAATGAAAATAGGGAGAAAGGTTTTGGATAGATTGATAACCTTGGCTAAGGAAAAAGACCTGGCATATTTAAAGGCAGAAATTTATGACTTTAACCAAGTTTCACAAAGCTTATTTAAAAGTCATGGTTTTGAAAAAATCGGCAAAGAAATGTATAAATTAGATTTAAAATGAAATCATAAAAATAAAAAATCGTCGCAGACTTTGACTCAAATCTTGAGTTAAATATCTTGGACGATTTTTATTTATCTATCTTTACTTTCTTTTAGACTAAATTCCAATAAAACTGGGTTGTGGTCGCTGTTTACGAAGCCCAATGTCTGGCCTTTAACGGATTTTATTTCTACATTATCTGTTACTAAAAATCCGTCTATAATACACTCATAAGAGTCATTTGGGTCATATGGCTTGTGATTTAGTCTTGATGAGTGGGTAGATTCATCAAAAACTGGTTTGATTTTGTCTGTTAGGTAATCGTATGGAAATGGTGATGGATTCCAAATACCTTCTGGGACATTTGCTACATAATCTTTTCTTAATTCTTGGTTAAAATCGCCACCGACTATTAAATAATTTCCCTTGTTGTACTCTTCTGTCATAAAGGCGATTATTTGTTTTGTTTGGGCAAGTCTGCCGCTTGAGCCAGATTCATAGGCATCAAGGTGGACATTTACTAATACTAGGTACTTATCAGAACCTTCTATAGGTAGGTAGGAGGCGTTGAAGCCTCTTTTGAGATTTGCTAGCCTTACTGGCCACTTGTGTGGGATTGGTTGTTGGTACCTGTAAGATGATTCTATGGCAAATTTAGAATTGGTGTAGATTCCAGAATTTACCTTACCCATTGGTGGAATAGGAAATGGTACGAAGTTCACTTTGTAATTATAGGCGAAGGTTGATGCTCCGTAAAATTCTTTGTCAAAATATCCAACTTCATTTATATGATAGGTCCTCTGCGAATCAGAATCTACTTCTTGTAATAATAATAGATCAGGGTTAATATTTTTTACTTCTTTTGCAATACCTGCTAGGGCATTTTCGACGTGGTCTTTTGATATAGGATTTACCATCTTGCCGCCATCCATAAAGAAATCTGTATCCTTATCTAGTCCGCCGTAGCCAATATTCCAGCTTAGGGCCTTATAGGTCTCGTTCATTTTGATTTTATCCTGTGATGAGCCGGCTATAGCTACTTCTTCTATGTCTTTTGGCTTATATTCAGTTGCCATTAAATAGGCTAAAAGGCATAAAAAGGCAATTATCAATAAGAGTATTAAATAACCTAAAATTTTCATAACTTTTTTCATAAATACCTCACATTCTTATGTTAAGGATAACACTAATAGTCATTAAAGTAAATAGTTTTATAATATTTATAGAGTAGTAAAATATTTATATAAAGGGGATATGATATGAAGAAAATTTTATGGGATATAGATGGGACACTTTTAAATTTTGATTTGGCAGAAACAGCAGCTATATATAAGTGTTTTGAGATATTTAACTTAGATAAGCCGACCGAAGATATGCTTAAGACCTACAAAAATATAAACAATATTTATTGGGAAAGGCTTGAGCGAAATGAGGTTACTAGGGATGAGGTACTATTGGGTAGGTTTAGGGATTTTTTTGAGAAATATGGGATACAAACCGATATAGTTGAAGACTTCAACCACAATTATCAAATTGAACTTGGAAAGACCTATGTTTTTAATCCCTACGGCAAGGAAGCTGTAAAAAAATTAGCAAGTAAATATGACCAATATGCAGTCACAAATGGGTCCCTAACAGCCCAGAGTGGAAAGCTTGAGGGATCTGATTTGAACAAAATACTTAAGGAGTCATTTATTTCGGAGCTAATTGGTTTTGAAAAACCAGACGAGAGATTTTTTGAATATGTATTTGAAAAAATTGGATCGAGGACCCTTGATGATTATGTAATAATAGGTGATTCTTTGACATCAGACATGCTAGGTGGGGTTAATGCAAAAATAAAAACAATTTGGTTTAATCCACATAGCAAGAAGAACCACTTAGATTTGCCAATTGATTTAGAAATAAGTTCCCTAAATGAAGTTGAGGATTGTCTAGCAAAAATCTTTGGATGATTGCAGAAAACTTGCAAAAAATGTATAATGATGAAGGAAGTTTTATGTAAA
This sequence comes from Anaerococcus murdochii, assembly GCF_019957155.1. Classification (NCBI taxonomy): domain Bacteria; kingdom Bacillati; phylum Bacillota; class Tissierellia; order Tissierellales; family Peptoniphilaceae; genus Anaerococcus; species Anaerococcus murdochii. Next base: position 1,911,764 of record NZ_JAIPME010000002.1, on the reverse strand, counting down.
TCTTACATAAAAATATTTTTATTTAGAAAAACTTTTGAAATTAAGGAGGAGAAATGGATAAGGCGTCGCCCTATCGAAGGCGTAAGAAAATAAGAAACTAGTATAGTGGCGGATTTCTATTTGCCATTATACAAAAAATATTCTAAAGAATATTTTAACTAAATAGGAGAAATGAATGGCAGAAAGAAATTATAACGTTGATAATCTAAAACAACTCCAAGTAGAAATCAACAAGATGAACCCGGTTGATATAGCCGATAGACTTGAGGTATTGCCAGAAAAATCTGTAGCTATTTGGATTAAGCTATTAAATAAGGATTTACTTGCTGATACCTTTACAGAGCTAAAACCAGAAAATAAGGATAGGGTTTTGAAAATCCTATCAGAAGAAAATATCAAAGACCTTGTCAAGGAACTAGACGAAGACGAACTTGTAGATACCTTGCAAGAACTTCCTGCAAATATGGTTAAGAAGTTAATGACAAGCCATATTGATAGCGACAGAAGGGAAATAATCAACGAACTTTTAGGCTATCCAGAAGAATCTGTTGGTTCTATCATGACAGTAAACTTCCTATCAGTGAAGTCAACAGAAACTCCTGCAGAGGCTATGAAAAAAGTTATGGAATCTGATTTGGATGCGGAAAAACTTGAACAAATCTGGGTTACTGATGAGTCTTTAGTTCTTACTGGTTTTGTATTTATAGCAGACTTAATCAGAAACAAAAAAGCAACCATAGAATCAATTACCCAACAAATTACAGCAGCTGTAGGTCCAACTGATGACCAAGAGGTAGTAGCAAAGCTATCTATAAAATATGACCTAGGAGAGGTACCAGTTATCGATTCAGAAGGCAGGCTTATCGGTATCGTACCAGCAGAAGACGTAATCGACGTAGTTCATGAAGAGTTACAAGAAGACTTTGCAAATATCACAGGTATTTCTGATCAGGGCGAATCATACATCGATGAATCGTCATTTACTATTGCGAAAAACAGGACAACCTGGCTAGTAATTTGTCTTATAACCGCAACAATGACAGGTTTTATTATCCAAAGGTATGAAAGTCTACTTGCACAAGCAGTTGCCCTAACAGCTTATATACCTATGCTAATGGACTCTGGTGGTAATGCTGGAAGTCAGTCATCAACAACAATTATGACTCAATTATTCTCAGGCAACCTCTCAGCTAAAGACTTTTTAAAAGTTATTTTTAAAGAAATGAGAGTAGGTACACTTGTTTCCTTAGTTCTTGTTGCGATCAACTTTTTGAGGATTCTTGTTGTGGACAATGTGAGTCTTGCTGTAAATCTCACAGTATCATTGACCTTATTTTTAACAATAGTTCTATCAAATATCATAGGTGGTCTATTACCACTTTTAGCTGATAAACTAAACATAGATCCAACTGTAATGGCAGGTCCACTTATAACTACAATTGTAGATACTGGTGTACTTTTAATTTATTTTGAAGTAGCATCATTATTACTAGGATTATAAAAATTAAATTACAAATTTTAACCGCATGCTTACATAAGTGTGTGGTTTTTTATTTTTGTTAGTAAAGAAAAGTGGCTATTTGCAAGGAAAATATTGATAATAATCAAGTTTTATTAATAATTATCAAAAAAATATTTGACAAGATAAATTAGCTGGTGTATATTCTTCCTAACGATAAATAAAAGCTATGACATGGAAGAGTAGTTAAGAGAATCTATTTAGAGAGGTATCGGCTGGTGGAAGATACTGAGATATTTTAACGAAAATCACCATCAAGCTTCCCACTGAAATGTAAGTGGTTGACGGGAGCTCCCGTTACAGAGCTATTCATTAAATGAATTAAGTGCATCATTAGATGAAGAAGAGTGGTACCGCGGAAGGTAAAAATTATGTAATTACCCTTCGTCTCTTTACCCAAGTGGAGTAAGGAGACGGAGGTTTTTTTATTCCCAAAAATTAAGGAGGAAATTATGAAATTAAAGAAAAAATTTGCAGTTGGAATGTTACTAGCAGGTATGTTTTTAACAGCTTGCTCAAATAATGGCGGAAATGAAGGCAAAAAAGCAGATGAAGGTTCAAAGAAAGAAGCGAGTGAGGTTCTTAAATTAGGAAACTCAGCACCTCTTACTGGTCCTTTGTCAATCTATGGTACAACAACCAATAATGGAATCAAACTTGCAATCGAAGAAGTAAATGCTAATGGCGGGGTCCTAGGTAGACAAATTGAATGGTCTGAATATGATGACAAGGGTGAAATAACCGATGCTGTTACAAACTATAACAACCTTATGCAAGATGAAGTAGAAGCAATATTTGGTGGTGTACCATCAAAACCATCACTTGCTATAGCAGAATCAGCAGCAAATGATGAAGTCGTATTCATCACACCAACAGGAACTCAAGCAAACATTACAGAAGGCAAGAAAAACGCCTTTAGAACTTGCTTTACAGATCCTTTCCAAGGTGAAGTTCTTGCAAACTTTTCTAAAAATAACATTAAGGCTAAAAAAGTAGCAATCCTAAGAAACCAATCTTCAGACTTTTCTATGGGTGTTGCTGATGTATTTTGTAAGAAAGCTCAAGAATTAGGCATGGAAGTTGTTGCTGATGAATCATATGGAGATAGTGATACAGACTTTAAAGCTCAGCTTACAAAAGTTAGAAAAGAGGAACCAGATGTATTATTTATCCCAGATTATTATGAAAAAGTAGCTCTAATAGTCCCACAAGTAAGGGAAGCTGGAATAGAGGCAACTTTAGTTGGTGCTGACGGTTGGGATACAGTTTTATCTGTAATGGATCAATCAAACTTTAAAGCAATCGAAGGTTCATACTTTGCAAATCAATTTACCCTAGAAGATCCAAGTGAAAAAGTTCAAAACTTTATAAAAGCTTATGAAGAAAAATATGGTGAAAAACCATCTACATTTGCAGCAGAAGGTTACGATACAGTTTATCTATATAAACAAGCAGCAGAAGAAGCTGGTACAACAGAATGGGATAAGGTAATCGAAGCCCTAAAGAATATAAAATTTGAAGGTATAACTGGATCATTCACATATGATGAAAATCACAACCCTATAAAAACAGCAAAAATGATAAAGATAGTAAATGGAGAATATAAGTTTGATAGCGATGCTGGGGTTGAATCCAACAAGTAATTTATAAAAGGAGATTAAAATGGATTTTGTAACCCAATTGTTTAACGGGCTTCAGCTGGGCAGTATTTATGCCCTTGTAGCTCTTGGATATACAATGGTTTATGGAATTGCAAAACTAATAAACTTCGCCCACGGTGATATTATCATGGTGGGCGGCTATACTGTATTTTTAGCAATCCAATTACCTTTATTTAAGGCTGGCCTTCCATTATGGCTAGCTATTATTCCGGCGATTTTAGTTTGTACAATCTTAGGAGTGGTAATCGAAAGAGTGGCCTATAAACCCCTAAGAAATTCTTCAAGAATTTCCTTACTTATCACAACAATAGGCGTATCCTTATTTTTACAGAACTTTTTTGTAAAAATATTCACTTCAAGCGCTAAACCTATACCAGCAATATTCCCACAAATTTCTATAAATTTTGGGGGAGTTCACCTTTCATTTGCTACAATCATCACTATAGTTACAACAATTGTTTTGACTTATATACTTAGCTTATTTGTAAATAAAACCAAGCAGGGCAAGGCCATGCTTGCTGTTAGTGAAGATTACGGGGCAGCTGAACTAGTTGGTATAAATGTAAATCAAGTAATGACTTTGACTTTCGCCATAGGATCTGCTTTGGCAGGAGTGGCATCAGTTTTATATGTTGCAAGCTATCCACAAATCCAACCATTCATGGGTTCTATGCTAGGTATAAAGGCCTTTACAGCGGCAGTTTTAGGTGGAATTGGATCAATTCCAGGCGCTGTCGTTGGTGGTTTAATCCTTGGTATTATCGAAGTTTTAACCAGGGCCTATTTATCAAGTGCTTATGCAGATGCCATAGTATTTGTAGTTTTAATAGTTGTTTTACTTGTCCAACCAAATGGTTTGTTTGGAAAATTAGAGAAAGAAAAGGTGTGATATGTCAAAAAACAAAAAGAAGTCTTATCTTATCACAACCGGATTAGTTATATTATTTTATGTTATTGTCCAAGTTCTTATTTCTGCAAATATCTTAAATAGATACTGGCAAGGAATTTTAAATTTAATTTGCATAAATATGATAATGGCAACTAGCCTTAATCTTACTGTTGGTGTTCTTGGACAAATCAACCTAGGACATGCTGGTTTTATGGCAATTGGAGCCTATTCTGCAGGTCTTTTTCTAAAAACTGGGATTGTAACAGGTTTTCCGGCCTTCATTCTTAGTTTGATAGTTGGTGGCTTTGTTGCAGCTATATTTGGTATTCTCATCGGTTTACCAGTTTTAAGGCTAACTGGAGACTACCTTGCAATAGTTACACTTGCCTTTGGCGAAATTATTAGAGTTTTAATAGAAAATTTAGATTTCACAGGTGGTGCCCAAGGCCTTGCGGGAATTCCAACAACAAATGATTTTTGGAAATTTTTCTTTATGGCAGTTTTTGTTATAACAATGATTTTCACCTGGGCTGAAAGCCGTCACGGAAGAACAGTTTTATCTATAAGAGATAATGAACTTGCAGCAGAAGCTTGTGGTATAAATATTACCAAATATAAAACTCAAGCCTTTACCTTATCTGCAATCTTCGCAGGTATAGCTGGTGCACTTTACGCTCAAAATATAGGCGTTCTCGCTGCAAATATATTTAACTACAACAAGTCTTTTGACTATTTAGTAATGGTTGTTCTTGGTGGTATGGGTTCAATTACAGGAGCGATTTTCTCATCAATTGGACTTACAATTATACCTGAGCTTTTAAAACCACTAGCTGAATGGAGAATGGTAATCTATGCTATTATCCTTGTTGTTGTAATGATTTTCAGACCTCAAGGCTTGCTTGGTAGGAAGGAATTTTCTATTAGAAGGTTTTTGAAGCTAGATAAGTACAAGAAAGGAGATGTGGAAGGTGAACAGTAAAGAAGTAATAAGTGAAAATGTTCTTGAAATAAATAATTTAAGCATCTCTTTTGGGGGACTTAAGGCTGTTGAAAATGTTACTTTTAAACTTAAAAATGGAGAACTTCTTGGACTTATAGGACCAAATGGGGCTGGAAAAACCACCTTATTTAATATGCTTTCAGGAGTATATACACCAACAAGTGGTGAGATAATTCTTGATGGAGAAAATGTTAATGGGACTAGGCCAGATAAGCTATCAAAACTAGGTGTTGCGAGGACTTTTCAAAATATAAGACTTTTTGATAACCTAACAGTCCTTGACAATGTAAAACTTGCCATGAACCAGTATATGAATTATGGCATGCTAACTGGGATGTTCAGACTTCCAAATTATTGGAAGGAAGAAAATGAAGCAACAGAAAAAGCGAAGGAAATTCTAGAATTATTTGATTTAGAAAAATATTTTAGGACCTTTGCAGGATCTTTGCCATATGGAGCACAAAGAAAATTGGAAATTGCAAGAGCTATGGCGACTCGACCAAAAGTTTTGCTTTTAGATGAGCCAGCCGCAGGCATGAATGAATCTGAGACTCAAGACCTAATGGATTCAATAAGGTTAATTAGGGAAAAAACAGGGGTTTCAATCCTTCTAATCGAACACGATATGAACCTTGTTTTAGGAATTACAGAAAGACTTATAGTTTTAAATTATGGAGAAATTCTCGCTGAGGGTGATCCACATGATGTAATTTCTAATAAAGAAGTAGTTAAGGCCTATTTGGGTAGTTAGGAGAAAAAATGAGTATTTTAAGAATAGAAAATTTAGTTGTATCCTACGGTAATATCAAGGCCTTAAAAGGAATTAGCTTAAGAGTAGAAGAAGGTGAAGTAGTCTCCTTAATTGGAGCTAATGGAGCAGGTAAGACAACCACTCTTCAAACAATTTCCGGCCTACTTCCTATAAAAGAAGGGGATATTTTCTTTAATGATAAGTCAATCAAAAAAGAAAAGTCATATAAAATTACGAGGGCAGGTCTTGCTCAAGTTCCAGAAGGCAGGAGGGTTTTTAAGGACCTGTCTGTAGAAGATAACCTAAGATTAGGCTCGATTTCTGTTGGCTGGAGCCCAGAGGAATTAGAAGCCCAACTTGATAAAATTTATCAACTTTTCCCAGTTTTAAAAGAAAGAAAAAAGCAAAAGGCTGGTACTCTATCGGGTGGTGAACAGCAAATGCTTGCCATGGGAAGGGCACTTTTAACAAATCCAAAGGTCCTTCTCTTAGATGAACCTTCTATGGGACTATCACCTTTGTTTGTAGATAAAATTTTTGATACAATAAGGATTTTGAAAGAAGAAGGTAGGACAATTTTGCTAGTTGAGCAAAATGCTAACCTAGCCTTAGATATAGCCGATAGGGCCTATGTTCTAGAAACAGGAAAAATTGTAAAAGAAGGAAGAGCAAGCGACCTTAAGACAGATCCAGATGTCAAAGCAGCTTATCTTGGAATATAAAAATAAGCCTCTCTTTACTAATGAACTGACCCCCAAAAGTTAGACCTAAAAACTAACTAAAGGAGGTCAGTTTTTAAATGGCAAAATATAGTACAGAATTCAAAATGAAAGTAGTAAAAGAATATTTGGAGTCTAAAAACTCATATACAAATTTATCAGAAAAATATTGTATACCGGATAAAAGTGTAATAAGAAGATGGGTAAATGCATACAAATCACAAGGCTATGAAGGACTAAAAGTAAAAAGAGAAAATACACAATATACTTTGGAATTTAAGTTAAATGTAGTAAACTTGTACTTAACAGGAGAAATGTCCTATCAAAGCCTAGCAAATGAATTAAAGATAAACAATCCATTAATGATAGCAAGATGGGTAATAGACTTTAGAGAAAAAGGCATAGAAGGACTGAAATCTAAAAAGAGAGGAAGACCTTCAAAAATGTCAAAATCCCCAAAAAAATCAAAAGATACTAAAATAGAATCATCAGCACAATTAACCAACGAAGAAGATAATTCCTTAAATGAAGCACAACTAAAAGAAAAAATAAAGAAATTAGAAGAAAAAAACTATTGGCTCCAACTAGAAAATGATGCAATAAAAAAAAAGATAGAATTATCTCAAATGACAGATACAGAAATAAGACAATTGCTGAAACAATTGAAGTCTTAAGAAGTAAATACAAACTAAAAGACTTGTTAAAATACTTTAATATTGCCAAATCAACATACATGTATTAGCAAAAACGATTAAATAAACCAAATAAAGATATAGAGATAGAAAAGAAAATACTAAACATAAGAAAAGACAATCCAAACTATGGCTACAGAAGAATAACAGCCATGTTAAAAAGATCAGGACTAATAATAAACAAAAAGAAAGTACAAAGATTAGTTCAAAAGTTAAAACTTCAAGTAAAAAGTTATTCACGAAAATCTAGAAAATACTCATCCTACAAAGGACAAGTAGGAAAAATATCAGACAACAAAATAAAAAGAAACTTCAAAGTAGAAAAACCATACATAAAAATAACAACAGACACAACAGAATTTAAGTATTTAGAAAAAGATAAAACAGGAACCTACCAAATAAAGAAACTCTATCTAAACCCATACCTAGACATGTACAACAGTGAAATACTAAGCTATGAAATATCAAAACAACCAACAATAGAACCAATCTTGAAAGCCTTAGACAAAGCAATAAAGGTAACTAAAAAAAGTAAAGAAGAAAGAATATTCCACTCAGATCAAGGCTGGGCATATCAAACAAAGAAATATACATCAAGACTTGAAACAAACGGCATCACCCAATCTATGTCAAGAAAAGGCAACTGCTTAGACAACTCACCAATGGAAAACTTCTTTGGAATATTAAAACAAGAAATATATTACGGAAGAAAATTCTATTCATACGAACACTTAAAACAGACAATAGAAGATTTCATAGAATATTACAACGAAGAAAGAATAAAAGAAAAATTAGGATACTTATCACCAATAGAATACAGAAAGAAGAATGCAGCATAAAAATTTCCTACCCCTAGGGGTAGGAAAGAACAAAGAAATACCAGAGCTAGTTTAGTTCTAACTCTGGTATTAGGTCCAACTTTGTGGGGTCACCTTATAAAAGTAAGGAGGGCTTATTTTTTATTTATTAAAATTCTTTGGCTAGTTCATAAAGGGTTTTTACGTGGACACCTGTTGCACCCTTGCCATTTATACCTTGTGGTGCAGATAAATGAGCGGTTCCTGCTATATCTAAGTGTACCCAAGGATAACCTTCCACAAAGTTTTCTATAAATTGACCAGCAGTTATTGAACCAGCAAGTGGTCCACCAGAGTTTTTAACATCAGCATCATCTGATTCGTTATAAGTTTTATAGAATGGATCGTTTGGTAAAAGCCAAATTTTTTCATCCATTTTCTTGCTCGCCTTAAGGATTTTTCTGAAGGCATCTTCATCATTGGTAATAGAGGCTGTGTATGTTTCTCCAAGGGCACCTAGGGCTGCGCCTGTTAGGGTTGCTAGATCAACAATCATAGCTGGTTTATATTCTGTAGCTGCGTAGTTTACAGCATCAGCGAGGGTAATTCTTCCTTCAGCATCAGTATTATCAACGTCAATTGTCATGCCATTGCGGGCCTTTATAATATCACCAGGTTTATAGGCTCTTCCCGAAATTAGGTTTTCACAGGATGCAACAATAGCAACCACATTGACTTTTAGTTCATTAAGGGCTATTGCATTCATGGCGCCAATCACAGATCCTGCCCCACCCATATCGGTGTGCATAGTCTTCATTCCCTTTGATGTTTTTATAGAATATCCACCAGCGTCATAGGTTAGGCCTTTGCCAACAAGAGCAAGAGGAGCTTTTCCAGGTTCTCCTTTTAGGTATTCCATAACAATAAATTTAGGTTCCTTATCCGAACCTTTTGCTACTTCATAAAAGGCTGTAAGACCCATATCAAGGATCTGATCTTTGTCATAAACTTTGACATCTACACCAAGTTCTGAAAGATTTTCCTTAGCTTTTTGGGCTAGACTTTCTGGGTAAATATCATTAGACCTTAAGTTTACCAAGTCTCTTGCCAAAAATTGTCCGTCTAGAACCTTGATAAGTTCTTCAATTTCTTTGTCATAGCTGTTTAATTTTTCGTCAAAATTTACATTAACAAATTTATTTTCCTTTTTATCTGACTTATAAAAGTTAAAGTCATAAGCAGAAACTACTAATGCTTCAACTAGACTTAAGGCAAATGTTCTATCATCAAGCTTTGTTGGATTTTCATTTATAGAAATTTCATTAAGGTCTTTATCCTTAAGAAATTTACCAAGTGTGCAGATAGCTTCCTTAAAAATTTCTTTATTAAGCTTATCTTCATCTCCAAGACCAAGTAAGATTACTCCGTCATTTGCAAAAATTTCACCTTTATTAGCCTTAAAATATTTGTTTTCAATTTGGTTTTTAAAGGCGAATTGAATTTTATTATTGTTATTATGTGTAATTTTAGAACTCATATATTCCTCCTAATTTTATCATACAATTTTTTAAAATATATTCATTTATTTATTACTTTACTAAATAATAGGATATAATATAGGTGAGGAGTTCTTATGGAAAACGAGATAATTCTAAGGGATAAGACAAGGATATATTATAAGGAATATGGTCAGGGTGATGATTTGTTTCTTCTCCATGGAAATGATGGTGATATGACTTATTTTGAATACCAGATAGGTTATTTATCAAGGTATTTTCATCTAATACTGATTGATTTTAGAGACCATGGATTTTCGACTAATGAAAAAAGCAAGTTGAATTTTGAACTCTTAGCCAATGACCTTAAGGAAGTATATGATAAACTTGGCATAAAAAAAGCTAGTTTATTGGGTTTTTCTGATGGGGCAAATTTATGTTTGATATTTCATAAACTCTATCCGAATTACGTAAATAAGATGATTCTTAATGCACCAAATGCAAGGTTTAAGGGGATTACTTTTCCTGCTAAGGTCCTTATGGTTTTAGAAAATATATTTTGGACAATTTTACCATTTTTTAGGAGAAATAAGAGGGTGGCAAGACTTTTATTATCCGACTTAAAAATTGATATAGATGACCTAAGAAATATTGAAAATGATACATTAATTATAGCTGGTTCTCGAGATTTAATTAGGATTTCCCATATAAAAAAGATTGCCAAAAATGTCGATGGGTCAAAACTAGTTATTCTTAAAAACCAAGGACACAGGTTGGCAAGAACTGCTCCAGAAATTTTTAATAAATTGGTTTATGATTTTATGAAAGGAAAAATATGAAAAAAATTAAAGAATACAGGCAAAGTTTAATTAATATTTTGATTTTGATATTAATAATATTTTCGTTATATTATTTGGCCAAGTCTACATTAAATATTTATTTAAGACTTATAATTGGTTTTGCTCTTTCAGGATTTTTCATTAAGGTATTTTTAAACTTTAAAGATGTATTTATAAAAATAAAAGACACCTACGGAGAAACTGCAGCCAGACTTTTCAAGGAAGCTATACAAAAGATAAACTCAGCCTTTATTGGATTTTATGGACTTGCTTTTATATTAAGTGCCGATTTTAGCGAATATTTAGAGTATTTTCCTTTTAACGAATTTTCTTTTGTAACAGTCGGACTTATAAGGTCCTTCGTCGAGCTTATGATAGGATTTTTATTTATAGTTGTTTCTAGGTTTTCATTTTCTAGGCAGGAAAAATCTCTAAAAATCCTTTATCCTTTGTTAGGGTTTACAGGAATATATTTGTATCTAGTAGGAGAGACCTTAATTGCTCTGATACCACTCGGGATAATCGGATTGACTGCATACTATACTAGGGATGTCATAGTCAAAAAAAGTTTTATATACAGTTTTGAAGAAATCTTGATTGATTTGGTCCTTGGCGGTTTTTGGGTCATTATGTATTTTAAAAACACATTTGCCGCAAGGCCACTGACAAATTTTCCTATTGCTTATAAATCTATATTCTTTACCCTTACCTTTTTAGCTATGGGATTGGTTTTAAGGATTTTGCTAAAGTTTATGAAAGGTCATGACGATTTCTTAGTCGAACCAGATTTGGATGCATATAAGGAATTTTTATCAGCTAATAATGAGAATTCATCAACTTCAGCAGGTCTTGGCCTTTTGGGTGATAAATACATCTATTATTATGAAAAAGAAAATAGAAAAGTCTTAGCCTTTACCTACCAAATTGTAAATAATAAGATAATTGTAATGGGAGAGCCAATTGGAAAAAGTGAATATCTTGAGGAAGGCCTAAATGATTTTATAAATAAATGCCAAGTCTTATCATTAAATCCAATTTTTTATGAAGTTAGAAGAGATTTTACTCTTATGCTCCATGATTATGGATATGACTTTATGAAGTTTGGTGAAAATGCCTTCTTAGATCTGGATGAATTTAGCTTAGCTGGAAGGAAAAAGTCAAGTCTTAGAAATATTTTAAATAGGTTTGAAAAGGATGGATATGAGTTTAAGATTGTAAATCCTCCTTATGATGAAAAAACTTTAGATAGATTAGAGATAATTTCAGATAAGTGGCTAAAAGGACGTGAAGAAAAGGGCTTTACAATGGGATTTTTTGACAGGGATTATTTGAATAATTCGAGTCTTGCGCTGGTTCTTGATCAAAATGAAGAAATAACAGCCTTCACTAGTCTAATGCCAAATTACGATGCAAATATCATGACAATAGACCTTATGCGTTATGATACGGATATGAATGTTAATTCCATGATGGATTATTTATTTTTAAACTTGTTTATTTATGCTCAAGATAATGGCTTTAAGTATTTTAATCTTGGCATGGCTCCTCTTTCAAATGTAGGAATTTATAAATCAGCTTATCTTTCTGAAAGAATAGCATCTTTCATATTTAAATACGCAGATAGTCTTTATCCTTTTAAGGGGCTTCGTAATTATAAATCAAAATATGCTACAAAATGGGAAAGCAGATACACTTGTTTCGCAAAAGGGAATTTTATAATTACATCTATACTTGCTATAATCGCAGCAGATAAGGGAAAAATTAAGGAGGATTAAAATTTATTTATATTTATTAGAAGTAAGAATAAAAATTTATGATAGTTTCTCGCTTAAGGATAAGAGGAGAACTGTAAAAAGTATTTTAGACTATGCTAGGAATAATTTGTCTATATCTGCATCTGAAGTTAGTGACCATGAATTTGTAAATATGGCAAGTCTTGCTTTTGTATCTGTTTCAAACGACAATGACTTTTCAAAATCTCTTTTAGAAAAAGTCATAAAAAGGATAGAGGAGAATTATCAGGTTGAAATCCTAGAAGAAAATATACAGAGATTATTATAAGCTAACTTGGGGTAATTATAAAAAAGATTGAATCATAGGAGGAAATATGAAAATAATTTGTTATAGCAAGTGCTCAACTTGCAAAAGTGTCTTAAAGACAATGGATGAAAAAGGCTTAAAATACGAAGTAAGAGACATTAAGGAAGAAAATCCGACCAAGGAAGAAATCAAAAAATGGCACGAGGCTACAGATTATGATATAAGGAGATTTTTTAATACTTCTGGTATGATTTATAGGAATGAAAATCTCAAAGATAAGCTTGATGAAATGAGCCTTGATGAGAAATACGAAAAGCTTGCCACTGATGGAATGCTTGTAAAAAGGCCAATTCTATTTTTAGATGATGGACAAATTCTTGTTGGTCCTGACGTTAGGAAATACGTTGAAGCCTTATAAAACATTGCAAAATGACTGATAAAGGTGTATCATATTAAAAACTTTAGGGGTTAGATATGAGAAAAAAATTAACTTTATCAGAAAACTTATTAATTGGCTCCTTGTTATTTGGTTTATTTTTTGGTGCTGGAAACTTGATTTTCCCACTAGAATTAGGCCAAAGATCAGGAGCCAATATTTCGTTAGTAACTATAGGATTTTTGCTATCGGCTGTTAGCTTGCCAATCCTTGCAGTAGTTGCAACTGCAGCAAGTGATAGTGAGAGTCTATTTGATTTATCAAAGGTTGCAGGAAGAAAGTTTGCCTACTTTTTTACAACACTTTTATACCTAACAATAGGCCCTGGATTTGCTATTCCAAGGACAGCTACGACTACATACGAGGTTGTTTTTGAAGGTAATGAGAGTTTTTACAATTCATTTGGACTCTTGATTTTTTCCTTGGTATTTTTTGCCTTAGTTTTGTATTTTTCAATCAAAAAAGCAAAACTTATTGATACTATTGGAAAATTTATGACACCATTATTTTTAATTCTGTTGTCATTTTTATTAGTTTTAACTATTTTTAGACCTATGGGTCCAGTAGGAATATCATCCCCAGACCTTAAGTATTCAAAGAACCCTATACCAGTGGGTATTGTTGATGGTTATAATACTTTAGATGCTCCAGCTGGTTTAGCCTTTGCGATTATTATTATATCAAATATAAAAGAGTTTGGAGTAACAGATAAAAAATCAATGGCTCTTGAGACATTAAAGTCAGGTATTGTTTGTCTTTTTGCGATGTCACTAATATATGCAGGTCTTTCCTATATGGGTGGAGCTTCTGCAAACATATTAGATCAGTACGAAAATGGGGCTGTTATTTTATCAAATATTTCTGAACACTATCTAGGAAATCTTGGCCACATTCTACTTTCGATAATTGTATTTGTGGCATGTTTAAAAACAGCAATTGGTCTTGTATCCGCATGCTCTGAGATGTTTGAAGAGATGTTTAAAAATAGACTTTCGTACAAGTCATATTGTATAATATTTTCCTTTGTTTCGCTATTGATAGCTAATTTGGGCCTTAAACAAATAATAGCCTTGTCTTTGCCAGTGCTTATGTTTATTTATCCAATATCAATAGTATTGATAGGTCTTTCTATAATTTCAATATTTATAGGAAAGAGAAAATTTGTATATCAAGTGAGCCTAGGAATTACCGCATTATTTGCTTTTTTAGACTTTTTGAAGGCAAGTCCTGACTTTATCAGTAAGTCAAGTTATGTGGCAAAAGTTATTGATATATCAAGTGAGATTCTTCCGGGTTATGATATAGGTTTTGCATGGATTTTACCAAGCTTGCTTGCTTTAGGAATTGCACTAATAATTGATAAGAAACGCGCTTTAAATTGAATTAAAATTAATAAAAAGTATGATACTTATTAGATTTTTTGAGAGGTTAATATGAGTGATTTTATACTGAGCGCAAGCTCTACTGTTGATATCCCAAGAGAAGTGCTCGAAAAAGAAAATATAAAATGGAAAGGATTTCCTTTTCAAATAGATGATGTTGATTATATTGATGATTTAGGTCTTACGGTAAAATTAAATGACTTTTATCAAAAATTAAATGACGGTGCTATTGCAAGGACGAGTCAAATAACCTATATAAAGTATATAGAATTTTTTGAGAAATTACTTGAAGAAGACAAGGATATACTTCACGTTACCCTATCGTCAGGCCTTACTGGAGGGGTCCAGCAAGCCTATATGGCCCAAGAAAAACTTGAAGAAAAATATCCAGATAGAAAGATTTATATTCTAGATAGTTTGACAGCTACTTCATGTGAAGGACTTTTTGTTCTTGGATTAAATGAGATGCGAAAAGAAGGATTTTCAATTGAGGAAGTATATAATTGGGGAATGGAAAATAGGTATAAGGTAAATTCTATTTTCTTTACTTCTGATTTAACATACCTTGTAAGAGGCGGCAGGGTATCTAAGGCTGCAGGCTCTTTCGGCAATCTTTTGAATATTTGTCCAATAATGGATACTAATACAAAAGGTGAGATAGTTGTTAGAGACAAGATAAGGACTAAGAAAAAAGCTATGAAGGCCTTGGTTAATAAAATATCTGATCGTTTGATAAGAGATTTCCCATACAAAAACGAAATCTACATTGTCCATGCCTATGCTCCAGAAGATGCTGAAGATCTTAGAGAAAGACTTTTAGACGAACTTGATGATTATTCAGGTGAAATTAAAATATATGAAATAGGAACGACTGTAGGAAGTCACGTAGGACCAGGACTTGTTGGCGCTGGCTTCTGGGGAAAAGAAAAAGATGAATAAGGATAGTCGCTTATGCGGCTTTCTTTTTTTGTAAGGAGATATATGAGACTAAGACACAAACCGCATGCCATACCAAAAATGCAAGAAAGTGATTACATAATTTTTGAAGCAAAAAATTATAAGGGAAATTGGCATGATATATTTAGAAATAATAATGAAATAGAACTTGAAATTGGAGCAGGTAAAGGAGATTTTATAGTAAATAAAGCAGAGAAAAATCCTGATATAAATTACCTTGCACTTGAAATGAATACAAACGCCTTTGTAAGTGCTTGTGAAAAAATTGAAGAAGAAGAGCTTTCAAATGTTTACGGAATTGTTGGCAAGGCAGAAGAACTTCTCGATATGTTTGAAGACGGTGAAATATCAAAGATTTATTTGAATTTCTCAACCCCATGGCCTAAAAAACGCCACAACAAAAGACGACTTTCTCATGAAAACTTTCTGAAATTATACCAAGTTATTTGTAAAAGGGGGGCAGAAATTGAGCTTAAGACCGATAATGAAGACTTTTTTGATGCCAGCCTAGCCTACATGGAAGACTTTGGTATGGAAATAATTGAAGTTGACAGAGACCTTGCTGAGGAAAATTCTATTGTAACTGAGTACGAGAGAAAATTTAGAAATAGAAATATGCCGATTTTTCATTTAATAGCAAAATTTAAATAGAATATTAAGAAAAATAAAGTAAAGTTTAAGTAAATACAAATTCAAGGAGAAAAAATGAAAAAAGCTAAAAAAATGTTTTTTGGACTTTTGGCTCTTATAGTAATAATTTTCGGATCATATTTTATTGGTATGAAAGGTGGCTTATTAAAAACAGAGACAAAGGTTTCATCAGATATTATAAAAAATCAAATTCTTTCGGTTAAGGAATTGACAACACTTAAGTATAAATACACAAATGTAGGATCTTTTGAAAACCAACAAGAGTTTTATGGAATGAAATTACCTTTTACCCAGAAGAAATTTATAATTTCTTATGACGGCGAGGTAAATGCTGGGATTAATCTCGAAGAAGCTAAGGTTAGTCTAAATGAGGCTGATAAAAAAATCAATATCCAAATTCCACATGCAGAAATTTTAAATCACGTAATTAACGAAGATTCATTAACAATTTTTGATGAGAAACACTCAATATTCAATCAACTAGAAGTTAAGGATTTTTCTGACTTTAGGAAAGACGAAATGAAAAAGGTCGAAAAAGAACTTGAAGAAAAGGGATTTTTAGAAGAAGCTGACGAGAAAACCAAGGAAGCTATAATAGAAATCCTAAAGATAAACCCATTATTAGAAGAATACACAATTGAATTTAACTAAAAAAACGCTCTTAGAATATAGATTCTAAGGGCATTTTTATTTGTATATCACAGTTATTCTTTTAAAGAAATAGCTAGAATCCGAGATTCGCTACAAATTTTCCTATTGCATAACCAAACTTATAAACTAGAACGAGGGTTATGATAGATGCAAGTATAAAATAAGATGCTGGGTAGTCTTCTTTATATTTTTTTATACGGTCCATAAATTTTCCTCCACATAAATTTTCTGTTATTGTATTTAATTATATATTATTGTAAGCCTATATGGATAAAAATCAACTTACATCACAAAGTTAACTTATAGATTAGGCTAACCAAGGGATAGAGGATTATTTGGTGGGTGAGATATATTGGCATTGAATATCTACCGATTTTTCCTAGCAAATTTTCTTTTATATCAAAATCGTAAAAATTTTTAGTCTGCAAAAATTTTCCTAATGAAAGGCCTCCTAAAAATGCAAAAAGCCAAGGAATTAATGGAAAGTAGTCATTTGAATAAAAGTCAAATGATGGAAAGCCAAGAGGGAATAAATTCATATTGTAAAGACCATTAAAAAAACTATTACCATATAAAATTCCAGCAGGAATCTTATAAGAAAAGGCAAAGGCAAGAATCAATACTGGCCAAAGTTTAGGGCTAATTGAATTTTGTATCAAACCAGCGATTATCATTGATAGACCCAGACCATTTAAAACTCCCCATATTATTAACTGTTCTTTAGCAAAAAGATAGGTTATTATGGTTATTGTAAAACCGATTAAACTTGTTATTAGACCTCTTTTGATATTCTTCCTTGGACTTAAGAAACTAGATGTAATTCCAGATATGGTAAAAAATGAGATGGCAATTGAGAGTTGCCAAATCCTATTAAAAACCGTTCCGTTATAAAAATCCAAGGTCCAATAGAAGTTTATATTGTAAAATAAGTGAAAGAGGACCATCGAAATTATTGTAAAGCCTCTAAAAGTGTCTATTATTTGTATTCTTTTCATAAAATCTCCTGTCTTTATTATAACATATGGTAAAATAATCTTATAAAGTTTCTGGAGGAAATATGAAAAATTTTGATGATTATTTAGATTATTTATATGGGAGAGGATCTTCAGGGGAAGACCATACCCTTAGAAATATTATAAGAGTAATGGAAGCCTTTGGCAACCCTCAGGATAAGATAAAAGTAAATCATGTTGCAGGGACAAATGGCAAAGGTTCTACAGCAAAGATGCTTGCTAATGTTCTTTCAAAAAATCTTAAGTGCGGAATTTTTACTTCTCCTTACATGGTTAAGATAAATGAAGAAATTTCAATCAATGGGGTCGATATAAGCGATGAAGATTTTTGTGACCTTATGGATAGGATCCGCCCTGTAGCTGAAAAATGTGATAAAGAAGGTTACCATATTACTTATTTTGAATTTCTTACAGCTATGGTTTATCTATATTTTTATGAGCAAAAGGTAGATGTAGCAGTGATTGAAGTAGGTCTTGGTGGTAGTCTTGATTCTACTAACATTATCAAAAGTCCTATTGCATCTGTAATTTGCTCAATTTCTATGGACCATATGAATGTTTTAGGATCAACTATTGAAGAAATTGCTGCAAATAAGGCAGGTATTATAAAAAAGAATCGTCCTGTTTTTGTTTATCCACAAACCAGCGAGAAAGCTTTTGAAGTTATAAAAGAAAAAGCTAAGGTAGAGGATTCAGAATTATTTACCTTTAATAAAAATGAGATAAAAATAAAAGAAATTTCTAATAAGGGAAATATTTTTGATTTTAAATCTTACAAGGATATACAAACAAGTCTCCGAGGAAAACACCAAATTTACAACGCTAGCCTAGCCCTTATGGTTTTAGATTATTTTAAAGATGACTTTAATCTTAGTGAAGAAGATATAAAAGATGGGATAAAGGAAACTTATAATCCTGGAAGGCTTGATTTAGTAAGCACAAATCCAAGAGTCCTCCTAGATGGGTCTCATAACAAGGAATCAATAGATGCACTTTTAGAAAGTCTTAAAAATTTTGACTACGACAAGTTAATTGTTGGTTTTTCAATCTTAAAAGATAAGGACCATAAGGATATAATAAAAGAGATTGCAAGTCTTTCTGACAAGCTAATCATAACTTTTATAGATGAAAATCCAAGAGCTCTTGATACAAAAGAAATAAAAAAAGAAGCTAGTGATTTTGCTTCAGACATTGTAATTATTGAAGATAACAAAAAAGCTTATGAATATTCTTTAAAACAAGCAGGAGAAAAAGATTTGGTTCTTTGGTGTGGGTCTCTTTATCTTGTGGGTAAAATATTATCATTTATAGAAAAATAAAATATTAAAATACATCATAGAAAAATCGTCCGAAGATAAATTCTGAGGACGATTTTTTATTTATTTAAATATTTTACAGTTGTATAAAATTCTGAAGGTAAAGTTTTTTTGCTATTTCTCTTTTTGGTAGAAAGGATAAATAGTTTTTCTTTAGCTCTAGTCATGCCAACATAAAAGACCCTTCGTTCTTCTTCTAAGCTTTTTTCAGGATTTTGTTCATAATCGATGATTGGAAACTCGTTTTTGTTCATATCAACAATAAATACACTGTCGTATTCTAGCCCCTTTGATCTGTGTATAGTTTGAAGAACAAGGTTAGATTGTGGCATTAACCTTATTTTTTTCTTAAGCTTTAGTATTTTGTCATCAAATTCTACCATAGAGTTAATATCTTTGGTGAAATTTACTAAACTCTCAACAAAGAGATCCTTATTGATAACTTCTTCAGCAAATTTATTTGCCTTCAGAGATGAGTACTCCTTGTAACCAAGGTATTTGTAAATGTAGGAAATTTTCCTTGATAGAGGAAGTTTACGTATATGAATAAGTTTTTTCTCTATATCATAAAGAGATTTTTTCCTGTCATAATCTAAAATTTCGTAGAAAAAATCAAAAATATCTTGGTTTATAGGTTTCGTTCTAAGTTTTTCTACTTCAGTTTTTTTGAGAAAGGTCCTTATCTTGTAATAAATATTTTCAAAGGCCTCTACATTCGTAAAATCATCTGAAAACTTGATTATATCGAAGAAATCATCGATGATTTGAGATTTGAAAAAATCCAAAAAATCATCGTTAATAGTAAAGTCAATCCCGTCTTCAAGCAGGAAAGTCACTAGGTTGATGGCAGAAATATTATTTCGAAATAAAATCGAATTTGACTTTGAGAGATCTATATTCTTCTTGATAAAATCATACTGATCATAAGCATCTTTTAGAGTTTTTATAAGAACTCTTTCTCCTTCTTCTTTTTTACTGATAAGATTTTTTTTATAACGAAAATTATTATATTTAATAAATTCTCCAGCAAGCCTTGCTATATTTTTGCTTGACCTATGATTTTCATTCATAATAAAAATTTCGGCACCCGGATAATAATTCTTAAAATTTAAGAGATAATCTGGATTCGCTGCCCTAA
Source organism: Anaerococcus murdochii (assembly GCF_019957155.1). Classification (NCBI taxonomy): domain Bacteria; kingdom Bacillati; phylum Bacillota; class Tissierellia; order Tissierellales; family Peptoniphilaceae; genus Anaerococcus; species Anaerococcus murdochii. The sequence goes on along the minus strand of NZ_JAIPME010000002.1, from coordinate 1,891,817 downwards.
AAGAATAGATTGATTGGTCGTCATCAGCAACCACCATTAAATTATTATTTAGGCTTACGATTCGATTTAAAATTTCAAATTGCAAGAGGGAGGTGTCCTGACCTTCGTCTAATTGAAAGTATTGGTACTTGTGTTGGATCGATTTTAAAAGTCTCGGATTTTCATCAAGGAGTTTAAGGGCAATAGTCTGCATATCATCAAAGTCTATGTAGTTATTTGATTTTTTAAAATCTTCATAGACTTCATAGACTTTTTCTATATTTTTAATCCTAACTTTTTGAAGATAAGATTCATCAAGCATTGCATTTTTCATGTAGGATGTTTCTGTAAAAAATGTCAAAACATCTTCTCTTGAAACTTTTTTATCATTAATATCCTGGTAGATACGTCTTACTAGGTCGTATTTATTATAGGCATCCGTTGATTCAAGTAGTCTTAATTCTCTATGAAATTTTTTTAAATAATTTCTTATAATTAGGTAGCAAAAAGCGTGGATAGTCATTATGTTTGTATCATCAGATCCAAAGCGATTTTTCATATCGATTGCCTGAGTCCTCGAAAAGGTTAAGGTTAAAATCTTATTTTGTGGGATAGATTTACTTAAATTATTGATTCTTTCAAGGAGCATTGTAGTTTTGCCAGCACCTGGCACTGCAAGGACTAGGGATGGTCCATCTACGAAGTTTGCTGCCTTATTTTGTACATCTGTTAATATCATATTATCATGATACCATATATTTTTTTGAAAAATATGATAAAATAGTAGATAGGAATAGTATAATAATAGAAGTAGAATAAAAATATGGGGGAAAATATGCTTACAACACAATTTTTAAAATCTAGAACTTCAACAAGAGATTTCAAAGATATGGATCTTAAAAAAGCAGATCTAGAAAAACTCGATAAGATAATTGATTCAGAAATTATAAAATTAGGTAAGGATGACCTAGCTTTTATAGTTCAAACTGATGGAGAAAAAGTTTTCAAGGCCCTAGAAGGAAAGGCCGGTTACAAAGGAGTTATGATTAAGGCTCCAGCTTACCTTGCCTTAAATATCCTAAATGATGATCCTGCAAGTATTGTTAAGGGCGCTTATGGTGTTGAAGAAATAATTACAGAATTAGACAAGATGGGAATTGGCAATTGCTGGATAACAGTAGCAGATGTGGAAGATTCTGTAAAAAAAGCTGCTTTTGATTATGATAAAGGACAAGTTAGACTTCTTCTTGCTATAGGTTATCCTGTAGATGAAACTGTTAGAGAACACCAATTCGATGACAGGAAGGGTATAGGTGAATTTGTATTTATAGACCAAATTGGTAAAAAAGCTACGAATGAAGACCTTGAACAAAGAGGTCTAGATGAAATTTTTGCCTATGCAAGATTTGCACCATCAGCTTACAACGCTCAACCTTGGAGATTTGTTCTAGTTGATGATTTAATTAAACTTTATATCGAAGATTACAAGGGAGAAGTAAATTTACTTGACGCAGGTATTATCATGTACTACCTTGATAAGCTTGGTGAATCTATCTCTATGGGATCAAAATGGGATATAAAACCAGAAATTAATGATGACAAATACGTCTATATAGCAAGCAAACAACTATAAGATAAAGGGCGCCAAGGCGTCCTTTTTAGGAGAGTGAAATATTGATTAGAATTTACAACGAAACATATTTTGAAAAAATGAGAAAGGCAGCTGAGGTTTTATGTCAAACCCATCTTGCCTTAAAAGAAGTAATCAGACCAGACCTAACAACTAATGACCTTGATAAATTTGCTAATAAATTTATCGTTAATCATAAAAAGGCAATACCTGCTCAGCTTGGCTACCAAGGATTTCCATTTACCTTATGCACATCAGTTAATGATGAGATTTGCCACGGCTATCCAAACGATAGACCTCTTAGGGAAGGGGATATTTTATCAATAGATAATGTAGTTAACCTTGACGGTGGCCTTGCTGATTCATGCTGGACCTACACCATAGGCAAGATGAGCGAAGAAGACCAAAGACTGGTTGACGTAAACCTAGAAGCCTTAAATAGGGCTGTTAAAGTTGCAATTCCTGGCAATAGGATTGGTGATATTGGTGCTGCAATTCAGGAATATGTAGAAGGTGAAAATGGATTTTCTGTAATTCGTGACTTTATCGGACACGGAATTGGTAAGGAAATGCACGAAGACCCACAAGTTCCACATTACGGCAAGGCTGGTAGGGGACCAAGGATAGAAGCTGGTATGGTCTTTACTATTGAGCCAATGATTGCCCTTGGAGATTGGCATATGAAGCTTGATGATAATGGATGGACAGCAAGAACTGTTGACGGCTCAAAAGTTAGTCAATTTGAACACCAACTCATTATCCATGATGATGGCCCAGAAATAATTACAAATCAAAGTTTATATAAATTAACAGAAGAAGATTTAGAATTTATTAAGAACTATAAATTTTAAGAAAAAAATCTACCCATCAAGGGTAGATTTTTTATTGCTTGTCCAAATCAAGTTGAATTTGGTTTTTAGTTTTTTCTCTTTCACTCATTTTTTCATTATAACAAGATCTGCACAAAGGTTCATATACATCTTCAGATCCTATTTGAATCCTGGAATCATCAGTGGATTTCCTGTAGGATGCCCAAGCATCCTCACCACATGAAGCACAGATGGCGTGGTGCTTAATCAGCTCATCTGCCAGAGGCATTATTTCCTTTATTATCTCAAATGGTTTTGTTTTATAATCCATATCAAGCCCTGATACAACAATAGTGATGTTTTTAGCCATAAGTTTATTGAAAATATCCACAACTTCGCTAGGTTCATTAGGGAAAAATTGGAGTTCATCGATGCCGATGGCATCAATTTCATTTTTCTTAACATAGTCTATTATTTCATTGAGGTTTTCAATCTTAATTGCATCAAGGGATAGGTTGTCGTGAGAGACAATTTTTTTATCGCTATCTCTGTTATCAACAGCTGGTTTAAAGGCAACAGTTTTATAATTTGCAATGGTCATTCTGTAAAGTTCTCTCCATAGGGAAGTAGTTTTGCCAGAAAACATTGACCCTGTGTGAACTATAAGTTTGCCCTGCTTTTTAATCATTTTTTTATACATTAAACTTAAATTCCACTACATCGCCATCTTGCATGATGTAGTCCTTGCCTTCCATGCGGAGTTTGCCAGCTTCCTTAGCCTTGGCCTCACTTCCTGCTGCCACTAAATCATCATAGGAAACAATATCTGCCATGATAAAACCACGAGCTATGTCTGAGTGGATTTTACCTGCAGCATCTTGGGCACGAGTTCCCTTAGTAATTGTCCAAGCACGAGTCTCAACTTCACCAGTTGTTAGGTAGGAAATAAGGTTTAAAGTCTTGTAAGAATCCTTTATTACCCTATCTGTGCCAGATTCAGTCAATCCAATCATTTCTAAGAACTCTGCTCGTTCTTCTTCGGTTTCAAGCTCTGATATTTCTTGTTCAATTTTGGCAGATACTACAGAAACTTCTGCACCTTCGTTTTTGGCAAAATTTTTTACGATTTCTACGTATTTGTTGCTAGCACCATCATCTGCGGCGTCTTCTTCGTTAACATTACATACATAAATGATAGGTTTGGTTGACAAAAGTTGGTAAGACCTTAAGAGTTTTTTTTCTTCTTCATTTAGGTCAAGAATCCTTGCAGACTTGCCTTCTTCAAGGACAGCTACTATTTTTTCTAAAACTTCAACTTCTGCTCTAGCACTTTTATCAGCTCTAGCAACTTTTCTTTTCTTTTCCAAAACCTTATCAACAAGTTCAAGGTCAGATAAGATAAGTTCTAAATTTATTGTTTCAATATCCCTTAATGGATCAACAGAACCGTCAACGTGGGTTACATTTGGGTCATCAAAACACCTTAAAACTTCAACGATAGCATCAGTTTCTCTAATATTTGATAAGAACTTATTTCCAAGTCCTTCACCCTTGCTAGCACCCTTTACAAGACCAGCTATATCGTAAAATTCAACAACAGCTGGAACAATCTTTTTAGATTTACTCATTTCAGATAGAACATTTAATCTCTCATCAGGCACATTAACTAGACCCACATTAGGGTCAATAGTAGCAAATGGATAGTTTGCCACAAGGGCACCTGCTTTTGTTATGGCGTTAAATAATGTTGATTTGCCAACATTAGGTAGGCCGACAATTCCTAGTTTCATCTTATTCACTCTCTCTTTTTTAATTTTTATAACGCTTATATTATAATGGATTTAAAGAAAAAATCAATCAAATTCATGCTTATAATAAGACTTAAGTCTGGTATAATTGTATATAGAAATAATATTAAACTATGATAAAATATTATTAAGACATATGGCAAGGAAAATTTGCCCAATTTAATGATTAGGAGATAAGGATGAATATAAATAAAAGATTAGAAGAATTAAGATCTTTGATGAAAGATAGAAAAATTGATGCTTATATAGTTGCAAGTTCTGATCCTCATCAATCAGAGTATTTGGCTGATCATTACAAAACTAGAGAATTTATTTCAGGTTTTACTGGTTCTGCAGGAACAGCTGTTATTACATTAAAAGAGGCAAGACTCTGGACAGATTCTAGATATTTTCTCCAAGCCCAGAAGGAATTAGCTTCTTCTGAGTTCGAGCTTATGAAGATGGGGGTAGAGGGCTATCCTACAATCTTAGAATACTTAGATGAAAATATAGCAGAATTCGGGAAAATTGGCTTTGATGGCGAATGCTATTCTGTAACAGGTTATAAAGATTTATCTGAAAATATGGGAGCAAGGATCTTAGTTTCAGATCTTAATTATATTTCTCAAATTTGGAAAGATAGGCCAGAATTGCCAAAAGACAAGGCTTGGATTCACGACGAAAAATATTGTGGCTTAAGTCTTAAAGAAAAACTAGGAATTTTAAGAGAAAAAATGTTAGATAAAGGTTGTGACTATACCTTTATTGGTGCACCAGAAGATATTTGTTATCTACTAAATATTCGTGGCAATGACGTTGACTTTAACCCTGTAATTCTTTCTTATATGCTTATATCCCAAGATAAGGCTTACCTATGCATTGATGAGGATAAGATTGAAGGAAGTGTACGTAATTATCTAGATGAAAATGACATTACAATCTATTCTTATGATTATATTTACACCCTATTAAAAAATATCCCAGGTAAAAACAGGATTTACCTAGATCCTGCGAGGACAAATGTTGCCGTGTATGATGCTATAAATGCAAATGTCAAAATAAGTCAGGGTACAAATCTAACTACTTTCATGAAATCTGTAAAGACAGACACAGAGATAGAAAATATTAAAAAGGCTTATATCCTAGACGGAGTTAGCCTTGTGAAATTCTTTAACTGGCTTGAAGTTGGGGCAAAAACAGGATCTTTAAATGAGCTTGTAGCATCAAATAAACTTCATGACTTAAGAGCTGAGAATGAAAGTTTTATAGAAGATTCATTTGAAACTATAGCAGGTTATAAGGAAAATGCAGCTATAGTTCACTATGCACCATCCAAAACTGGTTCTAAAACTATAAGAGATGAAGGCTTAATCCTTGTTGATTCAGGTGGACATTACAAAGAAGGAACTACAGATATTACTAGAACAATTGCCTTAGGAAGTCTAAGAGAAGATGAAAAGACTGATTACACCCTAGTTTTAAAATCATTTTTATCTCTATTTTTAGCCAAATTTAAAAATAGGACAAAAGGTTCTAGATTAGATATGATTGCCAAGTATCCACTTTGGAAGGCTGGTAAGGACTTCTTCCACGGCACAGGACATGGGGTTGGTTTTGTCCTTACTGTTCATGAAGGCCCACAGGCAATTTCAGAAAGAAATGAAGTTGAATTTGTAGAAAATATGACAACTTCTATTGAGCCTGGCCTTTATATAGAAAACAGTCATGGTATTAGGATAGAAAATGAAGCCTATGTTAAAAAAGCCTTTGATAATGAATTTGGTCATTTCTTGGAATTTGAAACTTTAACTTATGTACCTCTTGATACTAGACCAATAAAGACAGAGATGCTAAGTACAGAAGAAATTGATTGGGTAAATGCCTATAACAGAAAATGCTACGAACTTCTAAGTCCATACCTTGAAGGTCATGACTTAGACTACTTGAAAGAGAGTTGTAAGGAAATTTGAGTCGTAAAGAGCTTAAAGAAAAATTAAAAGAACTACCAGAAAAACCTGGTGTATATATAATGAGAAATGACCAAGGCGAAATAATTTATGTCGGCAAAGCTATTTCTCTAAAAAATAGGGTTAGACAGTACTTTGACAACAACAAAAACAAGGGAGCCAAGGTCCTTGCCATGGTTAGCCATATAGCGGATTTTGAATATATTATTGTTCAAAATGAAGTGGAAGCCTTGGTCCTTGAGTCTAACCTAATTAAAAAAAATAGACCCAAATACAATATTGTTTTAAGGGATGACAAACAATATCCCTATATAAAGATAAATAAAGAAAAATTTCCGAGAATTCAAAAGGTAAGGCAAGTCCATAAGGATGGGGCAGATTATTTTGGCCCTTATCCAGATGCCTATGCAGTAAATGATGCTATTGATCTATTTCATGATTATTATCCCTTTAGGACATGTAATTTAAATTTCGACAAGGGTCAAAGTCTCGATAGACCATGCCTAAATTATTTTATAAAAAAGTGTAATGGACCATGCATAGGTGCTGAAGATGAAGAGAGATACCTAAAAAATATGGAGGATGTTAGGCATTTTCTTGATAAGAAAGACAGGGCTATTCCTGACAAGGTTCTCCAAAAAATGAATGAAGAAAGCGCTAAGCTTAATTTCGAGATGGCCGCAAAGTATAGGGATTATTATAGGGCACTTTCTATAATTTCTGAAAGACAATACGTCACAGAAACCACAGGTGAAGATGTAGATATAATCGCCTTTAGCAAGGGTATGTCTATCATAGTTGTCCAAGTGTTTTTCATGAGAAAGGGTCATATAGTTGATAGGGAACACTTTATTATCAAAAATGACTTTGCTGAAAAAGAAGCAGATATCATATCTTCATTTATCAAGCAATTTTATTTAGACCTATTATTTATTCCTAAAGAAATTCTCGTTCAAAGCTTGCCTAGTGATTTAGAAACTATTACAGACTACTTAAGTCAGAAAAAGGGATCTAAGGTTAGTATCCATCAACCAAAGTTGGGTAAGAAATTTGAACTTGTTACTATGGCTAGCCGAAATGCCACAGATATGCGAATTAAACACGAAAAAAGAATTGATAAAAAAGAAAGAAATAAATCTTCTGGACTTAACCAATTAAAGGAAATTTTAAATATAGACAAGATAAATAGGATAGAGGCTTACGATATTTCTAATACTTCAGGAGTCCAATCTGTTGGATCTATGGTTGTCTTTGAAAATGGTATTTCAGCACCTAAAGAATATAGGAAATTTAAGATTAAAACTGTTGAAGGACCTAATGATTACGCTTCACTTAAAGAGGTCTTAACCCGTAGATTTTCAAATGCAAAGAAAGAAATTGAAAAGGGAAGTACTCACACAGGTTTTGGTAAGCTTCCTGATTTGATTTTGATGGATGGTGGTAAAGGCCAAGTGACAATCGCCAAGGAAGTTTTTAAGGAAATGGAAATTGAAATAGAAGTGGCAGGCCTTGTTAAAGATGATAAGCACACCACTAGGGGGATAATTTATAACAACGAGGAAATTCCTATTAAAAGGAGAGATCCAGTTTATAAATTAATCTATGAAATCCAAGAGGAAGCTCACAGATTTGCTATAAATTACCATAGGTCTCTTATGAGAAAATCCATGAAAAAATCAGAGCTTGACGATATTAAGGGAGTAGGCAAGAAAACCAAGGCTAACTTGTATAAGCATTTTAATACAATAACTAATATTAAAAAAGCAAGCGTTGAAGAACTTATGGAAGTGCCTTTAGTTGGAAAGGAAGCCGCACTCGAAATCTATAAGTATTTTAGGCTGAAAGGATAGTTAATGACAGAATTTAATGATATAAAAGATAAGAGCGATGAAATAACAGAAGTAAACTCAGGTGCAAGTGATAAGACAGTCCACCTATATAAAGTTGTGGAAAATCTGGGTCTTGAAATTATAAGCTCATCTACAGATTATGATGAGATTGTCCTTGAAAATGCAGATGTAAATAGGCCTGGTCTTCAGCTAACAGGTTACATGGAGAGATTTCCATATAAGAGGCTCCAAGTAATTGGGACTGTTGAATATAATTATCTAACAAGTCTTGATAGTAAGATGCAATATGAGAGATTTAGGGGCATCTTATCTTATGATATACCTGCAGTAATTTTTTCTTCTAATAGGGAAATAAATGAGGATATTGTTGACCTTGCTAGGTATTATAACATTACTCTTTTGAGGTCGCCTGCCAAAACAACAAAGTTAATTTCAGATATATCTGATCAGCTAGAATACCAACTAGCACCTACAACTAATGTTCACGGTGAACTCCTAGAAGTTTTTGGTATTGGTGTCTTAATAATGGGAAAATCATCTGTTGGTAAGTCTGAAACTGCTCTAGAACTTGTAGCTAGGGGCCACAGGTTAGTTGCTGATGATATGGTTGACATAACAGCTATTGATAAAAAAATCATTGGAGAAGCTCCAGAAAATATTAGGCATTTCATGGAACTAAGGGGTCTTGGGATTATAAATGTTCGTAGACTTTATGGTTCGGGTGCTATAAAGATGCAAGCTGAAGTGGATATGGTGATTGAGCTAGAACAATGGAAGGATGATTACGAGTATGATAGGCTTGGTATTGATGAGCACTATATAGAACTTTTGGGAATTAAACTACCTCACCTAGTTGTACCAGTTAGGGCAGGTAGAAATATTGCCCTAATAATCGAAGTCGCAGCCATGAACCAAAGGGAAAAAGCTTTTGGATATAATGCTGCAAGGGTGATGACAGATAGTATTTTTCATCCTGAAAGAGTTGAAGAAGAAACAGAATTATAGGAGCATAGCTCCTTTTTTTGTGGATAAATATTTGTAAAGGATAACTTTTTCCTATATAATAAAAATATAGGATTATAAATTTTCCTATAATATATATTTCTTTAATTTAGAAATAAAAGAAGGAAGGTATTTATGACAATAAAAAGAGCTAAGAAAACAATGGATGGAAATACGGCTGCAGCTCATATTTCCTATGCATTTACTGAAGTAGCAACTATATTTCCTATAACACCATCATCACCTATGCCTGAATGCGTCGATGTTTGGGCAGCCAATGGAAGAAAAAATATTTTTGGTAAAGAAGTTATAGTTAAAGAAATGGAATCAGAAGGTGGAGCAGCTGGAGCTATGCACGGTGCTTTAGGAGCCGGTGCCCTTACTACTACATATTCATCTAGCCAGGGACTCTTACTTATGATTCCTAACATGTATAAGATAGCAGGAGAACGTCTGCCTGGAGTATTCCACATAGCAGCAAGGACTCTTGCAACTCACGCCCTATCAATTTATGGCGATCATTCTGACGTAATGGCCGTTAGACAAACTGGTGTGGCTATGATGGCAGCTAACTCTGTCCAAGAGGTAATGGACCTAGGCGCTGTTGCTCATTTATCAGCAATTAAGGCTAGAATTCCTTTCTTACAATTCTTTGATGGTTTTAGAACAAGTCACGAAATCCAAAAAATTGATGTTTGGGACTATAAAGACCTTGCTCCATTAGTTGACTATGAAGCAGTTAAGAAATTTAAAAATACATCGCTAAACCCAGAAAGACCAAAAACTATGGGTACAGCTCAGAAGAATATATTTTTCCAAGCAACAGAAGCTTCAAATACAATATATGAGGAACTTCCTGGCATAGTTGAAGAATATATGAATAAAATTAATGAACTTATTGGTACAAACTATGGTTTATTTAATTATTATGGGGATCCTGAAGCAGACAGGATCTTAATTGCCATGGGTTCTGGCTGCCAAGCTATTAGGGAAACTATTGACGAACTAAGGAAAAAGGGTGAAAAAGTTGGTCTAGTTGAAGTTCACCTATTTAGACCTTTCTCTAAAGAACACTTATTAAAAGTTATACCAAAAACAGTTAAGAGGATTGCTGTTCTTGATAGGACCAAGGAAAAAGGTGCTGACGGCGAACCACTTTATAAAGACGTTGTTACAGCTTTTTATGATGAAGAAAATAAACCGGAAATTATCGGTGGTAGGTTTGGACTAGGATCTAAGGATACTATTCCAGCTGATATAGAAGCAGCTTTTGACAATCTTAAAGGAGAAATGAAAAAAGACTTCACTCTTGCAATTCACGATGATGTGACCTTCAAATCACTCGAAAGAACAGACTTAAGAATCAGACACGAAGGTCAATCAAGGTGCAAGTTCTGGGGCTTTGGTTCTGATGGTACAGTTGGTGCTAACAAGGAAGCTATCAAAATTATAGGTGATAATACTGATATGTATGTTCAAGCCTACTTTGATTACGATTCTAAAAAATCAGGTGGTCTAACAGTATCTCACTTAAGATTTGGTAATGAACCAATTCTTTCAACCTATTTATTAGATGAAGCAGATTTTATTTCCTGTTCAAAACAAGCCTATGTATTTAATTACGACCTTCTTGCAGGACTAAAAGATGAAGGAATTTTCTTATTAAATACAGTTTGGTCAAAAGATGAACTCGAAGACCACTTGCCAGGTTCAATGAAGAGATATTTAGCTAAACACAAGATTAATTTCTATATCATTGATGCAAGCCATATAGCAGAAGAAATTGGACTTGGTTCTAGGACCAATATGATTATGCAATCAGCTTTCTTTAACTTAACTAAGGTTATAGATACTGATGACGCTATGAAATACCTAAAAGACTCTATAGTAAAGGCTTATGGCCATAAGGGTGAAGATATAGTTGCCATGAACTACAAGGCTGTAGATATGGGTGCTAGCGCTTATGAAAAGATTGAAATTCCAGAAACTTGGCTTGATGCTAAGGATGAAGATAAAAAAGAATTAGACCTTCCAGACTTTATTAAAAATATTGTAAAACCAATGGAAGAACAAAAAGAAGATGAAATACCAGTTTCAGCTTTCAAAGATATTGACAACGGTGCATGGGAAACAGCTACAACCCAATACGAAAAGAGGGGAGTGGCCCTAAATGTACCAGAATGGCAAATTGATAAGTGTATCCAATGTAACCAATGTTCATTTGTATGCCCACACGCCGTAATTCGTCCATTCTTAGTAACAGAAGAAGAAAAGGCTAAGGCACCAGCTGGATTCGAAACAAAGAAAGCTATTGGTAAGAGCATGGATGGTTATGATTTCAGAATTCAAATCTCACCACTTGATTGTACAGGATGTGGAAACTGCGCTGATGTTTGTCCAGCACCAGAAAAAGCCCTATTAATGAAACCATTTGAAGTTGAAGTTGAAAAAGAAAAAGATAATTGGATTTTCGCCCATGAAGTGGTTGGCTATAAAGAAGATGTAATGGATGATTCTTCTGTAAAGGGCAGCCAATTTAAGAGACCACTACTTGAATTTTCTGGTGCATGTGCAGGTTGTGGAGAAACTCCATATGCAACAGTAATCACCCAATTATTCGGAGATAGGATGCTAATTGCCAATGCATCAGGATGTTCATCAATTTGGGGGGCAAGTGCACCTTCAGTTTCTTATGCGAAAAATTGTGAGGGAAAGGGTCCATCATGGGCAAACTCCTTATTTGAAGACAATGCTGAGTACGGCTATGGTATGAAACTTGCTACAGACTCTAATAAATACTTATTAGAAGTATATATGAAAGACTTCTTAGATCTTAAACTTGACACTCCACTTAACCAAGCCTTTGAAAAATGGATTGAAAACAAAGATGATGTCAAGGGATCTAAGGAAGCAACAGCTGAAATATTAAGACTTAAGGAAGAAAGAGTTTCCGATGAAAAAGGCCAAGACCTTATAGAAAAAATTTACGATTTAAAAGACTACCTAATCAAAAAATCTGTTTGGATTTTTGGTGGTGATGGCTGGTCCTATGATATTGGATACGGTGGTGTAGACCATGTTCTAGCTAGCGGTGAAGATGTAAATATCCTAGTATTTGATACAGAAGTTTATTCAAATACTGGTGGCCAATCTTCAAAGGCAACACCACTTGCGGCAGTTGCACAATTTGCAGCTTCAGGCAAGAAAGTAAGGAAAAAAGACCTTGGACTAATGTTATCAACCTATGGATATATTTATGTGGCTCAAGTAGCTATGGGAGCTAATCAAAATCAATGTTTGAAGGCTATGAGAGAAGCTGAAAGCTATGATGGTCCATCAATCATTATCGCCTACGCTCCATGTATCAACCACGGAATTAGGATGGGTATGGGTAAATCTCAATACAGGGAAAAACAAGCTGTAGATGCTGGTTATTGGCACCTATGGAGATATGATCCAAGATTAGAAGATGAAGGTAAGAACCCATTCCAATTAGATTCTAAGGAACCAACAGAATCTTTCCAAGAATTTATCCAAGGAGAGGTCAGGTATTCATCTCTTAAGAGATCATTCCCAGAGACTGCTGATCAGCTTTACGAAGAAGCAGAAAAAGCTGCAAAGGCAAGATACAATACCTACAAGAGATTAGCAGGAAAATAATTTTAAATAAAGAAGCAGGCAGATGCTTGCTTCTTTTTATGACCGTGTACAACTTTAAAGAAATAAAATATTATTCATAATAGTTTTAATTATAGGCATATTTATTCATATACTAATACTTCAAAAATGATTTTAAATATAAAAGTGTATAAAAATCATTCTTTTATAAAGTGCTTATAATAGCGAACAAAAAATTGTTTTGAATAAAAATGAAAATATTTTTCTATGCCCTTGACAAAAAATATATAATTAATTATACTTATAGTAGTGTTAACGATAATTGCTTATAATTATATTAGGAGGTCTAGATGACAGTTACTAGAGCAATGAAGACAATGGATGGTAACACAGCAGCAGCACACGTATCATACGCGTTTACTGATGTAGCTACTATATATCCAATCACACCTTCTTCACCAATGCCAGAAAGCGTTGACGTTTGGGCAGCAAACGGACGTAAAAACTTATTTGGTCAAGAAGTTAAAGTTAAAGAGATGCAATCAGAAGCAGGTGCAGCAGGAGCTATGCACGGTTCACTAGCAGCAGGAGCACTTACATCTACATACACAGCAAGTCAGGGTCTATTATTAATGATTCCTAACATGTATAAAATAGCTGGTGAAAGACTACCAGGCGTGTTCCATGTATCTGCAAGAACAATAGCTACACATGCTTTATCAATCTACGGCGACCATTCAGACGTAATGGCAGCAAGACAAACAGGTTGTGCTATGCTTGTATCTAACTCAGTTCAAGAAGTAATGGACCTATCACCAGTAGCTCACTTAGCAGCTATAGAAGGTAGACTACCATTTATCAACTTCTTTGATGGATTTAGAACAAGTCACGAAATTCAAAAAGTAGCGGTTTGGGATTACAAAGACCTAGCTCCACTACTTGACTACGAAGCAGTAGAAGAATTCAAAAACCATTCACTTAACCCAGAAAGACCAAAACACATGGGTACAGCTGAAAAGAATATCTTCTTCCAAAGAACAGAAGCAAGCAACCACGCTTATACAGATATAGTTGGTATAGTTGAAAACTATATGAACAAAATCAATGAACTTATTGATACAAACTACGGTTTATTCAATTACTATGGTGCTGATGATGCTGAAAATATCATCGTTGCTATGGGTTCTGTATGTCAAACAGCAAGAGAAACTATCGACGTTCTTCTAAAAGAAGGCAGAAAAGTTGGTATGGTAGAAGTTCACCTTTACAGACCATTCTCTAAAGAACACTTACTAAAAGCAATACCTGCTTCAGTTAAGAAAATCGCTGTTCTTGACAGAACAAAAGAAAAAGGTGCTGTTGGAAGCCCACTTTACCTAGACGTTAAAGCAAGCTATTATGATGAAGAAGTAAGACCACTAATCATTGGCGGTATCTACGGTCTTTCATCAAAAGATACAATTCCAGCAGACGTTAAAGCAGTATTTGACAACCTTGACAAAGATGAGCCAAAACATGACTTCACATTATCAATCACAGATGATGTTACTAACAAATCACTTCCAAGAGATGACTTCAAAGTTAGACATGAAGGCACAAGCAGATGTAAATTCTGGGGATTCGGTTCTGATGGTACTGTAGGTGCTAACAAACAAGCTATCAAGATCATCGGTGATAATACAGACATGTATGCTCAAGGTTACTTTGACTACGACTCTAAAAAATCAGGTGGTCTAACAGTATCTCACTTAAGATTCGGTAAAGAACCAATTCTTTCAACATACCTATTAGACGAAGCTGACTTTATTTCATGTTCAAAACAAGCTTACGTTAACCAATATGACCTACTAGCAGGTATTAAAGAAGGTGGTACTTTCTTACTAAACACTGTTTGGTCAGTTGAAGATCTTGAAAACCATCTTCCAGCTAAGATGAAGAGAGTTCTTGCTGAAAAGAACATCGACTTCTACATCCTAGACGCAAGCCATATCGCTCAAAACATCGGTCTTGGTGGAAGAACAAACATGATCATGCAATCTGCATTCTTCAACCTAACAAAAGTTATACCAGTAGAAGACGCTGTTAGATTCCTTAAAGAATCAATAGTTAAATCTTATGGTCACAAGGGTGAAGATATTGTAAACATGAATTACAACGCAGTAGATCAAGGTCTTGAAGCTCCAATCAAGGTAGAAGTACCAGCTGAGTGGAAAGACGCTGTTGATGAAGTTAAAGAAGAAAGAGAACTTCCAGAATTCATCAAAAACATCGTTAAACCAATGCTTGAACAAAAAGAAGATGACATTCCAGTTTCTGCTTTTGAAGGTATTGAAAACGGTGAATTCGAATCAGGTACAACTGCTTACGAAAAGAGAGGTATAGCTCTTAACGTTCCAGAATGGCAAATAGATAATTGTATCCAATGTAACCAATGTTCATACGTTTGTCCACACGCTGTAATTAGACCATTCTTAGTAACAGAAGATGAAAAAGCTAAAGCTCCAGAAGGTTTTGAAACTAAAAAAGCTATAGGTAAGGGCATGGATGGATATGACTTCAGAATCCAAGTTTCTCCACTAGACTGTACAGGCTGTGGTAACTGTGCTGACGTATGTCCAGCTCCAAAGAAAGCTCTTCTAATGAAACCTTTTGAAGAAGAAGTTGAAAAAGAAAAAGACAACTGGACATATGCTCACGAAGTTGTTGGCTACAAAGAAGATGTTATGGATGACATGACACTTAAGGGAAGCCAATTCAAACAACCGTTATTCGAATTCTCAGGTGCATGTGCAGGTTGTGGTGAAACTCCATACGCTAAATTAATCACTCAATTATTTGGTGATAGAATGTATATAGCTAACGCTACAGGATGTTCATCAATCTGGGGAGCTTCTGCACCAGCTATGTCATATACAAAGAACCTTGCAACAGGTAAGGGTCCAGCTTGGGGTAACTCACTATTTGAAGATGCTGCTGAATACGGATATGGTATGAAACTTGCAGCTGAAGCAAATACACACTTACTAGAAGATAACATGGCTAAGTTCCTTGAACTAGGTCTTGATTCTCAATATAACGAACCATTCAAAGCATGGTTAGAAGGAAAAGATGATGTAAAAGCTTCTAAAGAAGCTACAGCAGCTATCCTAAATGTTAAAGAAGAAGTAGAAGGCGAAGAAGCTAAGAAATATCTAAACAACATCCTTAAACTAAAAGACTACATGATCAAAAAATCTGTATGGATCTTTGGTGGTGACGGATGGAGCTACGATATCGGATTTGGTGGTGTTGACCATGTACTAGCAAGTGGTGAAAACATCAATATCTTCGTATTCGATACAGAAGTTTACTCTAACACAGGTGGACAATCTTCTAAAGCTACACCACTATCAGCAGTAGCACAATTCGCTGCATCTGGTAAAAAAGTTAGAAAGAAAGACCTTGGTCTAATGATGACTTCTTATGGATATATCTACGTTGCACAAGTTGCTATGGGTGCTAACCAAAACCAAACTCTAAAAGCTATTAAAGAAGCTGAAAGCTATGATGGTCCATCCATCATAATTGCTTACGCTCCATGTATTAACCACGGTATCAGAATTGGTATGGGTAAATCACAATTTAGAGAAAAACAAGCTGTAGAAGCTGGTTACTGGCACTTATGGAGATTTGACCCAAGACTTGCTGACGAGGGCAAAAATCCATTCCAACTTGACTCTAGAGAACCAAGCGGATCATTCCAAGAATTTATTCAAGGTGAAGTAAGATACTCATCACTTAAGAGATCATTCCCAGAAACAGCTGACGAGCTTTACCAAGAAGCTGAAAAAGCTGCTAAGGAAAGATATGAAGCTTACAAAAAACTAGCTAACAAATAAATATTATAAGCAAGAAAGAATCGCCAATTAGTGGCGGTTTTTTCTTTGCAAAAAAATACATAATTTACCTAATTAATTCTTATATAATGATAACAAGTACCATATAAGTGTCAATAATTTATCAGCTTGGCAAATTTATGGTATAATAAAATAAAATGGATATATACTGTTAATACACATTGGAGGTATTATGACGATCAGATATGTAAATAATTTAGGAAAAGTAACAATCGATGATTCTGTTATAGCAAATATAGCTGTAGCAAGCGTTATGCAATCTTATGGAGTTGTAGGCCTTGCATCTAGATCTGCTAAGGATGGGATATATAAGCTTCTTGGAGTCAATAACATGCAAAGAGGCGTTGAGGTTATAAGAAGAGATAATGGTACAGTTGCTATTTACATTTCACTATTCTTAGAATATGGAATAAGAATACCTGTGGTATGTCAAAATATAATCGAAAATGTTAAATATAATATTGAAAAATCTTTGAATGTTAATGTTGCAGAAGTAAATATCTATGTTCAAGGAATCAATAGATAGGAGAAGTATGAAAGTTATTGATGCAGGTATGCTCCAACAAATGGTCATTGGAGCTTATAAATATTTAGAAGAGAATAAGTCTTTTGTGGACGAATTAAATGTATTCCCAGTTCCTGATGGGGATACTGGTACAAACATGAATATGACCATGAAATCTGGTGTAGATAAGGTAAACCAAACCAGCGGATTAAGTGTTGAAGAAATTGCTAAAGCTTTAAGTCAAGGTACTCTTATGGGCGCTAGAGGAAACTCTGGAGTTATCCTATCCCAGCTTGTAAGGGGAATGTCAAAAACTCTTAAAGGCAAAGATGAAATCGGCGCTGAGGAAGTAAGAGATATATTTAAAAATGCAGCTAAAACTGCTTATAGGGCTGTTATGCAACCTACAGAAGGTACTATTCTAACTGTTGCAAGAAAAATGGCTGAAAAGGCTGAGGAAGCTTTTGATGATTCCAAGAATCTAGATGATTATCTAGTTGAAATTATTACCGAAGGTCAGATAGCCCTTGATAATACACCAAAACAACTTCCTGTCCTTAAAGAAGCGGGAGTAGTTGACTCAGGTGGACAAGGCTTGATTTTCCTTCTAAGAGGGGCACTTAATGCTTTAAACGGTGATATTGATAGGGATATTGACCTATCATCTTCTGTAAGCGTAGAAGAAGGATCTTATATAATAAAATTCGAACTTATAATTAAAGAAGTCGAGTTTGAAAATATAAGCGATGCTATTGACTCTATATCAACTAGTTTTGATTATGAGTATAAGGATGGTCATCTAAAGGCTGAAGCTCGTTCTGAATATCCACAACAAATAATATCAAAGATTTTAGTTGATGGACTTCTAGTTAAGCTTGAAGTTGAAAATACAGATCCGCATGTAGAAGTTAATGAGTCAAAAGAAGAAAATTTGAAAAAATACGGATTCATTGCAGTTTCAAGAGGCGAGGGTTTTGATGAAATATTAAAATCTATGAATATAGATAAGATTATTTCTGGTGGTCAAACCATGAACCCATCTACAGAAGATATTTATAAAAATATCGAAGAAATTGCTGCTGAAAATATAATTATTTTCCCAAATAATAAGAATATTATTATGTCATCAAAACAAGCTTGTGAATTGACTGATAAAAATGCAATGGTTTTAGGAACAAGATCAATACCTGAGACCTTCACAGCTATGCTTGAGTTTGACGAAGACAGTGATATAGAAGAAAACATTGAAAATATGGCAGATGCAATTGCTGATATGCATACTGTAGAAGTTTCTATTTCTATTAGAGATACAAGTGTAAATAATATTGAAATTAAAAAGGATGACTATATAGGAATCCTAGATGGCAATATTGTTGCGACTAAATCTAATATTGAAGAAACTACTAGAGAAGCAATCAAAATAGCCATTGACAAAGACGACGACATATCTTTAATAACCCTATATTATGGTGAGGAGGCTGATAAAAGAAAGGCTAAAGACCTAGTTAAGAAGCTTTCAAAAGATTATAAGAATATAGATGTCGAATTAGTTTATGGTGGTCAGCCAGTTTATTACTACCAAGCTACCCTTGAGTAGAGAAGTAACAAGTTTAAAGGGAATTGGGCCTAAAAAGGCTCAGGCCCTTGCTAGACTTGATATTTATACAATAAGTGACCTATATTCCTACTATCCGAGAGAATACGAGGATAGGAGGCTTAAGTCAAGCGTTTTAAAAGCTAGTCCAACAAGGTCTTACTATTTTGAATGGAAGGCAATTTCTAAACCCTATGTCAAAAGACTAAAGAATATGACAATTTCTTATATGTATTTTGCAGAAGGTGATTTTAAGAAAATTAGGGTCGTTTGGTTTAATGATAGGTTTTCAATTAGAAAAATACAATTAAATACTTCTTATAAATTTTATACAAAAGTCACTTACAACGAAGGTTTTTACGAAGCTGTAAATCCGTTATTTGAGGACTTGGACGGTGAAGAGATAGGTGGAATTTATTCTATCTACCCACTTACATCTGGCCTAAGTCAGAAAAATTTAAATTCCTTTATAAAAGAAGCTCTAAAAAATTTTGAACCAAGGGAAGAAATTTTATCTAAAGGAATAAAAGAAAAGTTCAACCTTTTGGATAGGGATGAAGCTTTAAATGAAGTCCATTTCCCTAAAGATATTGATACCTTATTAAAGGCTAAATCTGATATAAAAATTGGAGATTTGTTAAAGGAATTAATTTTCTTAGACTATGTAGGAAAGCTACAAAGAACAAAGCAAGAGATAAGTTTAACTTATAATTTGGATGAAATTTTATCGAAACTCGATTTTTCTTTAACTAGGTCCCAATTAAGATCTCTAAAAGAGATATTAGAAGATTCTGGTAAAGAAATTTCAATGAATAGGCTTTTAATAGGTGACGTTGGTTCAGGAAAGACTATTGTTGCTATGCTCGTAATGCTTGTTTTTGCAAAAAATTCCTATCAGTCAGCCATGATGGTACCTACAGAAGTCCTTGCAATCCAACAATTTGAAAAATATAAGGATTTTATGGATAGTTTTGGTGTAGAGCTTGCTCTTTTAACTGGTTCCACAAAGGAAAAAGATGAAATAAAAAGACGACTTAAAGACGGGTCTATAGACATGGTGGTAGGGACTCACGCTTTAATTGAAGACGATGTTGATTTTAAAAACCTAAGACTAGTTGTAAATGATGAACAACACAGGTTTGGAGTTAGGCAAAGGCAAGAACTTGCCAGAAAAGGTATAAATACAAATTATCTCACAATGACTGCTACTCCAATCCCAAGAACCTTAAGTCTTAGAATCAATAAGATGCTTGATTTAAGTATAATAAACGAACTTCCAAAAGGAAGGGCAGAAGTTTTTACTAGTATTATAAATGAAGACCATCAAGAAATTATTTTTGAAAACATAAAAGATAGCCTTGAAGAAGGTAGGCAAGTCTACGTAGTAACAACAAATATTGATGCAGAAGATACAAATTCTGTAGAAAACCTTTATAAAAAATATAAGAAAATTTTCAAACCCTACAGGGTAGAAAAGCTTCATGGCAAATTAAAGCCTAGCATAAAAGAAGATATTTTAGCTAAGTTTAATAATCATGAAATAGATATTATTGTTTCCACAACTGTAATAGAAGTCGGAATCGATGTAGCAAATGCAAACACCATGGTTATTTACAACTCAAATAATTTTGGCTTATCCCAGCTCCACCAACTTAGAGGTAGGGTTGGTAGAGGATCATATGAATCTTATTGTTATCTTATAAGTAAGGATACAAATCCAAATAGTAAGCTAAATATTTTAGTTGATTCCAATGACGGTTTTGTTATTTCTCAAAAAGATTATGAATTAAGAGGTGGGGGAAAGATTTTATCCCTTATCCAGCACGGTAAAAATATTTCTGAGATAGAATACCTAAAAATGACTGAGGAAGAGACCGATAAGACCTTTGAGATTTTTGATTATTTGAAAGAAAATTCTTTTGAAGGTGTAAATCTAGAATATATAAAAGATTATTTTGATGAAGATAAGGATATTATTTTAAACTAATGAAAGTAGTAGCAGGAAAGTACAAGGGATACAATCTATTAAGCCCTAAATCAAAAACATCAAGACCTACTGATAATAAGGTAAAGGAAGCGATTTTTGATATGCTTTATCCTTTTAAGCCTGATTTCAAGGCCTTAGATCTATTTGCAGGTACAGGTCAAATGGGTATAGAATTTTTGTCTAGAGGAGCAAAGGAAGTATATTTTAACGAGAAAAATTATTCTAATTTTTCTATCCTCAAACAAAATTTAGATAAGATAAATTCTTCGGATGTTTTTACATACAAAAATGATTTTATTAGGTGTTTAAAAGATTTCGGAGATAAAAATTTTAAATTTGATTATATTTTTCTTGATCCACCATATGAAACTGATTTCATCAATAAATCCTTGTTTTATATCAAAGAATATGACTTATTGAATGAAGAAGGTATAGTTATTACTGAATCTAGTATGGACATGGATTTTTCTGAAAAATATGGTTTGCATGTTTTAAAAGATAAATCCTATGGAAGGAAATTTATAAAATTTTATACAAAATGAAAATAATTTACCCAGGTAGCTTCGATCCCCTTACTGAGGGCCATATGGACATTATCAAAAGACTAAGCAAAATGTTTGATGAAGTGATTGTTGCTATATTATATAACGAAAATAAAAACTCTTTATTTAGTGTCGATGAGAGAAAAGGCATAATAGAAGAGGCAATTAAAGAAGAAAATTTACCTAATATTTCAATTCATTCTTTCGATGGTCTTTTAGTAAACTTTGCTAAAAGCATAGATGTAAAGCTTGTAGCTAGAGGACTTAGGGGAGTGACAGATTATGAATATGAAAAAAATATTGCAAGGGTTAATTCGACTTTATATGAAGGGCTTGAAACAATCTTTCTTTTAAGCAACCCTTCATATTCATTCGTTAGCTCTAGTGGTGTTAGAGAGATAGCTGCTTTTAAAGGCGATGTATCAGCCTTTGTAAGTCCGAGTGTTGAAAAGAAAATTAAAGAGAAATTTAATTATTAGGAGGAAAAATGGCAAACAAAATTACTGATCTTATTCTTGAGATGGAAGATATAATGGATGAGGCAAGCTCTGTACCTTTTTCAAAAAAAATAGCAGTAGATCCAGATGAGATTTATGAAATCTTAAACGAGATGAAAGACTCTCTTCCAGAAGAAATCAAGCAAGCTCAATGGGTTACTGACGAAAAAGATAGGATTTTATCTGAGGCATCTGCAGAAGCTGATAATAGACTTAGCCAAGCAGAAGGTGAAATCAAAAACTTTAAGGAACAAGCTAAGAGCCAATACCAAAAAATGGTAAGTGAACATGAACTAACCATACAAGCAAGAAATGAAGCTGACAGAATTCTTCAAGAAGCAGCAGCTGAAGCTAAGAAAATAAGACAACAATCTTATGACTATGTTGATAGACTATTTACAGGTTCTGCAGCAAACTTTAGCAAACTTGCACAACAACTTGAACAAAACAAAAACAAAATTCTAGAAAACAAATAAAAATTAGACCTATCGCTAGATAGGTCTATTATTGTGCCTAAAATCATAGTCAATCTCTCTTCCTATGCCAAGATTGTAGAAGTTAGACGCTTCTATCATTTTATTAAAAACTAGAAGGTCTGTAATTTTTAATTTTTTTAAGTCACTTTTATTTATTACAATGTTTAATTTATTGGCCAAATTATTGAAATTTTCGGTAGCTTTATTGTTATAGGCTAGAACTTTTACAAAGGATAAGTCAAGATTGTTTAATTCCATAGTGTTGTCTAAAATGTAATTTAAAACAAGTCTTTTGATTCTTGATTTTGTATATCGTTGAGATGTAGCCTGGTCAATGAAATTATTATATAAATTATTGTCTCTAGCAAGTCTTGCCAAGTAGTTATCAATTCCTTGTTCATATCCTAAGATTTTACACATCGGGTAATCTTCTATAAGAATTTTATATTTAAAAATTTTGTAAATATAATCATAATCAAAAGATTTATATTCATTCATAAAATTTGAAAGCTCTATATAAGATTCAATCGGTATTAGACTTTTAATATCATTATCTAAATTATTTCTAATAGCAGTGGAAGATGCAAAGTTTTTGTCGATTATACTTTGGTCTTCGTTTTTTGTTTTGATTCTATTAATTGGATAGGGCTTGATTTTTGAATTTATTTTATAAAGGGCTCTCATGTATTCAAGGGCCAAGATATTGTTAGATGATAAAAAATCACTACTAACAAAATCTAGAAGTGCCTTATTATGGGATTTTGGATAGGAAAGACCACTAGCAATTAGTGATTTAATTTTAGAGTCAATATTCTTTTCGTTTTCAATTATTACTTTACAAGCTTTTAAAAAATCATCTGTATTTATGTTTTCGATACCAAAGACCAAATAATCAATATTAATTTTATTTAAAATATTTACTGATTTTTTAGCGAAAAATTCTGCGGATTGAAGAGTCACAAAGCTTGGTATTTCGATTACTAGGTCAAAGCCACACTTTACAGCAACACTTGCTCTTGAAAATTTATCCATAATAGCAGCCTCACCTCTTTGAACAAAGTCGCCGCTCATTATAGATATAGCTAAGTCGGCTTTTAATTCTTTTTTTGCCTTATCTAATAAATATTTATGCCCATTGTGAAAGGGGTTAAATTCAGAAATTATTCCTAAAGTTTTCATACGAACTCCTTTATTTATCTTACTATACTAACTTTTCAGATACTTATCACTAGGAGATATTTATTGATGGAATTTGTTTGATATTTATGAATAAAATTTTCAATTAAGGGGTGATTATGGTATAATAATTAAAGAAATATCAACTAGGAGGAATTATGATTTCAGCAAATGATTTAAGAAAAGGTGTAACATTCGTTTACGACAACGATGTATATCAAGTAGTAGATTTCCAACACGTTAAACCAGGTAAGGGAGCTGCCTTTGTTAGAGCAAAAATTAGATCTGTAATGAATGGTGGTGCAAAAGACGTAACCTTTAACCCAAATGAAAAATTTGAGAATGCTATTATCTCTACAAAAGAAATGCAATATTTATACAATGATGGTCAATTATATTACTTTATGGACCCAGAAAGTTTCGAACAAATAGGAATTGAAGAAGACAATGTTAAGGATGCAATTATCTACGTTAGAGAAAATGATACAGTTTTAATTAAGTTCTACCAAGGCAAGCCATTCTCAATTGATCCACAAAACTTTGTAGAATTAAAGGTAGTAAAGACAGAACCTGGTGTTAAAGGCGATACAGCAACTAACGTAACAAAACCAGCTACAGTTGAAACTGGAGCAGTAATAAATGTTCCAATTTTCGTAAATGAAGGCGATGTAATTAAAATAGATACAAGAAGCGGCGAATATCTATCAAGAGCTTAGGAGATATTAATGTCAAATACTTTCAAAGATGGTTCAGTAAAAATAGCTGATGAGGTTTTAGATCAAATAGCTATCCAAGCAGCCAATGATGTTTATGGAGTTTATGAAGAAAATTCTGATGAAGGATTTATTCATTCACTCCAAGCGAAAACAACAAAAACATCAATTAGAAATGTTAGTGGAAATCTTGTTATTGATCTTGACCTTTCATTAGATAAGAATGTCAATGTAAGAAAAACAGTTAAAAAAATCCAAGAAAATGTCAAAAATGTAGTTGAGACCATGACAGGTCTTATCGTTAGCAAAATTAACGTTAATATTAGTAAATTAGAAATCTAATGAAGAGAACTGACCAAAGAGAATGGGTTTTTAAACTCATTTTTCAAGACACAATTAATAAAATTGAAGATGATGTAGAAATATTAGCAAACCACGACCTTAGTGGGGATGAAACTTTTATTGTCGATTCTATCAAATCATACAAGAATAATTTTGAAAAAATTGACCACATACTACAGGAAAATATCCCTAAGGGCATGCCAAAACTAAGTAGGGTTGTTAAGTCTATTATTTATTTATCTATAAATGAAATCTATTTTTTAGATATACCAGTGTCAGTTTCTATTAATGAAGCAGTTAACCTAGCTAAGAAGTTTTCTGCTGAAGATGACTATAAGATAGTTAATCTAATTTTAGGTAATATAGTAAGAAATGATAATAAATGAGAAAGCCTCTAAGTGTAAAGCAATTTAATGAGTATGTAAAATCAAATATCAAACACGATCCAATTTTTCAGAGAATAAATTTGATCGGTGAGCTTTGCAATGTGAGGGTTAATAACTACCACCTTTATTTTTCCTTAAAAGAAGGAACTGACATCATTGATGCTGTAATCTATTATTATGAAGATAAGGATATAAGTTTTGACTTTAGCCCTGGTAAGGAAGTAATTATCAGGGGAAACTTATCTTTCAATAATTACTCATCAAGACTAATTATAGTAGCATCTGAGATAGAGGATGTTGGTTTATCAAAAGAATTTAAAGAATTTCTTAAAATGCAAGAGGAATTTAAAGCAAAGGGATATTTTGACATTGAAAACAAAAATCCAATCCCAAAATTAGTTAAAAAAGTGGGTCTTATTACATCAAAAGATGGGGCAGCTATAGTGGACTTTCTAGCTATGATTAATAGCAGGGCAAATGACATACATATCTATTTAGATCCAGTCAAAGTTCAAGGTGACCAAGCTGAGGATTTGGTAGCTAAAGCAATAAATAGGCTTGATAAACTAGGCCTCGATGTAATTGTTATCACCAGAGGCGGAGGGTCTAATGAAGACCTTTCAAGCTTCAACCAAAGAAAAATAATAGAAGCAGTCCATGATGCAAAAACTCCTATTATTTCTGCTATAGGACATAATATTGATACAACATTAATAGATTATACGAGTGATTTGAGTCTACAAACTCCTACAGAAGCAGGGTCTTACCTTATAGCTGACTACATAGACTATGAAAAATTTTTAAAAGAAAAATTTGTAAGAGCAAGGTCAAAGATACAATCGACTCTGGATATGAGGAGTTTGAGCCTTAAGATTCTAGAATCAAAGTTAGAAAATTCATCACCAAGAAAACTTATTGATGATAGGCTTAAAGATCTAAGGTCTATAAACAAAAATCTTGACATGGCTATGGAAAGCTTATTAACCTATAACGGAACTAAACTAAACAACCTAACTCATAAATTTGACTACTTAACAAAGCTTATAGATATGAGAAAGAATCAAATTGAAATAAATTTTGATGGTACAAATATCTATTCTGCTCACAGTTTAAAGATAGGCGATGGGTTTGACCTAGTATTCAGTGACGGAAAATTAAAGGCGAGGATAATTGATGGATAAATCTTTTGAAGACCAATATAAAAAAATAGAAGAAATTTTAGATAAAATTGAAAATAATAGGGACAATCTAGATGAATCAATTAAGCTCTATGACCAAGCCAAGAAAATGTATAGGGAACTTGAAGAAAAGCTTGTGGATTATAGGGCTAAGGTGGAAGTTATAAGTAATGATGAATAAAGAAAAGTTTTTGAAAATTTTTAATGAAGATAAGGATATAATAGATAAGGAAGCTAAATCTTATTTTAGTCCAGACAATATCTTAGAAGAGGCCATGGCCTATGCAACAGATGGTGGAAAGAGGATAAGGGCTTTTCTGTATCTAGAAACCAAGAAAATGTTTTCACAAATTACAGATGAAGATGACTATAAACTTGCCCTAGCCTTAGAATTTATTCATGCCTATTCTCTTGTTCACGACGATCTTCCAGCAATGGATAATGATGATTTTAGGAGGGGGCAGCCTAGTGTTCACAAAAAATATGGTGAAGATATAGGAATTCTCACAGGCGATGCACTTTTAAATGAAGCTGCTATAATATTATTTGATTTAGCAAAATCCAATGCTTCATTCATTAAGGCAGGTTCGTATATGCTTCAAAGAGCGTCTAGGTTTGGAATGATAGGAGGCCAGGTCATAGATTTAAGAAGGGGCGCGTCCTATGATTTAGATTATCTTTTAGATGTGTATAAGAAAAAAACATCGGATTTATTTAAAGCGGCTTGTGTTCCTGCAGGTATTGTATCTGGGGTAGATGAGGAAACTATAGGAAAAATAGAAAATTTTGCAGAAAACTTAGGTCTTGCCTTTCAAATTCAGGATGATTTATTAGAAGATACATATGAAGATGAATTAAACATCATAAATGTTATGTCAAAAGACGAAGCAATAGTGCTTTTGGAAAAAGTTAATGATAGAGCAAAAGATTCAATAAAAGATTTTCAAAATAATGAAGTATTATCATTTTTAATTGACTACCTGTCAAGTCGAAGTTATTAGGGGAAATTATGAAAAAATATACTAGACAAAGATTAATATTAGATATTATTCAGAATAATGACGTCAGAACCCAAAGCCAACTTTCTGATATGTTAAAATCTCAAGGAGTAAACGCTACACAAGCAACTATTTCTAGAGATATTAAGGAGCTTAGGATATCAAAGGTTCAAAGTGATGATTATGAATATAAATATACTGTAGTAGATGCTGTATACGATACACTTACAGAAAGAATTGAGAAGATTTTTAAGGAAGCAGTGCTTTCAGTAGAAAAATCAGCCCAGATGATTGTAATTAAAACAATTTCTTATTGTGCAACTGTTTGTGGTCAATATATAACAAATGAGAAATTGGAAAATATTGGTGGTATGGTTACAGGAATTGATACAATATTTATCACTCCAAAAGACTTTGAATCAATTGATGCCCTTGTAGAAGAAATTAGGAATCTTATCAAATAATGCTTGCTGAGCTTTACATAGATAATTTTATCATAATAAAAAAAGACCATATTTTTTTTGAAGATAAATTTAATGTGTTAACTGGCGAGACAGGGTCTGGCAAGTCCATAATACTCGAGGCAATAAACCTACTTTTAGGCAAAAGAGCCAGTAAGGATACTATAGGAAATTTCAAAGATCAGACAATTATAGAAGCCGTTTTTATATTAAAAGACTCTTTAATCAATAAATTTGTAAACCTTGGCATAAGCTTTGATGATGATAAGCTAATAATAACAAGGAATATTGGTAAAAATTCATCAAGTATAAGGATTAATGGCAGGCTATCAAATATTAATATTCTTAAAGAAATAAGTGATGATCTTATAGATATTTATAAGCAAGGCGATTCTAATATCTATATGAATAAGGCTAATTACATTGACCTTATTGATTCTTATCAAAATGATCAAAGAACTAGAGAACTAAGAAAGAATTTGTCCGACCTATATAAGGAAAAAAATGATTATCTTAGACGTTTCAAAGATTTTGATCTTACTAATGAAGAATTGACCAGAGAAAGAGATCTCATAAAATATCAGATTGATGAGATTGATAGTATAGATCTTTTTAATATAGATGAAGAAGAGATAGAGCATGAATATAAGAGGCTTACAAATATAACTAGTTTAAAGGAAGGCTTTTATAAGACACTTGAACTTATTGACTCAAATGATTATGACAAGCCATCTATAAGCAGTCTATTAAGTGAAGCATCTTCAAATATTGGAGATTTCATAGAAATAGATCACAAGTCGTCTGAACTTTATAATAGGCTAGTTTCTTTATCAGATGAACTTGATGATATTTATTCAGAAGCTGATTCTTATGTAGATTTTTTATCGACTGATCCAGAAAAATTAGAGACTTTGGAAGAACTAAATAAAAAACTTTTTGACCTTAAGAGGAAATATGGAAATAATATTGAAGATATTAAAGAATATTATGAATCAATGAAAGAAAGACTAGAAGAATTAGACCAAATTGATGATCTAAGGAACAACTTAACTAGTATTTTAGCCAATGTTGATGAAAAAATGGTCGAAAACTCCGAAGAAATTCATGACATTAGACTTAAGAAGATAGAAAGCCTTGAAAAATCTCTTAATAAAGAAATAGTGGAATTAAATATAAAAAATGGTAAATTTAAAGTCGACCTTAAAAAGAAAGATAGTATCGATAAGCTTGGCTTTGATGATATTGACTTTTTAATTAGAACAAATAAGGGAGAAAATTTAACATCTCTCACCAAGACGGCCTCAGGCGGAGAAATTTCAAGAATTATGCTTGCCTTCAAGGAAGTTTTTGCAAGTTTTGATGATATAGATACAATGATATTTGATGAAATAGATACAGGCATAAGTGGTAGGACTGCTCAAATAGTAGGAGAAAAAATCCTGGATTTGTCAAAGAAAAGACAAGTTATAGCCATAAGCCACTTGCCACAAATAGCATCACTTGCAAATAATCATATTTTAATTAGCAAGGAAGATTGCGGCAACTTTACTATATCTAGTTCAAAAAATATCAAAGAAGACGAGAGAACCCTTGAAATAGCAAGGCTAATTGGTGGGGTCGATATAACTGAAACTACTATTAAATCAGCCAGAGAAATTTTGGAAATGGCGGAGGATCTAAGAAATGAACGAAGAAAAGTTTTATGAGAAGACAATAAAGTCTGATACTATTTATGATGGAAAGATATTAAAACTAAGGGTAGAAACTGTAGAACTTGAGAATAAAAGATATTCAAAAAGGGAAATAGTCGACCATCAAAAGGGAGTAGGAATTATTGCCTTTGACGGACCTGATAAGATATGGATGGTTAGTCAATATAGGAAGGCGATTGACAAGGTAACTTTAGAAATCCCAGCAGGTCTTGTTGATCCTGGTGAGTTACCAATTGAAACAGCTAAAAGAGAACTTCAAGAAGAAGTTGGATATTTCCCAGAAAGGGTGACCTATCTATTTGATATGCACGCTTCTCCTGGATTTACCAACGATAAATTGTCATTTTTTGTAGCAGAAGATTTGGTGGAATCATCCCTAGACTTAGATGAGGATGAAAATCTAACAAGTAGGTCTTACTTAGTTACTGACTTATATCAAATGGTAGAAAATGGTGAAATTACTGATGCTAAATCAATAATAGCTATTTTTTATGCCCTAAGAAGAATAAATGAAGCTTAATATTAAGCTTGAAGATTTTGAAGGTCCTTTTGATTTACTTTTAAAGTTAATCGACAGGGAAAAAATAGATATTTACGATGTAAAAATAGAAGAGATAACAAACCCATTTTTAGAAGAAATGGCTAAGATGGATATTGATATATCAATGTTATCTGAATTTATATATACTTCATCGATACTTTTGACAATTAAGGCTAATAAACTTTTGCCTAAGGCAGAAAATGAAAATCTTGAAGAAGACTTCTTATCTTATCTTATAGAATATAAAAAAATAAAGTCAGTCCAAGACGATTTTAAAACCTTAGAAGAAGAAGCTAGAAAGATTCACTCGAAATATCAAGAAGACCTTTCAGCATTTCAAAGTGAAACTTTAGTAATTTCTCAAGATGTGGATATATTATCACAAGAATTTTCTAAATTGATAAAAAGGCTAGAAAAAGAAAAACAGAGTGAAGAAAAGATTTTTGAACAGGTAAAAATACCTGATGTTAATACCTACTTAATGAGTCTTAGGAAAACTTTAAACTTTTCAAAGGAGCTAAATCTTGTAGATATTACTAGGAGGATAAACTCTAAAGCAGAATGTATTGCAACCTTTTTGGCCTTATTAGAGATGGTAAAGTTAAATGAAATATATATAAAGCAAACAGAGATAAATTCATTTAAAATTGTTAAGAGGGTTAAATGACTGATATTTACTTAAAGGGCCTTATAGAAGAGGTCCTATATGTATGGGCAGAGCCTATAAGTATAGACGAAATAAGTAAAATTTTATATGATTATTCTAAGGTTGATATTAAAAAAAGCCTTGAAGAAATGATAAAAGAGAGAGAAGACTTAGATAGCGGCCTTATTATAAGAAATTTCAACGGTTTATATCAGTTTACAACCAGAAAGGCAAGTGATAAGTATTTTGAGTCACTTCTTTCAAAATCAGAAAAAAAATTAACAAATTCAACTCTTGAGACCCTATCGATAATTGCCTACAAACAGCCAATCACAAGAGTAGAAATTGATAAGATTAGGGGGGTTAATTCCCAATCAACAATAGATTCTCTTATAGATAAAAAACTAATTACAGAAAAAGGAAGACTAGATAAGATTGGTAAACCTATTATCTATGGTACAACTGCAGAGTTTTTAAAATACTTTAACCTGAATTCCCTTAAAGACCTGCCTGAGATAAGGATTGATAATAATGAGGATTAACAAATATATAGCCCATTCAGGATACACTTCAAGACGCAAGGCTGATGAGCTTATTATTGCCGGCAAGGTTAAAATTAATGGACAAGTTATTATTGAACCAGGTATTAAAGTTAATGACGGAGATAGGGTAGAAGTTAGTGGGAAAGTTTTAGAAATAGAAAAAAAGTTTTATATAAAATTATATAAGCCTGTTGGCTTTATCACATCGAACTTTGATCCATATAATGAAAAAGACCTAAATGATCTTATAGATATTGATGAGAGATTTTTTGCTGCTGGAAGGCTAGATAAGGATAGCGAAGGCCTATTGATAATAACTAATGATGGTGACTTTACAAACAATCTTATCCATCCAAAATTCAAACTTGATAAGGAATATATAGTACGAATTGATAGGAAACTTAATAAAAATCAAGAAAAAAGATTTGAAGATGGCCTAGATATAGGAAATGGTGAAAAGACTTCAGATGCTAAACTAGAATACTTGGGGGACAATACATACAGGGTAATAATTCATCAAGGCTATAATAGGCAGATCAGAAGGATGTTTAAGGTTTTTAATGCTAATGTAATTAATTTAAAGAGAATTAGGATTGGTAAAATTAAACTTTCTGACCTTAAGGAAAAAGAGTACAGATATTTTAATGATGAAGAATTAAAATTTGTAGAAGAAATTAGAAGATAGGAGACTATCTTTTTTTGTGGGATAAATATGAAAAGAATCGGAATAATTGGCGGAGGGCCTGCAGGCCTTATGGCAGCAATATGTGCAAAAAATAAAAATAATCACGTAACCATATTCGAGGCTAATGATAAAGCAGGAAAGAAACTCTTAATGACTGGTGGCGGAAGGTGTAACATTACAAATTCTGCATATTTTGAAGATTTTTTAGAAAATGTAGTAACTAATAAAAAATTTATTTACTCGGCTTTTACAAAATTTGATAATTACGCCTTATTAAATTTCTTAAATCAAAATGGTTTGGAGACAATTATAGAAGAAGATGGAAGAATTTTTCCAAAAAGCGAAAAGGCAACTGATGTTTTAAGATTTTTTGAAAGGCAAATAATAGAAAAAGAAATAGATTTAAGGACCAAGACAAAAATTAAAAAAGTTTATAAGGATGAAGTTTTTTATCTTACTGATCAAGATGATAAGACATATACTTTTGATTATTTAATAATAGCGACAGGTGGCAAGTCTTATCCGAGGACAGGTTCTGACGGAAATGGATACTTATTAGCAAGCAAATTAGGCCATAAAATTATTACGACAAAGGCAGTTCTAGTACCAATTTTTATTAATAATAAACTATCCTTAAGGGCTCAATCCTTTAGGGATGTAAGATTAAATATTAAGACTAGTGATGAAAATATATCTGTTAGTGGAGATTTGTTGATAAATGGAAATTTTTTAACCGGACCTGCTGCCCTTAGGGCTTCTTCGTTTATAGTGGATAAAAATATTGTGGACTTTTCTATAGATTTTTTACCAGACCTAACTTATAATGAATTAGAAAAGAATATTTTATATTTTCTAAATGAAAATCCGAAAAAAACATTAGGGAATGCATTAAAAGCTCTTATTAATTTTTCTTTACTTGAAGAAATTTTAAGACTAGGGAAAATTGACATAAATAAAAAATCAAGTGAGCTTACGAAAAATGATAGGAAGGCTATAGTTTCACATTTAAAAGACTTCAAAATTGACTTTGCTAGGCTGGGTTCTTTTGAATCGGCTGTTGTAACAAGGGGAGGAGTAGATTTAAAGGATATTAATCCCCAAAATATGGAGTCTAAATTGATAGATGGCTTATTTTTTGTCGGAGAAATCTTAGATATAGATAGTCTCACAGGCGGATTTAATTTACAAACATATTTTTCAACAGCCTATGCTGCTGGAACTTTTATTAAGGAGAATACATGACTTATATAATTGCAGTTGATGGACCTAGTGGATCTGGAAAATCAACTATATCTCAAATTATAGCAAAAAAATTAAATATAGAGTACTTAAACACCGGTCTTATGTATAGGGCTGTCACAAAATATTTTCTAGACAATAATCTTGATGAACAAACAGACGATGAAATACTTAAAAGGATTTTAGAAGAAATAAGTATTGATTTTAAGGATAATAGATTATTATTAAATGGAATTGATGTGACAGATAAGCTAAGAAACGATGAGGTGACAGCCAATGTTTCTTGGGTTTCTGCGAGATCTTATGTAAGGGAGAAAATGGTAGACCTCCAAAGAAAAATTGCAGAAAATACATCCTTTATACTTGATGGTAGAGATATTGGAAGCGTAGTTTTTCCCGATGCTAAGTATAAGTTTTATCTAACTGCATCCGCTATTACTAGAGCGAAAAGACGTTTTGACCAGGGAGAATCTGACATGACAATAGAAGAAATAGAAAAAGCTATTATCAAAAGAGATAATTATGATTCAAATAGGAAAGTTGCACCACTTAAAATAGCAGAAGGTGCTGTTGTTATAGATAGTTCTGATTTAGATATTAACCAGACAGTTGATAAAATACTATCATATATGGAGAAAGATGATGTTTTATAATATAGTAGTTGCTATTTTAAGAGTATTATTTTTCCCATTTTTTAGGATAAAGGTTCATGGTAAGGAAAATATACCAGAAAATCCAGCTATAATTGCCTGTGCTAATCATTGGTCAAACCTAGATCCATTTTTCTTAGCCCTAGGCTTGCCGCTAAAATTTAATTTTATGGCAAAAAAAGAATTATTTGAAATTCCAGTTTTAAGAAATATTTTAAAGGCAGCGGGAGTTTTTCCTATCGACCGCCATGGTAATGACCTAAAAGCTTTAAGATATGCAATAGGACTAATAAAAGACGGGAAGACTCTAGGGATTTTTCCTGAAGGCACAAGAGTAAAACAAATTTCTCGTGAAAATATGCATGAAGGTGTAGGATTTATAGCTCTTAAGGCCAAAGCAGATATACTCCCAATTGAGATTGTTACAAATTATAAGTTGTTCTCTAGGGTAGATATTTATGTAAAAGAGCCTATAGAGATTATAAAATTTCAGGAAATAAAAAATAAAGAAGCTATGAGTATGATAAGTGATGAAATATTTGAAAATATTTATGAACATAGAAATGTCTTAGGAAGAGAAAATAATGGAAATAATTAAAGCAGAAAATTCTGGTTTTTGTTTTGGCGTAAAAAGAAGTGTGGACTTAGCAGAAAAGGCACTTGAAAGTGGGAAAAAGGCTTATTGCCTGGGTCCTTTAATACACAATCCCCAGCTTGTTGAAGATTTCGAAAAGAGAGGCCTAACTGTTATTGATCACGAGGAAGCTCTAAATATCAAGGATAGCTTGATTGTTATTAGAGCCCATGGAGAAAGTAAAGCTCTAAAAGAAAAGCTAATTGAAAATGGAAATGAGCTTTACGATGCAACATGCCCTGTTCTTACTAATATATATAAAAGAATTACAGAAAAAGAAAATGAAGGCTATCAAGTAATAATTGTTGGAGATAAAAATCATCCAGAAATAATTGCTATGGACTCTTGCATAAATAAGGGTATAATAGTTGGAGATGAGACTGAAGCAAAAAATATTAAGAATTATGATAAGCTATATGTGGTAAGCCAAACCACAAATAGGTTAGAGTTTTTCAGAAATATTGCTAACAAGTTAGAAGAAAATAATGATAGTGTAGTAATAGAAAACACAATCTGCAATGCAACTAAGTTAAGGCAAGACTCAGCAAAAAAACTTGCGAGTCAAGTGGATTGCATGATTGTAGTTGGTGGTTTTAATAGTTCTAATACAAACAAGCTATATCAAGTAGCTAGTTTGTTTTGTAAAAATGTTTTTAGGATTGAAACTGTTAAAGATCTACCTTTGCAAAAGCTCTCTAAATTTAAAAAATTAGGAATAATCGCAGGAGCGTCTACGCCTGAGTCGATTATCGAGGAGGTAGTAAGTAGTATGGATGAATTCACAAAAGAAGAATTTATGAACAGTCTGGAGGATAGTTTAAAGAAGATTTACCCAAAAGAGGTAATCAAAGGTACAGTAATCAACGTTAAGGATGATGAAGTATTTGTTGACATCCAATATCGTGCAGATGGTATTGTTAAACTAGACGAAATGACTGAAGAAGAAAAACAAGATCCAAAAAACAGTTTTGAAGTTGGCGATGACATTGATGTATATGTTATCAAACTTGACGACGGTGAAGGCAATGTATCCCTTTCTACAAGAAGAGTAGAAGGAATGAAAGCTTGGACAGAACTAGCTGAAAAATACGAAAATGATGAACTAGTTCATGGTAAAGTTACAAGCTTCAATAAGGGTGGCCTTACAGTTGAAGTTAATGGCGTAAATGGTTTTGTACCAGCTAGCCAAATCGCAACATATTTCGTTAAAAATCTAAAGAAATTCGTTGGTGAAGAATGGGATCTTAAGATCATCAGCATCGATGAAAGAAAAAATAGACTAGTTTTATCTAGAAAAGATGTTTTAGAAGCAGAACTAGATGACCTTTGGGAAGAGCTTGAAGAAGGTCAAGTAGTAGAAGGTAAAGTTGCAAGACTTACTGACTTTGGTGCATTCGTAGAAGTAAATGGTCTTGATGGTCTACTTCACGTTTCTGACATTGCTTGGACAAGAGTAGAACATCCATCAGATGTTCTAAAAGTAGGCGATGACATAGAAGTTAAGATTTTAAAACTAAACAAAGAGAAAAACAGAATCTCTCTTGGACGTAAACAACTTCTTGAAAAACCATTCGAAAAATTTGTTAACGAACACGAAGTTGGCGATGTAGTTGAAGGTAAGGTTGTAAACCTACTTGACTTCGGTGCTTTCGTTGAAGTAGCAGATGGTGTTGAAGGTCTAGTACACGTTTCTGAAATTTCTTGGGAACACGTAGAAAAACCATCAGATGAATTAAATGTTGGTGATACAATTGAAGTTAAAATAATCTCAATTGATAAAGAAGAAGAAAAAGTTGGACTTTCTATTAAGGCTCTTAAAGAAGCACCAGAAAGACCAGAAAGAAAGCCAAGAAAACAAGCTAGAACCAACGATAAACCAAGAAGAAAAGTTGAAAGAGATAACTCAAAAGCCTTTGGTGATGATGACCTAAACAACAACCTTGGTGATATGCTTGCTCAAGCTTTATCAGAACAAGGATCTGAAGATTTACTAGGTTCTATCGAAGAAGACGCTGAGTAAAATTAATAATTAAAAAGGGATGACTTAGTTCATCTCTTTTTTTACTTAAGGAGTAGTATGGCAAATAAAAAATTAGATAAGTATAAGGATTATTTCAAAGGCAAAACCTACAACATAACAACCTTTGGTTGCCAAATGAATGAACACGATTCTGAAAGAATTTCCTTTATCCTTGAAGATTTAGGTTATACCTATGAGGAAGATAGGAAAAAGGCTGATTTTATTTTGTTTAATACCTGTTTGGTAAGGGAAAATGCAGAGCTTAAACTTTATGGTCAAGTTTCATCACTTAAAAAAATAAAAGAAGCTCACCCAGAAAAGATCATAGCTGTATCTGGATGTATGATGCAAACAGAAGTCGCAAGGCAAGTAATAATTGACAAACACAAGGAAGTTGATATTATTTTTGGTACAAAAAATATTAATTCCCTAGCAGATTTAATTTTTAGGTACCTAGAAACAGGTGAAAGGGTTGTAGACATATCTACAGATAATGTAAAGGATGATTTTGTACTCTATAATACCCCAAATCATTTCCAAGCTTATGTAAATATTATGACAGGCTGTGATAATTTCTGTTCTTATTGTATAGTTCCAGAATCAAGGGGTAGGGAAGAGTCTAGGAGACCTTCTTCAATTATTGAGGAAGTTGAATATTTGGTAAATCAAGGATATAAAGAAGTAACACTTCTAGGTCAAAATGTAAATTCATATGGCAATAAGGCTGACTTTAATCATACATTTCCAGAACTTTTAGAAAAAGTTGCTCAGATTCCAAACTTAAAAAGGCTTAGGTTTACAACAAGTCACCCAAAAGACCTTTCAGATGAATTAATCCAAGTTATAAAAAGAAATGATAATATTTGTAAATATTTTCATTTACCACTTCAATCAGGATCTGACAAGGTTCTTAAGGATATGAACAGAAAATACACTCAAGAAAAATATTTGGAAAGAGCAAGGAAATTAAGAGAAGAAATCCCTGAAATAGCGATATCTACTGATATAATTGTTGGTTATCCAACAGAAACTGAAGAAGATTTCAAAGAAACCCTCAAGGTTTGCCAAGAAGTGGGATATGATACAGCCTTCACTTTTAAATATTCTCCAAGGCCTAAGACAAGGGCAGCAAAACTTACCCCGATAGACGATGAAATTGTTCAGGAGAGATTTGATAGGCTATTAGACCTCTTATATCCAATATTTAATGAGAAAAATAAAAATTATATAGGTAAAACTGTAGAAGTTTTATTGGAATCAGAGAGTAAAAACAATCCAGAAGTATTAACAGGTAGAACTGATGATTATAAACTTGTGCATGTCAAGGCTGATAAGAGTCTTATAGGTGAGTTTGTAAAGGTAAAAATTACTGATAATACTTCATTTACAATATCAGGAGACCTCGTAGAATAAAATCCCGGCCTTGGCTGGGGTTTTTAATTTGTTAGAAAGTTTTGTAAATAATATTTTATATATGTTTTATATTAAGTGTTTTCAAAGCTTTTTTATGAAAAATTATCGGGTAAAATATAGTTTGTTAGGAAGGAGGTTTTATGAAAGATGTTTCTGTAAAAGCCAAAGCAAAACTATCATATGTTTTAGATAATGATTTGTTAGATGGCTTGATAAGGGAAGATAATCTATCAGCTAAGGCTAGTTATCTTAGAAAAAACTATGACTTTTTAAGTGCAGATGATGAAAAGATTATCTTAGAAGATAAACTGCGTACGCACTTCTATAAAGAACTTAGGAGTCTAGAATATTTTCTAACAGGTCTAGAAAAAAAGTTTTACCAGCTGTATTTTTCTATTTTCAAAATATATTTGATACAAGAAATAATAACAAGCATTTTAAATGGATCTTTGGCTGAGAATTTGGGATATTTTAGAAATAATCCATACTATAAGGCAATGAGTCTTAATCTAGATACAAGTTTTAAAGATTTTATAGAAAGTCTTGATGATTACCATATAAAGCGAGTCCTTGAACCTTTTTTAAATGAAAATATGGATAAGGATTCTATTATATTTTTATCGTCAAATGCTCTTATAAAATCTTATTATAGGGAGCTTTTAAAAATAAGTGAAAAATTTCCATCAAAAGAATCGAAACTTATTAAAAATTTCTTAGCAGAAGAGATAAATTTGCTCAACTTTGAAATGCTTTATAGGCTTAAATCATTCTTTGATGTAAATAATAGTGAGATTTTTAATTACTTAATTGAAGGCGGTTATCTATATAATGGTCAAAGACTAAAAATGTTATCTGATTTTAGTAAAGATGAGCTTATGGAATATTTTAAGGATACTAAGTATAAAAATATATTTGAAGATGAGAATCTATTTTATAAAAAAATGCAGGATAAGAGGCTTAAGAATTTCAAAGATGAAATAATCAAAGAAAGATCTGATATACTCTATATAATTTCTGCAATGAATATTTTATACTTAAATATGAAAAATCTTATAGCTATTTTGGAAATGGATGATAAATACACTTATAGCCAAAAAGAAGAGTTGTTAATAGGAAGGTAAATATGGCAGTAGAAAAAATGCACCTGGTAAATATTACATCTAAGTTAGATAATCTTAATGATTTGCTCTTAGATGTGGTAGATATAGGTCAAATTGAACCAATTGATGCTTTCAATCAAGTAGCCAGCAGAGCTTTTTCAGTAACCGCAAGTACAGAAAATGTAGAACTTACTGAAGATATGAACAATATTAAAAGTTTTGATGGCCTTTCTAAGTCTGATAATGAAAAAATGAATTATCTAAAGAAATTTCTAGAAATTCATGATGATGAAAATTTAAATTATAATCAAAAAGTAATTTCTAGAGAAAGACTAGAAGAATTATATGAAGATTTAGCGCCTCTTATAAAGAGAAGAGAAGAGTTACTTGAAAAAAGAAAAGAACTTTTAAATTTCAAGGCCAACTTAGAAGTGCTTGATAAGGCTGATATTGATATAAATAAAATAAGACAATTAAAATATTTTGATTACAGATATGGTGAAGTATCTAAGGATGGTAGGTTTATTCTTAAAAATAATTATGAAAATATACCGTCCCTAATTATCCATCTAGATAGCGAGGCAAAAAAATCCGCTGATGCCTTAAACGAAATTATCGAACTAGATAAGAAAACTAGGATTAGGCGTGAAGAAGTTGACAATATAATCGTTAGCGAAAGAGAAGAAAGTCTAAAAGTAGCATCTAGGATTGATACTAAATATTCTAATATGATTCAAGATGAAATCATTAAGATAAATTCAAAATATGATGGAGAAATAGCAGAACAAAGTAAAAAAATCAAGAGTGATTATAATAAGCTAAAGGATGATATATCTATTGTTTATAACAAGGAAGTAGATTCTCTAGTTGATTATGCCTTTGATATGATTGTAAAGGGGGATTAAATGACAGATAAGGTAAAAAAATCAAAAGAAAATTATTTGTTAGTTTACCCTAAGCAGGTTAAGGAAGATATAGGAAGAGCTGTTAATACGATGGGCTTTATTGATAAAGAAATTCCTGATGAGGATTTACTAACTATAAATAAAGACCTAGGCGACATTGATTCAGAACTAAAATCATTAGAAACAAGTATACAAGACATCAGATCTAAAAATAAAGATGTTGTTGATAACTTATCTAATTCTTTGGAATATTATGAAAAAAGTGATGAATTAGTTGCAAAAATGGCTAAGGGAGATAAATACCTTTATCTATCTGGTTGGGTTCCTGACTCAAAAATTAAAGATTTTGAAAATTTATCAAATAAATATGATGATACAATAGTTACAGTCAAGGAGGAGTCAAATCAAGAACCTCCTACAAAACTTAAAAATAATAAATTATTTAGGCCGTTTGAATTTTTGGTAAACATGTATGGGGCACCAAATTATAACGAAATAGATCCAACTCC
Organism: Anaerococcus murdochii; assembly: GCF_019957155.1. Classification (NCBI taxonomy): domain Bacteria; kingdom Bacillati; phylum Bacillota; class Tissierellia; order Tissierellales; family Peptoniphilaceae; genus Anaerococcus; species Anaerococcus murdochii. The sequence continues at coordinate 1,851,828 of NZ_JAIPME010000002.1, read as the reverse complement.
ATTTTTTGCAGTATCATACATGCTCTTGTATGGAATGATGTTTGGTGACTTAGGCCAAGGTTTGGTTTTTGTTCTCTTAAGTTTTTTAGTTGACAAAAAAAACAAAACTTTTGGTGCCCTAATAAGAAGAGTAGGATTTTCAGCATGTTTCTTTGGAATGATGTATGGTTCAGTATTTGGTATAGAAACCCTAATACCTGCTATACTTATCAAGCCATTTGATAATATTATGAAAGTCCTTATTGCTTCAGTGGCCTTTGGTATAGGACTACTTGTAATATCCTATTTTATAGGAATTTATAATAAACTTGTTAAGCAAAAGAATATTGAAGAAGGTATCTTTGGCAAGGAAGGTATAGCAGGACTTATGATGATGACTTCATTTGTTTTGCTAATTCTGAATATTGTCAAAGTAAATCCTCTACCCAAAACAGTAGGTTTAGTAATTTTGCTTGCTTCAATAGTTATGATTGTATTTTCAAGACCAATCGCAGCTAAAATTGAAAAGAGAGATGAAGTTTTTGAATCAAGTGCTTTCGACTATTATGTTGAAAGTTCATTTTCGATAATAGAAGCACTTCTATCTGTATTTTCAAATCTTGTATCTTTTACAAGGGTAGGAGCCTTTGCTATAAACCACGTTGGTTTATACATGGCATTTGAAGTTATGAGTAAAATCGCAGGCGGAGGAATTAAGGGACTAATTATATTAATTCTAGGAAATATCTTAATCATTGGGCTTGAAGGCATGATAGTCTTTATCCAAGGCTTGAGACTAGAGTTTTATGAGATGTTTAGTAAATATTATCAAGGAAATGGTCGTAAATTCAGACCAATTAAAGAAAGTAAATAAAAGGAGATATTATGATTAAATATACAGCAATGCTAGCATTAGCAGTAGTAATAATAACAATTTATTCAGGTTTATACTTATTAAAGAACAATGAAGACCCATCAAAAGCAAAAATTTCTAAAGCATTAAAGATGAATTTATTTACCTTTGTGCCAGTTATGTTAATGATAGTTGTACTTATGATTCCATCTGCTTCAAAAGCTGCAGAAGGTGCAGCTACAGCTCAAGCAGCATCTGATGGACTTAAATATATAGGTGCAGCTCTTTCAACAGGTCTTGCAGCTATTGGTACAGGATATGCCGTAGGTACAGTTGGTTCTGCAGCTCTTGGTGCTATTTCTGAAGACCAATCTATCCTTGGTAGGACAATCATATTCGTAGGTCTTGCCGAAGGTATAGCTATCTTTGGTGTTATCATTTCAATCATGATCCTAAACGCATAAGATGAAAGCGAAGATTTTAACAGATTCAAATAGCTTGTTAACAATGTTTAGACTTGGTGCGATTGAAGGAGAATTAGTTTCTACTAATAATTTTGAAAAAGTTTTTGATAAATCAATCGATGATGAGAATCTTGCGATATTAATTGTAACTAGATCTGTTTATCAAAAAAATTCTATCAAAATTGATAATTTTAGGAAAGATAATTCCATGCCTTTGATAGTTACCATTGATGGCTGAAAGGATATAATATGCTAGATATAGAAGCAAAATTATCAAGCTTTAGAAAGATGGTTTGGGATGAAGAAAAGGAAAAAACTGACCAAGAATTATTCCAATCCACTGAAAGAAATTCTTCATTTTTAGATAGTAAAAATGAGTCCCGCAAGGAAGATTTTGAGAAAAAAGTTAAAGATAGGGATGTATTTCTAGAAATAAGAAAAAATGAAGAGATTTCTAAAATTAGCCAAGATGAAAAAAATAGGTTTTTTGCTTATAAAGAGCAATTGCTTGATGATTTTTATGAAAAATTAACAGATAAATTGAAAGCCTATAGGAAGACAAGCGATTATAAAGATAAGCTTCAAAAGGAAATAGAAGGCAAAATTAAAAGCCTAGGCCTAAATGAAGATGAGATTATAGTTGCTGTTGTAGATGAAGATTTAAATTTGATTGATTTTAAGCATACAGAAAGTATCGAAAAAACAAATATCGGAGGCTTTATGCTTATTGATATCAATAAGGAATTTAGATATAACTTTACTTATAGGCAAAAAATTAGAGAAAATAAGTATGAATTTGGTAAAAAACTATACCAAGTTCTTGAAAGTGAGAGTTTTAATGAATCCAATAATTAAGACAATAAATGGGCCAGTAGTTTATGCCAAAAATGCTAGGAGTCTTAAGATAAAAGAGATGGTCTCTGTTGGAGGATTAAAGCTAATTGGCGAAGTTATATCAGTTGACGGTGATATAGCTACAATTCAGGTATATGAAGATACTTCAGGCCTTAAGGTCGGCGAAGATATTATTTCAACATCCATGCCCTTATCAGTAAGGTTAGGTCCGGGTCTACTCGGTAATATGTTTGACGGTATTGAAAGACCGCTTAAGGATATTATGGACAAACACGGGGCCTTTATTCCATCTGGAATTGGTTTTGATAATCTTAACCTTGAAAAACAATGGGATGTAAAAATCAAATTCAAAGTTGGCGATAAAATCAAAAAATCTGATATATACGCTACAATCAAGGAAACTGAGGTTATAGACCACAGACTTTTATCAAATGTCGAAGGTACTATAATCGAAGCCAAGGAAGATGGGCTTTATAGGCTTGAAGATACTATTTTAAAGGTTGAAAATGATGAAGGCATCCATGAGCTTAAACTTTATCAATACTGGCCAGTTAGAAATCCAAGACCGGTTAAAAAGGCTTTAAGTCTTAAGAATTTACTTGTAACAGGTCAAAGAGTTTTGGATGTATTTTTCCCAATTGCTAAGGGTGGTACCGTTGCAATTCCCGGCGGATTTGGTACAGGAAAGACTATGCTCCAACACCAATTAGCCCAATATTCTGATGTTGATATTATTGTTTACATCGGTTGTGGAGAGAGGGGAAATGAGATGACTCAAGTTCTTGAGGAATTCCCTGATCTTATAGATCCAAATACTGGCAAGGACCTTATGCAAAGGACAATCCTTATCGCAAATACTTCCAATATGCCGGTGGCAGCGAGGGAAGCTAGTATCTATACAGGTATAACTATTGCTGAGTATTATAGAGATATGGGCTATGATGTTGCCCTTATGGCTGACTCTACATCTAGGTGGGCAGAAGCTCTTAGGGAAATATCTGCAAGGCTAGAAGAAATTCCGGCTGAAGAAGGTTACCCAGCTTATCTTGCATCTAGGCTTTCGAAGTTTTATGAAAGAGCAGGATATTTTGAAAACCTAAACGGAACTAAGGGATCGGTTACCTTGATTGGTGCGGTTTCTCCATCTGGTGGAGACTTTTCAGAACCTGTAACAGAAGCTACAAGACGTTCAGTAAATGTATTTTTAGGTCTTGATAGAAAACTTGCTTATTCTAGACATTATCCAGCTATAAACTGGCTTACATCTTATACAAACTACCTAGATAAGATAAGAGATTTTTATAAAGAAACCTATAATTCAGATATCATTGGCGTAAGAAATAAATTAATGAATGTTCTAATTGATGAAGAAGAAGTTAAGTCAATTATGATGCTTGTTGGATCTGATGCCCTATCAGATGAGCAGAAGAATATACTTGATGTAGCAAGTTTAATTAGGAATGGTTTCTTGCAACAAAATGCTTATAATTATACTGATAAGTATGTACCAGTCAAAAAGCAAATAATGATGCTAGATGTCATTGAAAAGTACTATGACCTAAGTAAGGCGGCTTTAAAAGATAATATTTCATATAATAAATTTTATAGCTCATCTTTATTAAATGACATAAGCCAAATGAAATACAACGTAGAAAATGATAAGATTGAAAAACTTAATGATCTAAGTTCACAAATTGAAAATCATTTTGCAAGAGTTAGGGGGTAGGCTATTGAGAAAAGAATATACTAAGATTAAAAAAATTGAATCGTCAATAATTGAAGTTGAAAAAGTTTCTGATATAGCTTATAACTCTCTGGTATCTGTTCATGCAGAAGGAATGGAATTTGTTGGTTCTGTAGTAATGGTTAATGAAGATACTGTTACAATAGAAGTTTATGCCAACACTGATAACTTTTCTATAGATGATATAGTTGTTAGTTTCCATGAAAAACCACTTGAATTACCATTGAATGAAAATATCTTAGGAAGAACATTCAATGGTATAGGTGAGCCTATAGATAATGGCGGCGATATTTATTCAGACGAAACATATCCAGTTGAAGGCCTTGCCTTAAATCCAGTTGCGAGAGAATACCCAAGAGACTTTATACAAACAGGAATTTCTGCTATAGATACACTTACAACCCTCATCCGTGGCCAAAAGCTTCCTATATTTTCAGGCTCTGGTCTTCCTCATAACGAGATAGCAGCGCAAATTATTAGGCAAGCAAAACTTAAAACAGACGAAGATTTCGCTTTTGTTTTCGCTGCTATGGGAATTAAAAAAGACGAAGCAATGTTCTTTGAAGATGCTTTTTCAAAGGCAGGTGTAAAAGATAAGTTAGTTATGTACCAAAACTTGGCAGATTCTCCAATTATGGAAAGACTTCTTGCACCTAAGTGCGCTCTTACAGCAGCAGAATATTTAGCCTACAAAAAAGGCTATCACGTTCTTGTAATAATCACCGATATGACTTCATATTGTGAAGCTTTAAGAGAAGTATCTTCAATAAGGGGCGAAATCCCATCAAGGAAGGGCTATCCAGGTTATCTTTACTCTAACCTTGCAAGTCTTTATGAAAGAGCTGGCATGATTGAAGGTGTTAAGGGATCAGTAACCCTTATTCCAATTTTAACAATGCCAAACGATGATATAACCCATCCAGTACCTGACCTTACAGGATATATTACAGAAGGCCAAATTGTTATTGATAGGGGTCTATCAAGCAAGGGTGTTTATCCACCAATTAACGTCCTACCTTCACTTTCAAGGCTCATGAAAGATGGTATAGGTGAAGGCTATACTAGGGCAGACCATGAAGATGTTATGAATCAGCTTTATGAGTCATATTCAAAGGTAATTGATGTAAGAAATATAGCCCAAATTGTAGGTGAGGAAGACTTATCAGAAATAGATAAAAAGTACCTTGAATTTGGTGAAGTATTTGAAAATAAATTCCTAGCCCAGGGACAAAATGAAAATAGGGAATTAGAAGAAAGTCTAGACCTTGCTTGGGATATATTAAAAATTCTACCAAGGACTGAACTACACAGGGTATCTGAGAAAAATCTAGACAAATTTATAGGTAAGATTGATGAATAATGACGCTATAGCAAGCAAAGCGAATTTAATAAAAGCCAAGGATGAACTTAAGCTTCTAGAAGTCGGTCTTGATATTCTTGACAAGAAGAGAAAGGCCTTGATGAATGCTCACGACAGCAAAATTAAGGATAGGGACAATTTAAATATTAAAGTTAATGAAACCATGGCCAAGGTAAGCCACAGTTTTAACAAGGCGTTAGCCAGTATTGGTGAGGAAAAGCTAGAAAACCTTGCAGGCCTTATTCCTATTGATAATTCTATTAAATTATCCACAAGTAAATTTATGCAAACAGATATAGCAGAGATTGAGTTTGAAGATAAAAAATTAACTCTTTCTTATTCGTTTTATCAGACTAATGCCTTGTTGGATAAGGCTTTGATTGACTTTAATAAATTAAGGTCTGATCTTTTTAAACTCGCCGAGCTTGATAGTACAATAAATAACCTAGAAATTGAGATTAGAAAAGCTAATAAAAAAGTAAACAGTCTAGAAAAGATTCAGATACCAAATAAAACTGATTTAATAAAGAATATTTCTCAAAGCATAGAAGAAAAAGAAAGAGAAGAATTCTCAAAGACAAAAATTGTAAAGAAAAATAAAGAAAAAAAGTCATCGTAGAATATCTACGATGGCTTTTTACTTGCTATAATTTATTTTCTTTTTGACGGTCTTACCATATTTACTTCAAGAGGTGTTACAGTATCATAGTCGATTATTCCATCATCATATTGATTTTTCTGCATTGATGCTGATAGGGCAAAGCCGATACAAACCAAAATTAAAAGTTGGAAGGTACCACCGTTTGAGAAAAATGGAAGTGGTATACCTGTTACAGGCATTATACCAATGGTCATACCAACATTTTCAAAAATGTGGATAAAGATTAATCCAGCTATTCCTGTTACAAGAAGACTTATAAAGGTGTTATTTGATGATTTTGCTATGGCGATTAACCTCAAAATTAAAATTGTGAATAAGGCAATCATTATAATTGCACCAATAAAACCTAATTCTTCAGCCAATACTGAAAATATAAAGTCAGTTTCTTTTTCGGGTATATAGCCATATTGGGATTGGCTTCCATTTAGATAGCCCCTGCCATTTATCATGCCGGATCCTATTGCGATCATACCTTGTTGTTGTTGCCAGTTTGATCCTGATGTATCTCTTGAAGGATTTAGGAAGTTTTCAATTCTGTCGGCCCTGAAACCACTTAAGTTCGCGAGAAGAAAAAGGCCTAGTCCAATTCCAGCTAATGCAAAAATTCCTATCCATTTCCAAGAAAGTCCTGCAACAAATATCATTGCAGCAATGAAAAATACATACACCATGGCTGTACCAAAGTCTGGTTGGAGCAAGATTAAACCGATAGGTATTCCAATGAAAATAATCGTACCAAGCAAGACGAGTGGTGTATTAATAGAATACTTATATTTGTCTAAAAAAGCGGCAAGTGACACAATCAAGACAATTTTACATATTTCAGCAGGTTGGAATGAGAAAGATCCAAAATAAATCCAAGACCTAGCTCCCCATTCATCTAGGCCTCGACCAATGGCTAAGGTTATACCCAAAAGACCAAACATACCCGCATAATATACCCTATAGGGTTTTTTAACAACATCTAAGTCCAAGGTACATATTATTGCGATAAATATGAACCCTAAAATTGTCGAAAATATTTGTGTCTTAATTGACGCTAGTCTTCCACCATAGGCAGAATATAGTACAATGAGGCCATATATAGACAAGGCCAATGTTGAAATTAATAGTAGGATATCAAAATCCTTGAAATTTTTCTTTTTTAAATTAAACATTATATCACTCCAGTTCTTATTTATTATATAACAGAAATTGGGCAAATACAATTTTAGCAGGTAAAAATAAGACTAGTATAATATTAGAGAAGGTTGGTGATATTATTTTAAGTAAGAAAAAGATAGGAGAGGTCCTAGAATTATTAGATAAAATGTATCCTGATGTTGATCGTTCAATGCTGGATTTTACAACTCCGTTTGAGTTATTAGTGGCAACAATACTTTCTGCCCAAGCTACAGACGTCAGTGTAAATAAGGTGACTAAGGAAATGTTTAAAGTTGCCAATACTCCAGAAGACTTTGCTAATATGGATATAAAAGAGCTTGAAAATCACATTAGGACTATTGGAATATATAGAAATAAGGCGAAAAATATTAAGGCAGCAAGCAAGATTTTGATGGAGGATTACAATTCAGTTGTTCCTGCTGATAAAAAGGAATTGCAGAAACTTCCAGGAGTGGGGCGAAAAACAGCTAATGTAGTGTGTGCTAACGCTTTTGGGATCCCATCAATAGCTGTAGATACCCATGTTTTTAGGGTTTCAAATAGGATTGGACTGGCTGATGCTAATAATGTTGATAAGACTCAAGATCAGTTAGAAAAAAATATCGATGAATCTAGGTGGTCAAAAACTCATCATCAAATTATAAGCCATGGCAGGGCTCTTTGTAAGGCAAGAAATCCTCTATGTGAAGAGTGTGAGATAAATAAATTGTGCCAATACTACAGGAGGATTCATGATTAAACTATTTGCTTTTGATATAGACGGAACTTTGCTAGATAATACTTCAAAAGTTACAGACGAAAGCAAGAAAGCTCTAGCAAAGCTTGATGATGCTGGAATAAAGGTTGTTCTTGCTAGTGGAAGAGTTTTTCCATCAATAAAATATAACCAAAAATTGTTAGAAATTTCAGGACCTATTGTGGCAACAAATGGTAGTTTAATAAGTCTTGATGGTAGGGAAGTATATAAATCTTATTATATAGAAGAAAGACTACTAAAAAAATTATATGAATTTTGCCTAGATTATAAAATGGATTTTCATTTTTATGATGAAGAAAATTATTATACAAATAGATTAAATTTGGACAGGATAAAGCATCTAAAAATAGATAATGATTTTGGCATGAATTACCAAGTGGATTTAATAATCAAAAATGATCCAGTTTCATATCTTATCAATCAAGGGAAAAAGGCTATTAAATTTCAAATATCTGGCATAGATGAAAAAGACATGGCTAAAGAAAAAATAATAGATTTATTAGAAAAGGAGTTTGGAGAAGATTTATATATAACGGCTTCTGGAGATTCATTACTAGAGATTGGTAATAAAAATGCAACAAAGTGGACATCGATTGAAGAGATTTGTGATAAACTGGGTATATATACAAGTGAAGTTGCAGCCATAGGCGATGCTTATAATGATATTCCAATGGTCAAAGGAGCAGGGCTTGGTTTTGCTATGGGAAATGCAAAGGACAAGCTAAAAGAAGTGGCAGACGTAATTGTAGCAGACAATGAATCTGGTGGAGCTTTGGAGGCTGTAAATTATGTTTTAGAGGCAAATAAAAATGTTTAACATTGTTTTACTAATGCCAGAACATCCTGGAAATGTCGGCAATATTGCAAGAACTTGTGTTTTAACAGAATCAAGACTTCATTTGGTTAGACCTTTTAAATTTAATTTATCAGATAAATATTTAAAAAAGGCAGGAATAGACTATTGGGAATATGTAGATTTAGTTATCCACGATAGTCTTGATGAATTTTTGGAATATTTAAAAGATAAAAATTTCTATTTAGTTGAGACACCAAGTGAAAATAGATATGTTGATGTTAATTTTAAAGATGGTGATTATTTGATTTTTGGGCGTGAAAAGGAAGGTATAGATGAAAAACTCCTTGAAGCATATAAGGAAAAAATCATAACTATACCAATGACACCAAAGATAAATAGGTCTTTAAACTTAGCAAATTCGGTTTCTATTGTTTTGTACGAAGCCCTAAGACAATTAGATTTTAAATTTTAATAAGGAGATATATGTACGATATAATTATTATTGGCGGTGGTCCTGCTGGTTTATCTGCAGGCTTATACGCCGGAAGAAGTAAGTTAAAAACTTTGATCACAGAAAAAGATGTGGCTGGAGGCCAAATTTCCGGTACAGCCTTTGTAGAAAACTACCCAGGGTCAATAGAAAATCCTACAGGTATGGGACTCTCTGAAAGAATGGAAGAACAAGCAAAAAAATATGCAGAAGTAGTTTTTGAAAATGTAAAAGAAGTTAATCTCGATGGTGAAATAAAAACTGTAAAGACTGATTCTAATGAATATCAAGCTAAGGTTATTATAATTTCTACTGGTGCTAGACATAGGAATCTTGATGTGCCAGGAGAAAAAGAATTTGCAAATAGAGGAGTTTCATACTGTGCAACATGTGACGGACCTTTCTATCAAGGCCTTGACATATATGTTGTAGGTGGGGGTGATTCTGCCTTAGAAGAAGCAAATTACCTTACTCGTTATGGAAAATCTGTAACAATCATCCACAGAAGGGATGAATTTAGAGCAAGCGGCGTTGTCGTAGATAATGTAAAAAACAATCCAAAAATAAAGTTTGAATACGATAGCGTAGTTAAAGAAATCAGAGGTGATAAAGAAGTAGATGAATTAGTCTTAGAAAATGTAAAGACTAAGGAAGAAAAAATCATTAAAAATGAAGATGGTTCACCAATAGGAGTATTTATTTTCGTTGGTAATATCGCCCAAACAGAAATTTTTGAAGGTAAGATTAAAATGGAAAATGGGTATATAATTACTGATGAGGATATGAAAACCGACATCGAAGGAGTCTTTGCAGTAGGAGATACTAGGAAAAAAACTGTAAGACAAGCCGTTACTGCAGCAAGTGACGGCTGCATTGCAGCTGTGGTTGCTAACAGGTATCTGGAGAGCAAATCCTGGTAGACATATTGACAAAGTAATAACAAAATGTATATTAATAGATGTAGAAAGAATTTTTAGGAGGCAATAATGACAACAAGAGTAGCAATTAACGGATTTGGTAGAATTGGACGTCTTACCTTAAGAAGAATCGCAGCAGTAGAAGATAATATTGAAGTAGTAGCAATTAACGACCTTATTGACAAAGAAGGTTTACTATATGCTTTCAAATATGATACTGCTCAAGGTAGATTTGACGGTGAAGCTGAATTAACAGAAGACGGATTTAAAATCAATGGTAAAGACATCAAAGTTTTTGCTGAAAGAAATCCAGAAGATCTTCCATGGAAAGATTTAAACGTAGATATCGTTCTTGAATGTACAGGATTCTTTACAGAAAAAGAAAAAGCTGAAGCTCACATCAAAGCTGGAGCAAGAAAAGTTCTTATTTCTGCACCAGGTAAAGGCGATATGAAAACAATCGTATTTGGTGTAAACCACGAAATACTTGATGGCTCAGAAACAGTTGTTTCAGGCGCAAGCTGCACAACAAACTGTCTATCACCAATGGTTAACGTACTATTAAAAGAATTTGGATTTGTTTCAGGACAAATGTCAACAATCCACGCATATACAGCAACTCAAGCTATCCAAGATACACCAGCTAGTAAAAAAGACCTTAGAGGCGGAAGAGCAGCAGCTCAAAACACAATCCCAGCTTCAACAGGTGCAGCAAAAGCAGTTGGTAAAGTACTTCCAGAAGTAGAAGGCAAAATAGATGGATCAGCTCTAAGAGTTCCAACAATTACTGGCTCTATTACTGAACTTTATTCTGTACTTGAAAAGAAAGTTACAGTTGAAGAAGTAAATGCAGCTATGAAAAAATATTCTAACGATGCTTTCGCATACGAAACAGATGATATAGTTTCAAGTGATATTATCGGTTACCCAGCAGGTTCTATATTTGATTCACAACTAACAAAAATAGTTGAAGGAGCAAACGGAACACAAGTTGTTAAGACTGTTGCTTGGTATGATAACGAAATGGGATACGTATCTAACTTAGTTAGAACACTTGATTATCTAGCAAATCTTTAAGAGTATTAAAAAGGCGAGATAATATCTCGCCTTTTTTACGAGGTGAATAATGAATAAAAAAACAGTAAAAGACTTAGATGTAAAGGGCAAAAAAGTTCTTGTAAGAGTGGACTTTAACGTACCTTTATCAAAAGAAGAAAAGGGAAAAATAGCAGACGATGCTAGGATTAAAGCAGCAATTCCTACAATTAACTACCTATCAGAAAATGGAGCTAAGGTCATCCTTATGAGCCACTTAGGTAGACCAAAGGGAGAGGCTAATCCAGAATTTTCTTTAAAACCAGTTGCTGATTATCTAGCAAATGAATATAAAGATAAGTTTACTTTTATTCCAAGCGATCTTGTTGTGGATGAAAAAGTAAAAGAAGAAGTAAATAAACTTGCTGACGGTCAAATTGCCTTACTTGAAAATACAAGATTTAGAAAAGAAGAAACTAAAAACGGTGAAGATTTTGCAAAAGAATTAGCATCTCTTGCTGATTTATATGTAAATGATGCCTTTGGTACAAGCCATAGAGCTCACGCCTCAAATGTTGGTGTAGCTAGCATCCTTCCTTCTGCAGTTGGTTTCTTAATTGAAAAAGAAATCGAAGTTATGGGAAAGGCCCTAGAAGCTCCTGACCATCCATTTGTATCAATCTTAGGTGGTGCTAAGGTATCTGATAAGATTGGCGTAATTGAAAACTTAATTACAAAAGTTGATACTATCCTAATTGGTGGTGGTATGGCTTATACATTCCTAAAGGCTATGGGCAAGGAAATAGGAAAATCACTTCTTGAAGAAGATAAGATGGACCTATCTCTAGAATTAATTGAAAAAGCTAAAGCTAATGGAGTTGAGATCCTTCTACCAGTTGATGTTGTTATTGCTGATAAAATAGAAGCTGGTGTTGCTACTGAAATAGTTGATATAGACAATATCCCAGTAGACAAGGAAGCACTAGATATCGGACCAAAAACAGCAAAACTTTTTGCAGATAAGATAAAAGAAGCTAAGACAGTTGTATGGAATGGACCAATGGGTGTATTTGAAATAAAAGAATTCTCAAATGGTACCAATGAAGTTGCAAAAGCTCTAGCTGAATCTGATGCTGTAACTATTGTAGGTGGCGGAGATAGCGCCCTTGCTATAGAAATGGCTGGCCTAAAAGATAAGATAACTCACGTATCTACAGGCGGTGGAGCAAGCTTAGAGTTCCTAGAAGGCAAAGAACTACCAGGAATAACTGCAATTGAAGACAAATAAGGAGTCAAAATGCGCAAACCAGTAATAGTTGGCAATTGGAAGATGAATAAGACACCTAGTGAAGCGAGACAACTTCTAGAAGAAGTCAAAGCTTTAGATCTTGATTCAAGTGTTGAAGCAGGATTTTGTGTACCAGCCATAGATTTACTTGTAGCTCAAGAAGTTCTTGAAGGTACAAATATTAATTATGGTGCAGAAAATATGTATTTTGAAGAAAGCGGAGCATTTACAGGTGAAATATCTCCACTAATGCTTAAAGATGTTAAGGCAAAATACGTAATTATCGGTCACTCTGAAAGAAGAGAATACTTCAAAGAATGTGATTGCCTTGTAAATAAAAAGGTAAAATCAGCTCTCGCACACGACTTAGTTCCAATTCTTTGTGTTGGTGAAACTCTTGAAGAAAGAGAAGAGAACAAACACGAAGCAAAGGTAAAAGAACAATTAACAAAGAATTTAAAAGATGTAAGCGAAGCAGATATTGAAAAAGTAATCATAGCTTATGAACCAATTTGGGCAATAGGTACAGGTAAGACCGCTTCAGCAGAAGATGCGGATGATATGTGTGGTTTTATCAGAAACTTTATCAAAGAAACTTACAGCGAAGCAGCTAGTGAAAAAATTAGAATCCAATATGGTGGTTCAATGAAACCATCAAACGTAAAAGAATTACTTGCTAAAGAAAATATTGACGGTGGTCTAATAGGTGGAGCAAGCCTTAAAGCAAGTGATTTTGAACAATTAGTTAATTTTAAAAAATAAAAAAATTATAAGGAGAAATAAATGAGCTTAATTACAAGTGTATACGCAAGACAAATTATCGATTCAAGAGGAAACCCAACTGTAGAAGTTGAAGTTGAAACAGAACTTGGCGGTTTTGGTAGGGCTGCAGTTCCATCAGGCGCATCTACAGGTGAATGGGAAGCTGTAGAACTTAGAGACGGCGACAAGGACTACTTCCAAGGAAAATCAGTTCTTAAAGCTGTTGAAAATGTAAATGAAATTATCGCTGAAGAACTTGAATATAACTTTGACGTTACTGATCAAATCGGTATTGACAATGCTATGATCGAACTTGACGGTACAGAAAACAAAGGCAAACTTGGAGCTAACGCTATTCTTGGTGTATCTCTTGCAGCAGCAAAAGCAGCAGCTGATGAACTTGGTATGCCACTTTATAACTACATTGGCGGAACAAACGCTAAACTTCTTCCAACACCAATGATGAACATCCTAAACGGTGGTGAACACGCAGATAACTCTGTAGATATCCAAGAATTCATGATCTTCCCACTAGGTGCTGAAAGCTTTTCACACGCTCTTCAAATTGGTACGGAAGTATTCCACAACCTAAAATCAGTTCTTTCAAGCAAAGGATATAACACAGCTGTAGGTGATGAAGGTGGATTTGCTCCAAACCTTAAATCAAACGAAGAAGCTCTAGAAATCATTTGTGAAGCTATCAAAGCTGCTGGCTATGAACCAGGAAAAGATGTTTATATAGCTATGGACTGTGCTTCATCTGAATTCTACAACAAAGAAGACGGTAAATACCACCTTGACGGAGAAGGTACAGTTAAGACAGAAGATGAAATGATTGACTGGTTAGAAGAATTAGTAAATAAATATCCAATTATCTCAATCGAAGACGGTCTTGATGAAAACGACTGGGAAGGTTGGGCAAAACTTACAGAAAGACTTGGAAAGAAAGTTCAACTTGTTGGTGATGATTTATTTGTTACAAACACAAAGAAACTTGAAAAAGGTATAGCTGAAGGCGTAGCAAACGCAATCCTTATCAAGGTTAACCAAATCGGTACTCTTACAGAAACATTAAATGCAATTGAAATGGCTAAAGAAGCTGGATATACTGCAATAGTTTCTCACAGATCTGGTGAAACTGAAGATACTACAATTGCTGACCTTGTAGTAGCTGTAAACGCAGGCCAAATTAAAACAGGTGCACCTTCAAGAACAGACAGAGTTGCTAAATACAACCAACTTCTAAGAATAGAAGATGAACTTTGGGATGATGCTAGATTTAAAGGCCTAGACGCTCTTTATAACCTAAAATAAGATGATTTTTAAGGACTTGCTTCTAAGGAAGCAAGTCTTTTTTAATAAATATTGAAATACAAGGCAATTTGTGGTATTATAAAACAGTATGAACGGAGGTGTCTATATGTCAAATTTGCTTGCAGTAATTATGATGATTGCATCAGCAATAGTTATAGTTGCAGTTACATTACAAGATCCTAAAACTGACGGACTAGGAGCTTTGTCTGGAACAAAGACAAATGTTTTTGGTAAAAGTGCACATAAATCAAAAAATGAAATGCTAGACAAGGTTGTTATTTTTGGAGGAGTACTTTTATTTTTAGGAAGTATAATATTTATAGCAATAAATTAGGAAGGGGTCAAGGGTTTTGACTCCTTTTTTTATTAGGAGTCGTAAGGAGTAGATATGAATATAAAAGAATTAATATTAAATTTAATATACGATGACGATTATATACCTATGACCTTGAAGGAATTAGAAATTTATTTAAAAGCTGATAGGTACACAAAATCAGCTGTTAAGGACATTGTAGACGAACTCGTAAATGAAAATAAAATTAGAATATCAAATAAAAAAAGAATCATGCCTTTAACAGATGATGAACTTAATCTTATTGGCAAGATATCTATGGCAGCTGGAGGATATGGATTTTTTATTTCTGATAATAAAGACTTTGACGATGTTTATATCTCAAGAGATAGGCTAAATGGGGCTCATAATAATGACAAGGTCAGGATTAAAATTCTCAGACAAAAAGAAACATCAAAGAATGCTGAGGGCGAAGTTTCTGAAATATTAGAAAGAGCTAATGAGGAATTAATTGGGACATATCAAGCGAGCAAAAAGTTTGGATTTGTAATAGTTGATGATAGGTCACATCCTGATGATATCTATATAGAGAAAAATAATTCACTAGGTGCTAAAAATGGAGATAAGGTAGTTGTCGAGATTATTTCACACCCAAAATCGGGGAATCCTGAAGGAAAAATAATTGAAATAATTGGCGGTAAGAATGATAAAAATATAGACGTTTTATCAATAATAAGGCAGGAAAAAATCCCTACTGAGTTTTCAAAACAAACAAAGAAAGAACTTTTGTTTATAGGTGACGAAGTAGGAGAAGACGAACTTATAGGCAGGACAGACCTCAGCGAACTTTTTACAGTAACAATTGACGGCAGGGATTCAAAAGATTTTGATGATGCCATCTCTATAGAAAAAAATGGAGACAATTATGACCTTTATGTCCATATAGCTGATGTTAGCCATTACGTAAAAAGACATACAGCTCTTGATGATGATGCCTATGAAAGGGGTAATTCTACTTATCTTTATAATATAGTTATCCCTATGCTTCCAGAAAAATTATCAAATGGTATTTGTTCTCTAAATCCAGGTGAAATCCGACTTGCTATTACTGCAAAAATGACTATTGATAAGAAGGGTAAGGTTGTAAATAATAATTTTTATGAATCTTTTATTAAATCTGATAAGAGACTTGTTTATGACGATGTAAATGACTTTTTAGAAGGTGATAATGATATCTACGATGATGAGATTCTAAAAGAAAAATTAAGGCTTTTTAATGAAATTTATAAAATTTTAAGAAAATCAAGAGATAATCGTGGATCAATTGACTTTAATTTTGAGGAAAGCCAAATCGATGTATCAGAAACTGGTAAAGTTTTAAATATTGAAGCTCTTGAAAGAGGCCCTGGTAATAAGATGATTGAAGAATTTATGCTTATAGCAAATGAAACTGTAGCAAGTTTATTTGCCTATATGGATTTTCCTTTTATTTACAGGATCCACGAAAAACCAAGCGAAGAAAAACTTGAGGGCTTTAAAAGAGCCTTAAATGCCATGGGTTATAATATAAAGGGAAATGACCTTCATCCAAAAGATTTCCAAAATATTTTAAAAGAAGTAGAGGGAAAGAAAGAAGAGAAAATAATCAATATGCTCATGCTTAGGACAATGAAAAAGGCCAAGTATGCAAATTATAATGATATACATTTCGGTCTTTCTACCAAGTTCTACACCCATTTTACAGCCCCTATAAGAAGGTATCCTGACCTAATAGTTCATAGGATACTAAAATATTTCATAGAAAATAAATTAAGTAAGGTAAATCAAACGAGTCTTGAATCAAATCTTGAACAAGCTGCTGATCATCTATCAATTACAGAAAGGCGAAGCGAGGAAGCCGAAAGAGCTGTAGAAGATTTAATGAAGTGTAAATATATGACACGTTTTATTGGAGATATCTTTGATGGTAGGATTTCATCTATAACTGAATTTGGTATGTTCATAGAGCTTGAAAATACAGTAGAAGGCTTATTTATGTATAAGTTTTCTGATCACAGGTATGACTTTTTCGAAGACAGTCTGAGAGCCTTTGATGTTGATTCTAAGAAATATTATTCAATCGGCCAAGAAGTTAGGATAAAAGTTATAAATGTCGACCTAGTTAAAAGAGAAATAGACTTTTATTTGGAGGATGAAGATGAAATTATTAGCCAATAATAAAAAAGCCTTTCATGATTATTTTATAGAAGAAAAATACGAGGCAGGACTTGAACTAAAAGGAAGCGAAGTAAAATCTATAAAAGCTGGCAAGGTTTCGATTAAAGAAGCTTTCATTTCTGACCGAAAGGGTGAAATGTTTGTTTATGGTATGCATGTGACTCCATATACAGAAGGATTCGATAAAATAGACCCAACAAGGACCAGAAAACTTTTGCTCCACAAAAAAGAAATAAATAAACTTATAGGCAAAAAAACAGTTGACGGTTATACCCTAGTACCACTTAAAGTTTATGAAAATAATGGTCTTGTAAAGATTGAAATTGCTCTTGCTAAGGGTAAAAAAATGTACGACAAGAGAGAATCAATCAAGAGAAAAGACGATAAGAGGCGTATGGAAAGAGCTCTTAAGAATTACTAAAAGTTATGAATTATTTTAGAATGAGCGAAAAAGATCTGGATATTATTACAAGTCTTTACGTAAGATATTATAATGAAAATGAAGATGGAATTTGGACATTTGAGAAAGCCAACAAAAGGATTAGGCAAGTATTGCTTACTCCTGACTCTTATTGCCTTATTCAAGAAGTTAATGGCCTCTATACAGGATTTTTGATGGGCTATATTAAAGAATATGATGATTTAAAATCTTATTTCCTAGAAGAAATCGTAGTTTTTAAAGATTATCAAAATAAAGGACTTGGGACCTTATTCATTAGTGAACTTCAAAAGCAATTATTGAATAGGGACGTAAGTATGATTGAATTAATGAGCGTAAATGATGCCAAGCACTTAAATTTTTATGAAAAATTTTCATTTGAGAAGACAAATAACTTATTAATCATGAGTAAGTTTATATAAAAAATTCCTCTATTTAGTAAATACTAAGTAGAGGATTTTTATTTTATTGCAAATTGTTTAAATACCTATAACAAACTTCGGCCAAAAGACTGCTTCCAAGATAAAGTGTATCTTCATATATATCAAACTTTGATGAATGATGAGGATAAGTTTGTCCATCAGAATGCGGTTTTAGATTATTTAATGAAATGTAAGTTCCTTTTGCTTTTTTTAGAAAAAAGGCAAAGTCGTCAGCACCCATTGTTGGATTTTTAAGATTTATCACTTCTTCACTTCCAAATAAGTCTGTTGCAGTTCGTTTTACAAAATCTGTAAAATCATCATCATTTATTAATGATGGGTAGTATCTTTTATAAGTGAATTCTACCTTAGCCCTATAGGCTTTGGCAATATTTACAGATACTTCTTTCATCCTATTTTCAAGAAAATCTCTAGTTTCATCATTAAAGCATCTAACGGTCCCTTCTTCAAAGACTTCATCAGGAATGACATTTTGGTTGACACCTCCATGAATTTGACAGACAGAAATTAAGGATGGGTTTAAAGGGTCAATCTCTCTAGAAATTATCTTATAAAAGGCATTGTTAATCTCACTTATAATTGAAATAGGATCTATAAATGATTCTGGTCTTGCGCCGTGGCCTCCTTTACCAATAATTTTTAAGGTGAAGGCATCCATACTTGCCATCATTTCTCCTTTTTTAATAGCGATGGTACCTTTAGGATATTCTCCAAATAATCCTCCTTCATGAATAGCGACAATCCTATCTACTTTTGGATTTTCCATGCACCCTTCTTTTATCATAGGTTCTGCGCCGCCAGGTATTTCCTCTCCTGGTTGGAAAAATACCTTGACTAAGCCTCCTAATTTATCCTCATTAGCCTTTAAAAGTTCACATGCACCTAATGCCATAGCAACATGGCCATCGTGGCCACAGGCGTGCATAAGGCCATTATGGAGGGATTTAAACTCCAAATCAGTTTCCTCTTTGATTTCTAGACCATCCATATCAGCTCTAATTGCTATACATTTTTCTTTGTAATTTCCTATATAGGCGATAATGGCATTACCACCAATGAGTTTATCATAAGAGATTCCCATTCTATCTAGTCTCTTACAAATATAAGCACTTGTCTTTGGAAGGTTTAACTCAAGCTCTGGAATTTGATGAAGTTTTCTTCTATCATATATAATTTTATCTTCAATTTCTTTTGCTAATTCTAAAAAATTCATATAAATCTCCTGGTTTTATTATAACATATTAGTATTTCTTTATTTAGAAAATTTGTCTTGTATAGTAGAAGAGAGGTGGAAATGAAAATTAATAAGATAGATAAAATTGAGATGGATTCTCTAATAATTTATTCCAAAGACAAGGGAATTTTATTTGAAGAAATAAATGAAGAAAAAATTAATATAAGGTCAATAGCTAAGTTTGTAACTAGCCTTGCTTGCGGTATTCTAATTGACAAATCAAATGGTGATTTTAATGAGGATACACTTATTTATGATATTTTAAAGGATAAGGTTAATATATCTAATAAGAAAAATATTCCAAAGCTAAAAAATATTCGTGTTAGAGATTGTTTGACTCACACAATGGGATATAGGGATATAATTTTAATGAGTAAGGAAATAGGGGATTTGGATAAAAATTCTCTTTTAGATTATGCCTTGTCATACCCATTATATTTTGAGCCAGGTGAGGAGTTTTTGTATTCTAATGCTGGTTACTATGTTTTATCGGCTACAATGCAAGAATATCTTGGTTTTGATCTATATGACTTCATAAATGAAAATCTTTTTAAAAAACTAGATATTTCAACTCCTAGCTGGGAAAGATACGGTAAGTATCTTGTAGGTGCTAGCAAATTATATTTAAACTCGCGAGACTTGTTAAATTTAGGAAAACTTATATTAAATGAGGGATTGTATGAAGGGGAGAGGATTGTTTCCTCAAGCTGGATAAGAA
Source organism: Anaerococcus murdochii (assembly GCF_019957155.1). Classification (NCBI taxonomy): domain Bacteria; kingdom Bacillati; phylum Bacillota; class Tissierellia; order Tissierellales; family Peptoniphilaceae; genus Anaerococcus; species Anaerococcus murdochii. Next base: position 1,832,046 of record NZ_JAIPME010000002.1, on the reverse strand, counting down.
AAATGTCATCAAGATTATACAAAAACGACAAAGATTATATAGATAGGTCTGCTTTATCAGATGATTACTATGGATATAGCCTTTGGACTGGAAAAGACGATCTTGTTTATGCATCAGGTACTGGTGGCCAATATGTTATATTTTTAGAAAAAGAGGGTATTATCATAGTGACTACAAACGGAGGGGACTCTAATAAGGCGCCTCTTATAAAGGGTCAAATTACTACTATTATTCAAGATTTTAGAAAGGAATACAATGGACTATAATTATTTAAAAAAGCACACAGAAACTTATGAAAACTACAAAGACCTTATAGAAAAAGTTAACGAGTTATTAGACAAGCTTGAAAATGACAGGAAAGATTTTAATAAGCTCGTTGAATATTACTACAGCGATCAATTTAAAAAAGATTACGATGACTCAAATCAAGGAAAGATTGATTCTTCAATTAATCAAGGAATTTTATCTGAAGATGCAATATATGATCTTATGGGAGATGATTATTATCTTGCCCTAAGATTTTTAGACCTTGCTAATAAAATGATTCAACAGAAATAAAAGAATGCACTCAAGCTTAAGGCGAGAGTGCATTTTTCTTATCTTCTTCTTTTGCTAAATGAAGTTACAACAGCGCTTGCTACAAGGATTGCAACAATAGCTTCTGGTATAGCATTTGTGACAAAGGCAGAAAAAATAGTTTTTGCTGCAAGATCTGGACTAATACCAATAGCTTCAGCATATTTTTGCGCATATAGGATATAAATTAGACCTAGTACTAGACCTGAGTTAGTTAGAGTTCCCATAAAGGAGCTGACAGCTATAGCAAAATTTGCCTTTTTATTTTTGACAGATAAGTAAAGCATAGTACAAGCAATTAGTAAAAATATAACTGAAAATATTTTATTTATTAATGCTACTTCTGTCATAAAGGACTTTATAGTTACATAGCTAAGGATAATTACAATTACAGACCAAAAAATATTCATAAATAAACGAAGTTTATTATTATCCTTATCCTTAAGAGCCTTGTAGATTAGTCCAGTGACCACACCGATCAATATTCTAGGTAATATAGAAATAAGCGGGTTATAAAAGACGAAAGATATTGGCCCTGGTCTAGTCATTGCATTAAATAGAGAGAAAAAACCAAATATCATGCCAACTAGGCCGCCTACAACAGGTCCTTGAAGGATGCCCGCAATTATTACAGGAATATGTAAGCTAGTTATAGATAGCATGCCTAGAGGGATAAATCCTAGGGGAGTTAGGCCAAGCATTATAACAATTGAGCCCAGAATACCAACAGTGGTGAGATTTTTTGTTTCTAATTTCATTAATTCCTCCTAAATCTCAAACTTTCTTATATTATACGACGAAAAATGAAAAGTAAAGGTCTAATTGATAAAAAATTAATAATTTATTTTAATTTATAAAATTAGAAATTTTCAAAATGAATTCTAAGAAAATAAATACAAAAAAAGAAGGCGATTGCCTTCTAATTTTAATATTTGGTGCACCATCAGGGATTCGAACCCTGGACGCCCTGATTAAGAGTCAGGTGCTCTACCAGCTGAGCTAATGGTGCATACTTTCAGTTGACTACCTTTATAGTATAACACCAGATATAGCTTCTGTCAAGTTTTTATTTTGAAAATTTCCAAATTTTTAGAATTTGGTCTGAGATATCGTTATAGTCCCATTCTATGATAGAATTTTTTACGCTATTTGGATCATTTATAATAAATTTGCCGTCCTTATAGGAATCGATCACTAATATATGACCATAGAGAGTAAAGTATCCTCTACCAACAGATATTAATAAGGGACCTTCTTCTAGTGCCTTAATCATTTTATCCTTATCTAGGTTAACGTCTTCAACTTTAATTTTGTATTCTTTTGAAATGTGATCGATAAATGCCCAATCCATCCCACCGTCATTCATAAATTTGGAAGCTTTCTTAGCCATCTCATTTGGGTAGATTAAATTACCAGTCATTCTAGACATAATCATGGCCATTGATGTTGGTCCACAACCAGAAATACCTATGTTGGTAGGGTAGAGTGTATCATAAGCCCACCTATTATCCCATTGGATAAAATATGGGGTTTTTCTTTTTAGCTTTACAGATTCACCCTTATAAAAATTGAAGTCGGTAAAATTATGGTTCTTATTGTATACGAATTCTATAGTATCTGGATCATTACCAGTTAAATATGCGTCAACATTGTCCAGATTATAAAAATTATCATAGACCCACTCGGCTTTTTTGTCTTTCTTTGCTGCCTCTTCAACATTTTTTATCAAATCTTCTTTAACTTCAGATTTTTTCTTTGGTTTAACTTCGTATTCAAAGTCTAGGAAATCTTTTCTTTTAAAGGTGTCGCTGGCTAAAGATTTTAAATCTTCAATTATTTTTACACTTTCTTCATCTATGAAGCCTTTGATATCTATATCAGGTCCTTTAGAACAAGATGTTAGGCTAAATAGAGATAGAAGTACTATTAATAGCTTTTTCATAGTTACATTTTACTAGAAATAATTTTTGCTTCAATTAAATAAAACTTTAAAATTTTTATTTTTCGCATATAATATACGGGTAATGTTTCTTGGCACCCATTACTAAAAAAAATCAAGGAGAAAAAAATGAAAGAAAAGTTTATTAGTTTAGACGATACTAATTTTTTAGTTAAGTCTGCAGGTGTAGCAGCTTTATATGCTGTATTGACACTTTTATTGCCAGTTGCGTCCTATGGTCCAATTCAATTTAGGTTTAGTGAAATTTTGGTACTATTAGTATTTTATAACAAGAGATTTATACCAGGACTTGTTTTAGGATGTGCTATAGCAAATTTATTTAGTCCAATGATGTTATTTGACGTTGTATTTGGGACACTTTCATCATATATAGCTTTTATATTAATACAAAGAGCTAAAAATCTATACATTGCATCAATATTTCCAGTTTTATTAGTTTCAGTACCTGCTATTGGAACTTGGCTAATCTTAGCTAGTGATGAAGTATTTTTCGTACTTTTGATGCAATTTATGTTAAGTGAATTTGTTATGGTTTCAATTATCGGTGTATTGCTATTTAAGATACTTGAAAAAAATGATGGATTCATGTCATATATTTATAATTTTTAAGAAAAAACTCCTCCGGTCACATGGACCAGAGGAGTTTTCTATATCCTAAATCTTATTAAGTTTATCGATAATTTTTTCTATCTCATCTATTTTATCTTTTATATCTTCTTCATTTTTTTGCTTAAGACTATCGTAAACGCAATGTTCAAGGTGGCCTCTTAAAACATCCTTATTTATATTTTTTAGAATTGAAATGGAGGCCATAACTTGATTAGATATATCAATACAATACCTATCGTCTTCAATCATTTTTATCAAACCATCAATTTGTCCACTGACAGTTTTTAATTTTCTGATAGTTTTAACTTTATCAGCTTTCATTTACTACTTTTGAAGGCCTTTATATTCGTAACCAGCTTCGTTAATAGCATCACTTATTACTTTTTCATCTATATCACCTTGGTAAGATATTTCGGCATTTTTCTTTTCAAGGTTCACAATAGCTTCGCTTACACCATCAATATCTTCTAGAGCATTTTTAACATGCTTAGCACAGTTATTGCAGCTCATTCCATCAACATTTACTATCATTTTTTTTACTTCGTTCATTTCATTCTCCTTTAGAATTTCGTTTTTATTATTTGTTTCATTTGAATATGATTCTGCCTTTGACTTAAATCCTCTAAGTCTAAGTGAGTTTAGACATACAAATACCGAAGAGAAACTCATTGCTAGCGCAGCAAACATTGGATTTAAAGTTAGACCAAATTTTGGATACAAGAGACCTGCAGCGAGAGGGATTAGGATAATATTATAAAAGAAAGCCCAGAATAAGTTTTCTTTTATAGTTTTTATTGTTGCCCTTGATAAGTCAATTGATTTTACAAGGTCTAACAAACTATTCTTAACCAAAACTACATCGGCAGAATCAATTGCAACATCTGATCCTTTACCAATCGCTATACCAATATCAGCTCTTGCAAGGGCTGGGGCATCATTTATACCGTCACCAACCATTGCAACTTTTTTATCTTCTGCTTGGAGTGTCTTTACAACCTTATCCTTATCTTGTGGAAGTACTTCAGCAAATTTTTTATCGATGTTTAGGTTTTTTCTAATGGATTCTGCAGTAATTTCATTATCTCCAGTAACCATGGTAATTTCGAATCCTTCTTTTTTTAGAGTATCTATAGCAATTTTAGAAGAATCTTTAGCCATATCTTTTGCTGCGATTAAGCCTATAACTTCTATATCATTTGCAAAATACATTGAAGTCTTGCCATCTTTGGAAAGTTTGTTGTTTAGTTCTTTATAATTATCTAAATTTATATTATTCTCTTCCATAAGCCTGAGGTTACCAGCATAGTAAAGATTATTATCAATTTTCCCCTTAATACCTCTTCCGACAATAGATTCAAAATCTTCTACTGGAATAATATGTGTATTTTTTTCTGATGCGTAAGTATTAATAGCGTCAGATAGGGGATGTTCTGATAAATGCTCTAAAGATGCAGCAATTTCTAGGAAAGATTTTTCATCAATTTTCGTAATTATGTCAGTAACTACTGGCTTTCCCTCTGTGATTGTTCCTGTTTTATCAAGCAAGATAGAATCTACCTTGTGTAGGTTTTCTAAACTTTCTGCATTTTTAAACAATAATCCAAGTTCAGCTGACTTACCTGTAGCAACCATGATTGCCATTGGTGTTGCAAGCCCAAGAGCACATGGACATGATATAACAAGTACTGAAATCATAAGATTTAACGCAAATTCGAAATCCTTACTAATTATATACCAGCCAATGAAAGTTATTAATGAAATAACTATTACAGCAGGTACAAAAATTGCAGAAATTTTATCAGCAAGTTTTGCTATAGGTGCCTTGGTTTCATTCGCATCATTTACAAGGCTAATAATCTGGGAGAGAGTTGTATCTTCACCAACTCTAGTTGCCTTAAATTTAAAGGAACCTTGCTTGTTAATTGTTGCAGAAATTACTTCATCTCCAATAGTTTTATTGATGGGTATTGATTCACCTGTGATAGCTGCTTCGTCAACTAGGGAAGACCCTTCAATAATTTCTCCATCTACAGGGATTCTTTCACCAGGTCTTATAACAATAATATCCCCCTTTTCAATATCAGCAGAGTCAATCTCAACTTCTACATTGTTTCTAATTATCCTTGCCTTTTCTGGAGCAAGATCCATTAGGTTTTTCAATGAAGCCTTGGTTTCTCCCTTACTTCTTGCTTCAAAATATTTTCCTAGAGTAATCAATGTAAGAATCATTGCTGAAGATTCAAAATATAGGTTGTGCCTATAAGAATCAATAGTTTCAAAATCACCGAGACCCGCGGCATGGGCCATTCTCATAATTACAAAAATCCCATACACTAGGGCGGATGATGATCCCATGGCTATAAGAGCATCCATATTAGGATTTCTATTTTTAAGTGACTTAAAACCTGATATGAAAAACTTTCTATTAACAAATATTACGGGAATAGTTAATAAGAATTGAACAAAGGCATTATTTATAGCACCTTGACTTCCTAATAAAAAACTTGGAATAGGTAGACTTATCATCGGTCCCATTGCAACATACATTAGGATAATCATGAAGAAAAAGGATACCTTTAGCCTAAACTTTGTATTATCTTCTTCAAGTTCTTTTAAGTTTTCCTTTTCATTTTTAAATGATTGTCCTTTATTTTTAAGCCTAGCCTCATAGCCTGCTCTTGAAACTGCTTCAATGATATCGCTATCTGAAATTTTATTTGGATCGTATTCTACACTCATTGATTCATTTATAAGGTTTACATTCACTTCATTAACACCAAGTTTTTTCACAGCCCTATCTACAGCTGCCTGGCAAGAAGCACAAGTCATCCCATAAACGTCAAATTTTTGTTTCATTAAACCTCCTTTCACACCCCTAGGGGGTATATATAAACTATATTTACTGAATAGAGTTTGTCAAGTATAATGTATTAAAGGAGTAAATATGAAAAGATATCATATTATTTTTAAAGGTAGGGTCCAAGGAGTAGGCTTTAGGTTTCAAGTAAAAATGCTAGCGGATAGGCTGGGTGTTACGGGAACTGTTAGGAACATGTATGATGGTAGTGTAGAAGTTTGTATCCAGGGAAATGAAAATCAGCTTATGAATTTTTTAAAAGGACTTGAAAATATAAACTTTGCAATCATAGACAGCAAAAATATTGATGAAGTTTCTGTAATAGATGGAGAATATGACTTTCAAATAGTTTATTAATATTGAAATATTGGTAAAAAAAGGATATAATAGTTGCATGAGTTTAAAAAGCAAATGGGTTAAAGTATTAGCCAAATCAATTAGAAGTACATTAAAGTTATTTAATAGGAAAGCAACATCCCTACCTGGTTATATAGCTTATAAATTAGATAAGGACATATTAAAGGAATTATCTAAAAATACTAAGTTTATTTTTGTTACAGGTACGAATGGCAAAACTATGACAACCCACTTTCTAGTATCTATCCTAAGAGAACATTACCCGATAGTTCTAACTAATGAATCTGGGTCAAATATGGTTCAAGGAATAATCACATCCTTACTTGATAACCCTGCTGATAAGGAGACTGTAGCAGTTCTTGAAGTCGATGAGGCAAACATAGTTAGGATTGGTAAATATATCAAGGCTGATTATGTTGCACTTACAAATATTTTCAGGGATCAGATGGATAGGTTTGGCGAGATTTATAATATACTAGATAAGATACTAGAAGGTCTCGACCTTATGCCAAACGCAAAAATAATTGCTAATGGTGATTTACCAGTTTTCTCATATGATAATTTAAAAAAGTTTGATCCAATTTATTTTGGAATCAGAGCTGATGAAAACAAAGGCTATGATAAAGATGCTGAATTCAACTCGGATGGTATACTTTGTCCATCTTGTCACAGCGTACTCAAATATAGGACAGTAAATTATTCTTCCTTGGGAGATTTTACTTGCCCTAACTGTGATTTTAAATCGCCTGAAATAAGGTATGAAATAGAAAAAATCTCAAGTCTTGATCCTAATCATTCTAAGTTTGAAATTTCTGGCAAGCCATATGAAGTCAATGTTGGCGGGGTTTATAATATTTATAACGCCCTGACAGCTGTTTCAGTTGCCTATGAATTAGGACTTACTTATGAAGAGATATGTATGGGATTAAAAAAACAAAAAAATGTCTTCGGTAGGCAAGAAAATGTAGATATTTTTGGTAAAAATCTTGTCATTAATTTAGTTAAAAATCCAACTGGGTTAAACCAGGTTATAGATCTTGTTATGCTTGAGGAAAAACCAGTAAGTCTTATTTGCTTGTTAAATGACAATTACGCTGATGGACTTGATGTAAGTTGGATTTATGATTCGTATTATGAAAAACTAAGAAATTTAGATATAAGAGATGTATATGTATCTGGCAAGAGAAAAAAAGATATGAAAAGAAGACTTGAAATAGCGGAAATATTCAATGGACAAATCAAGGAATTTGATTTTGAAGAAGATATAAAAAATATTATTAAAAATGCTAAGACGGATAATATCTATATATTTTCAACCTATACAGCAATGCTTAAATTAAGGGAGGTGCTTGCCTTATAAGAAAGATAAGAATATGCCACCTATATGGTAACCTTTTAAATACCTATGGAGATGTTGGAAATTTAATGGCTTTTGAGTACGAACTTAAAAAAAAGGGTATAGATTCCGAAAGAAAGATTGTATCAATTGGCGATGATTTTAAGAGCGATGATTATGATTTTGTATTCTTTGGTGGTGGCCAAGATTACGAGCAGTCAATAGTAAAAGATGATCTTCTAAAAAAAAGGAAAGAACTAGTTAAATATATAAATAACAATGGTTTATTCCTAGCTATTTGTGGAGGATACCAACTATTGGGTAAGTATTACTACAATGCTGAAGGAGAAAAAATTGATGGTTTAAATATTTTTGACCATTACACATTAAATCAAGATTCCAAGAATCGTTTCACAGGTCAGATACAAATTTATGTAGAAAAATTTGATGAAACATGCTTAGGATTTGAAAATCATGGTGGAAGGACTTTTCTATCTGATAATCAAAAACCATTTGGAACTGTAATTGAAGGAAATGGCAACAATGGAGAAGATAAGACTGAAGGTTTTATATATAAAAACACTATTGGGACATACTTGCACGGTCCGATTTTAGCCAGAAATGAGAATTTGTGCAAAAAAATCATAGAAATAATTTTATAAGGAGCAAATATGATGAGTGAATCAAAACTAAGAACACAAGAAGCAGATGAATTATTTGAAGCAATTTTAATGCTCAAAGACGTTGAAGAATGTTATCAATTTTTTACTGATATATGTACGGCAAGAGAAATTCAATCTATTTCTCAAAGACTTCATGTAGCAAAACTACTTAAGATTAGAAAAACATATTCAGTAATTGAGGAAGAGACTGGAGCATCAACAGCAACTATATCTAGAGTTAACAGATCTCTAAACTATGGTGCAGGCGGTTATGACCTAGTTCTTGAGAAACTAATTGAAAAAGATTTGAAAGAATCAAAAGAGTAAGGCCACTTACTCTTTTTTTGTGGTATAATGTTATGGTTAAGGAAGGATGTGTAGATGAATTTAGATAGGTTAAATGATAGGCAAAAAGAAGCTGTTTTACATAAGGATGGACCTCTTTTGGTTTTGGCAGGAGCTGGAAGCGGGAAAACTTCCGTCCTTACATCGAGTATTGCCTACAAAATAAAAGAAGAATCTGTAGATCCTAGAAATATATTAGCCATTACCTTTACTAACAAGGCTGCAAACGAAATGAAAGAAAGGGTAAGCAATCTACTTGATATGGATGTATCCTATCTATGGATTGGGACATTTCATTCAATATGCGCCAGAATCCTTAGAATGAATATAGATAAGATTGGTTATTCAAATAATTTTACAATTTATGATACACAAGACCAGAGAACTCTTATAAGGGATATTATAAAAGAATTGGGATATAAGGATGATATAAATCCAAGGCTTGCTCAGAGCATCATTTCTAATGCTAAAAATAAGTCTTTAAGTCCTGCAGATTTTTTAAAAATGAATTTCTATATGCAAAATGCTGATGAAATCGCAGAAATTTTCAAAGTATATGAGAAAAAGAAGTATGAATACAACGCTTTAGACTTTGATGATTTAATAGAAAAAGTTTTAGATCTTTTTGCTAAAGATAGAGATACACTTAAATACTACCAAGATAAATTTGATTATATTTTTGTAGATGAATTTCAGGATACAAATAACTCCCAATATGAATTAATAAAATTTATTTCTGGAAAGAAACAAAATGTAGTTGCAGTTGGTGATGCTGACCAATCAATTTATTCTTTTAGAGGAGCTGATATTAGAAATATTCTGAATTTTGAAAAAGACTTTTTAAATACAAAAATTATCAAGCTTGAACAAAACTATAGGTCTACATCAAAGATTTTAAATGCTGCAAATAAACTAATTGCAAATAATTTAGAAAGAAAAGAAAAAAATCTTTGGACAGATAAGGGCGATGGATCAGATATCATATACAAAGAGACATCTGTAGAAAGCGAAGAAAGTAAGTTTGTGATAGATACAATCAAAGATCTATTAAAAGAAGGCCATAAAGAGAGTGATATTGTTATTCTTTATAGGACCAATGCCCAATCAAGACCTTTTGAAGAAGCTTTATTGAAAAATCTAATTGACTATAAGGTGGTTGGTGGACTTAAATTCTACGACAGAAAAGAAATCAAAGATTTAATTGCCTACCTAAATATTTTGGTAAACAGCAAGGACGATGTAAGCCTAAAAAGGATTATTAATGAACCAAAACGTGGGATTGGCGATAAGTCTATCGAGCAAATCGAAAAAATTGCAACTAGCCATGGCATTTCTATGTTGGATTTGATAATAGATCCAAATTTTTCAGTACTTTTAACAGACAGACTAAGAAAATTAACAGATAAATTTTATAAGCCTCTCGAAGATATTTTTAAAAATGTTGATAAGTATCAGATTGTGGATCTAATTAATGATGTACTTGGTAAGACTGGATATTTAAGAACTCTTGAAAAATCACTTCTTGTAGAAGATAGAGCAAGAATTGACAATATTAATGAGTTTATTTCTTCCGCAGCTGACTATCAGGAGTCAAATCCTGGAGACTCCCTAAGAGATTATCTAGAAAATCTCTCCCTTTTGTCAGAAATAGATAAGACTGAAGAAAGTCTAGAATCTGTATCCCTAATGACCATGCATCAAGCTAAGGGACTTGAGTTTCCAATTGTCTTCATAGTGGGTCTTGATGAAGGACTCTTTCCAGGAAAGAGAAGTCTGGATGAAGGAAATCTTGAAGAAGAACGTAGACTTTTTTACGTAGGAATAACTCGTGCAGAAGAAAAGCTTTATATGACTAGTTCTCAAATGAGGAGAAATTATGGCAAAGTAAATTATTACAAGCCATCTCGTTTTCTAGATGAAATCAAGGATTTAATTCATAAAGAGGCCAATAAAGATTTTATTGAATATAATACTAGATCATATGAACGAGCAATGAATGAAGACTATATGAGAGAAAAGGCCAGACAATCTATTCTTGATTTAAAGAAAAAGCCTTTAAAGAAAGATGACTCAACCTACCTGGTAGGAGATACTGTTGAACACAGTAAATGGGGTAGGGGAATGGTCGTTCAGGTAAAGGAAAGTCCAGATGGCAATGAATTGATAATTGCTTTTGATAAAAAAGGACTTAAAAAACTGAATCAAGATTATGCGCCAATAAAAAAGGTATAGATATGAACAAATTTGATGAACTTAATAATTTAATAGAACAAATCAATGACCTTGATTATAACTATTATACTCTCGACAAGCCTTTAGTCTCTGATGGCGAATACGACAAAATTTATGATAGTTTAGTGAAATTACAGAAAGAGCTTAATTATATACCAGAAAATTCACCAACAAATAGAGTTGGAGGGCAAATTTTAGACAAGTTTGAAAAGCATTTTCACATTACAAGGCTTCTAAGCCAGGACAAGGCTCAGTCCTATGATGAACTAAAAGACTGGATTGAAAGGTGTCAGAGATTAAAAGAAACTTATGAAGAAACTAGCGGAGAGAAACTTCCAGACTTAGAATTTATTATGGAATATAAGTTTGATGGTCTTACAATAAACCTTACTTATGAAAATGGTATACTTAAAACTGCGGCTACTAGAGGAAATGGTATTGTTGGAGAAGAAGTAAAGGCCCAGGCAGAGACAATTAGGTCTATTCCTTTTACAATTAAGGAAAAGTCGCTTCTTGAAATTCAAGGTGAGGCTCTAATGCCATTGTCAGAGCTAGCTAGGTATAACAAGGAAAATGAAATCCAGCTTAAAAATGCAAGAAATGCTGCAGCTGGCGCTATCAGAAACCTTGATACCAAAGAAACTGCAAAAAGAAGACTTACTGCATATTTTTATGCCGTTCCAACTAATAATCTTGATTTCAAAGATGAAGAAGAGATGCTAGAGTTTTTAAAAGAAATGAAGCTTAATGTTCATCCTTACCATAAAAAAGTTAAAAGCTTAGATGAAATAATCTCAGAGCTTGAAAGGATTGAAAAGGAGAGAAAAACTCTAGATGTACTAACAGATGGGGTAGTAATAAAAATAAATGACAAGAAAACTCAACGAGCGCTTGGCTTTACAGAAAAATTTCCAAGGTGGTCTATTGCTTATAAATTCGAGGCAGAAGAATTTACTACAAAACTCCTTGATGTAGTTTGGAATGTAGGAAGAACTGGAAAGGTAACACCTTCTGCAATTCTTGAGCCTGTTGATTTTTCTGGGGTTACAGTATCTAGAGCAACTCTAAATAACTACGACGATATTGAAAGAAAGAGAGTAAGGATTGGATCTGATGTCTTCATTAGAAGGTCAAATGATGTTATACCTGAAATTCTAGGCGTTGTTGATGAAGACCAACCAGGGACAAGAAAAATTGAAAAACCAACTCATTGTCCATACTGTCATAGCGATTTAATTCAGGAAAAAGTCCACATTGTTTGCCCTAACTCCATTTCATGTACTCCTCAGCTTCTAGCTAGGATGGAACATTTTGCTTCAAGAAATGCTATGGATATAGAAGGCTTATCAGAAAAAACCATTGGCCAACTTATAGAAGAATTAGGTATAAAAGAAATTTATGATATATATGATTTGACCTATGATGAGTTAATAAAACTTGAAAGGTTTGGGCCAAAGAAAACCCAGAACCTACTAGAAGCTATAGAAAATAGCAAAAATAGAGATTTAAATGCATTTATTTATGCTATAGGAATTCCGAATGTGGGAGAGAGAACAGCAAGAGATTTAGCAAACAAATTTAAATCTTTTGATAAATTGAGGAATGCAAAAGTAGATGAATTAGTAGAGATTGACGATATCGGGGAAATTACTGGAGAAAATATAGTAGAATTTTTTCATGATAAAAATATAGTAGATTCTATAGATATTCTTTTATCTAAAGGCATCAAACTTAATAACCCAAGTGGAGATTCAAATAATTCTAATAAATTAGATGGAATTAATTTTGTAATTACAGGCACTATTGATGGTTACAATAGGGATGATATTAAGAAAATGCTTGAAGATAATGGCGCAAATGTAAGAGGATCTGTTTCTAAAAACACAGACATAGTTCTTGCAGGAGAAAAAGCTGGTTCTAAGAAAGATAAGGCTATAGAGTTAAGTGTAGAAATATATGAAGGTGAGAAATTATATGATTTCTTAGCTGAATTAAAAGGAGAATAGGATGGACGTAAAAGAAGTAGAGAGAATCTATAACCTAAGCCATTTAAGTTTGGAAAATCAAGATAAAGAAATAATTGCCCAAAAATTTAACAGGGTCTTAGATTTTATTGAACAAATCTTTGAAGTTGATACAGAAGATGTTGAAATGACTGAATATATCAAGACTCATAAGGCTATTTTTAGAGAAGATTCACCAAAAGAATCCTTAGCTAGGTCAAAAGCTTTAGAGAATGCCAAAGATACTGAATATGGTTATTTTAGATTAGATTGGAAACTATAGGAGCAATAATGGATATAAAAGCTATTATAGAAAAATATAAAAACAAAGAAATTAGTGTCGAAGAAAACACAAAAAATATACTTGAAAAAATTAAGAATGACAAGACAAACGCCTACATCACCTTTGATGAAGAAGATTCTCTAAAAAGAGCTAGAGAACTTGACGAGAAATTAGAAAAAGGAGAAGATTTAGGTTCACTTTTCGGTATTGCAGTTGCAGTTAAGGATAATATTTCATATAAAAATATGAATATGACCTGTGCGTCAAAAATGCTTAAAGATTTTAGGCCTATGTTTGATGCCAAGGTTGTAGAAAATCTTTTAAAAGAAGATGCAATTATTATAGCAAAAACAAATATGGATGAATTTGCTATGGGTGCGAGGGGCAAAACCTCAGTTTATGGTCCAGTAAAAAATCCAATTGATGAATCAAGAGTAACAGGCGGATCATCATCAGGTTCAGCAGCGGCTGTTGCCAAAGAAGATGTCCTTGTAGCACTAGGAACTGATACCGGTGGATCTGTAAGATGTCCAGCGAGTTATTGTAATATTATTGGTTACAAACCAACATATTCAATGATGAGTAGAAATGGTGTCGTTTCAATGGCTAACACTTTAGACCAAGTGTCTGTATTTGCTAGAAATGTTTCGGATGTAAGAACTGTTTCTCAAACAATAGAAGGACCAGATTCAAACGATATGACAGTAAGGCTTGATGATTATAAGTATGAAATTGAAAATTATGATTTTAAAGGCAAAAAAATTGCCTATATTCCTGCAGATGACGAGATGCATAAGGATATCGACCCTACTGTTGTAAAAGATTACAATTTTGCTCTAGATGAACTTAAAAAACTAGGTGCAGACTTAGCTCCTATTAATTTAAAGTATTCTAATTATGCTAACCAAGTTTATAATGTAGTTATGTCTAGCGAAGTATCATCAAACATGTCAAGGTTTGACGGAATTAGGTTTGGATATCAAAGTGATAATTACACCTCCGTTGAAGAATTATTTATAAATTCAAGAACAGAAGGTCTTGGTGAGGAAGTTCAAAGAAGAATTGCCCTTGGAACTATGTACCTATCCGCTGATGATAATCAGAGAGTTTTTAAACAAGGCCTTAAACTTAGAACTTTAATTAAAAAAGAATTAGAAGAAGTTTTTGAAACTTACGACCTAATTATTACTCCAACTGTTACAAACTTACCACCATCTCTTGATGATGATTATATGGATCCTTTGAGTGATTTTAAATCTGATGGTTTTAATGTTATTGTAAATCTTTCAGGCATGTGTGGTTTATCAGTCCCTGTTAGGGAGGGTATATCAGGATCAGTTCAATTTATTGCAAATGCAAATGAAGATAGCAAATTATTAAATGCTGGCGAAGAATTTTTAAGGAGTTTAAATGAAAACTAAAACAATAATAGGTCTTGAGATCCACGTTGAGTTATCAACAGCTACAAAAATGTTTTGCTCCTGTAAAAATGAATTCGGAGCAGTTCCAAATACAAATGTTTGTCCAATATGTTTAGGCCATCCAGGCACACTTCCACAAATGAATAAAAGAGCTGTGGAATACGCTGTAATGGCAGGTCTTGCTTTTAATTGCAAGATTAGAAATGACCAAAAGGTTGATAGGAAAAAATATTTTTACCCAGACCTTGTTAAGGGCTACCAATTAACCCAATTTGAAAAGCCATATGCTTACGAAGGCTACCTTGAACTTACAAGCGGCAAACACATAAACATTAGAGAAATTCATATGGAAGAAGATACTGGTAAGTCAAACCATAACGATGATGACACAGTTCTTATGGATTATAACAGAGCGGGAGTTCCTTTAATTGAAATAGTTACAGATCCAGATATGTCATCACCAGAAGAAGCAAGAGAGTTTGTTGAAACTCTTGCATCTACTTTAAAATTCCTTGGTGTTTCTGACTGTATAATGGCGGAAGGATCTATGCGTGTTGACGTAAACGTAAATATCAAGGACGAAGAATCAGGTTTTAGAACAGAAATAGCTGAGATTAAAAATATTAACTCAATAAGGGCTATAGAAAACGCCCTTACTTTTGAAGTTCAAAGACAGACTGCACTTCTTGAAAAAGGTCAAACAGGTGTTAAAGAAACCAGAAGATGGGATGATATCGAGCTTGAAACTATCCATATGAGAAATAAAGAAGTAGGCAATGACTATAGGTTTTCTGCTGATGGTGATATACCAGATATTTACCTATCTGATGAATTTATTGAAAATTTTAGAGAGAACTTACCAGAACTTCCAAGTAAAAAACAAGCTAGATATATGAAAGATTACAAACTTTCTGAGTACGATGCAAACCTATTAAGCCATGATAGGAATCTTGCAAGTTTATTTGAATCAACTGATAAATTAGTTAAAGATTCAAATACAACAGCAAATTGGATCCTAACTGAATTATCTAGAAGACTTAACGAAGCCGAAGAAACAGCAGATAATATGGCATTATCTGTAGAAAATTTTGCAAAATTGATAAACCTTGCTAAGAATAACAAGATCAATAATAATGTAGCAAAAAAATTGTTAAGAGAAATATATACTTCTAATGAGAATCCAGAAAAACTTGCAGAAGAAAGAAACCTTCTACAAATCTCAGATTCTTCTTTCCTAGAAGATATTGTTAGTGAAGTTCTTCGCGAAAATCCTCAATCAATTGAAGATATCAAAAATGGTAAGGATAGGGCCTTTGGTTTCTTAGTTGGACAAGCTATGAAGAAGACAAAAGGTAAGGGTAATCCTCAGGAAATCAATAAATTACTAAAAGAAAAATTAGGAGAATAGGAAGTGCTAAGGCGCTTCCCTTTTTCTAATGAAGACACTGATAAAAGAATGATTTTAGGATTTAAAAATATATTTAATTTGCGTAATGATAAGTTCTCTAGTGAGAAAGAATAAACAAAAAGGCCAGGTTTGTAATGATTGGTATTGATATAATTTCTATACATAAAATTAAGGGAAAATCAGATAATTTTCTAAAAAAAGTCTTTAGTAGATATGAGCTTTCTTATGCTTTTAAAAAAGAAAACCCTTTTCAGACTCTAGCTGGAATTTATGCTCTAAAAGAAGCGGTTATAAAAGCTTATAATCTTGATTTATCCTATATAAAGAGTCTGAAAATAGAAGTAAAACACAAATCATACACGCCATTCATTTTAATTGACGGAAATATAGTTGATGCAGAAGTGTCAATTTCACATGACTCTGATATAGCTGTTGCTATTTGCATAAATAATGAAGTTAATAAAATAAAAATTTCTGAACAGATGAAAGATATTTTGCCGCTTAGAAAAAAAACTAGTCATAAGGGGGACTACGGCAAGGTTGCAATTTTGGGTGGATCTGAGGGTATGGCAGGTTCCTGCTACCTTGCTTCTTCTGCTGCTTTAAGGGTTGGAGCTGGTCTTGTTTATCTACTTGTGCCTTCATCTATAAGTGATATTTTGCAAATTAAGTCTTGTGAGCAGATAATAAAAACTATTGATTCTTATAATTTAAAGTATAATAAACTTATATTTAAGCAGATTTTAGGATACTTAGATGATAAGAACGTTCTTGCGATTGGTCCAGGAATGGGACAAGATTCAAGTTTAAATGAACTTATTGGTAATATAATAAATAATTTTGATGGCAAAATTATAATCGATGCAGACGGATTAAACGCGGTAGCTAAAGATAAGTCCGTTCTACATAAAAAAAATATAATCCTAACCCCACATCTGAAAGAATTTTCGAGATTAAGTGGCTTATCAATTAGTGAAATTAATGCTGATAGGATTGGTAATGCAAAAGATTTTGCAAAAAAATATGGGATTATTCTTGTCTTAAAATCTGAAGAAACTATAGTAACAGACGGTAATGAGTTATATATAAATAAGCTTGGAAACCCTGGTATGGCAACTGCTGGTAGTGGTGATGTTTTAACTGGAATTATTTCTGGACTTTTGCCAATACTGGAAGAATTTGATGCAGCAAGACTTGGTGTCTATTTACATTCCCTTGCTGGTGATTTGGCAAGTGCTGATTTATGCGAGGAATCCTTAATTGCGAGTGATATTATAGCTTATTTACCAAAGGCAATCCGACTTTTGAGGTAGGTATGCAAGAAACATATTTAGAAATTAATATAGATAAAATTAGAAATAATATATTAAAAATAAAAAAAATAAGCGAAAATTCTAAATTCTGCGCAGTAGTCAAAGCTAATGCATATGGCCTTGGTTCTGATGTGATTTGTAGAGAAATAGAAGATATAGTTGATTATTTTGCTGTAGCAAGACTAAGCGAAGCACTTTTGCTAAGACGAGCAGGTATAATAAAGCCAATTTTAATATTAGGATATGTAGGTTTAGATGATATAGAAAAATGTTCTAGAAATGACATTGATATTTCAATATATGACTTTGGTTTAGCCCAAGAAATAAATAAATTAGGCTATAAAATAAGAGGTCATGTTGTCCTAGATACAGGCCATGGTAGGATTGGTTTTAGGGAAGATGAAATTTCCCAAATCAAGAAGTTAAAAGATTTAAAAAATATAGATATAATTTCTGCTTTTAGCCATTTTGCAACAGCTGACGAAGAAGATAATAGCTTTACTATTAAGCAAGAGGAAATATTTGATAGGATTATTGACCAAGTTAAAGATGATTTTGCTTTTGAATTTGTACATCTTGCAAACTCTGCAGCTACTATAAGACAAAAAATCTTTAAGGGAATGAACCGAGTTGGTATATCTCTTTATGGCTTATATCCGTCAATAGTGGTTAAAGATAATACAGAAATAGAACTAGAGAAAATTTTCAAACTCTATACATATGTTCATTTTGTCAAAGAGATAGAGGCTGGCACTCCAATTTCCTATGGAAGAACTTTTGTAAGTGATAAACCAATGAAGGTAGCCTCAGTTGCTATTGGATATGCAGATGGTTACAATAGGTTATTCTCAAATAAAGGTCAAGTTTACATAAAAGGTAAAGCTTGTAAGGTATTAGGCAGGGTTTGCATGGATCAGATGATGGTTGATGTAAGTGGACTTGATGTTAAGATTGGTGAAAAAGTAGAAATATATAGGGACATAGATAGAGATGCTGACTTAATAGGCACTATTTCCTATGAGTTAATGACAAATATATCAATGAGAGTTAAGAGGATTTACATAAAAAACGGAGAAGTGATTGAAGCGCGTGATTATTTAGGAGAATTAAATGAAAGTTAGAAGAGGAGATTTATATTACGCAGATCTTTCTCCGGTAGTTGGTAGTGAGCAGGGAGGAGTAAGACCTGTTATTGTAGTTCAAAATGATATAGGAAATAAATATTCGCCTACAATTATTGTTGCACCTGTGACAAGTCAAATGAATAAGGCGAAACTTCCGACTCATGTAAAATTAAAGGGTAATAAATACGGCTTACCTAAAAATTCTGTAGCCCTTATGGAACAATTAAGAACAATAGACAAAACTAGGCTTAGGGAAAAAATAGGAACATTCTCTGCTGATATCATGAATAAAATTGATGAAGCTATTGGAATTTCTCTAGCGATTGAACAAGATTAAAAAAACCAGTCCTATAAACAATAATATATGTTTATAAGGCTGGTTTTTATTTTACATATCAACTAATTTTTTTGATCTTCTACAATCATTTTCGCAAGTTTATCAGGATTTCCACAACCTGTAGTTATAACTAAATCGTCGTCTTTAATTATCTTATAAATATAATCTCTGGCTTCTTCAAATGTTGCAAGGTATTTGGCGTTTAAACCTTTATTAACCATAGCATCTACAACATCTTTTGAGTGGATTGTTGGGTCAAATTTTTCTCTTGCTGCATAAATGTCTGTAACAATTATTTCATCAGCTGAATCAAAACTATTTAAAAAGTCATTAAATAGAGTTTTTGTTCTTGAATAGGTATGAGGTTGCCAAACACAAATTAGTCTGCCTTTTGTATGTTCTGCAAGTGCATCTAGTGTAACAAGAATCTCTGAAGGATGATGGCCATAATCAGTCATTATAGTTGTTTTATTTACATGACCAATAACTTGCATTCTTCTGTCAAGACCTGTGTATTTTAGGATATTATTTCTGATTGTATTTATATTAATACCATTTTCATAGGTCGCTATAATTGATGCCATGGCATTGTTAATATTGTGCCTACCGATAACTCCAAGTTTGAAATGCTCAGTATTTCCATTTTTCATAATTAGATCAAAGCTTGGTCTACCTATTTCATCAAAAGTGATATTTGTAGCATAGTAATCAGCGTCTGGATTTTCTTGTCCATAGGTAATCAATTCCCCTTGGACAGCATCTAAGATAAGCTTATTATTTTCTTCATTAAGGTTTAATATTGTCTTTGAATTTTTGTCTTGGTTTCTAAGATAAACTTTGAAAGTTTCAACGATATCGTTTAAATCCTTGTAATAGTCTAGGTGGTCTTCGTCAATATTTAAAATAATTACTGTTTGAGGGTAATAATATCTTATATTTCCCTTATATTCACAGGCTTCAGTAACAAGGAAGTCTTCATTTCCAACTTTTACATTTCCCTTCATATCATCTAGATTTCCACCAAGTAAAATAGTGGCATTTTCATCTGAATGAAGAAGAATTTTAGAAATCATGCTTGTTGTAGTTGATTTACCATGAGAACCTGATATTGCAATGGAATTCTTATAATTCCTCATAAGAGCTCCTAAGAATACACCTCTTGTAACAACAGGTACATCAAGTTTTCTTGCTTCAATTAATTCTTCGTTATCATCTGCAATCGCATCTGTATATACAACCAAGTCTGGGTTTTTGATGTTTTCTTTTCTCTGACCAA
Source organism: Anaerococcus murdochii (assembly GCF_019957155.1). Classification (NCBI taxonomy): domain Bacteria; kingdom Bacillati; phylum Bacillota; class Tissierellia; order Tissierellales; family Peptoniphilaceae; genus Anaerococcus; species Anaerococcus murdochii. Next base: position 1,811,947 of record NZ_JAIPME010000002.1, on the reverse strand, counting down.
TGAAAACTTCTATGCCAAGATCTTTTAGGATCTTAACTGTATCTGATTCGCTCCTATCAGATCCAGTAACCTTATATCCTTTTTCAAATAAAAGGTGGGCGAGTCCACTCATGGAAATTCCACCTATTCCAATGAAATGAACATATTTATAATCGTGTCTATCTAAGTTAAATTCAAACATATATTGATAATCTCCTTAATAGTTAAGTCTTTAAGTATATTTACTACATTATACCATATTTAATAAAGAAAACTTGTCAAGTTCTACTTTGAATATGGGAATAGATGACGTATATTTATATTATAATGTAAAGTTTAAAGGAGGGGCCATGAAATTTGTAGTAGCTAATGATCATGGGGGCATTGATCTTCAACCAACTGTTTGTGAAAAACTTGAAGAACTAGGTCATGAAGTTATTCATCTAGGTACTTATAATAAAGAATCTTGTGATTATAGTGATTTTGCTGTCAAGGCTTGTGAAAAAGTTGTCAATAAAGAAGCTGATTTTGCTATCCTTATTTGTGGTACAGGTTTAGGAATGTCTATGTCAGCAAATAAAGTTAAAGGAATAAGAGCAGCATGCGTTTCTGAGACATTTTCTGCAAGAATGAGCAGGGCTCATAACAATGCTAATGTATTATGCCTTGGTGCCAGAGTTATAGGAACAGAAGTTTGCAAAATGATTGTAGAAGAATTTGCAACAACCGAATTTGAAGGTGGTCGTCACCAAAGACGTGTAGATAAAATTTGTAAAATAGAAGAAGATAATTGAGACTATTTGAGTCTCTATTTTTGTTTATAAAAAGGAGCATATATGACAATACCAACACCGCACATTTCTGCAACATGCAAAGATCAGATAGCAAAAACTGTACTAATGCCAGGTGATCCTTTGAGGGCTAAATTTATAGCTGATAATTTCTTAGAAGATGTGACTCAATTTACTGAAACTCGTGGTATGCTTGGCTTTACTGGCTACTACAAAGGAAAAAGAGTATCTGTAATGGGTAGTGGCATGGGAATACCATCTGCTATGATATATTACAATGAACTTTTTGATTTTTATGATGTAGATTGCATTATAAGAGTGGGCACAGCTGGCTCTATGCAAGAAGATGTAAAACTTCATGACATAGTAATAGCTCAATCAGCTTGTTCAGAGTCATCCATTAACGATAATTTATTTGGTAATATCCATTTTTCTGTAACACCAGATTTTGATTTGTTGGTTAAAGCTGTTGAAAAATCAAAGGAATTAGGATATAGAACTCATTGTGGCCAAGTACATTCTTCAGATCAATTTTACAATGATATGGATCCTAAAGTATTTGAAAATTTAAGAAAATACGGCATCCTTTGTGTAGAAATGGAATCTTATGGTCTATTTATGGCTGCTAGAAAACATGGTAAAAAAGGTCTTGGAATCTTTACAATTTCTGACTCTCTTATAGAAAATGTAGCCGATAGTGCCGAAAATAGGCAAAAATCATATACAAATATGATGGAGCTAGCCCTGGAGGTAGCTGAAGCCTAGATGATTAAAACAATAATAATGGCAGCTGGTGAAGGCACAAGGATGAAATCTGAAAAATCAAAAGTCCTTCATAAGCTTGTCAATAAAGAAATTATAAAATACGTAAAAGAAGCTAGTGATTTTCAAAATTCAGAAACTATTATAATTGGAGGAAAAAATAAACCTAAGTTAGAAGATTTATTCCCTGATGTAAAAATAGTAGAGCAAAAAATAGGACCGGGTATTCCTTATGGAACTGGCTATGCAGCAGGCCTAGCCTTAGACTTTGTGGAAGATGATGACCAAGTTCTAATTTTAAATGGAGATATACCATTAATAAAAAAAGAATCCCTGGAAAAACTTATTAACTATCATAATGAATCAAACGCTGCTTGCACAATTCTTTCTACCTTGATTGATGAACCAAAGGGTTATGGAAGAATTATTAGAGATGAAAATAATTACTTTATAAAAATTACTGAAGATAGAGATTTAAAACCGGGCCAAGAGACAATAAATGAAATTAATGTAGGCATTTATATATTTAAAGCTAAAGACTTAAAAGATTCTCTTTCAAAAATAGATTCAAATAATGACCAAAATGAACTCTACTTAACAGATTGCATAGGGATTCTAAAAAACGATGGTAAACTAGTAAATGCCTTTGTTAGTAAAAATCACGAAGAATTTTATGGCATAAATAATAAATACGAGCTATATAAAGCAGAAAAAATCCTTCAATCTAGGATAAATAAAGAGCACATGATTAATGGTGTAATAATTGAAAGTCCTGAAACAACTTTTATTGAAGATGGAGTTGAAATTGGGATTGATACTGTAATATCAGGTTTTGTAAAAATTTATGGTAAGTCTAAGATTGGAAAGTCTTGTTTAATTGATGGGTCAACACGAATTATCAATTCAACCATAGAAGATAATGTTAAAATAGATAATGCAGTTATAGAAAATTCTTATATGGAAGAAGGTAGTAATATAGGTCCTTTTGCAAGACTGAGACCTAATGCACACATAGGAAAAAAAGTCCATATTGGTAACTTTGTTGAGGTTAAAAATTCTAGCCTTGGTGAAGGAACCAAGGCGGGCCATCTTGCCTACATTGGCGATAGTGACCTAGGTCAAGATATAAATATTGGTTGTGGAGTTGTTTTTGTAAACTATGATGGTAAGTTTAAGCATAGGTCGGTTATAGAAGATGGTGCTTTTATAGGATCAAACGCGAATATAGTTGCCCCTGTTAAGGTAGAGAAAGAAGGCTTTGTTGCTGCTGGTTCTACAATAACAGAAGATGTTAGTACTGGCGAGTTGATTATAGAAAGGGCAGAACAAAAACACATTAAAGGTTATGTTGAAAGAAAAAAAGAAAGAGATAAAAATCACAAGGAGTAGAAATGTCAACTAAAACAAATAAGTATATCCAAAGAGGGGAATTAAAACTATTAACAGGAAATTCCAACATCAAATTAGCAGAAAGTATGGCTAAAAATCTTGGAACTGAACTTACAAAGGCTGATATAGAAAAGTTTAAAGATGGTGAAATAAGCATTAAAATCAACGAATCAGTTAGAGGTAAAGATGTCTTTATAGTACAACCAACTTCAAGCCCTACTAATGATAATTTGATGGAATTATTGATAATGATTGATGCTTGTAAGAGAGCATCTGCTGGTTACATAAACGCAGTTATTCCTTACTACGGTTATGCTAGACAAGATAGAAAAACAAGAGGAAGAGAGCCAATAACAGCAAAATTAGTTGCTAACTTACTTACTATTGCGGGAGCTAATAGAGTTATAACCATGGATCTTCATGCTGGTCAAATACAAGGTTACTTTGATATTCCAGTTGACCATTTCTCTGCAATTAGATTACTTTCAACTCACTTCCAGTCATTCGCTTTTGATAAACCAGAGGAATTTGTAGTAGTAAGTCCTGACCTTGGTGGTGTAAGACGTGCTAGAGAATTTGCTGACTACTTAAAATTACCAATAGCCATAATCGAAAAAAGAAGACCTATGCCAAATGTTTCTGAAGTAATGTCTGTAATTGGTGATTTCAAAGGTAAGCACGCTATTATCGTTGATGATATGATAGATACTGCTGGAACAATTACAAATGCGGCAGACTTCCTAGTTGAAAATGGCGCAAAAGATGTTTATTTAGTAGCAACTCACGGTGTATTCTCTGGAGATGCTGTAAAGAAACTTCAAAAACCATCTGTTAAAGAAGTTATAATTACAGACACCATAGCCCAACCAGAAGAAAAAAGAATAGACAAGATAACCCAACTATCAATAGCTCCACTTCTTGCTGAAGCTATTAACAGAATTAATACTTATGAATCAATAAGTGGTCTATTTACGGTTATTGAATAATGTATTTTATTGTAGGACTAGGCAATCCTGGATTACAATATGAAAATACTAGGCATAATGTAGGTTTTATTACTATTGATTATTTGGCAAACAAATATGATATAGATGTAAGAAAATTAAAATTTAAATCACTCTATGGTCAGGGAGAAATCTCTGGCCATAAAGTTATGCTCATAAAACCACAAACCTATATGAATAATTCGGGTGAAGCAATTAGAGAATTAAAAAATTTCTATAAATTTGATATAGATAAGTTAATTGTAATTTATGACGATATAGATATTGACTTTGGTACAATTAGGATTAGGAAGAAAGGCTCTGCAGGTAGCCACAATGGAATGAAGTCTATTATTTATCAAATCCAAGATGATCAATTTCCAAGAATAAAAGTTTCCATTGGTAAGAAGCCTGAAAGGTGGGATCTTGCTAAATTTGTCTTAAGTGGTTTTAGTCAAGAAGAGGTAGGAGTACTCGAAGATGAAATCAGACTTGCTGCCGAAGGAATCGAAATAATCTTAAAAGATGATATAGATAAGGCTATGAATAAGTGTAATTCTATCAAGTTGGTGAAAGAAGATAATGAATAGATTAATTGAAAGATTAATTAATGTCGACCAAATTAATAAAATTAAATATCAGCTTAAAGATTATTCCCCGCTATACATACAGGGCTTAAGTGAAGGAATTAAGGCACATCTTGTTTTAAGCCTTTTTGAATTATTAGATAAAAATTTAGTTGTTGTAGCTGAAAATCCAAAAAGGGCAGAAAGATTTATTAATGATATAAATGAGGTATCGGATACTGCTAAAAATTTTCCAGCACTAGATACTAATTTTTATAATATAAAATCAATTGATGATAAAAAAATTAATCAGAGGCTAGATACACTAATTAGTCTAGCTAAGGGTGAAAAATTTATTACTGTAACAAGTATTGACGCTCTTAAAAATAAACTCACGCCTTTAGACAAATTTAACAAGTCTTTTGTTAGAATAGATGAAGAGAGCATAGTAGACGTTGATGATTTTGTTTCAAATCTCTTAGCTCTTAATTATAACCCTTCGGACTTTGTAGAAGAAAAAGCTGACTTTGCAAAAAGAGGTTCGATTATTGATATCTGGCCTGTAAATTATGCCAACCCAATCAGAATTGAACTTTTTGATGATGAGATTGACTCTATAAGAATTTTTGATAAGAACAACCAAAGAACTATAGAAAAAATAAAAAGTGTTGAAATAGGACCAGCTAATGAGCTTTTATATGATAAGGATGACTATCAGAAGATTATAAAGGCAATCTCAGTTGACCTAGATAATAAAAAAATATCGGATACTAGTGACCAAAAGCTTATTGATAAGTATAGACAAATCATATCTTTTTTGGACCAAAGCATGTATATAGCAAACAAAGATTTGATAAATGCTTATAGGGAAGATAATTATGACACATTTGTTGACTATATTCCTGAGGATACTGTTTTTATCTTTGATGATGTTTCTAGGATCTATGAGTCTGTTGTAGCTAGCGATGAAAAATTTTTTGAAGATTTAACCTATCAGATGGAAAATGGTGAAGTGTTTTCTAGTTTTTCAGATTATTTGGTGGAAACTACAAAAATCTATGAGAAAATTTCTGACAAAAAGATTATAAATCTTACATCAATTCTCAAAAGAACAAAGCTATTTTCTCCAAAAAAAATTATTGAACTTAAAACAATAGAGGCTGAAAATTTTAATAAAAATGTTGAAGAATTTATAAATACAAGCATTGACATTGTTAATAGAGAACAAAAAGTATTTGTTTTTGCTGGTTCTAAGGCACGTAAAGAAAAACTTCTAGAAAGTTTTATAGACAATGATTTTCTTCCTGCAGGATTTGAAGAAAGTGTTTCGGATTTTGATAAATTTCCAATAATTATTTCAGAAAAAAAGTCAAGTGAAGGTTATTTTGTAAAAGATTTAGGCCTTTATGTATTTACTAGCAGAGAAATCTACGGGAAATCAGCAACTAGAAAACAAAAACCTAAAAAACTTTCATCAAAGAACATTATAAACTACTCTGACCTTGAAATTGGAGACTATGTTGTTCATGAAAATAATGGTATCGGAATTTATAAGGGGCTTACAAAGATTGAAAGAAATGATGTTGAAAAGGACTTCATTCTTATAGAATACAGAGGGAATGACAAGCTCTATATACCTGTAGACCAGATGAATTTGGTTAGTAAGTATATAGGTAATAGGGGTGAAAAACCCAAGTTATCTGCTCTAGGTTCTGTTCAGTGGCAAAAGTCCAAACAAAGAGCCAAAAAGGCTGTTGATGAAATTGCAGATGACCTAGTGAAGCTATATGCAAAGAGAGCTAAGGAAAAAGGCCATGCCTTTTCAAAGGATACTAGCTGGCAAGATGAATTTGAAAATTCCTTTCCTTATGATGAAACCTTATCTCAGTTAAGAAGCCTTGAAGAAATTAAAAAGGATATGGAAAGCGAAAATCCAATGGATAGATTACTGTGCGGGGACGTTGGTTATGGCAAAACTGAGGTCGCTCTAAGAGCAGCCTTCAAGGCCATTATGGACGGTTATCAAGTGGCTTTCCTTGTTCCAACGACAATATTAGCTAATCAGCATTATCATACAATGCTTGAAAGATTTAAAGATTTTCCTGTAACATGTGCTATGCTTTCAAGATTTAATACAAAAGCCAAGGATGAGAAAATTCTTAAGGATATTAAAACTGGAAAAGTTGATATCGTTGTAGGAACTCATAGACTTTTGTCAAAAGACATCAAATTTAATAAACTTGGGCTTTTGATAATTGACGAAGAGCAAAGATTTGGAGTAAAGCATAAGGAAAAATTCAAAAAACTAAAGTCATCAATTGATGTTCTTACCCTATCAGCTACACCGATACCAAGGACCCTTCAAATGTCATTGTCTGGTATTAGAGATTTATCTACATTAGATGAGCCGCCAGAAGACAGACTTCCTGTTAATACCTATGTTTTAGAATACGATTCAGGAATAATAAGAGATGCGATTTTAAAGGAAATAAATAGGAATGGACAAGTTTATTTTGTTTATAACAGGGTAAATAATATTGAAAAGCTCTATCTTCAAATAAAAGATCTAGTCCCAGAAGCAAGTATAGATATCGTTCACGGGCAAATGAGTCCAAGACAAATTGAAAATATAATGCTCGACTTTATTGAAGGAAATACCGATATTTTGCTTGCTACAACTATAATAGAAACGGGGATGGATATTAAAAACGTAAATACCATAGTGATTTATGATGCTGACCTTATGGGTCTTTCTCAGCTCTACCAGCTAAAGGGAAGGATAGGTAGGGGATATAGATCTTCATATGCATATTTTACTTACAGGACAGAAAAAATTTTAACTGAGATTGGTGAAAAGCGATTAAAATCAATCAGAGACTTCTCTGACTTTGGTTCAGGTTATAAAATTGCTATGAAAGACCTAGAACTGAGGGGAGCAGGAAATCTCTTGGGGGAAAGTCAATCTGGCCACGTAGAAGCTGTCGGTTATGATCTTTATGTAAAATTTTTACAAGAAGCAGTCGAAAAGGCATCTGGCAAAGAGGTTAAAATCAAAGACGAAAATCCAACTTTCATCGATATTAAGGTCGATGCCTATATTCCAAATTCATATATTAGTGATTCATCTCAAAAAATTGAGATTTACAATCGTATAGCCAACATAGATGATAAGAGAGATTATGAGGCTTTGGTTGAGGAATTAATCGACGTTTATGGCGATATTCCTATAATCGTGGATAATATAATGTATGTATCTCTAATCAAAGCTCTTGGATCGGCAAATGGTATTACAGAGATTAGAGAGGTGGATAACAAGATTTGTTTATTCTTCTCTGATAGAGATTTTTATTCCTTTGAAGAGCTTAAGGGTATAAACGAATCTTATAAGGGAGAGATGAGCTTAGATTTATCAAGTAAACCAGCCTTTAAAATCCCTGTTACAAAGAGTAAATTACTTGACACATACGAACTTTTAGATACAATTAACAAAATAAGGAGTAAATGATGAAAAAGAAATTATTAATTGCAATGTTAGCATCAACAATGGTGCTAGGAGCTTGTGGAAACCAAGCAAAGGATGATAAGAAAGATACAAAAGTAGAAGAAAAGGCTAACCAAGTTAAAGAACTTGATAAAGGAACAATTGCCATTGTTAATGGAGATAAAATTTCAAAAGATGATTACAAGGCAGAAATGAGTTTTTATGGAGCTATGCTTGCAAGCAGACAAAACCTTAAAAATTCTATTGTTCAAATGATGGTTCAAGATAAGCTTATATCAGATGATATGAAAGCAAACAAAATTGAAGTTGATGATAAAGAAGTTAATGAGGCTTTCCTTAATTCAGTGAAACAATTTGGTGGTCAAGAACAATTTGACAAGATGCTTGATGACTACAATATGGATGTAGAAAAATTCAAAGAAACTGTTAAAAAAGATTTAATGTATAAAAAACACAGAGAATGGTTTGAAAAGGAGCATCCAGTAACAGAAGAAGAAATTAAACAATACTATGAAGATAATAAGGATCAATTTGCAAAACGTGATGCATCTCATATCCTTGTAGCTGATGAAAAAACAGCTAAAGAAGTAAAAGAAAAACTTAATAATGGTGAAGATTTCGCAGCCCTTGCTAAAGAATATTCAACAGATACAGCAAACGCCGCAAACGGTGGTGAACTAGGAACATTCTCTAGGGGACAAATGGTAAAAGAATTTGAAGATGCTGCTTTTGCCTTAAAAGAAGGTGAAATTTCTGAACCAATCAAAACTCAATTTGGTTATCATATTATAAAACTAAATAAAGTTGCTGATTCTATTGAAGATAATAAAGAAGCAATTATAAAGGCTCTTAATGACAAGAAATATGCTGACTACATTAAAGAATTAAATGAAAAGGCAAATGTAGTTACAGAAGCTACTATTGCAGAAAATAAAGCTGAAGAAAAAGAAGCTGAAGACAAAAAAGAAGAATCAAAAGAAACTGAAGAAAATAAAGATAAATCAGAAGAAGAAAAATCTGACGATACCAAAGAAAATGAAGAAGATAAAAAAGATAATAATTAGTTTATTATCTTTAAGTCTTTGCCTCGTATATTTTACATCATGTAAAAAAAATAATACTGATAAAAATGCTATAGCATTAGTTGGCGGTGAGGCAATTGAAAAAGAGGTTTTTGATAAAGAATTGGAGTTTTATCTAACATTCTATACTAAAAAGTATGGCGACACTTACCTGGAAGAGAAGAGTTCTAAGGGCAAGACCAATAAGGAAGTTCTTAGAGACGATCTGCTTGATTCGATGATAAAAGATCAGGTAATGTTGAATGATTTGGCAAAGAAAAAAATAGAAATAGACGATAATACAGCCAATAAGATAAGAAGTGATATGGAAAAAGAATTGGGCGATAAAAATTCACTTAAAGCAAATATGAAGTCTCTGAATATTAATGAAGGGGACTTCTCAGATGTAATTTTTAACGATTCAATTAGAAAAATACACTACGATTATTTTTTAACCCATAACAAGATTAAGGATTCAGAAATCCTGGAATATTACAAGGCTAATGAAGATCTTCACAAATTATATAAGTACAATGTATTGGTTTTTGACAATAAGGATGGAGCTGAGAAGGCTAAATCTAATATAAAAAATCAGTTGGACTTTAGAGAAGCCTTAAAAAATCCGGTTAGAAACTATGAGATTATAAATTCAGATTTTGTTTATAAAGATGATCCTATGCTTGTAGAATCTAAAATGAGTGAGAAGGATAAGGTTAGTGATATATTTGAATATAACAATAAGTACATGATTTTAATGATTAACTCATATAATGAGAATGAAAATGAGCTTTTGATGCATACAAAGGATAAATATCTTAGGGATGCCTATAATCAGTACTTAAATAAATTAGTAAAATCTAGTAAAATTAAGGTATTTATTTGAAAAGGCTTGATTTTATTGAATTTGTTATGTATAATCATTCTTAGAGTTAAACAGAATACATGTTGATTTATAGGAGGAAATATGAATAAATCAGAATTATTAAATAGCATATCAGAAAAAAGTGGTCTTAAAAAAGTTGAATCTGAAAAAGCACTTAACGCATTTTTAGAAACAGTAGAAGAAGCACTTGTAGCTGGCGACAAAGTTCAACTTGTTGGTTTTGGTACTTTCGAAGTTAGAGATAGAAAAGCTAGAGAAGGTAGAAACCCAAGAAAACCTGAAGAAGTAATCCAAATCCCTGCTTCTAAAGCTCCAGTATTCAAAGCTGGTAAAACTCTTAAAGAAGCTGTTAACAAATAAAAAAATTAAAATTTTAAAAACCGGATCTTGAAATAAAGAACCGGTTTTTTATTATCTGTCATAGTTTTTCTAGTTTTAAATCAATCTTATGATCTAAGTTTACTCTAATGGTTGAAAAATTTTCATAATAAACCATACCATCTTTGGCACCCTTAGCTTTATTAACATTTTTCTTTTCTGTATAGTCCACATCTACCTTATTATCATTCGACAAAGATGAGTTGAGTGCCGCAAGATAAGCGGCTAGTTCCACATCTTCATCGTAAATCTTATCGGTTTTTAATATAACATGGCTGCCTGGGCTATCTTTTACGTGAAACCAAAGATCATCCTTCCTAGCAATTTTAAGAGTAATGTAATCATTTTGCTTGGAGTTTTTACCTACATAAATGTCAGCTCCATTTTCTGTTTTGTAGTGAAGGGGTTTTGAAGGTTTGGATTTTTTCTTATCTTTACCCTTCTTTTTAATTAAATTATTATCAACCATTTCTTCTCTTATTTCATCTAAATCAGCTATAGAATTTGCCCTTTGAATAAAGTCTTCTAACTGATTTAAATAGGAGAGAAGATTTTCTTGATTTGGAAGGTCTTTATTGGCGTAAGTTATTGCAGCTTTTATCTTTTTAGCTCTACTATAGTAATCATTTATGTTCTCCCACGGTGTTTTCATCGGATTTAGAGTTATTTTTACTGGCCTATTTTCATTATAAAAATCTTCTATGATAATTTCTTTGGATTTTTCTTCTATCCTATATAGGTTAGCTGCTAATAAATCAGCATTTTTCTTTGCTATTTCAGCTTGGTGTTCCTTTGAAATATTAGTATTCAAAATTCCTATCTTTTTATTTACAGTTTTTTTATGGCTGTTAATTCTTCTAATTAGGTTAGTTTTAGTCTGATCGAGTCTATCATTAGATTTATTTATAGAATAAAAATTATCTATGGCATCACTCATTAAATCATATGCGTTCTCTTTAAAATTCAAATGACTTAGCTTTAGCGTATGGTATTCTTTGATTTTCCTATCATCCCTATAGTCGTATGCACCTAAATTATCTTCAAGGATGTCTTCTTTTAATTTAAGGAGTATATGATTTAATTCATTTTTATCAGCTTCACTTACAAGACCCCAGTTTATCCTAGGATCGATGTTAGCTCTATTGATTAGTTCTTTACCAATTACAGGAGAGAATCCCTCATAATAGGTATAAAAGATCTTATAAGGCTCAATTCCATTGGGAATCTTTGTATCTATAGCAGAGATGTCTTTATTAAAATAATCGTCACTTAAATCTATCTTGTCACTTTTAATTCTCTCATAAGTTAATGATGGAAAAATTTGCCTAATTGATGACATTTGGTCATTTACTCTTTTAATTGCATCAATAATTTTATAATTATCGTCTGTTAAAATAATATTTGAATGTCTACCCATAATCTCAATTATCAATTTTTTGCTTGTATCAAAGCCCATCTCATCAATTGATCCTATGGAAAATTCAATAACCCTATCTAAACCGTATTGTTTTATATCTAATATTTTTCCTTGACCAATATGCTTTCTCAGAACCATACAAAAATTATCAGGCTTCTCAGGGTTTTCATACTTTTTTTTAGTTAAATTTATCCTGGCCTCATTGTTGTTGGCGCTAATCAATAACTTTACTGAATTGCCCATTGAATATATGTTAAAAACAAGGTCGTTTTTTGATGGTTGTGATATTTTTTGAATTTTTCCACCAAGGATTTCTTTTTTTAGTTCATTTACTATTTTTCTTGTTACTATTCCGTCAAAACTCATAATTCACCTCATTTTTATTATACTCTTTGCCATCAAACATGATACTTGAAGTAAAAACATATAAAAGTAAAATGATTAAGATAAGGGGGAGTGATGAAAAAGGGATTTTTATTAGTAATATCAGGACCGTCTGGAGTCGGTAAAGGTACTGTTCTTCACGATTTGATGAATACACAAACAAACTTAGTATATTCTGTATCTGCTACCACTAGAAAGAAAAGGGACGGAGAAATAGAGGGAGTTAGTTATTTTTATTTAGACCACGATCAGTTTGAACAAATGATCGAAGAAGATAAATTCCTTGAATATGCTCAAGTCCATAATAATTATTATGGAACACCCAAAGAATTCGTAGAAAAAAAGATAAACGAAGGAAAAATCGTAATACTAGAAATAGACGTACAAGGAGCTCTGAATATCAAGAAAAATACTGATAATGGAGTCTTTATTTTTTTAGCCCCACCTAGTCTTAAGGAATTAAAAAAGAGAATTGTAGGCCGAGGTACAGAAACTGATGAAGATATTAAAATTAGGATGAATAATGCTAAAAAAGAGCTACAGTATATTAAGGATTACGACTATATAGTTGTCAATGACCACCTAAATTCTGCTATAACATCTGTTAATGAAATAATAAACGCAGAAAAACATAAAGTATTTAGGGAAGAAAATTTAGTATTTGAGGAGGATTAATGAAAAATCCATCATTTAAAACATTATCTGAAGTTAGCCCAAGTAGGTACGAAATTTGCATGATGTGTGCCAAAAGAGCAAGAAGAATTGTAAATGGCTCTGCGCCATTAACCAAACATGTAGAAGCCAAACCAGTAACACAAGCCCTAAATGAGATTATTGAGGGCAAGGTAAGAAAAAAATAATAATATGCTAGAAAATAAAAATATTCTCCTAGGGATAAGTGGGGGGATAGCTATTTATAAGGTTTTGGATTTATGTTCACGCCTTAAGAAAAGAAATGTAAATCTTAAGATAATTATGACCGAGTCTGCAACAGAATTTGTAAATCCTCTTAGCTTCGAAACTATGGGAAGATGCAAAGTCTATTCGGATTTATTTTCTGGCCACCATGAAGAAGTTCATCACATAGAACTTGCTAAATGGGCAGACTTAATGCTTATAGTACCAGCTAGCGCTAATACTATATCAAAGATGGCTAATGGTATAGCTGATAATTTTCTTTTATCAACCTACCTTGCCTGTGATAAAGACGTAGTAATAGCTCCTGCTATGAATACTAATATGCTAAAGGCAAAAGCCATTCAAAGAAATTTAAATATCTTAAAAGAAGATGGTGTTAGGATTATAAAACCAGAACCAGGTCTTTTGGCTTGCAATACAATAGGGGATGGAAGGCTTGAAGAGCCTGAGGAGATTGTAGATTTTCTTGAAGATTATTTTACAGAAAAAGATCTCTTGGGCAAAAAAATAATAGTAACTGCAGGGCCAACTGTTGAACCTATTGATTTTGTAAGATACATAACCAATAATTCTAGTGGCAAGATGGGTTATAATATAGCTAATGAGGCTAGGAAGCGTGGGGCCGAAGTTGTTTTGATTTCTGGTCCAGTAAATCCTATTAAGGTTAATGGAATTAAGAGAATAGAAATTAAAACTAATTTTGAAATGAAAGATGCTATTGAAAGAGAATTTCAAGATGCTGATGCCATTATAATGTCAGCAGCACCTGTCGATTATAAGGTTTTAAATCCAAGCGATAGGAAAATAAAAAAAGATGGTTCTAATTTGAGCTTAGAATTAATCGAAAATATTGATATAATAAAATATTTCGGCTCAATAAAAAAAGACCAAACTATAATAGGCTTCGCTGCAGAAACTGACGATTTAATCGCTAATGCAAAGAGTAAACTTTCTAAGAAAAATTTAGACTATATCATTGCTAATGATTTAACCAAATGGGGAGCAGGTTTTGATGTAGACACAAATGTTGCCTCAATAATTTCTAAGGATGAAATAATCAACTTGGATATTATGCCAAAAAGCAAGCTAGCCAATAAAATATTAGACCTCTTAAGGTGAAAATTTGTACGCAAAAGTAATTATAGATAGTAAAAGCAGATTTTTAAATAGAGCTTTTACTTATCACATTCCAGAAAAATTAAATAATAAATTACAAAGAGCAATGAGGGTATTAGTTCCTTTTGGTAAGGGAAACAAGACTGTCGTTGCTTTTGTTTATGAAATTGTAGAAGATTTTGAAGCTGAATATGAAATAAAAGATATAATATCAATTATTGATGAGAACAAACTAGTTAGTGACGAGTTATTAGATCTAGCATTCTTCATGTCTAAAGAATATCTTTCTCCAATTCAACTATCTCTTAAGCAAGTTCTACCACCAACAAGTATCGACAAAATAAAAGTTTTTTATTTGGCAAATGCAAAAGAAGACGATGAAATACTCAATCATTTACAAATTGAGAGGAGTAAAGAGGAAATATTAAATAAATTTCCCAATTCTCAGGATATATTAAATAAATTAGTAGAAGATAACAAGCTAAAGGTCTTGTATGAGGCAAGTGATAAAATTAAAATCACTTATGATATCTATATAAAATTAAAAGACTCTGATACTAAACTTGCAAAGAATGCTAAGAAACAACAAGAAATTATTGACTATCTTAAGCTTCATGGACAAACAAAACAGAGTGACTTACTCAAAAATACTTCTTCTTCCTTATCCTCGTTAAAATCTCTTCTTGAAAAAGAAATAGTTGAAGGAATTCAAAAAGAAGCTAGCAAGGAAATAAAATTAGATACAAAAAGATATGATAAACACGTATTAAATGAAGACCAAGAAAAAGCCTTTAAAACAATTCTTAAAAAAGAAAATGGTCAATTCTTATTGTTTGGGGTAACAGGATCTGGAAAAACTGAGATTTTTTTACAAGTTGTAGAAGAAGTTATCAAAGAAGGAAAAGAAGCAATTATCTTAGTGCCAGAAATATCTTTAACTCCACAAACAATAGAGAGGTTTTCCGGTAGGTTTAATGAAAAAATAGCAATTATCCATTCAAGGCTCACTCCTAAAGAAAAATTCAATCAATGGATGATGATAAAAAACGGAGAAGTTAAAATTGCTATCGGAGCAAGATCCGCTATATTTGCACCCTTTGAAAATTTAGGAGCAATAATTATAGATGAAGAACATGATAATTCTTATACATCTTCAAAAGACCCTAAGTATCATACAAGAGAAATAGCAAAATATAGGGCATCTTATCATTCCTGTAATCTGATAATGGCTTCAGCAACTCCTTCAATCGAAACTATGAAAGAAGTGAAAGATGGTAAGCTTGATTTATTATACTTAAGTACTAGGGTTAATAATTCTATGCCAAATATTAATTTGGTTGATATGAGAGAGGAACTTAAAAACTCAAATTACTCCATGCTTTCATACAAACTACAGGAAGAAATAAGTAGAAATCTTGAACATAAAGAACAGTCAATTTTATTTTTAAATAAAATAGGTCATGATTCATTCACCTTTTGTAGAGCCTGCGGGTATGTTGTAAAATGCGAAGCCTGTGATGTCGCGATGACTTATCATAAAAATGTAAACAAACTTGTATGCCATTATTGTGGTAGGACTAAAAATCAAGTAAGAGTATGCCCAAACTGCCATTCAAAAAAGATTAAAGAATTTGGAGCAGGTACAGAAAAGCTTGAAGAAGAAGTAAAGCAACTTTTCCCAGATGCAAATATTCTTAGAATGGATTCCATGGTAGCAACTAATAAAGCGAAGTATGACCACATGTATAAGTCAATGAAGGAAGGCAAGATTGATATCCTACTTGGAACACAGATGATTGCTAAAGGCCTTGATTTTGAAAATGTAACCCTTGTTGGGATAATATCAGCAGATCTTTCTTTAAACGTTGGAGATTTTTCTGCGCAGGAAACAAGTTTTCAACTTTTAACTCAAGTAGCAGGTAGAGCAGGAAGGGCTGATAAGCCGGGTAGGGCTATAATTCAAACCTATAAACCAGAAAATTTCGTAATTCAGGCTGTCAAGGAAAATGATTATGAAAGTTTTTTTGCTAGTGAGCTTAAAATTAGAGAGGCTTTTTCCTATCCGCCTTTTAAAAATATAATTACAATTAAAATTATAAATGAAGATAGGGTTAAGACCATAGATATTTCTAGAGAATTTACAAATGAATTAAAGGCTTTGATGAATTCTCAATTAAATGTTGAAATAATAGGCCCAAATCCTTGCAAAATATCAAGAATAAATAATAAATACAGGTATAATATTCTTGTAAAGGTTTATGACAAGGACCTTGATATTTGTAGAGATACCATAGGCAGGATTAGGAATTCTTTAATCAATAAATACAACGATACATCATTTGTAGTTGCATTTAATCCTGTAAATATTAATTAAGGAGTCGGTATGTTTAATTTTTTTAAAAGAAAAAAGAATAAATCTGGAGAATTAGAAAACAAAGAAGTCGTAAGAGAAGTTGGCCAAGAATTAGCTAATGATAATAGTAATTCAAATAGCGACGATAGGACTAACGAAGAATTTAATAAGTTTAATGAAGCAAACAAACACAACAACTTGATTGAAGGAATAGAAGAAAATATTGAAGAAGTCAAAGAAGGCATTTTATCAGAATTTGAAGAAGTTAAAGATAAAGCTGAAGAAATCTCTGAGGATATTAAATCAGAGTTAGAGGAAAAGTCTGAAGAAGTTTCAGAAGAGGTTAAAGAAGTTGAAAAATCAAGTAAAATCAAAGCTGGAAGATTTATAGACTTAACTCACACAGAAAATACGGAAAAAAAAACTCTAAAAATTGAAGATATAAAATTTAAAGAGCAAGAAAAAGAAGAAGAAGAGCTTGATGAAAACAATAAAGGAATTTCAGAATATGAAATTCCAACAACTGAAAACCTTAGTACAAACCTTGAGGTGACAGAAGAAGTTGTAGAAAAAGAATCAATTTTTGATAGGTTAAAAAAAGGGCTAAGTAAAACTAGAGACAGCTTCACATCTAGTCTAACAAATCTTTTTACAAGAAATGTTAAAATAGACGATGACCTCTATGATGAACTTGAAGAAATCCTAATCTCTGCAGATATTGGTATGAACTCAACAATAGAAATTGTTGATGAATTACGTGGAGAAATCAAGAAAAGGTCTATTAAAGAAGCTGATAAAATTTATCCTGTCTTAAAAGAAATAATGATTAAAAAGCTCGATGAAAATAACCTTGATAATAAGATTAAGTTTGAAAAAGGTAAGTTAACAGTAATTCTAGTTATAGGTGTAAATGGAGTAGGAAAGACTACTACTATTGGTAAACTTGCAAATAATTTCAAAAACGAAGGTAAAACTGTAATGCTTGCAGCAGCTGATACTTTCAGAGCAGCAGCTATAGATCAACTCCAAGAATGGGCTAAAAGGGCAGATGTTGAACTTATTTCACACAAAGAAGGTGCAGATCCATCTGCAGTCATTTTTGATGCTATAAAATCTGCTCGCAGCAAAGATGTTGACGTTTTAATATGCGATACTGCAGGAAGACTTCATAATAAAAAGAATTTGATGCAAGAATTAGATAAAATTAATAGAACAATTGACACTCACGCAGTAAATTCAAATAGGGAAAACCTACTGGTACTTGATGCTACTACAGGTCAAAATGCAGTAAGCCAGTTAAGAGAATTTAAAAATGTTACTGATATTACTGGGCTAATACTTACAAAACTTGATGGTACAGCCAAAGGTGGAGTAATATTTCCACTTCAAGTAGAGGTGGAAGTGCCAGTTAAATATGTAGGTGTTGGTGAAGGAATTGATCATTTACAAAAATTTGATTCTAAATCTTTTGTAGAAGCTATGTTTTAATGTTGAAATGTAGGTTTTAAGTGGTATATTATACAGGTACTACAACAATCACACTCATGGATGGGTATTACGTTGCCAATTGTGGTTTAATATCCAGTTGAGATGAGTGGAAGAAAAAACGGAGGTAAATATGGCAGTAGTTTCAATGAAAAAATTATTAGAAGCAGGTGTACACTTTGGACACCAAACCAGAAGATGGAATCCAAAAATGTCTAGATTCATCTTCACAGAAAGAAATGGTATCTATATTGTAGATCTACAAAAAACAGCTAACCAAATTGAGGAAGCTTACAAGGTAATGAGAGACATCGTTGCTGATGGTGGTAGAGTTCTATTTGTAGGTACAAAAAAACAAGCACAAGACTCAATTCAATCAGAAGCTAAGAGATCAGGTCAATACTATGTATCTCACAGATGGTTGGGTGGTATGCTTACAAACTTTAAAACAATTAGAAAAAGCGTAGAAAAACTTCAAAGATATGAAAGAATGGAAGAAGATGGAACATTTGACCTTCTACCAAAGAAAGAAGTTCTTCAATATCAAAAAGAAATGGATAAGCTAGAAAGAAATCTTGGTGGTATTAAAGATATGGAAGAATTACCAGATGTACTATTTGTAGTTGATCCAGGTGAAGAATCTATTGCAGTACATGAAGCTAAAATACTAGGAATTCCTGTAATTGCTATCGTTGATACAAACTGTGACCCTGATGAAGTTGACGTTCCAATACCAGGAAACGATGATGCAATCAGAGCTGTAAAACTTATTACATCTGTAATGGCAGATGCTGTTATAGAAGCAAACCAAGGTAATGAATTTGATCCTTCTAATGATGAATATGAAGAAGAGGTTGAAGAAGATTCTGAAGTTGAAGTAACAGAAGAAGAAAATCTATCTGACGAAGATATAAAAGAAGCAGCTGAAGAAATTAAAGAACAAGCTTTCGAAGAAAACGAAGCAGAATAATAGGAGATTTAGATGGCAATTAGTGCAAAATTAGTTAAAGAATTAAGAGAAAGAACTGCCGCTGGAATGATGGACTGCAAAAAAGCTCTAGAAGAAGCTGGTGGAGATATTGATAAAGCTCAAAAAATCCTAAAGGAAAAAGGACAAGCAACTCTTGATAAAAAATCTGGTAGAATTGCTGCAGAAGGTGTTATTGGTTCTTACATTCACAACGACAAGATAGGTGTAATTGTTGAAATCAATACTGAAACAGATTTCTCAGCTAATACCGATACAGTTAAAAACTTTGCTAGAGATATAGCTATGCACATTGCTGCAAGCGCTCCAAAGTACATCTCTGAAGAAGATGCAGATGAAGCTGATGTAGCTGAACAAAGAGACATCCTAATCAACCAAGCAATTAACGAATCTAGCGATAATATGCCTGAAGATAAGAAAAAAATGATTGCTGAAAAGAAGGTTGAAGGTAGACTTAAAAAATGGTTCTCAGAAGTTTGCCTACTAGACCAAGCGTTCATCAAAAACCCTGATTTAACAGTTGAACAACTTCTTAGAGATACAGCTAATGAAGTTGGAGAAAATATCAAAATCAGAAGATTTGCTAGGTTCCAAGTTGGTGAAGGCCTTGAAAAGAAAGAAGAAGACTTTGCTGCTGAAGTAGCTAGCCAAATGAAAGCATAATATAAAGAATATAAGCATAGACAAAGATAGCCTTGTCTATGCTTTTTTATTGCAATCCTATATCTTGTTTAAATATAAGAATCTAATCACATCCATTTATCATAATATCAAGATAATTAAATAAAATATAAGTTGACAAATTTATCAAACTAATGTATTATATACATAGTTAATTTAACACGCTAATGTATTTATGAGGAGATATTATGAATAATAAAAAGAACGTCAGGTTACCAAGCCTAATCGAATCTGCCTTACCTATTTTAACTATGGTAAGTTTAATGATTTATGTATTTGTTTTTGCTAAAGATGGGGGAGAAAATATATATGATGCAGCTCACCTCCCACTTATTTGTGGAATAATGGTTGCTTGTATAGTTAGATTAAGATGTGGGAATAGTTTTAGAGATATGCTTGATGGTATGATTGAACGTATAAGAACTACTTTAGATGCCATATTAATTTTACTAACTGTAGGTCTCTTAATATCATCTTTTATGATATCAGGAACCATCCCAGCTCTTATATATTACGGTTTGAGTTTTTTAAGTCCTAAGCTATTTCTTCCTATAGGTTGTATAATTACATCTTTGGTTAGTCTTTCATGTGGTTCTTCCTGGACTGCTACGGCCACTATAGGAATAGCCTTTATGACTATAGGTCAAGGTCTCGGAATAAACCCAGCTATTACAGCAGGTATGGTTATATCAGGTGCTTACATAGGAGATAAGTTTTCCCCGCTATCAGATACGACTAATCTTGCAGCAGGTGTTGCTAAAACGGGTCTTTTTGACCACGTTACAGCCATGGTATCAACAACTGGACCAGTTTTCCTGATTTCTTTAATTCTCTATAGCTTAATCGGTCTTAGGGCTGATGTTGTTAACTATGACCCAAATATTGCTGATGGTATAAAAATGGCTCTTTCAAGCAATTTCAACTTAAATACTTTAGTCCTTCTTCCTATAGTTTTGATAGTTTTCATTTGTATATTAAGGATTGAGGGACTTGCTGGAGTAATGATTTCAGTTTTAGTTGGACTTATATTTTCTTTGATTTTTCAAGAAAAAAGGAGTCTAGCAGAAATTTTTGCTATTCTACACTATGGACCAGACATAGCTACGGGCAATGATTTTGTTGACAAGGCTCTAGCTAAAGGTGGTATGGATAATCAAATGTGGACAGTAAACCTCATTCTTCTTGCTGTATCCTTTGGTGGAGCTCTAGAAAGAGCCGGAATTATTGAAAGACTCTTTGCTCACCTTAAAGAAAGAATAAATTCAGTTGCTGGTCTAGTATTTTTAACTATGCTTACTTCAATTTTCTGTGACGCAACTATGTGTGATCAATTTTTAGGTATTGGTGTACCTGCACCACTATATGAGGATAAGTATGATGAACTTGGTCTATCAAGAAATATGCTTTCAAGAACCCTAGAAGATGCTGGCACATTATTGGCTGTAATGTTCCCGTGGACAGCGTGCGGTGCATATCAAATGAAGACCTTGGGTGTTAGTCCAATTAACTATTTCCCATTTGCCTTTGTAAATTTATTAAATCCAATTTATGCGCTTATAACTGCTATTTTGAAAAGAAATATTTTCTGGGCAGACGGAGCATATACTAATATATTTGGTAAAACAAAGATGAAAAAAATGGCCAAAGCTCCTGAAGAAGCAAGAGACTTTGCTATTAAAAATTTAATAAAATTAAGAAGAGAAGGCAAAGCTCCACAAGTTACTATTAGTTAAGAAAAATATAAAAATTTAAATATTTCTAGTATATAAAAATTTGTTATTTTAAAGGAAGCAATGCTTCCTTTTTTAATTAATTTTAAATGTTAAGATTTTATAGTATAGTAAATATGTAGGAATTAAGACAACTTATTTTTATATAAATGATTATTATAAAAATTAATCGAATTTTTTTGAAAGGAGAAATACAATATGAAGAATAATCCGACTCAATTAATTGGAGGAACTCCTATATTGAAACTTAACTCACTCAAGAAAGAGGGAAGAGCAGATATATATGTTAAAGTAGAAAAAAATAACCTAGCGGGATCTATAAAGGATAGAATTGCCTTATACATGATAGAGGAAGCTGAAAAATCAGGAAAACTAAAAAAAGGTGGCACAATTGTCGAGCCAACAAGTGGCAATACAGGTGTTGCTCTTGCAGCTCTTGCTGCAGCAAAAGGCTATAATCTAATCTTAACTATGCCAGCTTCAATGAGTATAGAAAGAGCGAAATTAGCTATGGCATATGGAGCGAAGGTTATAAGGACCACAGAAGGTGCCCTTCAGGGCGCTGTTGATAAGGCAAAGGAGCTCGCTGAAGAAAATGGATATTTCTTACCTGACCAATTTTCAAACCCAGCTAATATAAAAGCTCATTATGAGACAACAGGTCCTGAAATATTATCTGAAATAAGTCCAGATGCTTTTATAGCTGGCGTTGGTACAGGAGGAACTGTAACAGGAACAGGCAGAAGACTAAAGGAAGCAAATCCTAATACAAAAATATACGCAATAGAACCAGCTGAAAGTCCACTTTTATCTGGTGGCAAGGCTGCTGGCCACAAAATCCAAGGTATAGGTGGTAACTTCATTCCAAAAAATTTAGATTTTGATATTTTAGATGGTATTGTTGATGTCAAAAGTGACGATGCTATAAATATGTCTAGACAATTGGCAAAAGATGAAGCCTTAGCAGTGGGAATATCATCCGGTGCAAATGTTGTAGGTGCATTAGAAATTGCGGATAAATTAGGGGAAGGAAAAGTTGTGGTAACTGTATTGCCTGATACAGGAGAAAGATACCTATCAACTGAATTATATGATAATGATCAGCTATAACGAGTACAAAGAAGAATTAATTAAAAATGCCTTAGAGCATGACCCAGCATTAAAAAGTGAAGAGGAGGCAATCCTCTTCTCTGCTGGAATAAAGGCACTATTATCTCATTACATAGCTCATAACCTTTATTTAGAGGGTAAATTATATGAGGCTCAGGAAATTGCCTTCAAATCAAGAATGGAAACAGGAATAGAAATTCATCCTGGAGCTAAGATTGGCAGAAGGTGTTATATAGACCATGGTATGGGAGTTGTTATCGGTGAAACTGCTGAAATAGGTGATGATGTTTTAATGTATCATTCAGTAACCCTTGGAGCTGTAACAAATAAGAAAGTTAAAAGGCATCCAACCGTTGGAAATAACGTAATGATAGGTGCAGGAGCTGTTTTACTTGGTAATATTAATGTAGGGGATAATTGTAAAATTGGTGCAAATTCAGTTGTTTTATCAGATGTTCCGAGTGATTCGACTGCGGTAGGTGCACCAGCAAAAATCATTCCGCACAAAAAGTAGTTTTATGCTACTTTTTTTATTTTGGAAATAATGAAAACTATTTCGTATAATTATAAAAAAATGGTATAATAGAAATGGAATATTAAATTTCCATATTATTGGAGGTGATATGATGTTAGATAAAATGAATCCAATTGTTGTTCTCATCATATTTGTCGCCTTCGTATTGTTAGCTTTTTATTTTGGCTATCTTTATCGTAAGAAAATTGGAGAATCTGTAATAGGTAGTGCTGAAAATCTCAGTAGGCAAATTATAGATGATGCCAATAAACAAGCAGAAGCATTAAGAAGAGAAACTCTTATTGATGCTAAAGATGAAATTTCAAAATTGAAATCTGAAAATGAAGAAATGCTGAATCAAACAAGAAATGAACTTAATAAAAGAGAAGCTCGTTTGATTAAGAAAGAAGAAAGTTTAGACAATCGATCTTTATTGATTGACAAAAAGTCTGATCAAATCTCTAGTGATCAGAAAAAGTTACAACAAAAAGAAGAAAAAATTGACAAGTTAATAGAACAACAAGAGTTGGAGTTACAAAATATCGCTGGACTCACCAATAGTGAAGCTAAAGAAATAATTTTAGCTCGAGTTAAATCCGAAACAATCCACGAATCTGCTAGGATGATTAAAGAGGCGGAAGAGAAAATGAAATCTGAAAGTAAAAAAATGGCTACAGAAATTCTTGCGACTACTATACAAAGATTTGCACCAGAACTTGTAGCTGAAAATACAGTATCTGTAATTTCTCTACCTAACGATGAGATGAAAGGCCGTATTATTGGGCGTGAAGGCCGTAATATTAGAGCCTTTGAACAAGCCTCAGGTGTTGACCTAATAATTGATGATACTCCTGAAGCAGTAGTTATATCATGTTTTGAACCAGTTAGACGTGAAATAGCAAAAGTCGCCTTAGAGAAGCTAATCCAAGATGGAAGAATTAATCCATCAAGAATTGATGAGATGCTAGAAAAGGCCAGTGATGAAGTTGAAGCTAGGATAATAGAAGATGGTGAAGCTGCTGCTGAAACAGTTGGAATTATCAATCTTCACCCTCAGCTAATAAGGTTAATCGGTAAGATGAAATTCAGAACATCTTATGGTCAAAACATCTTAAAACATTCTGTAGAAGTTGCATTACTTGCAGGAATGCTTGCGGATGAAATTGGCGCTGATAGCCAATTAGCAAAACGTGGTGGATTACTTCATGATTTAGGCAAGGCTATAGATCAAGAACAAGAAGGAACACATGTAGCTTTAGGTGTTGAAGCTGCAACTAAATATGGCGAAAACAAATACGTTATAAATGCTATAGAATCCCACCATGGTGATGTTGAGCCAAATTGTGTTGAATCTATATTGGTACAAACAGCGGATGCTATAAGTGCTGCAAGACCAGGCGCAAGGCGTGAAAGTCTTGAAAATTACATTAAAAGACTTGAAAACCTTGAAAGAATTGCAAATTCTTTCGAAGGAGTAGAAAAATCTTTTGCTCTACAAGCAGGTAGAGAATTAAGAATCTTAGTAAAACCTGAAAAAATCTCTGATGATGAAATGGTTGTAATTGCTAGAGAGATTGCAAAGAAAATTGAAAATGAATTAGAGTACCCAGGTGAAATTAAAGTGAACTTATTAAGAGAGTCCAAAGCGATAGACTATGCCAAGTAAAAATTAATCAAGCTGCCATTATAATGATGGCAGTTTTTAATTCGCTTAATTTACAAGGTATAAATACACTATATAAAAAATAAAAACGCTTAAAACGCAAAATAGAGCGTCGTATTATCGGCTAAAATATTAAAATTTTATAATATAAGGTTTGACGCTTAAAAAACGTATAGAAGATCGACTAAGAGCTTTTAAATGATAAATTTTTGTTTCTTATTAACAAAATTATTAATACATAGATGCCATATATTTTTTTGAATTATTAATGTTCAATCAAATTATTTGAGTTGCAGAATTATAAAATAAGATAAAAGAAGGCATATAACAACATTAAAATTATTGCACAAAATAATAATTTTGTGCAATAATTTGTTTTTTGAATTAGAATAGGTATAATTCTATTATAGATATAGGAAATTAAGAATCGATTAAATTTTACGGATTGATTTATGCTATTGTGTACGGAGAGACTTATGGAAGAATTTATAAGGCCTCTATTATTAAATGATTACTTAAACTATTTAAAATCAATTAAGGGCCTTTCTGAATCTACAATTAAAGAATACGCTTATGATCTTGATATGTTTATAGAATATCAAATAATTAGAAAGATTTACAATAATAATGAAGAAATCTATAAAAAAGATTTTGATTATAATAAGGTTAATTTCTTTATAGATAGCGAGTTCTTTGAAAAGCTTACAATACAAGACTTCTATGCATTTCTTTCTTATTTAGACAATGACAAGAATGATTCTGCTACTACAAGGTCTAGGAAAATTTCAGCCCTAAAATCTTTTTATAAATATATGTATAGTGAAATTGAGATAATTAATACTAACGTTGCAGATAAGCTAAGAAATCCTAAAATTAGCCAAAGACAACCAGTTTACCTTACCTTAAGTGAGACGGAAAAATTACTAGAAACAATAAATCAAGAAAAAAACACTTTTCTAAGGGTTCGAGACCTTGCAATAGTCTTTACATTCTTGACTACCGGAATGAGGCTTTCTGAACTTGTTTCGATAGATTTATCCGATGTAAATAAAGATAGATTCAATATTATAGGCAAAGGAAATAAAGAAAGAACTGTTTATCTCACAAAAAACTGCCAAGACCTTATTAATAATTATATAGTAATTAGGTCTGAATACCTTAGGAATTCGAGTGTTGATGCCCTATTTATATCCACTAGAAAGAAAAGAATTTCAAACAGAGCTGTACAATCAACTATAGACAAATATTTGGCAAAAGCAGGTTTTGATACTAGTATCTACTCTACTCACAAACTCAGACATACTGCTGCCACACTAATGTATAAGTATGGCGATGTTGATATAAGAGCCTTAAAAGATATTTTAGGCCATGCTTCAGTCTCAACAACTCAAATTTATACCCACTTAGATGATGAGGATCTTAAAAAGGCTGTAAATAAAAGTCCTTTATCAGGATTAGAATTTTAATTTAAAAATCGTTCTAACTATATAATTAGAACGATTTTTTATTTTATAAGAAGTTGTTTTTAGAAAATCTATTTAAAACTATCTTTAAAGCAAGTTTTCCATGGTAATAGTTAAGACCACCTTGGAGGTAAGCCATATATGGTTCTCTTAATGGTCCATCGGCGGATAATTCTGAAGTTGCCCCTTCTACAAAGCCCCCTGCCGCCATAATTACAGGATCTTCATATCCTGGCATTGGATAAGCTTCAGGTACGAAGGTTGAATCAACAGAGCACGCTTCTTGTATTGCCTTACAGAAAGTTTTTAATTTTTCTGGATCTTTTAATTTTATGGCAAGAATGACATCAGACCTTGGATCATCAAGTTTTGGTGTTACTTCATATCCTAGTTTGTTAAAGACACTTGCGAATAATAGGGCTACTTTTAAAGCCTCTTTAACTACGTGTGGAGCAAAGTAAAGTCCTTCAACTACCAATCTATTTGTACCAAAACTTAATCCCTCATCTTTTCCAATTCCTGGAGCTGTTAGGGTATTAGCGCAATATTCTATAAGGTCTTTTCTACCACTAATATATCCACCTGTAACAGCAAGGCCACCGCCAAGATTTTTAATTAGAGATCCCGCTACGATATCGGCTCCTATCTCTATAGGTTCCTTTGTCTCGGTAAATTCACCGTAGCAGTTATCTATAAAAATAATTACATCTTTTGAAACCTTTCTAATTTCTTTTACAGCTTTTTCGATTTCATCTATAGTAAAGGCTCTTCTTTGTGTGTAACCTGTTGATCTTTGAATTAGAATGACTTTGGTATTCTCATCAATTTTTTCTTTAATTTTATCGTATTGGATTTTATTATCAGAATCAAGATCCAACTTGTCATAAAGGACGCCTTTTTCTATCAAGGTTCCTTTTTTATCCCCAGCTATACCTATAACTTGCTGCATTGTATCATATGGATCATCAGTTATTGATAAGAGTTTATCTCCATAGTTTAATAAGGAAAATAGAACGATTGATAAGGCATGAGTCCCTGATACAATAGAAGGCCTTACAAGGCTATCTTCCGCTTTAAATATTGAAGAAAATATTGCCTCTAATGTATCTCTACCTGTATCTGCATAGCCATAACCAGTGGCGGTAAAAAAGTCCGATGATCGGAGAGAATTCTCGTTAAAGGCTTTCATAACCTTTAATTGATTAAATTCTGAAATTTCTTCATGGAGTCTGAATAATTCAGACAATTCTTTTTCAGACTCTCTTATAAGGTCATCATACCTATCATCGATATTATAATTATTGTAAACTTCATTAAAATTCATATATATCCTTTATTAAATCTTCTATTATCATTGTTGCATCATCTTTACTTAGGTCATCCATTATTATTTCTCGTGTAAATGGATAATTTAGGTATTTTTTCATCCAAGTGATTTGTCTTTTAGCATACCTTCTAGTGTTTCTTTGGATAAGATTAATCATTTCATCAAGACTGATTTCACCTCTTATATAAGGGAAAATTTCTTTATAACCAATAGCGGCCATAGATTGAGAATTTTCATCTAGATTAAAATTCTCTACTATATACTTAAATTCTTCTACTAGGCCTTGGTTTATCATTTCAATTACCCTATCATTTATCCTATCATATAATATTTGTCGATCATTGTAGTTTAGAAAAAATAATATAGGATCAATATTTTTATTTAAGACTCTCTCACCTGTACGTTTTTCTGATGGTTTTTCGCCTGTAATTTCATATATTTCAAGAGCCCTTATAATTCTATTTAATTCATTTGGATGATATTTTTCGGCTGTATTTGGATCAATTTCCATAAGCTTATTATATAAGTAGTCATTTCCGTTAATTTCAGCTAGTGACTCCAACTTATTTCTTATCCTAGAATCTTTTTTTACTTGGCCATAGTTCATTTCAAAAAGTAGTGAATCTATATAAAAGCCAGTCCCACCAGTAATGATTGGCATAATATGTCTTGAATTTAATTTAGAAATAATATCCGATGCATCTTTTCTAAAATTTTCAACAGTAAATTCATCGTCAGGATCAACTAAATTTAAGAGATGATGGTCAACTACAAATGGGTCACTTACCTTGTTGGTACCAATATCCATCCCTCTATAAACTTGTTGGCTATCAGCGGATAAAATTTGGCCATTGATTTTTTTAGCGATACTTATAGCTATATCACTTTTCCCACTTGCTGTGGGCCCGGTAATTATAATTATTTTATCTTTCAAAATATTTCTCCAAATCTTTATCTTCTAATGAGATAATGGTGGCATTACCATCATAGGTGTTGTAAGGATTTTCTTCTTTCATTAGATTTTTATAAAGCTCGATTGCTTCGTTTTTGTTGATAGTATAACCCTTTCTAAAGGAAAGACTTTTGACTAATTTTCTTAATCTACTAGTAATTAGTTCATCACTAATATTATTGTCCAAGTCTAAAATTTCGTAGAAAAATTTATCGTTTTCTGGTTGATTGAAAATCATTGGGATTTCTCTTATAAGTATAGAATTTTCAGAGATTAACTCTACATCAAAACCTAATCTTTGAAAAAGACTGTGTTTAGTTTCAAATCTTTCAACATCTATCTTATTTAAATGCATCCTAATAGGCTCTAATAATAATTGACTCGCAACTTTATTAGCTTTAAAATCTTTGAGGAATTCACTCATTTTGATTTTTTCTTGAGCTTTTCTATGATCTAGTATAAATACCCTGTCCTGATCTTCAAATATAGAATATCTTCTGAAAATAGATGTCTTATATGTTGGTATTTCTATATCTTCTACAAAAGAGTCTTCATTTACTTTTTCATCTTCTTTTAAAAACTCAAAATCAAATTCTTTATTACTGTCAAAAAAATTTGAATTTTTTGCTTCTATTTCATTATCATAGGCCTCTTCGTCTTCCCTGACAAGCGTATTTGTTGGAGAATACTTATCTAAGATAGCTTTATAATCAGTAAAGTCTAAAAATTCATCCTTTTTATTTTCCTTGATATTAATTGATTGAATCTCTTGCTTTGCTTTAAGTAAATTTTTAACATTATCAATAATCAATTCTAGAAGCTCATCTTCATATGAATACTTAACTAATTTCTTATTAGGATGGATATTTACATCAATATTTTTGGGATCGGTGTAAATAAAGATAAAGAAAGCAGGAAATCTGCCTTGAGGAATAAGTCCTTGATATTGGTCTTCTATAATTTTTGTTATTTCCTCATCTTCAACTAGTCTATCATTCACAAAAATATATTGCATAGACCTATTGCCCCTGTAATAATTAGGAAGACCTATCTCTCCTGTTATCTTATAAGATGAATTTTTAGCGTGTAATTCAATGAGATTTTCCTCTAAGAGATTATCTAAGAGGTCAGATATTTTTAACTTTAAATTTAAATTCGGATTTGATTGAAACTGAATTCTATCATCCTTGATGTATTTAAAAGAAATATTTTTATAACCAATTGCAAAGGCATACATCAGCTTACTAATTTTATTAGCTTCTGCCATATCAGATTTTAAGAATTTTCTCCTAGCTGGCATATTATAGAATAAATCCTCTACAATAATGTTTGTACCCTTATTTGTAGCGATTGAAGATTTTTTATTTTTTTTTGTAGTAAGGTCAAGTTTTGTCCCAATTTCAGAATCTTCTGTCTTAGAAATAGCAACAACTTTACTCACAGAGGCGATACTTGGGAGAGCCTCACCTCTAAAGCCAAGGGAAGCAATTGTGTAGAGATCATCAAACTTACTAATCTTACTTGTGGCGTGTTTTTGAAAGGCTAAGTCAATATCTTCCCTAGCAATCCCTACACCATCGTCAGTAACTCTTATATAAGATTTACCACCATTTTTAATTTCCACAGTAATATTTCTACTGCCTGCATCTATTGAATTTTCAACTAATTCTTTTATGATTGATAGCGGAGATTCTATTACTTCACCAGCAGCAATTTTTTCTACTGTGTCTTTATCAAGTTTTATAATTGACATTATATCTCCCCAATTCTTTCAATTAGTATATTAAGTTGGTTCATAGCTTCTAGTGGTGTTAATTCGTTAATATTAATATTGTCCGTTAAATTTTTAAGTTCTGTAATTTTCTTATCTTTAATATCTTCTAGTGAATTTTTAATTTCTTCGCTTTTGTTTACATCAAAGAAATCTTCATTTGAAAGTTTTTCCATGATATTTTTTGCGTTATTAAGTATTTCTTCTGGAAGTCCACTTAGTTTTGCTACTTCAATACCATAAGACCTATCAGACTTTCCTTTTTTTATTTTTCTAAGAAACACCAAATTATTGTTTTCTTCAAGTATTTCAATCTTTAGATTTCTAACGTTATTAAGTTCATTTTCAAGTATTGTAAGCTCATGAAAATGTGTCGCAAATACTGTTTTTACTTTTTTATGCTTGGATAAGTATTCAACAAGGGCCATAGCAATACTTAGGCCATCATCAGAACTTGTTCCCCTACCAACTTCGTCTAGGATTACAAAAGATTTTTCAGTTGAATTTTTAATGATATTTGAAACTTCATTCATTTCAAGCATGAAGGTAGATTCACCCTTTGAAATATTATCACTTGCTCCGATCCTTGAAAAAATTTTATCGCAAATACCGATTTTAGCATGGCTAGCTGGAACAAAA
The DNA here is from genome assembly GCF_019957155.1 of Anaerococcus murdochii. Taxonomy (NCBI): domain Bacteria; kingdom Bacillati; phylum Bacillota; class Tissierellia; order Tissierellales; family Peptoniphilaceae; genus Anaerococcus; species Anaerococcus murdochii. The sequence goes on along the minus strand of NZ_JAIPME010000002.1, from coordinate 1,781,142 downwards.
GATCCAATTTGTGCCATTATTATTATAAGTGCCATCTGTCTCATATAAGTCGATTTACCAGCCATATTTGGCCCAGTTATAATCTGGATGAGATTGTTATCTTGACCAATGTTAGTATCATTTGCTATAAACTCATTCTCATCAAGATTTATCTCAATTACAGGGTGTCTTCCGTCCTTAATAATTATTTCATTTTCTTCGGTAATTTCTGGCCTGCAGTATGAATACTTGTGGGCTATTTTTGAAAAAGCATTTAAACTATCTATATTTGCAATCATCTTAGAAAGACTTTGAAGTCTAAGTGTTGAGTTTAAAATTTCTTCTATTATTTTGTTGAAAATTTCATATTCTAGTTGGTTGATTTTTTCCTTCCCATTTAATATCATAGAAGAAATATTTTCAAGTTCCTCTGTAGTATATCTCTCTTGATTTTTAAGCGTTTGCTTTCGAATATATGATGAATCAACCTTATCAGTATTAGTCTTGGTAACTTCAATAGAGTATCCGTTGTTCTTGTTATAAATTACTTTAAGATTTTTAATGCCAGTAAGGTCCCTCTGCTCATTTTCATAATCAATTAACCTATCTTCAGCAGAATCTGCCATTTCTTTTAATTTGTCTAGTCCCTCATCATAGTTAACTTTTATAAGTCCGCCCTCAGTTATATTTATCGGTGGTTCATCGACTATTGACTCATCAATAAGTTTATAGACATCATCAATATCAGGTAGGTTATAGCCTAGATTTTTTATTAAGGTATTAGATGAGTCAGTAATGATTTTCTTAAGTTTTGGAATATCTCTAAGAGAATTCTTAAGAGAGATTATATCCCTAGCATTTGCTCTTTTATAAGAGATTTTTGCAAGGATTCTTTCAAGGTCGTAGACATTATCTAAGAGGTTTGATACATTTCTAGAAAGGATATTATCCTTATAAAAACCTTCAACCAGGTCAAGCCTTCTGTTGATTTTGCCTTTATCAATCAAAGGTCTTTCTAGCCAGTCATGTATCATCCTTGAACCCATAACTGTATCGGCCTTATCTAATATACTTATTAGGGTGTTTTCTTTATTATTTGTTGATAAATTTCTTGTAAGTTCAAGGTTTTTTCTTGTATTTGCCTCAACTTCCATAAATTCATTGATTTTTATAACTTCAATGTCATTTATATGGTCGAGTTTCTCCTCGTAATATTTATAGATATAGTCTAGAAGATTTGCTAGTGCAACAATTATGAGTCTCTTATCCTTTATTTTTTCAAGGTTATCTTTGCCAAGATAATCATTTATAGTACGTACTCTATTTTCATAGTCTGTTGTAAAATCAATATAGTTTATAAAAATTTGATTATTTAAATTAAGGTATTTTTTTATATCATCATTTTTAAAATTACTAGCTAAAACTATTTCCGAAGGATTAATCTTTTCAATCTGGTCTATAGCTTTTTTGCCAATATTTTGGCTTAATGTCTTTATTTCAAGACCTACAAGTTTTCCTGTAGAAATATCACAATAGACCATAGCAAGACCATATTCATTTTCAAAAATTGATAAGAGGTAGTTATTTTCTTTATTATCTAAAGATTCTATATCAGTTAAGGTACCAGGAGTGATGACCCTAGTAATGGCTCTTTTTACAAGGCCCTTAGCTTCCTTGGGATCTTCGATTTGATCACAAAGGGCAACCTTATAGCCTTTCTTTACAAGTCTATTAACGTAGGTATCTATAACATGGTGAGGAACTCCACACATTGGAGCCCTATCAACATGGCCACATTCCTTGCCTGTAAGTGTTAAAGACAAAACCTTTGCGGTAATTATAGCATCATCAAAAAATGTTTCATAAAAATCCCCTACCCTATATAAAAGGAGGGCATCTTTAAAATCGTTTTTAACATCTACATAATGCCTTAACATCGGTGTTAATTTTTCATACTTAAATTTACTAGTCATATTTCACCTTTTCATTTCTTAATAAAATAAACTGTCACAGTTTGTGTAACAGCCTATTTATTGAATATTAAGAGTTTTTACGTTTGTAATCCAGCTATTAGCGCTCTTAGTTGTTGTATCAATTATAACGAGTGTTCCGTAAGAAGGGTTGTATTCCACAATTGGCTCGCCATCTATTTTATAAACCAAATAGACCCTATCTACTTCTAAGGCAAGAGACATAGGAAATCTATTTGAATTTCCATCTGTGTCCTCTATTGAAATAGTAGGCCTCTCTCTTAAGTTATAGTCAAGGCTTCCTATTAATTTCTCTAGTGAAACGCCTTCGATTTTTACTTTTTCTAGACCGTTATTTACATAAACTTCTTTTTTACTTCCAGCTTTTTTCTTAAGTTCTCTTATAGAATACGACTTTATTTCATCACCATTTCCCTTAAGAATCACAATATCATTATCGTATTTAGCCATATTCATATCATCTAGCCTTCCCTTTAGAAAAATACCAAGAATTATTAGTACTAAGATAAAGGCAGCAAATAAAAATAAATTATACTTATTTTTTCTTAAAAATTTATTCATAAAGATTATTTACCAGTAGATCCAAAGCCGCCTTCGCCTCTTTCGCTATCGGCAAGATCATCGACTTTTTGTATTTCGCATTGCATATATGGTTGAATAACTAGTTGGGCTAGTCTGTCTCCATTTTCTATAATTTGTTTTTCTTCACCGTAATTATAGAAGAAAATCATCAGTTCTCCCCTGTAGTCCGAATCAATGATACCCACAGTATTTGCAAGTATTAGATGTTTTTTAACACCAGTTGAAGACCTTGGGTAAACCGCCCCAAAATATCCTTCTGGAATTTCTACATAGACTCCTGTATGTATTTTGACTGTTTCTTTAGCTTTTATTATAATATCCTCGTCGCTTTTGCAATATAAATCTATTCCTGCTGAATGTTTTGTTGCGTAAGCTGGGATTTGACCTTCAGTTTTTATTTTTAAAATGTTTTCTTTCATTTAACTCACCTTCCTAAATTAATATACCAATTTTAGCCACACTTTACAATTGAAAGTATAGTATTAGAAAGGAGTAAATATGGAAAATTTAACAAAACGTTTTTTAAAGTATATTTCATTTGACACTAAAAGTGATCCAGAAAAAGGTGAAGTACAAAAACCATCAACAGATGGTCAACTAGTACTTGCAAAAGAATTAAAAAAAGAATTAGAAGAATTAGGACTAAATGCAGAAATTAACGAGGAAGGCTTTGTATTTGCAAAAATACCAGCAAATTCCGACAAAAATTTACCAAAAATTGGTTTTATTTCTCACATGGACACATCACCAGAGATGTATGGTAAAATTAATAATCCACAAATAATTAAGTATGAAGGTGGGGATATAAAATTAAATGATACAAAATCTATAAAGGTAGAAGACTTTCCTTATCTAGAAAAATTAAAAGGAACAACACTAATTACTACAAGGGGGAAATCTCTTCTTGGAGCCGACGATAAAGCTGGAATAGCAGCTATTATGACCGCAATAGAATATATTGTCAATAGCCCTGATTTCAAACACGGAGAAATTAGGATTGCCTTTACACCAGATGAAGAAATAGGTACTGGTTGTGATAGCTTTGATGTAAAGAAATTCGATGCAGATTTCGCCTATACTATTGATGGTGGTATCCTCGGTGAACTTGAATATGAATCATTTAACGCCGCTGACGCTAAAGTAACTATTCATGGCAAGTCTATCCACCCTGGTTCTGCTAAAAACATTATGATTAACTCTATATCAGTCGCAAATGAATTTGACAACCTATTAGGTTCTGTTAGACGTCCTGAGCATACAGAAGGCTATGAGGGCTTTTTTCACTTATTAAGCATTAACGGTGACATAGAAACTACTAAGATGGAATATATTATCCGTGATCATGATAGAGAAATCTTTGAAAAAATGAAAGAAGAAATTAAAAACAACGCTGAGTTTTTAAATAAAAGATACGGTAATATTATTGATATTAAAATCTCTGATAGCTATTATAATATGGGTGATATCATAAAAGAACATATGGATATAGTTAATTATGCGAAAAATGCTATGGAAAATCTTGATATAAAACCTCTCATAAGCCCAATCAGAGGTGGAACAGATGGCTCAAAACTATCATTTATGGGTCTTCCTTGTCCAAACATTTTCACTGGAGGTATGAATTTCCACGGCATATATGAGCTAATACCTATTGAACATATGGAAAAAGCTAGCCGAGTAATTATTGAAATCATTAGACTTATAGAGGAGTCTAACTAAGAAAAGGATTGTAAATTTTCCTGAAATGTGTTATTATATTTGTATAGGAAATACATAACGCATTAATAAAAAGGAGATATTATGGCAAACCAAAAAATTTCAAACGATAATCAATACAGAGGAAATGAAGAACTTGACAGAAAAATTAGAGAAGAAAATAAGGAAACCGGCGGTGAATCTCTAGATAAAAAACTAGGTCCAGACCAAGAAAACCTTAGATCAATCTCTGATGAAGCTGATGAAAACTCTAACGTTGGCGCAGAAGCTAGAAGAACTAGAGCTGATTTTTCTGAAAATCCATCTGAAGACTAATAAAATATAAAAAGCTAGCCAAATGGCTAGCTTTTTTAGTCCTCTATTTTCTTTCTAAGAATATCTCCCTTTTCTAATGGAAGATTAATTTTTATTTTTAAAATTTGCTTTGGTTGATTAGCTACTTCTATCTCTTCTCCCTTTTCATCTTCCATATAATCGATATTTAGGGTATAAAAGTCCTTACTATTACCAAAAATTTCTATTTCATCTCCCTTAAAGAACCTATTTCTTTGCTCAATTGTTGCAATCTTTGATTCTTTATCATAATCAATAACTACGCCTATAAAGTCATAATTTCTGATATATGAAGATGAGCCATAAATTTGATCATTCTCATCAGGTTTATTATAGAAAAATCCCTTGGTAAAATGTCTGTGGCTAGCCTTATTAATTTCTTCAAAGTACTTCTTACTAACTTCCTTGCTGAAGTTTCCTTCATAATAGCTATCTATAACTTGTCTGTAGGACCTGATAACAGTTGCCACATAAAAAGGTGTTTTCATTCTACCTTCTATCTTAAAGCTGTCTATACCTGCTTCAATTAGCTTATCTACTTCGTCAATCAAACAAAGGTCCTTAGAGTTCATTATAAAAGTACCACCCTTGCCATCCTCTTCTATTGGAAAATATTCTCCAGGCCTAGTTTCTTCTTGTAGAGAATATTTCCACCTGCATGGTTGGGCGCAATCTCCCCTATTAGCGTCACGACCTGTCATATAAGAAGACAATAGACACCTACCAGAATATGAAATACACATGGCACCATGTATAAAGCACTCTATCTCCATGTCCTCTGGGGTATTTTTTCTTATTTCTGTAATTTCCTTTAATGAAAGTTCACGGGCAAGGATTATTCTTTTAGCCCCCATTTCATACCAGAAATTAACAGTTGCAGAGTTTGTAACAGATGCCTGAGTTGAAATGTGTAGGTCAATATCTGTATGTTTTTTTGCAAGAGAAAAAATACCTGGATCTGATATTATTAGGGCATCAATACCAATTGTATTAAGGTTTTCTAAATATTCCACTATACCGTCCATATCACCATCATGAGGCATGATATTCATGGTTACATGGACCCTAACACCTCTTTCATGAGCATAGGCTACGGCTTTTTTTAATTCATCATTATTAAAGTTTTTTGCATTGGCTCTTAAGCCAAAATTATCTCCTGCTAGATAAACTGCATCTGCGCCAAACTTAATAGCAGTTTTTAATTTTTCAAAATCCCCAGCGGGGGCAAGTAGTTCCACTTTTTTATCTGTCATTATCTCTCCTAACACTTAAGGTAAGCCCGTCGCCTATGGGAATCACAGATGTTGTAAATTCCTCTAAATCCGTTATGTAGGCTAGGAAATTCCTAAGTCTTTTAACTAAAGTATTCTTTCTTTTTTCCATTATATCATCATTACAAACTTCGCCTCTAAATAAGACATTATCTGCAATTATTATTCCACCTTTATTAAGAAGTTTGCTAGTAATCTTAAAATAATCTAAATATCTTGATTTATTAGCATCTATAAAAACAAAATCAAAGCCTTGATCAATAGTTCTCAAGGCTTTCATTGCGTCATCATTAATAAGATTGACGTTAACATTATATTTTTTAAAATTATTTCTAGCGATTTCTGCTGTAGCCGTATCTAATTCTATAGTTGTTATATCTGCCCCAGTGTACTTTTTAAAGCAAAGTGAAGAATAACCTATAGCAGTTCCTATTTCTAAGATTTTTTTAGGCTTAGCTATTTGAAGGATGCTTATAATAAGCTCCTTGGTTTGGCTATTCATAATCGGAACATCATTTTCTATAGCATATTTTCTTAAATCTACAAAATCAGTATCGTTAAGCAAATCTTCTATAAAAAGGGAAGTATATTCGTAATTAATATTTCCCATCTTCTATCTCTGATATTACAGGTAGAATCATTGGGTCTCTACCCAGTTCGTTATAAATATAAGATTTTAAATCTTCTCTAATTTGATATTTAATTTGACTTAGAGCCTTAATATCTTGTTTTTTGCACTTATTTATTGATCTTAATACAACATCTTTAGCATTCTCTATTATATCTTGGTTTTCTTTAACATAAACAAAACCACGTGATACAATTTCAGGTCCAGCTAAAAGTTCTTGTGTATGTCTATCAAAAGTAATTGAAACAACCATTAGTCCATCTTCTGATAGGTGTTTTCTATCTTTAAGGACGATATTACCAACATCACCAATACCAGATCCATCAACTAAAACATTTCCTGCTTGAACTTTTCCTTTTACTACTGCAGATTTCTTTGTAAATTCAATGATATCTCCATTTTCACATATAAAGATATTTTCTTTTGGCTGACCCATATCTTGGGCTATATCAGAATGTTTTTGTAATTGTCTAATCTCACCATGGGCAGGAATTAAGTATGTTGGTGTAATTAATTGGTACATTAATTTAATTTCTTCCTGGCAAGCGTGACCTGAAGCGTGAACTTTAGCAAGTGAAGAATAAATAATCTTACAACCAATCTTTGTCAAGTTGTTGATTGTAGTATTTATAGCCATTTCATTGCCTGGAATGGCTGATGATGATAGGATAACCATATCTGTTTCATTCAAGGTAATTTGTCTATGCTCTTTATTTGCCATTCTTGTAAGTGCGCTTAGAGGCTCCCCTTGAGTACCTGTTGATAGAATTACTAGCTCGTCATCAGCATATTTTTTGATAGCTTTCATGTCGATTAAGGTATTTTTCTTTATTTTTAGATAACCTAACTCGTTTGCAATCCTAACATTATTTAGCATTGACCTACCAGATAGGGCAACTTTTCTATTGTATTTTTCTGCAGCGGTAATTATTTGTTGGACTCTGTGAAGGTTTGATGCAAATGTTGCAACAATTATCCTTGATTTAGCTTGTCCAAAAATCTTAACAAAAGTCTCACCAACCACTTTTTCACTTAAGGAAAATCCTTCTCTTTCAACATTTGTAGAATCTGCAAATAGAGCAAGAACTCCTTTTTTTCCAAGTTCTGCTAGCCTTTGGATGTCTGTTGGATCATTGTCTATTGGTGTAAAGTCCATCTTAAAGTCACCTGTAAATATTACAGTGCCAATCGGAGATTTTACAGCTATAGCACAAGCATCTGGAATTGAGTGGCTGACTCTAATAAATTCAGCGCTTAGACTTCCAGCTTTAACAGTATTATTAACATTAACCATCTTAATCTTGTTTGGATTAAGACCATGTTCTTTAAATTTATTTTCAAGAAGACCCTTAGTAAGTTTTGAGCAATACACATTTGTATCCACATTTTTCAAAAAATATGGAATTGCACCTACGTGGTCTTCGTGTCCGTGGGTTACAAATATGCCTCTTAATTTATTTTTGTTTTCTTCAACATAGGTAAAATCTGGGATAACTATGTCAACTCCAAGCATTTCTTCATCTGGAAATGTTAGACCGCAGTCTATCATTATCATGTCGTTGCCATATTCAACCAGTGTACAGTTTTTACCTACTTCATGTAATCCACCTATTGGGATTATTCTTAATTTTTTTTCATTTGTCATTATTTCTCCTTATTATTCTGACAATCGGAACAGATTCCATAAATCCTTAAAGAATAATAAGATAAATCAAAATCGAAATTTTTCTTAAGAGAATTTTTAACATCTTCAAAAGATAAAAACTCATCTTCTAGAATTTTCCCACAAGAAGTACAGATAATATGATCGTGGTGATCACTTTTTGGATCTATTATCTCATAAGTGTAGGCCTGATCGGTAAACTCTTGTTTATTAACTATACCTAGCTCTTCAAAAATATTTAAAGTTCTGTAAATAGTCGCAATACCTACTTGCTTATGGTCCTCATGGACTATAGAAAATAGCTGTTCTGGTGTTAGGTGTTTTTCTGAAGAGTTTTTTAAAACATTAAATATCAATTCTCTTTGCTTAGTGAATTTTTGGTTGTTTTTTTCAAAAATCTTTCTTACTTCTTCAATGTTCATCATTCTCTCTTTTCATCTCTTCATAAAATTCTATAATTTCATCTAGTTCTTTCTGATCTTCAATCGTTTTAAAGCTTATTACATCACTTGTATTGTAAACCTCAGCGATCATAATCATGTCATCCCCTACTTGTTCAAGGGCGGCATAATTCTTATCATCTATTCCGAATGTATCTAATATATTAAATTCAACTTCATTATTATTTTCATCCAGTAAAAAGATACTATCCATTATTACTCCTGTCTAAATAACTTTGCAATATAAAACTTGCAGCAATTTTATCAATATGGGTTTTCCTATTTTCACGTCTAACGTCCATATCGATGAGAACAGATTCTGATTGAACTGTAGTTAATCTTTCATCTTCATAGACAATTTCTGTGTCTATTCTTTTCTTAATTAGGTCAACAAAACTCATGACCTTCATTGATTGAGGGCCAATAGAATTATTCATATTTTTAGGAAGACCAACTACTATTAATGTGATATCTTTTTCATTAACAATTTCTTCAATCCTGTCTATATCAAATTTTGCCTTAGTTCTTTTTATTGTTTCAAAAGGTTGAGCGGTTAAAAGCATAGGGTCGCTCAAAGCGACACCTACTGTTTTATCCCCAACATCTAGTCCCATTATCCTAGTCATTGATGTAATTATTTAGTAATTCTTCTAAAATTTTATCTCTATCAACTGCCCTAATAAGCTTTCTGGCATTATTATGAGCGGTTATATAAGTTGGATCTCCAGATAGTAAATATCCTACTATTTGAGAATTTGGTTTATAACCTTTATCTTCTAAAGCCTTGTAAACTGTTGTAAGAATCTCTCTAATGTTATTCTTTTCTATATCTTCTCTTTTGAAAAGCATAGTTTCATTAAGCTTATTATTGTCAGTCATTCCTTACTCCTTTATAATTTCGTAAGCCCTTTCAAGTGCTTTGGCTAAGGCAGATAAATCACTTCCACCTGCTTGGGCGAAATTCTTTCTACCACCGCCATTACCACCAGTAATTTGAGCAATTTCTCTAACAATTTTGCCAGCGTTATACTTATCTGTTAAATTATCATCTACAGACACTGTAAATACAACTTTATCGGTTACTGCAGCAAAGATAATAATTAAATTATCGTATTCAGTCTTTAACCTATTTTCTAAATCACGTAATTCGTCAATGCTAATATTATCAAACTTAGCAATTAGTAAGTTAACTCCGTTGATATTTTTAATCTTGCCCTTAAGTTCACTATATATGTCTTTATTTGATTGAGACTTAAGTCTTTTTATTTCAGTATCTTTAGATTCAATTTCAGATTTTAGTGAATTTATTCTTGATGAAATATTGTTTACTTTTGCGTCAAGGCTTTGGGCAATATTTTTAATTGTGTTTTCTTTTTTGATTAAGTCTTCATAAACTGCTCTACCAGTTATAGCTTCAATTCTTCTGACGCCTGCAGCTGCAGATGTTTCTGATTTAATTTTAAATATTAACACTTCTGCTGTGTTATTTACATGACAACCGCCACAAAGTTCTATTGAGTAATCACCCATAGATACGACTCTAACAACATCTTTGTATTTATCCTCAAATAGAGCCACAGCTCCTAACTCTTCAGATTTTTTATAATCCATATATTCTTTTTTAACAGGAAGTTGTTCTCTTATTTTGGCGTTAATTTCATCTTCAAGAGCTCTTAATTCTTCATAGCTAAGAGCTTTGTTGTAGGTAAAGTCAAACCTTAATTTGTCTTCATCTACCAAAGATCCTGCTTGCTTGATGTCTTGTTTTAAAACGTTCTTGAGAGCTTTATCAAGTAAGTGTGTTGCTGAGTGATTTCTTTGAATATCTAATCTTCTTTCAAGGTCGATAGAAAATTCTGCATCTAATCCAGTTCTGAGTTCTCCTTCAATCACTTCTACATAGTGGAATATAATATCATTTTTCTTTTGAACATCAACAACTTTAGCAAAGGCTTCTGAAGTTTTGATATACCCTGTATCAGCAACTTCTCCACCGCCTTCTGGATAAAATGAAGTCTTATTACTTATTATTATACCTTTACCAGATGCTTTTATCGAAGATTTCTCTTCTCCATCTTCAAATATAGCTATAATATTTGCTTTTATATCAAAGTTATCATATCCAACGAATTCTGTTTTCTCTAGATGGTCTGTTATTATGTTGTCGTGTCTATGGTTATTATCAGTTTTTCTAGCATTTCTTGCAAGATTTCTCTGATTTTCCATTTCTTCTTCAAATTTTACTTCATCAACTTCAAAGTTTTTCTCTTCTAAGATTTCCTTAGTTAAGTCTAATGGGAATCCATAAGTATCATAAAGTTTGAAAGCCTCACTACCATCTAAAACTTTTTGATTGTTCTTTTCCATGTCAGAAATTAAATCGTCTAGTTTTTCAAGACCTTGGTTAATAGTCCTTTGGAATCTATCTTCTTCATCGCTAATAACTTGGTGGATATTATCCATATTTGTAATTAATTCATCATATTCAACTTTATAGGTTTCTATTACCTTATCTACGATTTTATTTAGGAAAGGTCCTTCGATGCCAAGAAGTTTTCCGTGTCTGTAAGCTCTCCTGATGAGTCTTCTTAAGACATAGCCACGTTTTTCATTTGATGGTATTACGCCATCAGATACTAAAAATGTCATAGCCTTAGCGTGGTCAGCTATTACTCTTATTGATACGTCATCAGCCTTATTGGTCTTATAAGTTTTTCCAGATAGTTTTTCGATTTCGGAAATAATTTCTTTCATTACGTCTATTTCGAAAATGTTATCTTTTCCTTGAAGAATCATGGCAATTCTTTCAAGTCCCATACCTGTATCTATATTTGGATGGCTTAAATTAGTATAGTTGCCTTGATTATCCTTGTTAAATTGAGTGAAAACCAAGTTCCATACTTCCATGAACCTATCAGAATCATCATTTCCTGGTTGGTTATCATTTTCATCAACAGCTCTTTCGGCACCTCTATCAACATAAATTTCTGAGCATGGTCCGCATGGACCTACCTCAAGTTCCCAGAAGTTATCCTCTTTTCCTTGTCTTAAAATTCTCTCAGCTGGCATTCCTATTTCATCATGCCAAATATTGTAGGCTTCATCGTCATCGTGGAATACTGTAACCCAAAGATCATTCTTATTTATTTCAAGTTTTTTGGTTAGAAATTCATAAGCCCAGCTAATTGCTTCTCTTTTAAAATAATCCCCAAATGAGAAGTTTCCAAGCATTTCAAAAAATGTACCATGACGTTCAGTTTTACCAACTCTTTCGATATCACCAGTTCTTACACATCTTTGTGAAGAAGTAGCTCTGTTGTTTTTCATCTTAAGTTCACCAGTAAAGTACTTTTTAAGAGGTGCCATACCAGCGTTAATTAATAAAAGTGTATCGTCATCAATTGGTGTTAGAGGAAATGATTTTAATAATGTGTGATTTTTCTCATTTCCAAAAAATTCTAAATAGCTTTTTCTAAGCTCATTCATTCCTAAGTTCTTCATTAGTTCTCCTTAAATTTCATGTTTAACAATATTATCCAAAGTAATGGAATCTATAGCTTGGTTAATTAAGTAATCTAGTTTGGTAAATAGGTCATAGGCGTCACATTTATCGTCACAAATTACTTTGCCGCTTACACAATCACTTGTTGTCATGTCACCCTCTAAACTTCTTAAAACTTGACCTATTGTTATGTTTTCTAAATCACTATTAATTTTATATCCACCCTTTGGTCCTCTGCTTGACTTAATCAAGCCATCTTTTTTTAACATCCTAACTAGTTGTTCTAAATAATTTTCAGATAAATTTAAATTTTCACTTATTTCAGAGACAGGTATAAAACCCTTGTCTTGGTTTTCAGCTATATAACAAATTGCTCTTAATCCATACCTACCTCTAGTAGATAATTTCATATATACCCCTATACTGTAATCAAATCTTTCATAGCTTCAAAATACTTATCACCTATGCCACTTACATTTTTTATATCTTCGATTTTTGTAAATTTATTTTCTTGCCTATAGTCTAGGATGGCTTGAGCTCTTTTCTCACCAATATTAGGTAAGGTCATCAACTCTTCCTTACTAGCCAAGTTTATATTTATCTTTTGGCCTGAAGACTTTGGATTAGTAGATGTAACTTCTCCCATGGCTAGATTGGTATTATCAGCATTTATGTTTTGATTCTCATCAATATTAGGTATGTATATTTTCATCTGATCTTCCAACCTTAAAGCTAGATTTATTGCATTTATATCTGCTTTTTCGGTAAAACCTCCAGCTCTTTTGACAAGATCATCTAATCTATCTCCATCTTTTATATCATATACACCAGAGTTTTTAACTTCTCCAGAAATATATACTTTCTTATCCTCGGTAGACAAATCATTTGAAGAGGTTTCTTTGTTTTTCATATCATCTAAATTTTCATTATCAGGCTTAGACATTACGATTTCGTCTTCGTTTTTATTAAAAATATCTTTAAACCCAGCATTAGAAAAAACATTTGCGACAAGAAAAGCAAGGAAAATTACACCTGCAAAAATGATTTTATCTTTCCTATCCTTAGGCATATAAACTCCTATAAAAGGTGGGAGAGATTAATTCTCCCACAAATTATCTAAATCATAAAACTTTCTTTGCTTTTGGGTGAAGATGTGTACTATTATGTCCCCAGCATCTATTAGAATCCATTCTCCCTCACGAAGTCCTTCATTAGATAAAAGTTCATAACCTTCTTTATGAAGATTTTCTTCTATATAATCAGCTAAGGCCCTAGTTTGGTTTATAGAATTACCTGTAGCTATGACAAAGTAGTCTGCAACAGATGAGTCTTCTAATTTTATGACATTTACATCTTCAGCTAATTTATCTTCTAATGTTTTAACTATTATGTCTAATTTTTCCATTTTTCTCCTCAATCAAGTAATTTCTTGCTTCAAAGCTTAAGGGATTTATCAAAGCCTTCTTGCCTATCAAAAATATTATGTTGCTATCCAAAAGATTTAGCATAGCTTTATTTAGGTTTTCAAATGCTAATTTTCTAATCTTATCGATGCCTTCAAAATCTCTAGCTGGCTCAATTGCATCAGCGATGAAAATAATTTTTTCTAAATCACTCATATCAGGTCGACCAGTTGTATGATATTCGATAGCTTTTAAAACATCCCTATCACATATATTATACACTTTTTTTGCGACTTCTGCTCCTAAAAATGAATGCAGTACAGGATCTTTAATCGAACATACCGGATAGATAGAAAAATCAATATTGTATTTTTTTATATAGGCTTCTTCGTTATATTTTGCGCAGTCATGAATAAGACCAGCTAGGTAGGCTTTCTTTGGATCTAGTCCATAATTATCTGCAAGTTTAACTGCAGTCTCCGCAACCCTTAAGCTATGCTTGAATCTTTTTTCACCTATATCATTTATCAACTTATTTTGAATATCTTTCATCTTATTCATACAAATTCCTATTTTTTATAATATACTCAACTTCGTCTTTAACCAGGTACTTTAAACTCTTATCTTCTTTAGCTAAAGACCTAATCAAAGTTGAAGAAATATTTATATTTAAGATATCTATGAGGTAAATATTAGGATTATCTTTGCGGACTTTTTCAACTTTCTTAACAAGTGGACTGTCCTTTTCTATACCTTCTCTGGCGAATACTATGATATTAAAACCAAGTATTTTTTTGTAATTTCTCCAAGAATCTATAGTCATAAAAGAATCTTCTCCCATGATATAAAATATTTCATGAGCTTCTAAATTTTTTGTGAAATATTCCAAGGTATCATGGGTATACCTAACTATATTATTTGAAGATTCAAAAGTAGATAAAATTATTTTTGGATTATCCTTTATAGCTTCAGCAACCATCTCTACCCTGATATCTGCCTTAGTCTTATCTTTGTGTTTTTTGTGGGGTGGATTTGAGCTTGGCAGAATAATCACCCTGTCTAATTTCATTTCATTAATTGCATTTTCAATTACAATTAGATGACCAAGATGGATTGGATCAAAAGTCCCACCATATAAACCTATTCTCATTACAAATTATAAAGGTTGTTATCACTTTTCCTATAGATTGTAAAAATCGAACCTATATGTGAAATAAATTCACAGTTTAGTTTTTCAACTATAGTGTCAATAATATAATCTGCGTCGTCCAGATTATTATTTAATATTTTTACTTTTATCAATTCTCTGGCTTCAAGTGCTTCATCAATTGCCTCAAGTAATTGGTCTGATAATGATAGTTTTCCGATATTAATTATTGGTTTAAAATCATGAGCTTCTTGTTTTAATCTTGCTCTTTGTTTACCTGTTAACATATATCCTCCTATTCGTAATATTCAAAGACAATATCACCTACAGCAACACTATCTCCGTCTTCTATTCCCATTTCTTTTAATTTATCAAATACTTCCATCTCTCTTAAGGTTGATTCAAAATAAATCATAGAATCATAGTCATCAATATTGACTTTCTTTAAGAGATTGTCCACTCTTTTTCCATAAACAAGGTAGATTTCATTTTCTTTTTTGATATTTAAGTCAAAGTCAATTTCTTTATTATAGAAATCTTCTAGGAAATTTTCATCAACTTCTTCATATAAAGCAAATTCCTCTTGATTAGATTTTTCAAGTTCTTCTGTAACATAGTCGATCATTTCCTTAATACCTGTTGTTGTAGCGGCAGAAATCTTAAATATCATGTAATCTTTTCCATACGCTTCAATAAATTTAGAAGCATTATCGTTATAATCCAGTTCCGACTTATTTAAAGCTACTATCATAGTTTTTTCAGATAATTTTTCATTGTAGAGCTTTAATTCCTTATTTATTAGTTCAAAGTCTTCTATAGGATTTCTACCCTCAAGTCCTGAAATATCTACAAGATGAATTAAAATTCTGCATCTTTCAATGTGCCTTAAAAAGTCATGACCAAGTCCTGTGCCTTCACTTGCACCCTCTATTAGACCTGCTATATCGGCTACAATAAAGCTTCTTTCATGGTCAACATTAACAACCCCAAGGTTTGGATCAATTGTTGTAAAATGATAATTTGCTATCTTTGGTTTTGCTTTTGTTATTACTGAAAGAAGTGTAGATTTGCCCACATTAGGAAGTCCTACTAGTCCTACATCTGCGAGAACTTTAAGCTCAAAAATAACTTCGATTTCTTGGCCTTTTTTTCCTGACTCAGCAAATCTTGGTGCTTGTCTAATTGAGTTTTTGAAGTGAACATTTCCACGTCCTCCTCTACCACCCTTGGCTATTAAAAATTCCTCACCATCTTTTTTCATATCTTTAATGATGGTATTAGACTCTGCCTCTCTGATTATAGTGCCAACAGGAACTGGTATATAAAGATCTTCGCCTTTTTTTCCAAACTTTTTGCTCTTACCACCTTGTTCACCATTATCTGCTTTAAAATTTTTCTTATATCTAAATTCATCAAGGGTAGATAGGTTTCTAGTTGCTCTAATAATAATCGAGCCTCCATCACCGCCGTCACCACCAGCAGGGCCACCTGTAGGTTCGTACTTTTCCCTTCTCCAGGCAACAGCGCCATTACCTCCATCCCCTGCTTTGATACTTATTTTTGCTATATCAATCATAGTTTTCCTTTCATAAAAAAAGGCTTGCCAAAGGCAAGCTTAATTTTTTATCAATTATTGTGCATAAACAGATACTTGTTTTCTGCTTTTGCCTTTTCTTTCAAATTTTACAACACCTTCACATGATGCATAAAGAGTATCATCAGCACCTCTCTTAACATTGTTACCTGGGTGGATTTTTGTTCCTCTTTGTCTAACAATGATTGTTCCAGCGTTTACAAACTGGCCATCAGCTCTTTTGACACCAAGTCTTTTTGCATTTGAGTCTCTACCGTTTTTAGATGAAGAAACTCCTTTTTTACTTGAAAATCTTTGTAAATTAATATTTAATATCATAATTTCTCCTTATAATTTAATTTTACGTAGCTGCTATAGTTACCTAAAAGTGTTTCAATCCCGATCTTAAAATAATCAAAAATGACATCCGTATCCCTATTTGGATTTTTAATTTCTACTGACATGGTTATTTCATCATCAGAAAAATTGACATCATCGAGATATTTATCAAGACTATTTACACAGCTATAGGCAAGAATAGTTACAGCTGAACATACAAGGTCTTTGCCGTACTCATCATATTCCGCATGACCTTTTATCTCAAAACCTACTATTTCGTCTTTTTTATTGATTAATAAATCAATATTAATCATTAAAGACTTATGCTATTAATTTTTACTAAAGTATAAGGTTGTCTGTGGCCGTGTTTTTTTCTATATTGTTTTTTAGGTTTATATTTATAAACAACAATTTTCTTATCTTTATTTTGATCTTCAACTGTTGCTGATACCTTAGCACCTTCTACTAGTGGAGAACCCACTTTAAGTTCACCATCGTTAGATACTAATAGTACTTGATCAAAATCTACAGTCTCACCAACTTCGTAAGCAAGTTTTTCAACTCTTACTAAGTCACCTTCTGATACTTTGTATTGTTTTCCACCTGTCTTAATAATTGCGTACATGGAAAGCCTCCTATTTTTAATATTCTCGCCAGCATTCGGGGATCAGAGCCCTAGCTGAGCGGTCTACTCATATATATTACTCTCTATTATCCCTTTGTCAAGCAATTTCAATTATTTCCATATTGTTTATTGCTTCATTTTCTAAGTCCTCTATATCAAGATTTTCTTCTGATAATTTTATATAAGATAGTTTTGGTTTTGTGACCGGTTTATCAGGTGCAAAAATTGAACAACAATCATCATATGGTTCTATTGACTTATCATACGAACCAATTTTCATTGATATATCGATGATATCTTTCTTGTCCATTGCTATTAACGGCCTTAAGATTGGTCTTTCTGATGAATCATTTATTACTGCAACCGACTCAATAGTTTGACTTGCAACTTGTCCTAAAGATTCTCCTGTAATTAGGGCTTGATAATCATTTACTTCAGAAATCTTATTAGCAATTCTCATCATAAACCTTCTTGATAAAATAGTTGTTTCTCGCCTATCACAATTTTGATTTATTGCCTTGTAAATATTTGCTAGATTTACTGAATATATTCTCATTTTTCCAGTATAGGCAGACATGATTTCAGCTAGATCTATAGCTTTTTGTAGGGCTCTCTTTGAGGTGAAAGGATAAGAATGGAAGTGAATACAATCAATTTTCATTCCTCTTTTTGCCACCATAAATCCAGCAACTGGCGAATCAATTCCTCCTGATAATAAAAGAAGTCCCCTACCAGAAGAGCCAATTGGAAGTCCACCAAGACCTTCAAATCTCTTTGAATAAACATAAACATTATCTTTTACATCAATAAAAACTTTGAAATCAGGATTGTGAACATCCACCCTTAAGTTTGGAAAATCTCTTAAAATAAATCCTCCAATCTTAGCAGATAGTTCTGGTGACTTATATTCAAAAGCTTTATCCGTTCTTTTTGTCTCTACTTTGAAAGTATAAGGTCTATCTGAAAAATACTTTTCAAGGTCAACTTTGCAAGCATCATATATACTTTCAATATTTTTTTCTGTTTTTATAGCGTAAGCAACATAAGAAATCCCAAAAACTTTTAAAATATTATCTTTGATTTTTTCAAAATCTTTTTCATCAGCCCTTATATAAAGTTTAGAAGATTCTGAATACATATCCTTATACGGAATATCTCTTATATTTCTTTTTATATTATCAATAGCTGTTTTGTAGAAAATATGCCTATTTTTCCCCTTTAGAAATATTTCTCCAAAACTAACTGCTAACATCCATTCCATTAAATTACCCTCCTTATCATTTCTATACTGTCTTTTAAAACTTTTAATGTAAAATCCAAATCTTTTTTTGTTATTTCGTTTGAAAAAGAAAACCTAATTGCTCCATCCATATACTTTTTATCAATGCCTAAGGAAGATAAAACCCTGCTATATTGACCTTTCGAGCAGGCAGAGCCGCTTGATACATAAATCTCTTCTTCTTCTAACATATGAAGTAGAACTTCTGATTTTATATTAGCAAAGGCAACATCTAATATGTAAGGAGAAGAATTCTCAATTGGTGAAATTATATACGAATCCTTGATATTCTCTTTAATTAATTTTCTTAAGTAATGATTTAATTCCTCTATGTAGGTGTATTCATTAGATTCTATTTGTTTTTTTAAAGCAATCCCACAAGCGTAAATTGCAGGTGGATTGTTTGTGCCTGATGAAAAAACTTCTTGGTAGCCTCCGTCTAGAATAGGTTTTATTTTTCCTTGAATATTTTTTCTGATATATAAACCACCTAGCTGTTTTGGTCCGTGAAATTTATGAGCAGAAAAACTCATCATGTCCACGCCAAGGTCTTCTACATCACAGGAGACTTTTCCCATTGCTTGAGTTGCATCAATATGGATTACTATATCCTTATTAAAACCCTTAATGATTTTAGAAAGATTTTTAATATCTTGAATTGTTCCTATTTCATTATTCACATATATAAAAGAAACAAATGTCACTTTGTTGTCTAATTTTATTTTAAGATCGTCTTCATCTATGAAACCATAATTATCGTTTGAAATGTATCTAACTTCATCAAAATGTGAGTTCTTAAATGTATTATAAACTGATGAGTGTTCAATCTTACTAGTAATAGCAAGTCCATCAAAAGATTTTATAGCGATGTTATTTGACTCTGTAGCTGACTTTGTAAAAAATATTTCTGATTCACTCGCAGATATTAATTTGCCTATATATTTTTTTGTTTCCTTAATTAAGTTTTCTGCATCCATCCCATATGAATGAAGAGCGCTAGGATTAGCAAAATGATTTTTACAAACATCTACATAAGCTTCAATCGCTTCTTCATACATTTTTGTTGTAGCAGCATTGTCTAAATATATCATATATACTCCTTAATTATATTATTATATTAGAGCTTGCAAAGATTACAAGATAAGCTGACTTTTACTGATATTAAGAAGATTTGAATAGTATAATACTTATATGATAAGCAAAAAAATTAAAATTAGCGGAGAGAAAATAAATAAAAACGACCTTGTTTTAGATATCGAAACTACTGGACTTGATTTTAAAAGAGATAAATTGGTACTTTTGGGTCTCGTTAAAAAAGAAAATAGAAAAACATATATTTACCAGTACTTTGCAGAAACAGATGATGAGGAAATTAGGCTTTTAGAAATATTTCTTAAAGAAATAGGAAGTAAAAGGCTTATAACCTTTAATGGAGATAATTTTGATATTCCATTTTTAAATTCAAGGATTCTTGCCCATAAATTAATGCCTGTATTTCCTGAAAATAGCTTAGATATATATAAAATTATAAAGTGGAATTCAAAGTTTTTTTCTTATGATTCTATGAAACTAATGGATATGGAAAAGCTCATAGGTATAGAAAGAGATGATCCTAGCCGATATAAGGTAATTAGTAAGCTTACAGATGATATGATTACTAGAAATAAACCCTATCCTATACTAAAACATAACGAAAATGATCTAATAGCTACTGAAGCACTATCTGACATAGAAGATTTCTACATTAATAAACTATCTATAAATTCTAAAATAGGTAAATTTTGGATTGTAAAGGCAAATATAAACAAAGATATTGGGAACTTCGAGTTTATATCAGAAAATGATTTAAAAGACCTATTTGTTGCTGAAAATAATTATCAGATTGTTATATATGATAATACCATCAAACTTAACCTTCACGTATTATATGGACGTTTTGATGATAAAAATACTGGTTTTGTAAGCATTAATAACTTTAATCTAAAAAATTTTTCAAGCATTGAAATTAATGATAAGCTTTTAGTAATTAGAGAAAATTCAACTTATAACTATAAAAACATTCTAAATCTATGTAAAGAAATAATAGAGAATCACTATTGATTCTCTATTTTCCAATCTATTTCTTTTATATTATTTTTCTTTAAAAATTCATTAGTCTTTGAAAAAGGTTTTGACCCAAAAAATCCATGCCTAGCTGATAAGGGTGAAGGATGAGCTGATTCTATTATTAAATGTCTTTGATTTGTAATTAAAGACTTTTTACTCCTAGCAAAATTTCCCCAAAGTATAAATACTAGGGGATCTTTTCTTTCATTAAGAAGACTAATAATCTTATCAGTAAAAATCTGCCAACCTATAGATTTATGGGAATTTGGTTTTTTTTCTTCGACAGTAAGGCTAGCATTTAGTAATAGTACGCCCTGCTTTGCCCAAGAAATTAAAGAACCATTTGATGTCGGTTTTATACCCAAGTCAGTTTCCATTTCCTTGTAAATATTTCTCAATGATGGAGGAAGTTTTGCTCCTTCATTTACAGAAAAGGAAAGACCTTGAGCTTGACCATAATTATAATATGGGTCTTGACCAAGTATAACAACTTTTGTGTCCTTATAAGAGGAAAGCTCAAGGGCTTTAAAGATTTCTTCTCTTGGCGGATATATATTTTTTTCATAATAGGCCTTATCTAAAAAAGATTCTATTTTTTTGAAATACTCTTTTTCAAATTCATCTTTTAGTATAAGATCCCAATCGTTATTTATCCTCATGAATAAAAATTATATATACTATCATTAATCCACATCCCAAAGTTACAAATATATCCGCAACATTAAAGACTGGAAAAGAAAAAAATGAAAATTCTAAAAAATCAACAACAAAACCATTTACAAATCTATCATAAAAGTTTCCCAAAGCACCAGAAATAATCATTGCAAGGGCTGTATTTAAAATAGTAGGATTTGTCTTATAAGACTTATAAAAATAATATAGTAAATAACATACTATAGCTATAGTTATAATTAAAAAGAAAATTCTTTTATCCTGCAATATTCCAAAAGCTGCTCCTCTATTTTCTAGGTATGTTAGGTTAATGAAAGGGCTTTCTATTGGGTTTTCTATAAAATTGTTAACTGCATATATCTTACTAACTCTGTCTAAAATAAGTCCTAAGATAATAATTATTATATATATCATTTTACTTTCCTGTATATTATGTGATAATTACCTTTTTTGCTATAACCATCTATACTATCAAAAACAAATCTTCCAAACCTTCTGACAGAGATTAGGCATCCTTCATCGACTTGGTAGGATGGATCATCAATTATTTGAAAATTAACTTTAACCAGTCTTGCTTTCACAATTTCCTTAGCCTTGGTTCTTGATGTTGATAAAAATAAGCTAAGTAAATTATCAAGCCTTAAACTAGAAACAAAACCATTGTATGAATCATAGCTAGGTACAATCAAGTCAAGCTGTGCATCCTCCTTAAATTTAAGATTTACACTTTCATTTTTAATCTTTATTAGATTGAATTCTATAAAACTTGCCTGGTCAGTACTTATGACAAATTCAACTTTATTATCTAGTATAGAAATATCTCCAATATCATTCCTATCAATTCCTAGGCTTAAAAGTGCTCCTAAAACATCAGGGTGATGAATATCAGAAGCTTCAAATTCCAAAACACTGATGTAATTTGGCTCATATAGTGGTTCATAGTAATAGTTTGCAACAAAAATTTTTCTTTCAGCGTCAGGATTTCCACCCAAAAAGCAAATATCAATTGAATTTTTTTTAGCAATTTCTGCCAAAGTTTTTTGTTCAAAAGGATCTAAAAAGAAACTTTGAGTTTCTATTTTCTTATAAAAAGCCTTCTCTAAAATAGATAAGGCCTTTCTAATATTTGTTTTTTTCTGTTTGTCAGTGATATGATCTAAATTATATTCTAATGCCATAAAAACAAAAGATCGAACTTAATCGATCTATAGTTGGTTATAATTTCCTTCTGAAATTTGATCTGCTACATAAGAATCAATTTCAACGCCATTTGGTGTTATCACAAAGATTCCCTTTGTAACTTTCCTCATATTACCTTTAAGTGCATAAACTGCACCACTTACAAAGTCGAATATTCTCATTCTTAGGTCATTATCAACCATTTCTAGATTTAATACTACGACCCTATTTTTAAGGATTTCTTCTATAACCACTGGTCCATCGTTATCATAGTCTAAAGGTTCTTGTATAGATATTCTCATATTGCTACTCCTGGTAAAACTACCACTACTATTAATGCTCACTACCTTATCTTCAGTATTATCTGATTTAAATGAATTTCCAAATGAATAATCATCAGAAAAACTTGATTTGCTTGACTTAAATGAATCATCAGAATAGGTGTTATCTTTGCTATCATCTAATAAGTCGCTGTAAGTTGTTCTAGGTCTATTATCTTCTAGCTTATCATCTTCATCATCATAATACATTTGATCATCGTCATAATCATCATAATTATCATCGATACCAATGAATTCTTTAAATTTCTCAAACATTTTTATCATCCTTTGCTAGTTTTATCTACTATCATTATATACTAAAACGATTATAAAGTAAAAATTTAAAATTCACTTTTTATCTCCCTATTCATTAGATCATTTACTGAATCATTGCAATTCTTGTTGTTAAATAACACTTGGTAAATTTCATTTGTAATAGGTAGATCTATATTTTTATCTTTGGCAAGTTCATAAACAGACTTAGTTGTTGGTATACCCTCAACAACCATCTTTATTTTATCATTGAGGTCTTCGAGACTAAGGCCTTGGCCAACTAGGATACCTGCCCTATTATTTCTTGAATGTATGCTTGTTGCAGTAACAATTAAGTCACCGACTCCAGCTAGACCATTTATAGTCTTAAATTCGGCACCAAATTCACATGCAAACCTACTCATCTCATGTATTCCTCTTGTGATGAGGGCAGCCTTAGCATTGTCGCCATAACCAAGACCCTGGGCCATACCAATCCCAAATGCCAAAATATTTTTGATAGCACCGCCAAGTTCCACTCCAATTAGATCATTTGAAGAATAAACTCTAAAATAATCTCTAACAAATAGCTTTTGTATTTCTTCAGAAAGACTCATGTCTTCACTTGCAGATACTATTGTTGTAGGCATCTTCTTTATAACTTCTTCAGCGTGAGATGGTCCACTTAGGGCTACAAAAGAAATTTTTGGATTAAAATCTTTAAATATTTCAGAAATTCTTTTATGACTAGAAAGTTCCAAGCCCTTTGACAGATTTATTATTATTTTATCATCACTTAATAATCCTTCGCATTGTTTTAAAACATTTCTAACTTGTTGGGTTGGTATTCCGTTAACAATATATTTATTTTTAAAAATCTCTTTTAGATTGTTCGTTGCTCTGATATTTTTTCTTAATTCATTATCTGGAAAATATTTTGTATTTATATGGTCATTATTGATTGATGAAACAACTTTTTCATCTCTGGCATAAATGAGAACATCTTCCCTCTCTGCCAACAAGTCAGCTATTGCTGTCGACCAAGATCCAGCTCCTAGTATAGATATTGTCATCATATCCCCTAAAATAATTTATTTTCTTTACCTTCTATGATTCTTTTTATATTGTCTTTGTGTTTTACCACTATAATCATCGCAATAATTGATAGACTAAGACTAAAATAATTAAAACCATACTTATAAAAGCTTGCGCATATTGCAACTAGGCAAACACTTATAGATCCTAGAGAAACCATTCTTGATAATAATACTACTACAAAGAACACCGCAAACATACAAAGTGCAAATAATGGTTTGATGTAAATTAAAGCACCAAAAACCGTTGCTATGCCCTTTCCAGCCTTGAAATTAAGTAGAAAACTATACATATGACCTATAACAACGAAGAACATAGCTAGATACATTCCGTTTTCACCAGCTATTTTTCCGCCTATATAAGCAGCAACAGCACCCTTTAAGGCATCTAAAATGAATGTTAGTAGCCCTGCAGTCTTACCAAAATTTCTTAAGGCATTAGTTGTTCCTATATTGCCTGATCCCATGGATCTGATATCTTTTTTGTAAACATACTTACCGATAAAATATCCAAAAGGAAGGCTTCCTAAGCCATAAGACAAAAGAGCAATAATAAAATAAATCATTTTTTATCCCCTCGCTCCTTAAATACGAAGCTAAATGGTACTCCTACAAGGGAGTAGTTTTGTCTGATTTGATTTTCTAGGTACCTAGTATATGAAAAGTGTAATAATTCCCTATCATTTATTGATAACATAAATTTTGGTGGGCATGTTCCAACTTGACTCATATAGTAAATTTTTAATCTCTTGCCCTTATCTTGTGGTGGCTGATTTAATAGCATAGCATCTTGTAAGATTGTATTTAAGACTCCTGTCTTAATCCTCATCCTATAATTATTGTCAACAACCTCTATCATATCAAGTAAGGTATCTATCCTAGCATTATCTTTTACTGATATAAATACAATTGGAGCGTAAAGGGCGAAAGATAAGGTATTTCTTATTTCTTTTTCCATTTGAGCCATGGTATTAGTATCTTTTTCTACTAGGTCCCATTTATTTACAGCAATTATTATCGCTTTTTTATTGTTATGGGCATAACCAGCTATCTTAGCATCTTGCTCGGTAACACCAACCGTAGCATCAATCAAAAATAGACAAATTTCTGCACTGTCTACAGCGTCAAATGTTCTTTGGTTGGCGTAATATTCAATATTTTCCTTTACTTTCGATTTTCTCCTGAGACCTGCTGTATCGATTAGAACATAGTTGTGATCATTGTAGGTCCAGTAAGAATCAACTGCATCACGAGTTGTTCCTGCTATATCAGTTACAATCATTCTATCTTCATTTAGTAAGAGATTTACTAACGAAGACTTACCAGCATTAGGTTTGCCTATGATTGCTATCCTAGTTTCGTCTTCTAAGTTTTCATATTTGGAAAAATCTATAAATGAAATAACCGCATCTAGGAGGTCACCAAGCCCCTTGGCTTGTTCAGCTGAAATCATAATAAGGTTGTCAAATCCAAATGAATAAAAATCGTAGAGATCATCTGGAGTTTTCATATTATCAACCTTATTTGCAACTATAATTACAGGTTTATTGTATTTTCTAATCTCATTTGCTATATCAACATCATGAGGATTTACACCCTCCTTGCCGTCAACTACAAATAAGATTAGGTCAGTTTCAAGGAGGGCTTTTTCTACCTGACCCCTTATTTCAACATTCATCATGTCCTTGCTTGATATATCAATTCCGCCAGTATCAACAAGCAAAAACTCATTGTTTTGCCATTCAGCCTTATCAACTATCCTGTCCCTTGTTACTCCTGATACATCTTCTGTTATTGATTTTCTTTTTCCAACTAGGCGGTTAAATAAGGTAGATTTACCTACATTTGTTCTGCCTACTAGGGTTACTATTGGTAAAGCCATTTTCCCCTCCAATTCAATTATTAATTGTTATTCTTTAATAAATTTTTCTAACCTTCATAAGATTTTCTTTTTTTGCTCCCTTATCAAGTCTTTTTATATATAAAACTGATAAAACTAGCATTAAGATAACTGACCCTAAACTTATCAGATTAGTATCATATCCTGAGTTTTTTAGTAAAAATGAAGGCGCTAGAGCACCTATCATTACTAAAATAACTGGAACTACATAAACAAGAGCAGAAATTTTACTAATTTCATCGGCATCACTCTCTAAGATTACCTTATCTCCTTTATTTATGTTATCTGCAGAAAATATTTCTATTATTGTTGTTTTTCTTTCTGCGCAAGAACCGCTCGCAGCACATGATCCACATGCACTATTGCGGTCCACTTTTATTTTTAAATTGCCATTGTTATTTTCAAGGACTAAACCTTCTTTAGTCATTGCCATTAATTAATTCACCTCAATTTTATATTTAGTTCTTCAAGTGCCTTATCGTCCACTAAAGCAGGCGCTTCAGTTAATGGACATGTTGCAGATTGAGTTTTTGGGAAAGCAATTATATCCTTGATATTATCTGTTTTTGCAAATAGCATCAATAATCTATCAAGACCATAGGCAAGTCCTGCGTGTGGAGGTGTTCCGTATTGAAGAGCTTCAATAAAGAATCCAAATTTATTTTGTATATCTTCATCAGTCAATTTTAAAGCTTCAAATACCTTTTTTTGTAGGTCTGAATTGTTAATTCTAACAGATCCTCCACCCATTTCATCTCCGTTTATAACAATATCATAGGCTTGAGTTCTTACTTTTTCTGGCTCAGTTAACAATAAATCAATATCTTCTTCATTTGGCATTGTAAATGGATGGTGTTGAGCTACATACCTATCTTCTTCTTCGCTGTATTCAAACATTGGGAAATTTACTACCCAGGTTAGGGCATATTCTCTCTCGTAGAGGTCATTTTCCTTAGCAATTTTTACTCTTAATGCACCTAGTCCTTCAAGAACTGTCCTGTCCTTGTCAGCTGCAAGGAAGATTAGATCTCCATCTTTTGCATCTAACTTTTCTTTTAAACCACCAATGACTTCATCAGTTAAGAATTTTTTAATTGATGATTGCATACTTTCATTAAATTTAATGTAAGATAAGCCCTTTAGACCATAATCTTTTACAAAGTCAGTTAATTTATCTAATTGCTTTCTAGAATACTTATCTTCAAGTCCTGCAAAGTTAATTGCTCTTACAGACCTACCATCGCTTGTATTATCAGCAAATACCTTAAATTCACTATTTACGAAAAGCTCTGTTACATCTTGAATTTTGTAGCCGAATCTTAAGTCTGGTTTATCAGATCCGTAATATTCCATAGCTTCACTGTAATCCATTCTATTGATAGGTAGTTTTAAATCATAATCTGTGTAAGTATCAAAAAGAACCTTAAGTAGTCCCTCATTCATAGCTATTACATCATCTTGGTTAGAAAAGCTCATTTCAAGGTCTAATTGAGTAAATTCTGGTTGCCTATTTGCCCTTAAGTCCTCATCCCTAAAGCATTTTACAACTTGAAAATATCTATCAAGGGATCCAATCATTAAAATTTGTTTTAATAATTGTGGTGATTGTGGGAGAGCATAAAACTTACCTGCATTGATTCTTGATGGTACCAAATAGTCTCTTGCACCTTCTGGAGTAGGTTTTGTTAGAAATGGAGTTTCTACTTCAGTAAATTCATTTTCATAGAAATATTCTCTCATAGTTCTAACAATATCAGACCTAAGCTTGAGATTCCTTTGAACTGAAGGTTTTCTCATATCTAGATACCTGTATTTTAACCTTAGATTTTCGCTAACATCATCATCATCCTTGATATAGATTGGTGGTGTTTTTGCCTTATCAAGAATATTGATCTTATCAGCAATAATTTCTATATCACCTGTTGGTATATCGGGGTTTTTGCTTTCTCTTTCAAAAACTTTTCCCTTAACTTCAAGGACATACTCAGCTGATATTTGACGTGCTTTTTCGTAATTATCCTTATCGTCTTCTCTAATAACAATTTGGCTTATCCCTGTTTTATCTCTGAGGTCGATAAAAACCAAAGATCCAAGGTTACGCTTTTTAGCAACCCAGCCCATTAAAACTACTTCTTTGCCCAAGTCCTCTATTCTTAAGCTGCCACACATATGTGTTCTTTTAAATTCCATACTTCCTCCAATTATTGTAAAAATGGATTATTGTCTAATTCAAATCCTAGAGTGCTGTTTTCATTATGACCCGGGTAAATCTTTGCACTCCTATCGAGTTTGCCCAGTTTATTTATGATAGAGTCTTTAATCTCTTCAAAAGACCCACCTGGAAAATCTGTTCTTCCTACAGAAAGCCTAAATAAGGTATCTCCTGTAAAAATAGCATCTCCCAAAACAAAGGACATTGAGTCTATTGTATGGCCAGGTGTTTTTATAGCCTTAATATTATATTTACTAAATACTTCCCCATCCTTAAGGTAATGATCAATTGGTACTTCAAGCTTATTTATATGATATCCTAAATTAAAATTAGGATCTTCAGCCAGCTCTTTAGAGTCTTCTGAAGCATAAACATCCACACCAAACCTATCTTTATAATATTTCAAACCAGTTACATGGTCAAAATGTGTATGAGTTAGTATAATAAATTCTATTTTTATTTTATTGTCTTCTATAAACTTATCAAGCGCACTTGATGGGTAAGGACAATCTACTATAAATCCTCTCCCATTTTCATGGACTATATAAGTATTGGTCATAACAGGGCCTAGGGTAAATTTATTAATTTCCATTAAAATATCCTTTCACTATCAAGAATAATTGTAACAGGTCCGTCATTTACAAGACTTACTTCCATATGGGCTTGAAACTGACCAGTTTTTACGATGAAACCTTCATTTACTAGCTCATCACGAAGTTTTTCATAATAATCATTTGCTTTTTCAAGTCCGGCTGATTCGGTAAAAGATGGTCTATTGCCTTTTCTAGCATCACCATAAAGTGTAAATTGACTAACAAGGAGTATTTCACCACCTGTGTCCTTAAGGCTTAGGTTCATTTTTCCTTCTTCATCTTCAAAAATTCTTAAATTTGCTATTTTTCTTTTTATATAGGCAAGGTCATCTTTGTTGTCAGTATCTTTGACGGCTATTAGAATCATGTATCCATTTCCTATTTCAGAAATTAAGTCACCTTCTACTACAACATTTGCCTTTGTAACTTTTTGTATAATTGCTCTCATTAACTTTTCACCCTAAATACATCTGAGACAGTTTTAATTGTCTTTAGTTTCTTAATTACATTGTCTAATTGTTCTGTACTTGTAACTTCTATAACCAAGTCCATAATACCTGCATCACTGTCAGTCCTTGCGTTGATGCTTAAGATATTAACGTCAAAGGTTGACATCATCTTAGAAACCTCATATAAAATTGAGGGTCCATTTGCAGAAATAATTTGGATTTTAACTGGAAACTTATCTGTAGATAGGTTTTGCCAGTATACATCAATTAGTCTTTCTGGAGACTTTGAATTGATGATATTAGGGCAAGTTTTAACGTGGACTGATATTCCATTTCCCTTAGTAATAAATCCTATAATTGGATCTCCTGGCACAGGAGTACAGCATTTAGCGAACTTAACCTCAACATCATCCTCGAGATCTGATACCCTAATCTCGTTAGTAACTTGGGTATTAATTTCTTTTTGATTTATATCTAATGGTTTGCTTAGTTCTTCTTTTTTAAGCCCTTCCTTATCTTTCCTAATTAATTTCTGGCTTACTTGTTCGGCGGTAGTTTTGCCATAACCAACTGATGCATACATCTCATCTTCAGATGGGAATCCCAAATCGGATGCTATTTCAGCAAGCCATTCTTCCTTAAGGAGATATCTGTAGTTTTGCCTATATTTTTTAAGGTCACGAGCTACTGAAGATTTACCAATTTCAATATTTTCTTCCTTATCAAATCGCTTGAAAAATTGTTTAATTTTTGACTTTGCTTGGTTGCTTTTAACAATATTAAGCCAGTCTCTACTTGGTCCTTGAGAATTTTTACTGGTAATAATTTCTACCAAATCCCCAGTTTTTAATGGTTGGGTTATAGGAACCATTCTTCCATTAACTTTTGCACCAACACAAGAATTTCCAACTTCAGTATGGATTTTGTAGGCAAAATCAATTGCACATGAATTAATTGGTAAGGAATAAACTTCACCAGCTGGTGAATAGACATATATTTCTCTTGAGAAAAAATCTGTCTTAAGAGTCTCCATGAACTCTTCATTATTAACATCCTTACCGCCTTCTTGCTGCCATTCTACAATCTGCCTTAAAAAGCTCATTGCATCGTCAAACTCTGACTTTGTCTTTTTATTTTCTTTATAACGCCAATGGGCAGCTACGCCAAATTCACACTCTCTGTGCATCTTTCGAGTCCTAATTTGAACTTCAAAAGGTTTGGAGTCATCACCAAATACTGTAGTGTGAAGTGACCTGTAACCATTTGGTTTAGGTTGGCCAATGTAGTCTTTAATCCTATTTGGTATTGGTCTCCACAATGAGTGAACCTTACCCAAAACCGCATAACATTCAGCAATAGTATCAACAAGGACCCTTACAGCGGTAAGATCGTAAATTTCTTCAAAAGCAATCTTATTTCTTTCCATTTTTTTATTTATGGAATATAAAGACTTTGGTCTACCAGAAATTTCAAAATTAATATTTGTTGACTCAAGAGATTTTGTTAATGTATCAATTATTTCGTTGATGTAATTTTCTCTCTCACGTCTTTTTACACTTACCATTTCGGCAAGTTCATAGTATTTTTCTGGTTCCTGGTATCTAAAACAAAGATCTTCTAATTCCCATTTCAAAGAATAGATTCCAAGTCTGTGGGCAAGAGGCACATATATTTCAATAGTTTCATTCGCCTTTTGTAATTGTTTGGACCTAGTCATATATTCTAGGGTTCTCATATTATGAAGCCTATCAGCAAGTTTTATAAGGACTACCCTTACGTCATTTGCCATAGCCATAACCATTTTTCTAATATTTTCAGCTTGTTTTTCTTCTTTTGAAGTATAATTAAGATTTTTAAGCTTAGTAACTCCATCAACTAAAAAAGTAATTTCTTCACCAAACGCAGCTTTCATCTCATCTCTAGTAACATCAGTGTCTTCTAGGACATCGTGCATTAAACCAGCACAAATAGTTTCATCATCTAGTTTCATATCTGATAAATTAGACGCAACGGCAATCGGGTGGATAAAATAATCTTCTCCAGAATTTCTCTTCTGTCCATTATGGTGGAGAACGCCAAAATCATAGGCCTTTTTTATAAGATCTATGTTAGCGTGTGGATTATTTTTTAAAATTAGTTCTTTAAATTTTATAAATTCTTTATTAAAATTGGTTGCCATAAAATCACCTAATATCAATTAATTTTAGTTGAAGGGTTCTATTTCCCCTAAATTCATTCACATCTGGATAGTAAACAATATCAATTTTTTTGCCTAGAATATCTCCATTAAATTTCTCTTTTAAGTAATTATAATCATCTTCCGCCTGAAATTTAATAGCATTGTAGTAAGTTCCATTCTGAAACAAGGATAATCTTAAGGTATTTTTATCTTTACCAATCAAAGATATTGCTGCAATATCTACACCTTTATTTGCAAAAACCGGTCTAGAATTATCTTTCCCAAAAGGTTTAAATCTGTCTAGACTTTCCGCAAATTCTAAAGAGAGCTTAGAAATAGGAATTTGAGTGTCAATATTTATATAATCTTCTTTATCAGCCTTTGATAACTTTGAATTTTCGTTTAAAAATTTCCTAAATTCATCTATTTTTTTGATACTTATCGATAAGCCGCAAGCCATAGGATGACCTCCAAATGACTCAAGTTTATCAGCATAAGGACTTATTTTATCATACATATTGTAAGCAGGAATTGATCTACCGGACCCTTTAGCAAGACCTTCTTCCTTAGCGTTTGTAAGTATTATTGTTGGTCTAAAATATTTTTCCTTAATTCTACCTGCTACAATACCACAAATGGATTCATTTATATCTGGAGCATATACTATGATTACATCGTCCTTATCATAGGAATTTTCATTTATAATTTCAACAGCCGTATTATAGGCAGTTTCAGTTAAGGATTTTCTCTCGTTGTTAAGTTTAACTAAGTCCCTTGCCATTTCATATATTTTATCTATATCTTCTTCTACAAGTAGGTCTATGGCAAGTTTTGCACTTTTTAATCTGCCAGTAGAATTCATAAGAGGTCCTAGTATAAATCCAAGAGTGTATTCATCAATTTCCCTATCCCAACCAGTTTCATCGAGAAGTGCCCTTAGACCAATTTTTTCTGTCTCATTTAATCTCTTAAGACCTTCTATGACAAAAATCCTATTTTCATCTGTAAGTGAAACGATATCACAAACTGTGCCCATAGCCACATATTCTAATAGGGAATATAAATAATATTCATCACCGTCAAGTCTTTGATAAAGTCCTTGAATTAATTTAAAACTAACACCTGCTCCACATAAGTCATCAAATGGATAAGTAGAATCAAGTCTTTTAGGATTGATAACAGCATCAGCATTTGGGAGTATTTGATCAAGCCATTCATCATTTTCTTCTTTTTGAATTTGATGGTGGTCAGTAACTATGACATTAATTCCTGCTTCTTTTAGGTTATCAATTTGATCAAATCCCGTAATACCATTATCACAGGTAATTACTAATGAAACTTTATCTTGGATGGCTTGATCGCTCATTTTTGAAGATATCCCATAGCCTTCTTCGACCCTATGCGGAATGTCATAAGAAATATTGTCATAATAAAATAAAAGACCATCCATCAGAGTCATTACTGACGCTATGCCGTCTTGGTCATAATCTCCAAATATTCTTATCTCCCCACCTTTTTTCATGGTTTCAATAATCAAATCTACAGCCATATCCATGTCATTTAATAAAAAAGGATCATGGAGCTTTGATAATTCGGGATTTAAATACATATCTACCTTTGCTGGGTCAATAATATCTCTATTTCCCAAAACAAGGGCATCAAGTTTAGAGATATTTCCCAGCTTAAGATTGTTTATATAATTTTGTTTTTTGTTATAAATAAACCAGTTTGCCATATCTTCCTTTCAAGTAAATTATACTCTTTAATAAAGATTTATAAAGAAAAAGAGGCCTAGGCCTCTATTCCAAAATATTTTCTATATATGATTTTTCAATAATCAGATATGACGGTTTTTCAACTTCACCTGTTACTATAGTAACTTCATTTTTATTAATATTTGTTACATAGCCAAGGATCCCTGATCTTGTAATAACTTTTGAAGATATTTTTAGATTGTCATTAATAAAATTTTCTCTATTCTTTTCTTTCCTAAATTCTAGTATATTTGTGTAATAAAACCCTACTGCTAAGATAATTAAAATTATATATTCTAGTTTCATTAATAACCGTATTTTTCGTAAAATTCTTTTTTATAATCTAAGAATGAATCATTCATTATGGCTTCTCTGATATTTTCACACATCTTTAATAAGAAATATAAATTGTGGTAAGAAAGAAGTCTTGCTCCCAAAATCTCTTTTGCATTTACCAAATGTCTTAGGTAGGCCCTGGAATAATTAGAACATGTGTAACAATCACACTCAGGATCAAGTGGGGAAAAATCTTCCTTGTAGGTTGCATTCTTGATAACAACCCTTCCCTCTGATGTAAGAGCAGTACCATTTCTAGCTATTCTTGTTGGAAGAACGCAGTCAGCCATATCAATTCCAGCCTCAAATGACTCAAAAAGATAATCTGGTGTACCTACACCCATGTTGTATCTTGGCTTATCTTCAGGAAGAAGTGGAGTTGTGAAATTAAGTATATCTATCATTTCTTCTTTTGTTTCGCCAACTGAAAGGCCGCCAATCGAATATCCATCAAAGTCCATAGCTACAGTCTCTCTTGCAGAAATCTCTCTTAAGTCTTTAAACATCCCGCCTTGGACGATTCCAAAAAGAGATTGATCAGGATGAGAATTTGCCTTATGATAGTCAAGACCTCTTTTTGCCCATCTAAGGGTTCTTTCCATAGAATTTTTTACATAATCATAGCTAGCATTGGCATCTACACACTCATCAAAACTCATCATTATATCTGAATGGATGTCATTTTGAATTTCTATTGATTTTTCTGGTGTAAAAAAGTGTTTGGACCCATCAATGTGAGACCTAAACATAACTCCATCTTCACTTATCTTCCTATTGTCTGCTAGAGAAAAAACCTGGAATCCGCCAGAATCTGTAAGGATGGGTCTATCCCAGTTCATGAATTTATGGAGACCACCAGCCTTTTTCATAATATCCATACCTGGTTTTAAATATAGGTGGTAGGTATTACCAAGGATAATCTTAGCTCCCATTTCCTTTAGATCATCGACCGTCATTGTTTTAACAGTTCCAACAGTTCCTACTGGCATAAAGATTGGTGTTGGTATGTCACCACTAGCAGTGTGAATGACACCAACTCTAGCATTTGTGTATTTATCTTTTTTTATCAATTCGTATTTTAAAGGCATTTATCCTCCTATTTAATGAACATGCAGTCTCCAAAGGAGAAAAATCTATATTTCTTGCTAACAGCATCATTATAAGCATCTAAAATTATATCCTTACTTGTAAAGGCAGCGATTAGCATAATTAAAGTTGATTTCGGTAGGTGGAAATTAGTTATAATCGCATCAACCACTTTAAATTCAAATCCAGGATAGATAAATATATCTGTCCATCCTGAATCAGCACAAATCTTGTTGTTTTTCTTATATACAGATTCCAAAGTCCTAATTGAAGTAGTTCCTACTGCAATTATTCTCCTCCCCTCATTTTTAGCAGCATTTAAAATTTCAGCTGTCTCTTCGCTAAGGGTATAAAACTCAGAATGCATCTTATGGTCAGTAATTTCATCTTCATTTACTGGTCTAAAGGTACCTAGGCCTACATCTAAAGTTAAATAAGCAAGCTTAACACCCTTAGCTTCGATTTCTTCTAATAATTCTTTGGTAAAATGAAGACCAGCGGTTGGTGCTGCCACAGAACCAGGATTTTTTGAATAAACTGTTTGGTAATCTTCATTATCTTTAAGTTTTTCTTTTATATATGGTGGAAGAGGCATATTCCCAAGTCTATCAAGAATTTCACCAAAAATTCCTTCAAAATAAAATTCTACAATCCTATTGCCATCTTCTTTTATATCAATAACTTTGCAAGAAAGTTCATCGGAAAATATTACTTCTGTTCCGATTTTCATCTTCTTGCCTGGTCTGACAAGGACTTCCCATTTTGAGCCTTCGGTATTATTTAATAAAAATACCTCAATTTTCTCTTCTTTTTCAGGTCTATGGCCAAAAAGCCTAGCAGGTATTACCCTTGTATCATTCAATACAAGTACATCACCTGGTTTAAGGAAGTCTATAATATTATAAAAATACTTATCTTGCCTTTCCCCTGTAATTTTATCTAAGACCATCATCCTAGCTTCATCTCTTTTGCTGGTTGGATGTTGGGCTATTAATTCTTCTGGTAAATAATAATCAAATTCGCTTGTTCTCATCTAATCCTCATATTTTAAGCCATAGTGCTCATAGGCTTTTCTAGTCAAAATTCTACCCCTTGGTGTCCTTGATATAAAGCCTATCTGAAGTAAATAAGGCTCATAGACATCCTCAATTGTTACATTTTCTATACCGGTAGATGCAGCTATTGTATCCACACCAACTGGACCACCTGCAAAGTTTTCATACATTGTAAGTATAATTTTCTTATCCATAGTATCAAGACCCATTGGGTCAATTTCAAGAAGTTCTAGTCCCTTCTTGCTTGTCTCATAATCAATCTTATCATCTGCCTTAACTATGGCGTAATCCCTAACTCTTTTTAATAACCTATTGGCAATCCTAGGTGTTCCCCTAGATCTTTTTGCAATCTCAACCGCACCTTTATCATCTATTGGTATGTCTAAAATACTTGCAGACCTCTTAACAATAGTTGTTAGGTCTTTGCTATCGTATAAGTTCAAGGATAAAAGAACTCCAAACCTATCTCTAAGTGGGGCTGAAAGCATACCTGCCCTTGTAGTTGCACCTATAAGAGTGAATTTTTCTAGGTCAATTCTTATTGATTGGGCATTCGGGCCCTTTCCTACAATAATATCAAGGACAAAGTCTTCCATAGCTGAATACAATATTTCTTCTACTGATCTATTAATCCTATGGATTTCATCGATAAATAAAACATCGCCTTCAGCAAGATTTGTAAGAATTGATGCAAGGTCAGATGGCCTTTCTATGGCAGGTCCACTTGTAACACGTAAATTTACCCCAAGTTCATTGGCAATTATAGTTGAAAGTGTTGTCTTACCTAAACCTGGAGGTCCTTGGAGTAAGACATGGTCAAGGGGTTCTTTTCTTGAAAGAGAAGACTTTATAAAAATATCAAGCTTTTCTTTGGCTTTATCTTGACCAATATAGTCCTTTAGCCACCTTGGTCTTATGGAATTTTCTTGTTTTAGGTCTTCGATTTGCTCGTTAGAACCTACTATTCTTGTATTTTCGTCAAACATTTATCCACCTAAATGAGTCTTTTTAAACTTTCTTTAATCAAAGCTTCAAGGTTTAGGTCAGCATCTCTTAATTCACTTAAGACCCTTGCTATATCATTTTCCATATAGCCTAAGTTCTTAAGAGCATCTCGAGCAACACCTAAATTGTCGTTTTCAACTGGACTAACTTGTTCTATCTTATTTGCATCTGGAAGAGCCATTTTCTTAACTTTATCAACCAATTCAAGGATAATCCTTGATGCAGTTTTCTTTCCAATTCCCTTAGCTTTTGTAAGCTTATCTATATCATTATTAACAATTGCTAACTTAATCTCATCAGAACTTATTGATGAGAGCATGCCTAGGGCAATCTTTGGGCCTATACTTGATACAGAAATTAAAAGCAGAAACATTTCTAATTCTTCTTTGGAATAAAATCCATAGATAGAAATATCATCTTCCCTTACCTGCATTGATGTATAAATTTTGTATTCGTTGTTTATTTGGATGTTTGAAAGACTTGTGAGAGTAGAATTTATAAAATAACCTATATTGTTATTTTCTATAACAAATCCCTCTTCACTAATTTCCTTAACATCACCTTTTATGTATGAAATCATTAATTCATCCTATACTGTTCTTTAAATCTTTGGCTAAGCACATGACAAAGGGCAACCGATAAGGCGTCTGCAGCATCATCAGGCTTAGGTATTTTCTTTAGGTTAAGAAGAGTAGTAATTGTTAATTGCATTTGCTGTTTACTCGCCCTCCCATAACCAGTTATAGCTTGCTTAATTTGTAGAGGTGTGTATTCGAATATATCTAAGCCGTTATCTTGGGCGCACAAAACTTGAACACCCCTAGCATGACCTACTGTAATAGCTGTTTTAACATTTTGATTGAAAAACAACTCCTCAATAGCAAATTCATCTGGTTTGTATTCCTTAATAATCTTATCCAAATGATCATATAAAATCTTAAGTCTTTCAGGGGTCCTGGTCTTAGATGATGTTGTAACCACACCATTTTCTAATACTTTAACCTTATTTGATTTAAATTCAACCACGCCATAGCCCATAATGGCTATACCTGGATCTATTCCTAAAATTATCATAACCAATAAAAAAGGGCTTATTTAGCCCTATTGATACCTTTCAAATACTTCTTTTATCAAACCCCTATAATAATACTCAGCATATGTATCAACTATGGACCTATAAAGGTAGTTGATTGTCTTTTCATATATTTTTTGAGTTTGTTTTGTAGTAATATCTTCTGTAAAAATACTTTCTTTGTTAAAAGTTAACTGTTTATGTGTCAACATATCTATAGCATAGATCTTTTTCTTTAGGC
The DNA here is from genome assembly GCF_019957155.1 of Anaerococcus murdochii. Lineage (NCBI taxonomy): Bacteria > Bacillati > Bacillota > Tissierellia > Tissierellales > Peptoniphilaceae > Anaerococcus > Anaerococcus murdochii. The sequence goes on along the minus strand of NZ_JAIPME010000002.1, from coordinate 1,743,166 downwards.
AGAGATCAGCAAAATTATATAAGTCACGTCTCAAAGAAGCAACCAATTCTCTATTGGAGAAAATTACATCTTTCATGGCTTTCCCTATTTTTACAATATCCCTATCTTCCCTATTATAATAAATATTTGATCCATCAAGAAGAAAGTCTACCCCAAAAGCTTCAATTAACAAAAATTCTAATTTATCAACTGCTTTTTTCGACCTAAAAGCTCTGTATTGAGCCTTAATAGATATTAAATATTCATACCTATCTATATCTCCACCTATATTTCTACTAAGACTATTGATTATTTCGTCAATATCTACTAGGTTCCAGAAATATTTTTTTAGATTCCTGAAGCAATAATCCTTAACATAATAGGAGTGCTTAGAGAAATTCATAAAATTTCTGTCGTATAACAAAGACATAAGGGTATTTAATGAGTATATATCTTCATCTACTAAATAATTATATTCAAGTTTTTCAATTACTGGAATAGGATTCCTTAATTCTGCCTTCATTATTCTACCTCGACTACTATTTTAACATAAAAACGAAGTCTTTTATTTAGATTTATTTGCCATAAGAAATAAAAAAAGCTAAATTAGCGGTAAAAATATTCATTAATAATTAATTAATGAATATCTCCTAGATGTTTTAGCTTTTGAGAATGATTATTTTTTAAAAAAATTCATTAAAAATATTTTTAGAATTTGAAAAATTCTACAGATAAATCTTTTAGAGCAAAATTATAATTAACATCTTTTCTTTCTATATTTATAATGGCTTTTTTTCTTAAATCTTCATTCTTGTATAAATTCTCGATTAATTCAAAAGATGGGTTTATAGCATGAGGATTACCAACAAGGTCAAACATTGTGATGTCACCATTTGTATCCCCATAAGCATAGGATTTATTTAGGTCAATATCATATTTTTCCTTAAGCTTACCAACAGCCCCTAATTTACTTTCCCCATCCCACATAGGTATTACTTTACCAGTAAATTTATTATTTTCATCAAAAACATAGGTGGTTGATATAGAATCTGTAGCCTTATAAAGCTTTGAAAAATCATCCACCAAAAAGTCTGGAGATCCAGAAATAAAAAAGATTAAGCATCCTTCTTCTATATGCTTTTTTACAGCATTTCTGGTTACGTTATAAACCTTATCCTTATTCTCTGCAAGTACTATTTGGGCATACTTATCAACAATTTCTTTGTCGAGACCAATCATAGCTTTTTGATAGGCCAAAGCAGATTTGTTTAAATAATCTTCATAAGCTCCAAACCTATTTTCATACTTACTATATAGAGGACCTATCTCATCAGTCCAAATTTTTCTATCAAGAATTCCTGCATCTACTAGTTTTAAAAAATGCTCAATGAGCAAGGAATTCCTAAAAAGTGTTCCATCTATATCAAAAAAAGCTGCTTTAGTCATCATTTTTTCCTTTTTCTTTTAGCCTTAAACGCTTTATCTTCATTTAAATATTTTTTAACATGATTATTTGCAGATTTTTCTTCATTAAATCCCATATTTCTCTTTATTGATATGATAAGATCAATAATAAAACCTACGCAAACACCAACTAAGGCTGCAGAACCTAAAAATACAGCAATCCAAGCAGTATTAAGTCCCATCGGTGTATTAAAAATAGTTATAGAATAAATTCCTACAACTAAGGCTGCAATGCCTATTATTAGTGATGGCAAAAATTTAAGTATCTTTTTTCTATTAATAAAATGAATTATGATTGTGATAATCGCATTCATAAGGACTAGGATTGGTAATATCGCAAGTCTTGAAGAATATTCACTTATTAAATTAATTAATCCACTCATCTTATCTCCTTAGTCTAATAAGACTTTATCTATTTTAAGGTCATCATCTATAGTCATAATCATTGCAGAAGGAGCTCCATCTCTTGGTAGAAATGGTGATCCTGGATTCAAAATCAGTATCCCTGACTTATTTATATTAACATACCTATGGATATGACCAAATATAGCTATATCACACCCAAATGATTTTGATTTTTCAATAAGATCATCCATAGAAAAATCCACATGTTCCTTATGCCCATGGGTTAAAAAAATTTTATAACCAGCAATTTCTATAATCTTATTATAGGGTTCATTTGAGAAAAAATCATTATTTCCCTTCACAACATAATAGTCTATACCAGTTTCGTAATTTATATTCTTACAATCTTCTACACCATCACCAGCATGAATCATAAGATCAAAGTCACCATGGTTTAATATTAAATCAGAAATCCTTCCATAATAACCATGGGTATCACTAGTTATTAAGATTTTCATATTTATCTTCCAGAAACTTTTTAAATTCCTTCATAGCAAGGCCTCTATGACTTATTTGGTTTTTAAAATTTATATCCATTTGTCCTAGGCTTTTTTCGTATTTTTTGACATAAAAAATCTTATCATATCCAAATCCGCCATCTCCAAGTTCAATCTCAGAGATTGTACCATCAAGTCTTCCCTCGAAATAATAGTCTTTGCCATCTTCATCAATAAAACAAATTACTGTTAAAAAATAGGCATCTCGGTTAGCCTTATCTGATAATTCATCTAAAAGCTTATCCCTATTATCCTTATCTGTGGCATCTTCGCCTGCATACCTATGAGCATATATGCCAGGCCTATTATCAAGCGCCTTTACAAAAAGACCTGTATCATCAGAAAAAACTCTTTTCTTGCATGATTTATATAGTTCATTTGCTTTTTTAAAGGCATTTTCTTTAAGAGTATGTCCATCTTCAATAACATCAAAGCCTTCAATACCAATATCTTTTGGCATAAGTACTTTATCGTTATCTAAAAGTAATTTTACTTGTTCTAATTTATTTATATTGTTACTTGCAAAAACTAGTTCCATACTATCTCCTATTAAATAATATCAAATAATGAATGAGTAAGTCAATCTTATTTTCCTATTATATAATTATACTTTTCAAATGCCTTTTCTACATCTGTTGCATTAGAACCTAAATATTGGTCAACACTAACAATTGTAGCTGGCACTCTTGTTGCAATGGCATAGACAGGTGTTTTTTCTATTATCCCATCCTTTATCCTATGGATTAATATTTCATCTGGTGTTTGAATTAGGATATATCTTTGGTTGGCTAAAACCAAATAATCCTTAAATTGTGTATTGATATTAAAGACCTGATCTCTATTGATAATTTGATTACCAGGATTTAAAATAGAATCTCCAATCGCTATATCAACATTAAAGAAATTTTGAACAAACTCATCTCCATTCCCTTTAAAAATTGAAGATTGGAATGTCCATATCCCTTGATTTCTTACGATACCGAAGTTAGTATTATCAACTTTTATATCATTAACATCGGTTTTTGGGAAGTTTTTGTTTATTTCATCTTTAACCTTCTCTTTAAAAATTAAGTCACTTTGGTCTTCCCCAGTAAATTCTTCAATTGACATAAACTTATTATCTGCTATATTATTTGTTTCCATTAAGGCATATTTTCTAATAGGATTAGAATCATCATTATTGGTATAATCTATTGAAATAAAATCCTTTGATATGAAGTTAAGTCTCATATTTAGATTTATATCCTTAAAAGTGTAATTTTTTAAAAGAAGCTCATCATTTTCTTTTTCTTTAACCTTTACAGGATAAGCCCTTATTTCATCATATAAATCAGTAAAATTATTTATATCTAGAGATACTCTCCAATATTCGTCTTGGTTTCTAATAAAGATATCCTCCGCTTTTTGATACTTAATTGTATCATCTGGTTCTACCCTTATTAAATATGTGTAATACTTATAAATAGGATCATCGCTTTCAGGATCTACCCTTTCTCTTACGCCTAGGAGAAGAGATAAATCCTCGGCTATATCTTCCCCATCATCAGTAGTAATCCTCTCTTTAGAAGCGAGTTTAGCGTAAGTATCTTGGACTTTAGAGTCAACCTTATCAGAAATTTTTTTAAGACTTATAATATTTTCGTCTTTAATCAAAAATAAATACTTATCACCAGTAATTATTAAATCCCTTGAAAATAATTGCCCCTGAGAAGCGTTAATAACTATGACATTTCTATCTTTAAAATCAGCCTTGGTATCTATTCCCCTATTTTTTAAATAATCTGATAATTTTACATACTTAGATGAAAAGCTTGGAGGAAAAGCATAGGAATCATTTATGGCAACTAAATTTTTATTTACATATAATTTATCGCCTAATTTTATATTATTAGACTTATCCTCTGAGTTATTTCCCTTAACTTCTACTACTTCCCAAGTTCCCTCAATTATCGGATTATTTTGCTTAGGCGTTTGAATTAAATCACTAAGATCATCTTTATAAGCATTTACACATGATGAAAAAATTATTGCAAGAGTAAATATTATTAATAGTTTAAATAGTCTTTTCATCTTCTAACCTCGGTAATACTACGCTTACGACAGTACCCATACCATACTTGGACTTTATGATAAGTTTACCGTCATGGGCTTTTACAATTTCTTCACAAATAGAAAGCCCCAAACCTGTTTGAGACTTTGATGAAGACCCTTTATAAAACTTACTTGCTACAAAAGCAATTTCATCTTCCTTTATCCCTTCTCCATCATCTTTAATGCTTATTTCGATATCATTATCATTTAAATCTATAACAATATCTATATTTCCGCCTAAATCTGTAAACTTAATAGCATTATCAATAATATTTATAAATACTTCTTTCATCCTATTTGTATCCGCATTTATAAATAAAGATTTATAATAAGTTGTAAAAGTAAATTTGATTCCATCTGATTGGCATCTTGGTAAAAGTTGAGTGTGCACTTGTTTAACTAAATCCACTATATCAATTTTTTCTTTTTCATATTTAAAAGTACTTGAAGATATCCTTGAGAAGTCTAGTAAGTCTTCAACCATCATAGAAAGCCTATCTCCTTCTGATTCTATAATCTTTAGGCCTTGGCTAACCATATCTGGATCTTTTTGAATAGTTTCTGATTGTAGAGTTATAGCCCATCCTTTAATTGATGTTAAAGGTGTCCTTAATTCATGAGAAACAGAAGATATAAATTCATTTTTCATATCTTCTCTCTTGACTACATTTTCACTCAATAGGTTGATGGTTGAAGCTAATTCAGCAATCTCATCTTCCCTTGAGTCATCAGCCTTAATTGTATAATCTCCTTGGGCAAGTACTTCTGATACACCAATCAATTCTTTAATTGGTTGTATAAAACTTTTTGCAGCTATAAATGAAACTAGCAGGGCTAATATACTTATAATAATTCCAAATAAAAGATATATAAATGCATCCTTATTAATTTGTTTATTTACCCTATCCATAGAACTAGTTAACCTAAGAATACCAACTTGTTGGTCAGATGCCTTTAATGGGTAGGATATTGATAAAACCTGTTCTTTAGAGTCTATATTAGTATCTTTATTTATGCCAGTTCCACCTTCCCTGGCTTCTATTATGTCCTTTGTATTCAGTATAGAACCAATTTCAGAAGAAGCGATTGAATCAAACAAAACAACACCTGAGTTGTCAAGGATTTGAACTTGGCTATCGTTTTGCCTATAAAAAAGATTTTTATCTCCTATTATTACTTCCTGAAGATCATACCTTGACATATATGAAGAATACTGAAGCTGACTAATTCTCGCTTGGTTTTTCATTGACGAAATTAGGGATGATTCATAATAATTTTTAATTGAATTGTAGGCAAAAATCTCAAAGCCAATTACAATTGTGAGTACAAAAAGCATTATTATCTTTATTACAGTATATTTAATGCTTTTTGACCCAATTAAATTTTTAGTTGTTTCTGTAGTTTTTTTAAAGCTTTTTCCTATTTCCATCTATATCCGGTTCCCCAAACGGTTTCTATATATTCTGGTTTTGCAGGATTTTCTTCAATTTTAGCTCTTATCCTTCTTATGTTTACGTCGACAATTTTTGTATCATTGCTGTAATTATCGCCCCATGTCTCTTTCATTATTTCATCCCTAGTCATTGCTTTACCTTTATTTTTTATAAAATACTCTAGGATTGTAAATTCTGTTGGAGTAACATCTATTTCCTGGTCATTTTTGAAAAATGTTTTAGAATAAATATCTAAGGTAAATGGGCCGTCTGTAAGACTTTTTACTTCATCGCTGCTTTCTCCAGCAGGATTTAAATTGACTCTTCTCATCAAAGATTTCACCCTTAAAATTAACTCCTGAGGGTTAAAAGGCTTTATAATATAATCATCAGCACCCTTTTCAAGCCCCAAAATCTTATCAATATCCTGACTTTTAGCTGAAACCATAATGATTCCTGTCATAGGAGATTTATCACGTATTTTCTCACAAACTTCATAACCGCTTATGCCTGGAAGCATGATATCTAAAATAGCTACTGCAGGTTTTTCTTCTTCAAAAATTCTAAGTGCTTCTTCACCACTTGATGCTTCAACGGTTTGATAACCTTGATAGTCAAGGTTTATTTTCATAAATTGTCTTATTGGATCTTCATCATCTAGAATCAAGATTTTATTATTCATTATCCATCCTCTCAAAGGCAATCTTTGCAGCACCAATAACACCTGCATCATTTAAAAATTCTGCTGGTCTAATATCAATATTGTATGGTTTATTACAGTAAGATTTGAATTTTTCAATAGTTCCATCCCACCAAATATCTTTTGAATTTATAATTCCCCCGCCAATAACTATTGCTTCAGGGTCAAAAATATTTCTAAGAGATGTTAAAAAATATGCAAGGTTTGATTGGTAATTTTCTAAAACTTCCTTAGCCTTTTCATCTTCATCAACGAGTCCGAATATTTCCTTTCCAGTAAGTCTTTTGCCTGTTAATCTAAAATAATCTTCACTTATGGCTGGACCTGCGCAATAGGCTTCAGCACATCCATACTGTCCACAAGTACAATAGTTTCCACCTGGATGAAGCATCATATGGCCAAGTTCAGCACCTTGGAAATGTGCTCCTGAAAGTAGGCCACCGTCTTTTGTTATTATAGCTCCACCTAGTCCTGTACCCAGTGTAATCATAACTACATTTTCGCAGTCCTTGCAAGCTCCGATCCACTTCTCCGCTACTAGGGCTATATTAGCATCATTTTCAACAAATACTGGAATTTCCATATATGACTCTATTGCTTCTTTAAGGTTAAGACCAGTCCATCCATTGATATTTCCAGCAAATGTGACAATACCTCTTTCAGAATCTATGAAGCCAGGTGTGCCTATTCCAATAGCACTAGCTTTTTCATATGAAAGACTATGGATAGCCTTCTTAATATTTTCAAGAACTATATCCCTACCCTTGTTAGCTTCTGTATCCATCATGTGCCTTTCAATAATATTGCCTTCTTCATCTACTAAGCATGCATTTATTTTTGTTCCACCTATATCAATTCCAATTACTTTTGCCATTTTTTCCTCATTTACTCATTATTTTTTCTTTAAATTCTATCATATCATCATACTTATCTGATAGAAATTCTTTATCCTTTAGATACTCTAGGCCCTCAATCTCTGGGAAAATTAGTTTATAAGCTAGAAGTATATGGTTATTAATTCCAAATATATCCTTAACTTCTTTATTAACTGTCCTATCGCCATACTTCCTATCGCCAAGTATAGGAGTGCCGTTTTCCTTTAGTGAGTATCTTATCTGATGGGTCCTACCGGTAATTAACTTACATTCTAAGAAAGAATACCTGTCATTTGTCTCTAAAGCCTTAAAATATGTAAGTATTTCCTTACCATCTTTACTTTTTTTAACCTTGTTCTTATTTTCATTTTTAGAAATGACACTATCAATTTTAAAATCTTGATCTACCCTTCCAGATACTATGGTCAAATAGTATTTATCAATTCTATTTTCTCTTATTGCCTTATTTAAGCTTCTTAGTGTCTTACTATTTTTTGCACCAATTACCAGCCCAGCCGTATTCCTATCGAGCCTATTTACAACAGCAGGCTTAAAGGTCTTATCAGACATATCAAAAGATCTGGTCTTATAAAGGTAAGATAGCATCTTATCAACAAGGTTATTTCCATAGTCAGCCTTACTTGCTGCGTGTGTTAATTCGCCATAGTCTTTATCCATGATGATAATATTATCATCTTCATAGACTATATCCAAATAGAAATCTCCAGGTACAAAATCAATTTTTGTTAGCCATTTGTTGTAATCTTCGTCTGAGATATACATCTTAACTACATCTCCTTCATAGACGAAATCATTATTCTTAGCTCTTTTGTCATTAATTTTAAAATTCTTTTTTCTGATATTTTTTGAAATTACAGAAAGTGGTGCATTCTCAAAGTATTTTCTTAAAAACCTATCGAACCTTTGGTCACTTTGATTTTTGCTTACAATTATTTCTATCATTTTAAAAACTTCTATTTACATAAGAATCTATTAAAGATTCTCTGACTTCTTCGCAAAAAACTTTTTTTTGCCTTAATTTATTTAGTATTTTTTTATTCTTAGAATGAAGTATTAGTTTATTGCAAGATTTTACCTGTATTTCAAATATCTCACCGGTAAGTCTTTTTGATTTTAAGCTTATAAAATAAGATTCAATATCTTCAGGTCCAACCATATCAATTAAAGATTCAGTTGCCAAATCTTTCAGATAATAAAAATTTTCCCTATCATTAATGAGTCTTGTGTGAATTTTTTTCTTCTTCGGTGAATTTTGGCACAAGAAAGCCTTCGCATTAGCAAACTTAGCCATTATATTATAATACTGATAATTATATATAGCTTCATCGAGGTCTCTAATATTAGAAAAAGGCTTTAAGCCCAAATTAATAATAAAGTTATAATTCCTTTTTAAAAACTCATCCTTGTCTATCTTTTTATCAGTTAATAAATCAATAGATTCAATTCTCCATTCTTCAAATAAATTTAATTTTTGCTTTTCTACTATCATAATAAAAAACCGTCTCAAAGAGACGGTTTAAATTAATCCTCTAATTTAAGTTCAATAATTTCTGCTTGACCTGTTTGAGGAACGTCTTCTTTTTTCCAATCTAATCCTAGGTAAATATCTGATTTAGAATATTCTGATAGGGCATTCAATCTTTCAATTAGATCTTTAATATCTTCCTCATTTATATCAACAATATCATATATTCCATCAATATAAATTTTTCCTATATCATAGTCGCGAGCAAGAATTCCAGAAATGAATCCTATTAAAGCTTCCACAGTTCTAATCTTATAGCTTTTTGCATTGATTAACCTAATCTTGTGATCAAGAATTCTTACTTGGCTATCATCAGTATCTACAAATACAATATTTGAATTACCAATTTCTTTTTCGTGGTTTGCTTCTTCTACAAGATATTTTGTTTTTCCAGTTCCTTGTTCTCCTACTACTAAATAAATCATAATTTATCCCCCTTTATTATTTCATAAATTATTTTCTTACTTTTGTCGCCTTGTATTATAGAATTTTCCTCCATGAAAGATACTATTTCATCCCTGATAAGCCACCATGACCTATCCCAGTTACAAAAAATTGTTTCTTCTTGTGGAGCTCTTCCTACAAGTCTTGCTATAGCGCAATCAGAATTTATATGCCTCAAAAATTCAATGACATTTTTTTGATATTCTTCTTTGCTTTTTAATTGTATCTGACCATCAACATACATTTGGCCTAGTTTACTATTCTTAGCTATAAACAAAGAATGAATTTTTACTTCTTTTACATTTAAGGCATTTAATATCCTTGCTGTCTCTATTGTATCACTAATATCATCCCAAGGTAAAGCTAAAATTACATGGGTCGATATCCTGAACCCGTATTTATTTATAAGATTACAGGCTAGAATGAAATCTGAAAGGCTCTCACCTCTATTAAGGATTTTTAAAGTCTTGTAATTTGCTGTCTGAAGCCCAAGCTCTATTGTTATATCAATGCCTGTTTCTTCATGCCATTTATATAAAAATATCAGCTTATCTTCGGTAATACAGTCACTTCTCGTTGCAATAGATATTCCAACTATATAGTCCTTCTCACATTCTCTAATTATTTTTTTGAAATCTTCTAAATTCATATAGGTATTAGAGAAATTTTGAAAATATGCTATAAATTTATTTGCCTTATATTTTTTTGCTATATATTCTTTATTTTTTGATAACTGATTGGTTACTGTCAAACTTGAATCTAAATTTTCAAATGAACCACCAGTTTCTGAACAATATATACAACCTCCATAACCACATGCCCCATCTCTATTAGGACATGTAAGCGGGAGCTTTATTGGCAATTTATAGACTTTTTCCTTGTAGGTTTCCTTATAATAATCACTGACCTTATAATATACTTGGGTCATTATTATTCTTCTGAATTTGCCTCTGCGTCGTATTCATCGATTAGATCATCAATCTTTTCATCTGTCCAGTAATGGCTAAAGATATGGAAGACGTCATCAATTTCATCTTCATCATCAATCATAGTTAATTCTATGTTTTCTTCACCATATATGTCTGTGTACCTAAATAGGTAAATTTCTGAAGATTCTCCAGAAAGTAGAGCGATGTATTCCTTATCATCTACACTGAAGATGTCTATTAAAAGACATTCTTCTTCTGTCTCACCTAGTTGAATAGCTATTACAGCCTTGCCTTCGTTTTTATTAAAAACTACATCATGACCGTGAATATCAAATCTTTCTGTCATAGTTGCTCCTTAATTTCTTTTAGTTTGTCGAATACATTTTCAATTAAAATTATTACCGTTAAGATATCATCTAATTGAGTATAGAAATATTCTTCGTCTTGCTTATATTTTACCCCTAATGAAACCATCTTCACATTTTGATTTTTGAAAACTATTCTAGAATCTAGTGAATATTGGGTCTTAATAACTTCTATTGGCCTATTAAAAAGATTATTATAAGATTCTTCAAAAATTTTTGTAAAGCTTTTATCAGAATTCTTAAAACTTGGAATATATATCTTTTCATCAAGTTCTGACTTTGCTATGCTAGCTGCAAGATTACTTTTCTCAAGCATCTGCCTGATACCCTCTTCAGTTAGAGATCTTAAGACCAAAATCATGTTGATTGAATTTTTCATAGTCCTAGTTGTGGCAAGATTAGAAGATGATATAATCTGATTGTCTAAACTATTAACCGCGAAGCTACCTGATGGACATAATTCAACGAAAGAAGCCAGGTGGTTAAATGATTCAGAAGTTATTGGATTAATATCTTTATTTTCAATCTCTTGGCAAGTGAATTTCATATCAGGTTCATAGCGTAGATTTTTCTCAATTTCTTCGTTTTTATAGATTTCAAAAGCATTTGATAAATCATTTTCATATTCAGAACTAATCACAAAATCTAAATTTGCTGAAGATGGTATATTATCATACCTATCTCCTCCTGTTAAGGAGACCATTTCTAAATCCACTTTTGACTTTAGTCTCCTAAAAAACCCTATAATCATCTTTATAGAATTTTTTCTAACTTTATTTATATTATCACCAGCATGACCACCCATGAGATCACTTAAAGCTAGTCTATAGGTTTTATAAGAAAATTCTGGTTTAAACCTATCAACTGGAACTGTAATTAAAGATAAAAGTAGACTTGAAAATTCATCAGCTACTGCATTAGCCTGTCTTAAATTTAAATTTATTATATTCTTAGTTCTTAATACATCGACTATTTCCCTATAATCTTCAATTTTTGTTTGAATATTACTATAGGATAATAGCACATCAAAAGAGAGCGCGGAATTAGTTAATAGATAATTTATAACTATGGCAGATGAAATTAAGTTAATATTAGCTTTGCTAAAAATGGATTTTCCGTCATTTGATGTTGAAAAATCGAAAGGTATATCCGACGGACTATCAATGTTTAAATGTAGTAAGGCTAATGGATTCTCTCCTTTTTGTATATAAAAGGATTCTTCTAAATCTATTATCTTGTATCCATTTTCACTGGCTGTTTTTAGAATTGTCCCTACTATTGTCGGAAAAGAATCCTCTTCTATTACCTTCGTATTAAAACATTCTATAAATTTTTTGAAATTTGATTTTGTGCTTTCACTTGCCATAAGGCCTGCCTAATAATATTTTTTAACTTCTGCATCCTTTGAGATTTCGTTTAGTTTCTCTAAGTATTTTTCTTGTCTCTTTACCATAAGATATGTTTGATAAACCTGATCTTTTACTTCATCAAAAGCTTTTGCTTCTTCATTTTTTACATCTTCAAGATAAATTAAATGGTATCCAAATTGTGATTTAACAGGTTTTGATATTTCTCCAATCTTTAAGCTATCAAGACCATCTTGAAATTCTTTTACCATAACTCCTTTTGGGAAGGTTCCTAGAGAGCCACCGCTAGCTGCAGATGGATCTTTTGAATATTTCTTTGCCGCTTCCTTAAAGTCCAGCCCATTTTCAATTTCTTTATATACTTCATTTGCCTTATCTAAATCATCTATTAAGATATGACTAGCTGTATAAGTCTTATTTGGGCTTATCACTTCCTTATTTTCATCATAATAAGTTCTAAGGTCATCTTCTGTTGGATTAACACTTTCAAAAATCTTATGCATTGCATAATTTTTAAGCATATTATCCTTGACAAGTTTTAGTTCGTTTTGAAACTCATCATCTGTATCTAGTTTGTTTTTGTAGGCATCGGTAAGAATTATTTCTTGATTTACCATCTCATCAGTTAGGACCTTGATACCTTCTTCATTTTGAAACCTTGCACCGCCTTCAATATTTTGCATAAAAGCGATAACATCATTTCTATATATTTTCTTGCCATTAACTTCTGCTAAAAGTTTATTATTATTCTCCATACTTACCTTTCGTTTAGTTCAATTCTGTTATTAAATATTTTTATATCTTTATTTTTATACAAGCGACCAATAGCTCTTTTAAATGAAGATTTGCTCATAGAAAAATATGAATAAATTTTTTCTGGCGATGAATTATCAGAAACATCGCAAACTCCTCCATTTTGATAGAGGTAGTCTAAAATTTTATCGCTATCGTTATTTATTTCTAAATAAGCTCTTTGTCTAAGAGAAAGTTCAATCTTACCGTCACTTTTTACTTCTTTGACCCTAGCTGTAATTTCTTCACCTTCGATATATACACCTTTTAGTTCCTTAATTCTAATTAATGAATCGTATTTATTGTCAATAACTACGAAGGCTCCAATTGATTTATTTATTGAATAAATCCTACCTTTAACAATGTCATTTTCCTTAAAATTATGATCATTGGTTAAAAGTTCTCTTATCTTGCTAGTTAGGTATAAATATCCGTCTTCTTCCTTAAAGGAAAGAGGATAAACCATATCTTTTAAGATTTTGTAAGTTCTTTCTTCAAATGGTAGGAATGCGTGTCCCCCTTTTATTTCAAAGTAAACACCTTTTTTAGTAACCTCAACGGCCTTTAAATCATAAATCTTACCGGGTTTATAAGGAAGAACTCGACTCGCCCTTAAAACTTCATTTAATTCCTTATATAGATAAGCTTCTACTTTATCATTTTGCCTGTAATCCTTAACCTGGTCCTTATCCATCACAGCATCACCAAGTTTTGTTTTTAAATATGCTTTGTTTTTTGTAAATCTTTTTATAATAAATTCTTTTATAATAATTCTCCTAATCCAATTGGTTGTAGGTAAAGCCCTCACCCAATACTTCTGAGATTGTATATGTAAATACAAAGGCTCTATCATCTATTTGTAAAATATCATCTTTGATTGCAGGAAATGTCCTAACACTTGTTATAGTCATTACAACTTTTTTCTCATTATGAGAATATCCACCCTCAGCTTCAATAAGGGTAACGCCCTTTTCATGCTTATTAACTAGCATCTCATTAATTTCCCTGTACTTATCAGAAATAACCATGATAGATATTTTTCTACCAAATCCTTGCATGAAATAATCAAATCCTATAGATTGAATCATAATCGCAAGGGTGGCATACATGGCAAGATCAATACCTATTATGAAAGCTGATGAAACAACAACCACGAAGTCTGCAAAAAACAAACAGACGTGAAGGGGTACATTAAAGTACTTATTAAATATTGCTGCGATTAGGTCTGTCCCACCTGAAGAAGCTTCATGGTTAAATACTATTGCAAGACCCAAAGAAACTATAGTCGATCCAAATATTATATTTATTATCTTGTCATTGCCTAGACTAACATTTGGAACAATTTTTTCAAACACAAGTATATATGCTGACACTGCTAGGGATGATATGAGAGATTTTTTTGCAAAATCAAAACCTATAAAAACCATACCAGCGATTAAGACTATCACGTTTAATAAGAGGTTGACCATACCCAAATTTATAAATGGTAATCCCTTAGATACTACGAGCGCAAAACCTGATATTCCTCCAGCTGCTATATCTTGGCTAAGTAGAAAAAAATACAATCCTCCTGCTATAAGAAAGGATCCAAACAAAATCCAAAGGTATTTTTTCATACAACCTCCTTATATTATAATAAAATGTTATCATAAAATGGAGATTTATTCAATAAATTGAGCTTTAAAAAGCGGCTAATATAATTACAAATCCCCAAAATCTAACTAAAACTATTATTTATCTTTGTCATCTATTTTAAGGGGAATTGCCATTATAACGCCACCTTTTTTATTCTGCCCATTTTGGTATTAATTCATTGAAATTATCATACATATCAAGTAATGATTCTAACTCATCTTTACTCAAGTATGATGGTGATTTATCTCTTTGATCTATTATGCTATCAAGGATAGTTGTTGCTTGATATAAACTTAAGAGTCGATAAAACTTTCGAGCTGGTTTATTTCCTTCATGATAAGAATATAAAGCAGCTTTTGCAAAATTTGGGTGGGTTATTGCAATTCTATTTATTTCAACAAAATCAACTATTCCATCACCATATTCAAGTTTTTTTATACCTCTTAAATCTAAATATTTTTCCTTAAATATCCTAATGTTTTTATCACTAATATCTTTATATAAAAGGTTTATTGCAGTATTTTCGGTCAAATGCCTATTAGAATTAATAAAATCTACCAACATATAATCATCATCACCTATCTCACTTAAACCATGTCTATAAAATATTTGATTTGACTTTAGAAGAAAGGCTTTGTGCCAATCTATCTTATCGGTAGGCTTTATTCCATGAAGCTTTCTAAGTGCAATGCCAAATTCTTTTCCAATTTTTTCTTCCTCATCTAAACTTGCTTTGTCTAGAAAATCTTTTAATGATATCTCGTTTCTGTATTCATAAACTTTAAAAGATTTTTCTATATCAGGCATCAAACCTTTTTCATAGATCTTAAGAGGATCTAGGCCTGCGTGCTCCAAAACCTCGTTGACGAAAGATTCATTTTCTATATTGTCAAATTGGTCAAGGTCATAAAGGGCAAAGACATAAGATATTCCATCTTTGTCTACCCTATATTTGCTTGATCCAATTTTCTCAATTCTATCAAAATCACCAAGATTATTAAAAATATTAGTATGTCCTAGGATATTTCTAATATCACTAGTCATTTTTATCCCTTATTTATTATGTTCTTTAACTAATTCTTCTACTTCGGAAGCAAGTTCTAAATCTATGGCTTTATCTGCAAAGATTTTTTCTTCTGCTTGGCTTGATTTTAAAATTGTGTCTTTAATTTCTGCTATTTTTGCAGATGAGCCTGAAAATTCATCCAATCCTAAACCAAGTAAAAGTTTTGTTGCTTCTGTATCAGCTGCAAAGGCTCCACACATACCTGTCCATTTACCAGCCTGGTGAGATACATCAATTACATGTTTAATAGCTCTAAGAACCGCTGGGTTATAGTTTGAGTACATATGAGCTATATTCTCATTTCCTCTATCTACCGCAAGGGTATATTGGGTTAAGTCATTAGTTCCTATTGAGAAAAAGTCAGCGTATTTAATAAATTTATCTGCCATTATTATTGAAGCAGAGGTTTCAACCATTATTCCTACATCAAGGTCTTTGTTATATTCTATTCCTTCCTTATCAAGATCTTTTTTGATGTCTTCAATTAATTCGATTGATTTCTTTAACTCATCAATATTTACTACGAAAGGAATCATTATCTTTAGATTACCAAAAGCTGATGCTCTTACTAAGGCTCTTAATTGGGTTCTAAATATATCTTCCTTATCTAAGCATAAACGAATCGCTCTGTAACCTAGGAATGGATTTTCTTCTACAGGGAATTTGAAATAATCAAGTCCCTTATCCCCTCCAATATCAAGAGTTCTTATGATAAGAGGTTTTTCTCCAAGCATCTCAGTTGCCTCTTTGTAGACTTCAAACTGAACTTCTTCGCTTGGGAATTCTGAACTTTCCATGTATAAAAATTCAGTTCTAAATAGGCCTACACCATCACATCCGTTTTCTATAGCTAATTTAAGATCTTCAATATTTCCGATATTTGCTGAAACTTCGATTTTTTTGCCATCGGTAGTTATAGCTTCCATATCCTTGACATTTTTAAGTCTTTCTTTCTTCTCTTTTTGTTCAAGAATCAATTTTTCGTATTTTTCAATTTCTTCTTGGCTAGGATTAATGATTAGAACTCCTTCGTACCCATCAATAATTGCTTTTTCTCCGCCTTTTAGCTTAGTAGAAACATTTGCCATACCAACTAGGGCAGGCATATCTAAAGTTTGGGCAATTATAGAAGTATGACTTGTCTTACCACCTAAATCTGTTGCAAAGCCAACAACTGCTTCTTTATCCATATTTGCTGTATCAGATGGTGTTAGTTCTTTAGAAATGATTATGCTCCCCTTATCAAGATTAGATAAATCTTTTGGTTTAATTCCCTTTAATTTATACATAACTTGGAAGCCAATATCTTGATAGTCACTTGCACGTTCTTTTAGATATTCATCATCAAGGGCACTCATGATTTCAACCATTTCTCTAACGGTCTCATCTAAAGCAAGTTCACTATTTTTATTTTCGTTTTTTATCTTCCCTTCAATTGTGTCAGAAAAATATGGGTCTTGGAGTAATTCTTTATGGGCATTTGCTATATTTTGTTGGGCTTCTGTTGGGTTATCGAGATTGCTTAAATCTTCAAAATAAGCGTTGATAGCTTCTTTTACTTTCTGATATTCTCCATCAGCTTGTTCTTGCGAGATTTTTGCTTGGTTGACATCAATTTTTTCTCTTGTAAATAAATAAATGTTACCAATAGCATAACCAGTACTAGCTTTAATTCCTTCGTATCTTTCAGTCATATAACCTATTCTCCTTATATTTATATTTTAAAAAAAGGATACTTTAAAAGTATCCTTTATAGACTTGATTTTATTCAGCTAAATTCTCAACAAATTCTACTAATTCGTCAGCAAATTTTTCTTCATCATCGCCTTCTACGATTAGTTTAATTTCAGTTCCTTTAGCTATTCCAAGGCTCATAACATTGAAGATGCTCTTTGCATTAGCTTCTTTCTCATCTTTTATAATTGTAACTTCACCTGGATAGTTTTTTACGAATTGTACTAATGATGCTGCTGGTCTAGCGTGTAAACCTGTCTCATTTGTAACAACTACTGTTCTTTCTGCCATAAAATCCTCCTAAATTGATTTTTATTTATAGTTATATTTTACTATTTTTAAAAAAATTAACAATACTTTAACTAATAACTTTGGTTGATTCCCTTTTGTTTATTTGAGCATCAATGATCCAATCATCTTCTAAAATATCTGATTCCTTCTTGATTCTTTTAATTAATGCTCTTATAGAAATTGCACCTATATCATAATATGGAATAGAAACTGTGGTTAATTTTGGTCTGTATATGCTGGCAACTTTGTTATCACCAAATCCTACAACAGATAGGTCATCAGGGACTTTAATTCCGTGGTCAACACAATAGTTCATAAAACCAATTGCCATCTCATCATTCACACAGGCAACTGCGCTAATATTTTTTTCCTTAATAATTTTTACAGCTTCACCTGCATTTGAATATCCATCGTCGCTTGACATTCCATCTATTCTTAAGATATAAGAATTATCCTTACCTACAGCCTTTTCATAACCATTTATCATAGACTCATTGATTACGTTTTGATCTTTACCTGCAAGCAATAATATGTTTTTATGACCTGCTTCTGTTAGACTAGATATAAGTTTATATTCCTCAGTCTCATAATCAACTTTAACAGTTTTTATGTTTTTATAGTTATGATACTTATCTAAGATTACAAAAGGTATTCTTGTTTCTCTAAGTTTTACAAGTATTTCTGTAGATATATCTTCAGTAATAATTACTAAGCCCTCAACTTGTTTGGTTGCTAAAAAGTCTATAGAGTTTTCGACTTGTTTATCTTCGCCATAAGAGCTTGTAAGCAAGATATCATATTTGTATACCCTACCTATTTCTTCTATGCCCCTTATTAGTTGAGCCATGTATTCAATTCCAATATCCTTAACAATTACACCTACAAGGTTTGATTTTCTCATTACTAAGGATCTAGCTAATTCATTTGGTTTAAAGTCAAGCTTATTAATTGCATCTACTACTTTTCTTCTTGCTTCTGGACTAACAGGTTTTGAATTGTTCATAACCCTAGAAACCGTAGATATAGATACGCCTGCAAGCTTAGCTACGTCTTTGATTGTTGGCTGTCCCATATTTCCTCCATTATAGAAAAGACCATCATTTAGATGGTCTTAGTTTAACCTGCAATTACGTTTTTTACGATATCTATTACATCTATAATTAAAGATGAATAGTCAGTAATTGATGCAACTCCAGCTCCAAAAGTATCTACACTATCAACAGCTGTTATTCCAACATAATTAACTGTATCTTTAACATCATCAGCTATAGAATTAACACTTGTCATAGTATCATTTACTTTTGCTATTGCCATCTTTAAGTTAGGATCTGTAACTACACTATTAACATTTTCAACAAGGTTTGTCGCCTCATTTGTTAGATGTGGTAATTTAGTAATCACGTTATCAATATTACTTGAATTCTTATTAAGAACCTCTTGAACGCTTCCCAACAATTTATTCACCTTAACTAAAACTAGTACTAAAAATATTAGAGCTAGTATAGCTAAGACGCTCATAATTATATTGCCTAGAAGATTAAAATCTATAGTTATACTCATTTATATCTCCTTGACTAAATATTTTTATGTTTTACTTTTAAATCGTTCTCTTTTACCTTTTCTTTTGTTTCTTTAGCTTCATCTTTTATTTCTTTTGCGCCTTCTTCTACATCTTCTTTGGTATCTTTTACTTCTTTTGAGATTTCTTCTTTCTTCTCATCAGCAACCTTAGAAATTTCTCCAGCACTTTCTTTAACTATTTCTTTTACGTCTTTTGCTCCATCAGCAAGAGAATCTTTTACCTCTTTAGAGGCTTCTTTTATTTGTCTACCTGTATCTTTTGCAACTTCTGCGCCATATTCAATACCATCTTTAATTGGTTGAAGATCTGTATAAGCTCTATATTTTAAATCTTCATAACCATCTTTTGCTTGATCGATTACGTCGTAAGTTGTATCTCTAACAGTATCTACTGTATCATTAAAAGCTTCTTTTAAATCTTCTCTAGTTTGTTTGCCAGATTTTGGGGCAAATAAAATGCCTGCAGCTGCACCTACAAGTGCACCTACTAAAAGACCTTGGCCTCTCATTCTTGAGTCATGATTTTTAGCTTTCCATATTTCGTATTTAATTTCTCTTTGTTTAGCTTTTGCTTTGCTTTCAATATAATCTTGTAATGACATAAATTATTCTCCTTTATTTTAGTCTTACTAATTATTACCCAAAAATAATATTTTAAAACTTAATATTATCCTAAGGGGTCCTTAACTTAAGACCTTCCCGTATGTGAAGGTGGGCAAGCTGTCTAAAATCTCTGACTTCCACTCTAAGGAGGCTTGTCATCAAAGTTAGAACTCCGCAATCCCTTATAAAGTTTGTAGGTTTAAATTGGACCTTACCTTAGGATAATTTAATTATAATATATTTCTATAAATTTTGCAAGATAAATCTTTTCACAATTTAATTAAAAAGGGCTTAAAATCATGGAAATCCTCAAGGATAATACTTTCCTGACTTAAAAATTCTATAAATTGCAAATAATATGAATGTAGGAGAAATCTTTCAAATTGATATTCTGAACCATATAGAAGGTCACCTATTATTGGATATTTCAAATTTGAAAGACTAGCTCTGATTTGGTGGGTTTTTCCTGTCTTTATATCACATTCAATTATAGAATATTTTCCCCCTACTTCTATGGACTTAAAATATGTAATGGCTTCCTTACCATCATTATTTTCTCTATAGGACTTGCTTGACTCATCATAGGCAAGCCTAATTTTATAGAGCTTATCTATATTTAATTCACCTTTAATATATGCAAGATATTTTTTTGTTATCTTATTTTCTTCTAGTTGTTTTTGATAATAAGCCTGAGCGTACTTATTCTTTGCAACCATCATAAGACCCGAAGTATTCATATCAAGTCTTGAAATCAACCTAATTTTTGCTTTTATATTATTTTCTTTGAAATAATACGCCAAATAATTTGCTAGACTTACTTGATTATTAGAGTTTACAGTAAGTCCACTAGGCTTATTAACTACAAGCAGATTATCGTCCTCATAAACAATCTTTAAATCACCTTCAATAGGTTTGTAGTCTAAGTTTTCATCTTCTATAAATATTTTTATAGTATCTCCTTCTTTAAGAGAAATATTTTTGAATGTTGGTTCGTCATTGACAAATATTCCTCCCTTAATGAGTTCTTGATAAGCTCTCATAGATATTGATTTTTCTTTTAGGAACTTTTTTAAAGATATTTTCTTAGAATTTTTAAATTTTATATATTTCATACTTACTCCTATGATATAATATAAGCGAGAGGATATGATATGACAAATATAATTAATATTTTTAAAAACAAATCTAGGTATACAAACACAATCTTTCAGAGAACAAAAAAAATATTAGAGTCCAACGGTTATCAAATTAGCGCAGATTTTAACCCCAACGCTTTTTTAAATCTTGTAATAGGAGGTGACGGTACCTTCTTAAATGCAGTTCATCTTTCAAATTTTTCTTCTATCCCCTTCATAGGAATAAACACTGGTCACCTCGGATTCTACCAAGAAATTGAGGTAGACATGCTAGAAGAATTTGTAGATGCTCTAAAAAAACATCAATACAAAGTTGAAGAACTAACAGTTCTTCAATCAAAAATTAACAACAAGAGTATAAATGCAATCAATGAAGTAGTTGTTAAATCTAAGAAAAACCAAATTATTAGACTAAAAGTTTTTATAGACGGCAATTTTATTGAGGCTTATTCTGGAGACGGTCTGATAATTTCTACTCCACACGGATCTACTGCTTACAATTTATCAGCAAATGGAGCTATTTTGCACCAATCACTCAATGGTTTTCAGCTAACTCCAATTGCTCCTGTATATTCAAATTTAAACAAGTCACTAAAGTGTCCTGTTGTACTTCCAAATGATGCGACAGTTGAAATATCTGTTTCAAAGAGAGATAACTACCATACAATTTTTATTTTTGATGGCAGAGAATTCTATACTAAAGATTTCAAAATTAGCATAGGTGTTTCCCCAAATAAAATAAATAAGCTTATTCTTAATAAAAACCATTACTGGACTAATATCAAAAATAAGCTTATGTGATTAGTTAAATGATATTGTATTAAAAATATCCCTAACTATATTTCTTGCTAAAGGCGCAGCCACTTCACCACCTGTGCCTTGGCTATCTTCTATTACCATAGCAAAGGCTATCTTTGGCTCATAAGCTGGAGCAAATCCAACAAACCAAGCATCAACATTTCCATCAGCCTTATCGGCTGTTCCTGTTTTTCCGGCTAGTTGTACCCAATTTAGATAAGCATTAGTTCCGGTTCCTGAATTAACTACTTCAACCATCATATCTCTAATTGTATTTGCAGTATCTTCACTTGTTGCCTTTGATAAAATTTCGTTTTCTGCCTCATAAACAACATCTTTTTCTTTGTTTGTAATCTTATCTACAAGTCTAGGCTTCATCATAACACCATTATTGGCAATGGCGGATGTAATCATCGCCATATGAAGTGGTGTCATCTGTGTCTTACCATAACCAAATCCCGTCATCGCTAGATCCGCTTCATTTAAGTCCTTGAAAGGAATAACTGAGCTATTTTTATCTAAGTCAAATTTATAGTCTTTATTGAAAACAAATTTTTCACTTGTCCTAGCAAGCTTATCTTTGCCTAAATTAACAGCTTTGTTTGCAAAATAAGTATTTGCAGAGTTTACAAATGCCGATCTTAGGTCAAGATTACCAAAAATTTGATCATCATAGTTTTTTATTTCATAACCTTGAATAACTTCACTTCCTTTATCATTATAAAATGTATCTATCTTATTATCTAAAATTGATGCAGAAGTTATTATTTTAAAGGTTGAACCCGGTCTATACATACCAAGTGTTGCCCTATTGACTAGCCTACCATCTGTTGTTTGGATTAGATTATTCCAATCATTGTCTAAAGTATTCGGGTTAAAACTTGGTGTTGAAACCATTGCTAGAATTTGACCAGTACTTGGATTCATAATAACACAAGAACCCTTGTAGGCACTTAAGTAATTATAGACTATATTTTGAATATTTTGATCCAAACTTAAATGGAGATCATTTCCTGTATCGTTTTTGACAACCATTTTTCTAAAATTACTAAAATTTTCTCCACTTATTGCAAGGAGTTCTTTATTATAAGATTTTTCAATTCCTGTTTTCCCGTAAGTATTGGAAGAATATCCTGTAACTGGAGCTGAGGCTTCAGGATAATTATAAATCCTTACTTGTTTTCCTGACTCATCTTTCTCGCTATAGGCTAGAACATTTTCGTTTCTATCGTATATACTTCCCCTTTTAACTAAATCCTCATTTAACCAGAGTCTCCTATTATGAGAATTATCTGCCAAAGATTTTGCCTTAAATAATTGGAAATAAACTAAGTATAAAGCTACAAACATAAACAAAAACACAAAAAATACCATTACAAAAACAAGTCTTTTATTTAATGTTGATTTTGTCAGAACCTTAAGTTGGCTATTTTCCTTATATCTCTGTTTTTCTTCAAGCTCCTTGATTTTATCTAAAAGAGTTTTATTATCAGTTCTTTTTTTGTTTGTTTTATTATCTGTCATTTTCGCCTACTTCCTTTATTTCTTCTCCACAATATTGGAGACAGCCAAGAAGGATAAAACCTGCAAGCATGGATGATCCACCCTGGCTAATAAATGGTAGGGTTACACCTGTTAGTGGAATTAATTTTAATACCCCTCCTAAAATTATAAAAGTTTGAAGCGCAAATAAAACCCCTATACAAAAAGCTAAGACAGAATAGAATTTATTTTGTTGAATAAGAGATATTTTTATCGCCCTATAAACGAGAATCATAAATAATAGGACTACTCCTATGCCCATGAAAACACCCATTTCTTCGCAAATAGCAGAGAAAATGAAATCTGATTCCGCCACTGGTATATAATCTGGTCTTCCAAGGCCAATTCCTGTTCCAAAAAGTCCCCCACTTGCTGTTGCAAATAGTGCTTGAGTTATTTGGTATCCAGTAACGTCAATGTCTGACCATGGATCTAGCCAAGTTGCAACCCTTATTCTAACGTGACCAAACAAGAAATATGCAGCTATAGAACCCATTATCATAAAAAACATATTTACAAATATAAGTTTTCTGTCCTTTTCATAAACAAATTGGCTTAAAATTAAAACACCAAAAAATATCAAAGCAGTTCCCAAGTCTTTTTGAAGAAACAAGAATCCTATGAATACATAAATCATGAAGTTCATAAAATACCTGCCAAAGGGCTTAAGACTTATTTGGTTGAAGTTAGTATAAAAACTTGCTATAAAAAATGCTAGGGGCACTTTTATAAACTCTGAAGGTTGGATACTAAATTTATTACCAATTATAATCCAGTTCTTAGCACCCCATAGATAAGTACCAAATACAAGTGTTATAATAAATAAAGCTATTGATATCCCGGCGTAGAATAATATTAATTTATCCCATTTATTACCAATTTTTAATATAAAATAGGTAATAAAAAATAAAATTACTCCAACTAAGTAAAATTGCAGTTGTCTCCTACCTAACTTTGGATCCAGTCTATATATAATGGCAACACCAATTGAAAATAACATATTTACTATTAGTAGCAAAATATTATCAGACTTTGTAAACCTATCTACCAAAAATGAAGTAAGAAGAGTTACTGCCAAAATTGCTAGATAGGTATAAAAATCCATATTTGTTAGATTTTCTATATTGAAAATCATCGCCAAAGACAAAGACAAAAACTCAAAGAAAAATAAAAGCATATTTGCCTTGGCCCTAGTTTTTCTCATTGACTTTTCTAATATATCTATCGATTTATTCATCTCGATCACCTTGGACAAATAAAAACTTAAGAGATCCTATTCTAATAATATCTCCAGATTTTAGTTCTATAGCATCAATGATTTTTTCATCGTTTAAATAAGTACCATTTGCTGATTTTAGGTCTTCGAGAAAATACATACTTTCGTCTTGAAGAATTCTAGCATGGAATTTTGATAAATACTTATCATTAATACTTATAGTATTTCTTGCATCTCTACCAATAGTGTTATCTTCTCCCAAAAAGTAATATTCTTGAACCATAAAGGAAAAACCATCGTTCAAATTTATTAATTTTAAATAAGTATCAGAATCTTGTTCTTTTTTAAGTGTAGTTCTAACATCGTAATATATTATTCTAATAATAGAGTAAATAAAATAAAAAACTACAAAAACAAATATATACTTTAATATTGTTGATAATAATTGATATAAAGTTAAACTTCCAAAAACATTTATTGAAAATACTTTATCAATAAGATTAAAAAATTTTTCCATATATTTAATACTCCTTGGCTATATATTATGATATTTTAAGCCTAAATTCAAGTTTTTAAGAAAAAAACCTCAGAGTTTCCCCTGAGGCCTAGAATTATTTTATTTTATAGAGTCAATTACAGCTTCCATGTGCTTAACTATTGAATCTTTCTTATCTTTTGCTTTATCCATAGAATCAGCAATGGCATTTACATAAATCTTAATCTTTGGCTCTGTACCTGAAGGTCTTAATGTTACCCAAGAATCATCTCCAAAGTAATATTTCAATACATTTGATTTTGGAAGTCCAGTATCATCATTTTGATAGTCAATAACTTTAACTACCTTATCGCCATTAAATTCTTTGATAGGATTTGTTCTTACTTCAGTCATAATCCTTCCAATTCTTTCTTGGCCATCTACACCTTCGAGAACTATTGATATAACTTCGTTAGAATAATATCCATGCTCATCATAGATTTCTCCTATTACATCTATTAAGCTCTTGCCCTTAGCTTTGTAATATGCAGCCATTTCTGTAATCATCATAGCAGCATTTACAGAATCTTTATCTCTTACAAAATCTTTGTAATTATATCCAATTGATTCTTCAAAACCAAACACAAACTTGCCTGAATTTTCTCTTTCAAGCTCATTTGCCTTATCATAGATATTCTTAAATCCTGTTAGAACATCGAATTTTTGAACATCATACTTAGCAGCAATTGGAGCGATTAAATCTGTAGTTACAATTGACTTAACAACTGCAGCCTTATCTGGAAGCTCTCCCTTATCTTTTAGACCTGATAAAATATATTGGGTTAATAGGGTACCTATTAAGTTGCCTGTTAGAAACTGATACTCCCCATTTTTATCCTTAACTTCTACAGCACACCTATCAGCGTCAGGGTCTGTTGCTAGAAGAAGGTCTGCTCCGACTTTCTTTCCTAATTCTTCTGAATATTTGAAAGCCTTTGGATCTTCAGGGTTTGGATATCCAACAGTTGTAAAATCTGGATCTGGATTTTCTTGTTCTTTAACAACATGTATATTTGTAAATCCTCTCTCGTCGAGAATTCTTCTAACTAGTTTATTTCCTGTACCATTAAGTGGAGAGTAAACTACGCAAATATCCTTGTCAATTCCCTCATCATTAATTGTGCAATCTAGGATTAGAGAAATATATTTATCGATAACTTCATCTGGAACATATTCAATAATTCCATCTTTTAGACCCTCTTCAAAGTCCATTCTTGGGATTTCAAAAAAGTCTGGGTGGTCACCAATATAGGATAAGATCTTGTTGGCAGTCTCATCCATAATTTGGCTGCCTTCTTCATTATAAGCCTTATAACCATTGTATTCTCTTGGGTTGTGTGATGCTGTTACCATTACACCTGCCACACAACCAAGTTCACGAATTGTAAACGAACATACTGGTGTTGGTTCTATGTCCTTATGGATATAAACCTTAATTCCATTTGCAGCAAAAACTTCAGCAGCAATCTTAGAAAACTCTAGAGATTTATGTCTTACGTCATAGGCAATGGCAACGCCACGTTTCTTAGCTTCTTCTCCGCCTTCAGCTATGGTATCTGCAAAACCTTGAGTAGCTTGAGCAACCATATACTTGTTCATCCTATTTGTGCCAGCACCAAGTTT
This sequence comes from Anaerococcus murdochii, assembly GCF_019957155.1. Classification (NCBI taxonomy): domain Bacteria; kingdom Bacillati; phylum Bacillota; class Tissierellia; order Tissierellales; family Peptoniphilaceae; genus Anaerococcus; species Anaerococcus murdochii. Next base: position 1,716,519 of record NZ_JAIPME010000002.1, on the reverse strand, counting down.
ACCCCTAAGGCCTGCTGTACCGAATTTTAATGATTGATAAAACCTATCCTTGATTTCTTCATCGTTGTCTTTAATGGCCTCTAACTCTTTCCTGGTTTCTTCATCAAACCTGTCATCTTCGTACCAAGTATCAAAAATTTTCTTATAATCCATAAGCCTCTCCTATCTTATATACATTTACTGACAAAGATTCTAAGTTAATACCATGACTTATATCTATGCTTATATTATTCATACCCTCTTTGTCAAAAATCTTTTCAATTTTATTATACCCTTCAGAACCAAGATAATTTACTAATTTATCGTGGTCAATGAAGATTTCATGACAATTTACATTTATTAAAACTAAATATTCCTTATTGAGTGTGTATCCTATTAAGCTATTATCAAGACCTTCAATAAAATCAAGTCTATTTTCTATTTCATCATATGATGTATATTTAAAAGCTTCTATAGATTTCCTAAGGGCAATTAAGTCTTTGGTGTAGGTGAAAATTTCTTTATTATTTTCCTTATCTTCCCAATTTATAGCATTTATATAAAGCGGTGACCTATATGAATTTGCATCATTTTTTTTGCTGTGATTAAACTCATTTCCTTCGTAAATAAATGGCTTACCGAAAGATAACATAATGATCCCTAAGGCCAGTTTAACATATGAATTGATATCACTGGTGTCATCAAGTGAAATAGCAAGCTTATCATATAGAATCAAGTTATCGTGGCAATTAAAATAATTTATTGTCTCACTAGCATCGTCTGCAAAACCATCGCCATTACCGATATCTATCGAACCCCTTATTCCAGTTTCAATAGCATGTTTGTTGTTGAATATGCCTTGAATATAACCCTTTCCATATGAATTTACATCACCTTTGATAGCATCCCTGAAATCATCATTAAAAACACCAAATCCATTTGATCTCTGTCTACCCTTCCATATTTGCTGGTCGTAAGCTAGAGGTGAAGATAAGGCCATCCATGGCTCACCATATATAATTATATTTGGGTTGATTTTCTTTAGCTCTTTTATTGCAATCTTTATAGTTTCAAGGTCAATAAGAGCCATTAAGTCAAACCTGAAACCATCAATTTTATATTCCTTTGCCCAATAAACTAAAGAATCTATAATAAGTTTTCTAACAAATGGTTTCTCGCTTGCAAGCTCATTCCCACAGCCTGAACCATTTGAAAAACTCTCATCAGGATTTGTCCTGTGATAATATTTAGGAGCCAGGGTATTTAGGTTTGAATCTATAGTTTTAAAAGTGTGGTTGAAAACTACATCCATAATCACACCTATTCCCCTATCGTGAAAGGCCTTCACCATCTCCTTAGCTTCCCTAACCCTAGATTTTGGATTTAAAGGATTAGTTGAGTAGGAACCTTCTGGGGCAAAATATAATTCAGGATCATAACCCCAATTATAATTATCATCATGGAAAAATCTCGAATGATCTTCATCTACAGAAATAAAGTCATAAATAGGTAAAACTTGTACATGGGTCACACCAAGCTCTTTTATATTATCAAGTCCTGTCTTTACATCCTTGTATCTGGTACCAGCTTCTGCAAGCCCTAAAAACTTACCCCTATTATAAACCCCACTTGACTGGTCAGCAGTATAATTTTTTACACTTAACTCATAAATGATAGCTTCATTTTCCTTAATGTCAGGATGTTTGCTTTCCTTAAATCCTTCTGGATTTGTATCCCCCAAATCAATAACAGCCGAATACATAGAGTTTATCGATGCTGAAACTGCATAAGGATCTGTTACTTCATACTTATCTTCAACAATATAATTATAAAAATATTCGTCGTAGTTTCCCTTTAAACTAACAGTAAATATCCCCATCTCATCCTTTACCATTGGATAGATATCTCTTCTAACTTTTTTATAATCATCCGTTATTACTAGGTCAATCTTATCTCGATTTGGAGCAAATACCTTAAATGTAGTTTCATTTTTAGAATAAGTTGCTCCTAATTTAATTTTTTTTATTTCTTTATAGCTAATATTGTTAACTAAGTTCATTCTCTTTACTAATTACTTCATCCAATCTAAAATTATTTGCCCACAATATATTTTCAATTTGTCTATTAGTCCATTTATAAACATCCAAAAAGTCCTTCTTGATAATTTTACGTGTATCAATTAAATCTTCTAAATCATAAAAACACTTAAAGGAGTCATTATACATCAACAACTGATCGTAAATAGTCTTGAAATTATAAGGAAAATCTTCAAAGGATTCATTTAATAAATTGTCTATAGTGAATTTAACAACCTGCTTATCATAATAAAACTCATTGGCATTATATGTATTATCCTCATATAATTTTTGTACTTGTTTAAAGTCGGCACCAAAAGTATAGAATGAATTTTCCCTAGTAAGATTATCTACAATTCCACCCTTTGAGGATAGAATATTGGACATGTTAAAAATAGCATTTAAAATATTGAAATTCTGATTATCAAGGGTTGGTAGTGTAAGATTTGAATAAACATCAACTGATGGTAATATCACTTTCATTTTCTCAACATTTAAATCCTCTATAAAAACAATTTTAATTTTTTCCCTAATAAATTTATCCTTATCAATCATTTTCTTAAGAGCTATGATAAATTTAATGGTCTCTTTTGCCATGAAATATCCTTCATTGGCTTTACCTGAAAATATATAGGTGGTTGGCGTTAGCATAAGGTTACTATTATATTTTAGCATGTAATACTCATAAGCAATAGCAAGACAATTAAGAATTTGTCTTTTACTTTCATGCATTATAGTTAATTGTATATCAAAAATAGAGTAAGGATTTATGATGTCACCTGTCCTATTTTTGACAATATTTGCGAACGCACTTTTATTATTGTACTTTACTTTGTCTAAATCAAGAATAAAATTTTTATTATTTTTTAGTTTTTTGATTTTTCCAATTTTTTCATTATGATAAGAACTTATGCCGTAGTCTTTAAAAAGATTTGTAAGTCCTATATTTGCAGCCTCAGCATAAAGAATCCTGTCAGTACCATAATTATAATATGAATGGTTAATATCATTTTCTCGAGAATCTGAAATGATTTTTGATAAGTAGTGATATTCTCCTGACAGATATTTATTTATATTCCTAAAAGACACCTTGCCATTCTTTACAAGGCTAATATCTTTAGAGCTTATTTGAAGATTTTTTTGAATCTCAATGATTGCATCCATTATCCCAGGATTTATCCTTCTTATCATGTCTATATCGTAAACTTCGACACTATCATCTGTTATTGAAAAAGCAACATGTTCAAAAACATTTCTTGCCATTTCAACAGCTTTAGTCATATCATAGTCATATTCTTGAGTTAAAATCCTTATGAATTCGATTATTGAAAGGCTTGGATGAATATCATGAGTGTATATTTTTATATTGTTTTCAATTCCTTCAATCTTACCATGTCTTTTATTATGCCTTCTAAATATATCCCTAACTGCAGATACCGAATAAAAATATTCTTGTTTTAACCTAAAAATCTTACCTTCATAGGTAGAATCATCTATATACAAGAACTTATTAATAGAACTGACATTTATATAGTCATCGTAAGCTTTTAAAAAATCTCCTCTAGAAAAATCATCAATATTTATTGCATTAAGTGGTTCAGATTTAAATAGTCTTAAGGTATTTACAAAACCAGCATCATCACTTAATATAGGCATATCATAGGCAATTGATTTATTTTTTCTACCATCAATTTCAAGTAGGTAGGAAAAGGCCTTTTTATGTTCCCAGTTTGATCCTTGTTCCAGCCAAAAATCCGAATATTCGACCTGTCTACCATCAATAATTTTTTGCTTTAGGTTGCCATTTTCATACCTTAAGGCATAGGCAACTGCACGCTTATTTTCATTAGCAAGAGCATTTATTAAGGCTGATGATCCAACTCCAATATCTCCAACGCCTAAGTCAGCTTCCTTTTCACAGGCTAAAATATCAGCGATGTCAAAGCCCATTTCATCAAGAGCTCCTATTATTTCATCCTTTATCTTGAGTCTATGAATATTTCTTTCAATAAACTTTCCAGGTAGGTATTCGAAGGATAAAATATAATAGTCTTTGTCACCACCAAGGGACTTAGATTTCACCCAAGTTTTACCAATAATTTCCATCATATACCTACACAGGCAGTCGTAAACTTCATTTATTCTTGCGTTTTCTATATTTTTAGCATAAAAAGAATACAAAAAACTTTGTATTCTTTTTACGATAAAATCTTTATCATTTTTCATATTTTCTAAGCTTTAATTCTTTCGTACAATTCTAAATATTTTTCAGATGACATTTCCCAGTCATTCTTTTGCTTCATAGCATTTTCTATCAAATGTCTATGGACGTCTTTTTTATTCTTATATACTTCAACGGCATTTTTAGCTGCAAATAAAAGTTCGTGTGCATTTATATTTGCAAATGAATAGCCCGTACCCTCTCCGGTATATTCATTATAAGGAATTACAGTATCTTTTAGACCTCCAGCTTCCCTTACAATTGGCAGAGATCCATAGCGCATGGCTATAAGTTGGCTTATACCGCATGGTTCTGAAATAGAAGGCATGAGATAAAAATCAGATCCTGCATAGATGTCATGTGATTCTTTATCATTATAATATATCCTTGCAGCTACCTTTTCTGGATACTTCCATTCAAAGTATTTAAACATTTCTTCATAGGTATAGTCGCCTGTGCCTAGAACAACTAATTGAATATCCTCTTGTAAAAGTTCTTCTAGGATATATCTAACAAGATCCATACCCTTCATTTCATTAAGCCTTGAAACTATACCAAATACAGGAACATCATCTCTTTCTGGAAGGTTATAAAGTTTTTGTAATTCTTTTTTATTTACATACTTATCATCAATGGAGTCTAAGTCGTAATTTTTAGCTAAATTTTTATCAGTTTTTGGATTCCAAACATCATAGTCAATTCCATTTACAATTCCATCTAGCTTGAAATTATATTCTCGAATTACTCCGTCAAGACCCTCGCCATAGAATGGATATTGAATTTCTCTGGCATAATTTTCTGATACTGTATTTACATGAGTTGCGTGAATAATTCCACCCTTCATAAAGTTTATTGCATCAAAATACTTTAAGTCGTTTTCATTGAAATATCTTCCATCAAGTCCGGCTAGAGCCATATAATCAGAGTTGAAAACTCCCTGGTATTTTAGGTTGTGAATAGTAAATAGGGTTCTTATGTCTTCATAAAAACTATCACCCTGACTAAAATCATTTACAAAAACATTGACCATAGCTGTATGCCAGTCATTTGAATGGATTATATCCGGTTTAAAATTAATTTCTTTTGGTAGAAGAGTGCATGCCTTAGAATAATAGATATATCTTTCTGCATCATCATCGTAACCATAGAGACCATCTCTGTCAAAATATTCAAGGTTATCTATAAAATAATAAGTTACTCCATCCCATTCTAACTGATAAACTCCAGCGTATTGGTGTTTCCAATCAAGATCTACGTAAAATTCTGTGACCTTTTCCATTTTTTCACGGAAAGAGCCATCTATTCCCTTATGTAGGGGTAATACAACCCTAATATCAACACCTTTTTTCTTAAGTTCCTTTGGAAGAGCTCCAGCAACATCTGCAAGCCCCCCAGTTTTTATGAATGGTACTGATTCACTTGTTAGAAAAAGTATATTCATTAATAGCTCCTTTGATCTAACGATTCATTTTTTCCTGTAACGAATGGATTTGCCCTATTACCAAATAATCTTACATCGTGGCCTATTTCTGTACCCTTATCAGTGATAACAAAGTTAAGAATAGCGCCGTCACCTATCACAGAATCTTGGAAAATGATAGAGTTTCTTATTATAGCTCCCTTTCCAATTTTTGCGCCCCTAAATATAATAGAATTTTCAACTTCTCCTTCAATAATTCCACCGTTAGCTATGAGCGAATTTTTAACATTGGCATTTTTGGTATAAGAAGTTGATGGTTCATCTTTTGATTTTGTATATACTAAACCATCTTTATAGAATAGGTCATCAAAAATCTCCTCGTCAAGAAGTCTCATATTAACTTCATAGAAAGAATTTACATCCTTAATAATTTCGAATTCTTTCTCTTGTCTATAAAAATCAATATTTAACTTTCCAGGATAAGCAAAAAGTGCTGATAGCATAGTATTAGATACATTAGCCTGCATGGCATGTCTTAAAACATTTAGGAAAGCTTCTTTTTTCATTAGTAAGGAGCCTAGGAATAAGTCAACTGTATCTGTAATTCCAAGGTTAATGCCAACACCTGTTGGTTTTCCTGAATCATCAGAATTAATAATGGATTGGTTTAGATATTCTCCATCCTTATCTACAGTCTTATTTGATAAGATTAAACAATCAATGTCTTCTTCTTTCATTTTTTCCATTGCATCACCAATGTCTTCCTTTATAATGTACATTGGGTTTTTGATGTAAACATACTCAAAATCGTGCTCTTGGAAATACACTATAGTATCATAATATGTTTCAACTTCGCTTCTAGGTCCTTTACTAGCTAGGCCTACTGGGTTTATCATAAGGCCGCCATTTCTCCTATTTAATTCCCAGCTTTTTCCGTTACCAACGTGGTCAAGAGTAGAACGCAATTTGCTACCTGCATACAAGATAACCCTATTTATATCATAATTTGCAAGATTTGATAAGGCGAAATCTATAATTCTATATCTACCACCAAATGGCAACATATAATCTGGTCTAAATTTACATAAAGGACCATAATTTGATTCATTAAAGTCAGGACTATAAACTAAAGCAACAATTCTTTCCATCCTATTCCTCCTCTATCCCTTCATTGCTGACAAGATAAACTTTTTCGTCATTTTCTTTGCCTATATCTTCGGTTAATTCCATGTTTTCAGCTACTACAGCATTATAGATCTTAACCCCAGATTTTACTTTTACTCCATTTAATAAAACTGAATTATAAACTTCAGCTCCTTCTTCTATCTCGACTTCAGAAAATAGAACAGAATGATTAACCTTGCCATTTATAACACAAGCTTCATTTACAAGAGTATCAGTAAGCTCAGCCTTCTTGCCTAGTCTATGTGGAGGTAGGTTAAGAGATTTAGTATATATTCTCCAGTTATCATCATAAATTCGAAGTTCATTATCAGGATCAATAAGATCAAGGTTTGCCTGCCAGAAACTTCTAACTGTTCCTACATCCTTCCAATAACCGTCAAATTTATAAACATAAAGTGGTGATCCTTGGTTTAGCATTTTTGGTATAATATCATGGCCAAAGTCATTTGTAGATTCTTTATTTTCATAATCTTCAATTAATTCTTTTCTTAAAACTTTCCAATTGAAAATATAAATACCCATTGATGCAAGGTTTGATTTTGGATTTTCTGGTTTTTCTTCAAATTCAACAATTTTACCATCTTCATCAGTATTCATGATTCCAAAACGACTAGCCTCTTCCCAATCTACTTCCATAACAGCGATTGTACAGTCAGCACCTTTTTGCTTATGTACATCTAGAAGTTCTCTGTAATCCATCTTATAAATATGATCGCCTGATAAAATTAAAACGTACTCTGGATTAACCTCGTCTAAATAATTGATATTTTCATATATAGCAGAAGCAGTACCTTCAAACCACCTACCACCTTCTTCAGTATAGTATGGTGTAAGAATTCTTAAGCCACCAAAATTTCTGTCATAATCCCAGGCAGTGCCTATGCCAAGGTGTTCATTTAATAGTTGTGGTTTATATTGAGTCAAGACACCTATATCTTTAATTTCACTATTTGTAGAGTTACTAAGGGCGAAATCTATAATACGATATTTCCCCCCAAAAGGAACTACCGGTTTTGCCATCTCTCTTGTCAATGCTTTAAGTCTTGAACCTTGTCCACCTGCTAAAAGCATTGCTGCAGTGTTATTTGCGTTTCTCATAAGCCCTCCTGTTTTATGAATTATATTTGTCTTCATATATATACCCAAATATGGAAATTATATTCTAGAAAACCTTTTCTTTTTTATATTTTATCATATATTTAACTCTTTTGACAAGCATTATTATATAAGTATAATTACCCTATATGGGGATGCCATGGTTTCGACGTGATTGAAGAGGCTTTGGCTGCAGGCCGTATATCAAAACGTAAATTGATAATTAAATATAAACGCAAACGAAAATAGCGAAGCAAACTTCGCACTAGCTGCCTAGTAATAGGTCCAGCAATGAATATTAGGTCCGTCGCAGACTTAATATTCGTTTTATAATTACGCGACAACCGATATATCAAAGCTTTGAGCTATATCGAGTATTATGAAGCTAGCATAAAAACTTTTTGTAAGTTTTTTATTTTCTATGCGAAACTTTAAAACTTAATAAGCTTGTATATGCCTTTGGTGACGCTTTCACGGACAAGGGTTCGAGTCCCTTCATCTCCACCACTTTAAACTAATAAACTTTTCTAGTTAAACCTAGACGGTTCTATATGGTTCTGTATATTGATTTTATAACATTTATTAGATTTCATCTTTTTTCTATATGTTTCTATATAGTTCCATATAGTTTTAAAAATCGTAACATTTTTACGATTTTCGTAACATTTTTTCGTAACACGATTAAATGAAAATAATTATAATACGAGGGAAATATGAAAATAGGACAAGCAATAAAATATCGTAGAGAAGAACTGAATTACTCTTTAGAATACCTCGCAAATAGAATTGGAAAATCAATACCAACAATGTATAGATATGAAAGATCTGACAATCCAGATGTTTTAAGTTTAGACGTTTTCTTGGAAATATGTGAGATCCTAAAAACAACACCAGATGAAATCTTAAGTGATGTTGATAACTATGTAAGAACTAACACAAAGGTTTTTCCATCAATGATTAGAGTTCCCCTACTTAGCGAAGACGATATTTTAGTAACAGACAATAAAGATACTGAATATTATGTTCCTTTTGATAATCCTTCTGAAATACCATACAAAAATATCGCTGCATACAAAATAAAAGATTCCGCTAAATTTCCTAATTGTTTTGATGAGCATGATATAATTTACATTTGTAAAGTTAATGAATTTGAGGATAAGAAAAACTACATTTTTCTTGATGAAATTGATGATAAAATTCAATTAATAAAAGCTAGATTGCTTGATGAAGGAAATTTTTTATTTATAGATGGCAATAATAAAGTAATCGATCTTCAGAACAATAATCTTAAGTTAATAGGAAAGTTATTGCAGATTAATAAATCACTATAATAATTAAAATAAAAAATATTAAAACACTTTATCATTTTTTGATTTTAATGGTTTTGAAGTAAATTAATATTGATTAGAAAAGATATTAGTCTACATTTAGGCACACAAAAGCCAGGAGTACCAGATCCTGGCTTTTAGTTTTCTATAATCATCACCCCGCTTATGCGGGTAAAATTAAAGCTTTTGCATTGAGCTTGTCAGATCAATAGGATCACCCCCGCTTATGCGGGTAAAATTTTTGACTTGTCAAGTAAATTTAAGTATGATTAGGATCACCCCCGCTTATGCGGGTAAAATCTGGTCAAGTTTATGATTATCAGCATAGGGGAGGGATCACCCCCGCTTATGCGGGTAAAATACTTAGTAAACTATGATTTCAAGCTAAATTCAAAATCAATATTTTGCGTTTTAAAGCTTTTTATTTTTGTTTACATATATTTACATTCATTTCTTTTTTTCTATCAAGAAATATGCCTTTGTTGCACTTTGAACCATACCTTTGTCTACCAATCCTGTCCTCTCTCTCCACCCAGGATCAAGAGTAAAGATATTACCATTCTTATCTGCCCCAGCATAAGCTACAAAGTGTCCTGCATTAAAGTTAAACCAGCTTCCAATTCGCCTTGGTGGATTAGAATAATAATCCCTGCCGCCTACATTGCCTAAAGCCATTCCGCCATTGCTTAGATGTCTTCTAGCTTCATTATAATCTAAAGTCCTTCTAACTGTATATCCTTGACTACCCAAGTAAGACTCTAGCATTCTTGCTAATCCATTACCATCGCTTCCATAACTAGTACCAGTAACTCCTAGTCGTACTGCTTCATTCCATACTTTTCTTGGATTTACACTTTTACCTGTTAAGTTTGACAAGAGGATAGCTAATGAAGTTGGTCCACAACCTACTCTTTGTATATTTCCTCCAAAATCGCCTTGATTCCAATAAGCGTATGTTTTACCATTAAAATTAACATATCCCATTCCTCCTGATCCGCCTACAATATTTGCAATATCCTGCATTCCAATTCCTGAAAAGTCTGATCCTGGTATGCTTGAATCTGCTTGATTTGGTATAGGTTCTTGTTCTTCAACTCCTTCTAAAATGGGATATTGAAATTTCCACTCATTATCAAACATATCTTCTGCATTAGATACTGTATCTCCATTCCAACCTTCAAATTTCCATTGCTCGTCTGCCTTTATTTCTGTAACATTAAAAATACTAGTTATTGCTATAAATCCAGCAATCATAAATATTTTACTTTTTTTCATTCTCTCTCCTTTTATCATTTATTAATATTTTTCTCATTTTGATTTATTATTTTATCATAATATGACAAAATGTTTGTAAAAAAAATTAATACCAATTATTCTTGATCCAATAGTTATAAGCGTTTGTTATAGAGCCATATCTATTTATCATATAATCGTGCATCCATAGTAATTGAGTTTTAGGATTTGTTTGCCAATCTTCACCATAACTTTTCATTTTTTCAGGCGGATAAGCTTGACCTAATCCATAAGCTCCTGATGATGGATTTCTTGCACTTGGATTCCAGCCTGATTCTTTACTTATAATATACTCCCAATGTTTTTTCTCTACATCACTAATCTTTAATTCTTTTACAACAGATTCAAAGTCGTTTTTTACATTTCCAGTTGTTCCAGGATTATTAAGATTATTATGTGTGCTGCCGCTAGAACTTGAAGATATACCACCTATTACTCCCTCTTTATCTAGCCTAGTATAAGGATTAGTGACTTTAACTATATCGCTAGGTTGTTCATCAGTTTCTATATCATAGCACTTTAGAACCACTGTAGTATCTCCTACCTTATGTGTAATGTAATAGACTCTTTTAATTCTGTGACTGTCTTTGTGGTATTGATCTATTGCTTTATAAATTTTATTTTTATTTTTACTTGATAAGTCATTATCATTTTCTACGGAAATTAAAGATAAAATAGCTTTGGCATTATCAGGATTTTGTAGATAATTTACAATATCTGCTTCACTCCTATACTTCTCATCTAATTTTCTAGTTAATTCTCTAATATAATCAAAATGCTCTTTTATATCTTCGCCAAAATTCTTTTTTGTAGGATCAACACCCTCTCCCTGGTGTACATCAGATTCAATTTGAATATCTGTCAATGGCATCGACCTATTATTACCCAGGACAATTGTAACAGCCATAATTAGACCCATAGTTATCATCGCAAAAAATCCAGCTCCTAACATCATTGCTAAAATTGCTTTCATAGCTTGCCATATACCTATCATCAGTTTTTTTATTAGATTAAAAGCACGTACGATGGTATTTTTGCTTATGTCTTTTATTACCGCTCCCAAACCATTAGATTTATATAGACTTCTATACCTACCATACGTTTTTGCAAGGCTCTTGTAACCTTTAACAGGCTTAGTTTTAATTAATTTAAAACCACTTTTAATTTTATCTCTATTTTTAACACCCTTTATAACCTGCTTACTAGTTTTTATAGTTATATTTTTTCCTGGTTTATAGATGAATGCCTTCCCTGCCCTATAATAGTTTCTATGAATATCAACGGATTCACCTAAACCGCTTAAAGCTAGATTATTGCTATCTTGTTTTAAGTCCCTTATTATTTTTCTGCCATAATCTTTTACACCCTGCTTGCTTGCATTTTTAATTTTAATTCTTCTAGTTTTGATTTTATTAAACTTTTTGATAGTTTTAGCATAATTTTTCCTTTCAATGTTATTTAAAAGAAATTCTTTATCGGCATACAACAGTTTTGCATAACCTAAATTATATTTTGACCTAGATACAAGCATATATTTTCTAAGGCTTGATTTATCAAGACCTTTTTCTTTCAAGTATTCATTCCATATTTTTTTATTAGTAAACTTTTTTCCAGGAGAATCCGTACTAATAATATTTTTTAAATTTTTGTATTTGTTATTTTTAAAAAATTCAATATTAGCATTTTCTAAACCAGTTATTTTGTTAAGTCCCTTATTACCTAAGTCATTAAATCTTTGATTTATCGTCCTGGTATCGAGTCTTATATCTCCTTTTAAAAAACCTTTTGGTGTAATCAAGGGAGTGGTCTTTATTTTATTCATTCCAGCAGAAGCTGCTTCAAGTCCAACGTTTTTAGCTAATCCACCATACATTCTTCCATAATAGGCATAATCCTGAACGATTTTTAAATTTTCTTCAGATCTTGATTCGTTCATCAATTCTCTATTAACAAACTTAACTGCTCCCTTTGCAGATCCTTTAATTTTCTTGTCGACATACTTTCCAACGTAATACCCTTTATCAAAATAATTTTTTCTTTCAACTTCATCAACTTTAAAGGCTGTTGCTTCCACAGTAGTAGATTTTTTATCTTTTTTACTTAAGTTTTTATTTATATATCTACTTTCTACTTTCTTAAAACTTTTTTCTTCATTTTTTTGTTTAGCTTTTTTAATAGATTCTTTTTTATTTTTTCCAGTAGTTTTAAATTTATTGTTATCATTGAGTTTTTTATCATTATTTATTTTTTCTTTATTAACCCTGTTGCTACTTACATATCTTTTATTAACCTTTATCATTATCTATCCTCTATTCATTAGTTCTTTATCTAATATTTCTTTCTTAACATTAGTTTTAGCAACTTTCTTTTCCTCTCTTTCAATCCAGCTCTTTTGAGCTGCCTTATGCTCATGTAATGTTTCTTTACTATCATAAAATTTTTTCGACTTTAATAAATCTTTTGAATATACTTTTAAATTGTCAATTTTTTTATTTAAAGTGATTATTTGTTTTTCTAAAAGTTCTTTTTCAGTTTTAAGTTCTTCCAAAGTAATAGTAGATCTTGACTCGGCATACTTTAATTTCCCTTCTTGTTTTGCAAAATCAAAATATTCTAGATACAGATTGTATTCATCAAGAGTTTTATTCAATTCATTTCTTTCATTAAAAAGTTTTTTAAACAATTCGTCTTTTTCTTTTATCTTTTCATTTAATTCCTCATAACTTTTTATTTTTAACATCGAAACAAAATTTAAAGTATGGTATAGGTCTTTAATATAATCGCTGCTCTCGATTTCTTTTTCTCTTAAATAATTTGCTTCTAGCTCCAGGTCTATTTCTAACTTTGTTTTTTCATTTTTATTTTTATCATATTTTTTTATTTTCCTTAGCTCACCAGCATACATTATCTTATTAAATATTTTATTATTTAAGGTTCTCATCTTTTCTTCTTCATTTTTAATTTTAGATAATTCATCTTTTATTTTTTTCTTCTCGTATTCTTTTCTTTCTTCAAAACTTAAAGAAAAGTATTCTTGCAATCCTAATTTAGTAAATTCATAACCTAATGTCTTTCCTCTCACTGCTTTTGCTTCCGCCTGATCCTTTCTTGGACTATATGAAATGGTCTTATATTCTTTTCCAGTATTTGGATTTTTGTATCTGACTTTATATCCTAATTTTTCAACCTTATCTATATAATCATAAAAATCTTTTGAGTTATTCCTAACATAGTATAAATCTTTTTTTAATTCTTCTTTCCAAGAATCGTTGTTTTTATATTTCTTATGTTCATACCAGCTTTTATCTTTTTTCATGCTGCTAATCATTTCGGGTTCAGATACTTCTGAATAACCAAAAACATTAGCTAGCTTGTTTGTCTTTGAAATTAATTTTTCTACATAACCTTCTGGTATATGTAGCTTGTTGCCTTTATATTTTTTTGAATAGGCATTGATTACTATATGAGTATGAAAATAATCATTGCTTTCATCGCTCGATGGTAAATGTGATGAAAGATATGATTGATATTCTGATCCGCAAATTTCTTTTGCGACCTGCTCAGAAAATTTATGAAGCTGCTCCCAACTAAATTTTTCTGTATCATATTTATTAAAAGACACAACAAAATGATACAAAAAACGAGAATTCTTTTTAGGTTTAGGATCATGCCTGTTTTTTTCCCAGAGCCTATTTGCTCTTGTCATCATCAATTGTTTTTTTGCAACATTTTTATTTTTAGATAATCCATTTATTGTAGATATAAATTCTTCATTATCAAAATTTTTATTTTTGTTATCAGCATAGTCTAAAAGATTTACCACACCAGAAGGTGGTCTTTTTTGTACGTCGTAATTATATTCGATTAAATTCGATGTTGCTTTTTCTGCAATTCTTTTAGAGCCATCGTGTACCACGCTTACTAATTTTACTATTGGCAATTAAAGTTTTTCCTTTCTTCAAGAATATCTATAACTTCTCCTATTTTTTTATAACAATCTTGAAGTATATTTTTTATTTCTTTATCTGTATCAGCAAGATTGTCTAGGTGATAAATTATTAGATCTAATTTTTCTGCAACTAAATTTTCTTCTTCGTTTTCAAAGTAGTGTTTGATTGCATCGTTAATCAAATCCGATTCAGTATAATTTTTTATTTTCTTTGTTGCATTTCTAATTTTATTAGATAGGTTTTGATCTAACATAAATGTTTTTCTTTTATACAAATCTATTCCTTCTTCCAACACAAATCATTTAATAATTAGATATGATATGTGTTTTTATTTTTAAACTTTTGTAACTATAAGACAAATCATAAATGATTAGACTTATATATTTTTATTTATTAATTTTCTATTTTCTAAATTTTTTCCCCCAAAAATATAAATCGTTTTGCAAAACAGCTACGAATAATATTTTTTAAATTCTAATTTTTGAAATCCAAGACTAATCATAAATGATCAGACTTGTTAATTCTTTTTTAAAATTTTCTATTTTTTTGAAACAAGGACATCTTGTTAATCTGTCCTTGACAAGATACGCAAACTGGGGACAAAAAAGCATCTTTTTTGTATTTTTGAAGGTTTGCACTTGCAGCATAAATGCTGATTAATCAGGAGAAAATCTCCCGAACCCACTATTTTTTCTATCATAAAAACTTCGTTCTTGACTAATTATTAGAAGACAAACAAATAACTCATTTAAAGATTTTCTCTAAAAAAGATTTCGACATCTTAAAATTATTTTCTTTTTGTAATTCGTCTTCTGTAATATCTACCTGGATAATATTTTTTATATTTGGATTTTGTTTTAGTGCTTCCAACAAAAATCTTCTGTCTGATCTTAAGTCTTCTTTTACATTTAAGATATATTCAGGATTAGATTTCAATGCAGCTAAAATATATCTTTCATCATTCCTTAAGGACTCTGGCAAATATTTTATTATCTCGCCATGATCCATAAGCACTTTTTCTGCTAAAGAATATTTTTCCACCACTCTATCTCCCAAACATAATAAAAAATAAGGAAATATCTTTAAGTTTATTTTTCTTTCATATGATATTTTTTTACTTTCATCTTCCTCGTTATAAACAAACTTTTCTGGATTATTTTTTATTTCCTCATTAAGGTAAATCAGAATTTTAGGATTTTTTTCAAACTCATTAAAGAAAAGATCGTAGTAACTCTCGGTATCTAAATTGACATATTTAAAATTGCTTACATCACTTTCAACAAAGCTTTTACATATTTTAAGATTTTGTTTTACAGACTCATCAAAATATTTCAAACCCTGATTCACATTTTGTAATGATATTAATTCAGCAAGTTCAACACTCTCTCTTGCATCTATACTCATCATTCCCAAAACAGTATCAGCAGGCTCTGCTTTCTTCTTAAATATCTTTACTATCTGATCTTCATTAAAGTTATAAATATAGTTTTTATATTTTTCCTGTTCTGTAATGAAATGCCTTAAGTCGCTCATTGTGATATTATCTTTAGATACTAAGTTTCTAAATTTTTCTTCAAACTTATTGCTATTACTAATTTGATTATCGATAATATAAGCAAATTCTGTATTGTTTTTTATTTTCTCTAATAGATCGATTGAATCGTTGCTTGCAGCATTGTTATTAAATTCATCAATTTTTGCCTTATATACATTATTTAATTTTTCTAGGTACTCACATTTATCTTTAACTTCATCTATAAGTTTTTCTAGCTCTTTGATTCTTTTATTGTTTTCTTCTCCACTTATTTTTAGTTCAGCATTTTCACGCTTAATGCCGCCTATCATTTTTTCAAATATTTCTTTATCTACACTAGCATTAACCCTAGTCATAATAACTCCTTAAAAATTAGCTCCCAATTGGGAGCTATCTTTTATCTTTTTCGTTCACCTTTGTCAATTTCTTTTTTGTTGCTTTCAATTTTTTCATCAGGAACTTTTTGAGAGCAAATTTCATTTACTCTTTCAAGTCCCTTATCAAATTCAAATTTTAATTCAGATCCTTTAACCTTTAGAACTGATTTATCTTCCCAGTTAAGTTTTTTATTTTCATCTATACCTGGTGCTACTATTTTGTAATCGTAATCCTTATCGATATAGATATAAGAGGTTTGATTGTCTTTGTTTTTTATAGGTTTGATTTTTGTATCGATTGAAAAATCTTTATATTGACTTTCCTCTGGAAATCTTATTCTAAATTTACTATGTTCTCCTTGATCATAATATAAGTCATTTACCTTATATTCATTCACGCTCGTATTTAAAAACTTTATATAAACATCGTTCTTTGTGACTTCATCAGAAAGTTTTTCTAACCTTTCTTTTCCTTTATTAAATTCTCTTTGAAGATCAGTGCCTGATATTTTTATTTCTTTTTTATTTTTCCAATCAAGCTCTCCGTCATTTGATACACCAGGTGCTATAGCTTTATATTCAAACTCTGGACTTATATACATATATGAAGTTAAACCATCGTCATTTACTCTTGGTGCGATTTTTGTATCTAATGAGAAATCTTTATATTCACTTTCCTCTGGAAATCTTATTCTGAATTTAACTATTTCCTTATTGTTATCAAAAACATCTTTTGTTTTATATTCATGAACATCTTTGTTGGAAAACTTAATAGCTAAATCTTTTACATCTTTTGTCATCTCTATGTCCTCTTGATTTTCCGTATATTTTTCGTATATGTTTTGTGGAAGCTTTAATCCACACTTATTTAGCTCTTTGTCAAACTCCTGAACTGTCATCACGTCCATATCAAAATAATTTTCAAGTTCCTCGTAGAAATCTTTGTATGTTTCGCTGTCAAAACTTTTTCCGCCATTTGGCTTTCCATCAGCTTCTAACATAACTTGATCTTCAAATTCTTCTATTATAGAATCTATTAAAACTTTGTTTTCCTCGATGAAAGTTAGTTCGTGGAAAGAATTGTAAGCTAGCCCAAGTTCTTTTAGCTTTTCGTCTGTAACATCTACATATACTAAATCATCATAAGTAGGAGTATAACCTAAGAAAGACACTCCGCCAGATTCTCTTTCTACCTCAACTTCATTTATATATTGAACAAACTCATTTGTATCTAAAGAATACTTACTTTGTGTAGGTACACCGTCGTCGGATTCGTAGTAGGCAACTCCTATTTCTTTAGTTTCTAGATAATCATTTAAGATGCTTTTTAAGCTTTCTTCTTCTGTATTTCCATATTCTGCTTTAAAAAATTCTACTATTCCCTGAACCTTTTCCTTTTTTTCATTTACATTTTCATTAATTTCTTGTGCTATTTTGCTATACTCTGAGTCTAAATAATCAAAATATTCTTTGTTATCTTTAAATTCTTCTTTTAATTTAAATTCTTTACTCATAACTTTTTTAAGTTCATTTACTAGAAGATTGGCATGAAATTTAATGCTTAATTCGTTCGTTTTCGGATCACTGTTTTTATTTTTAAACACTTTATTAATTTCTTGTTCAAGGCTTTTATCTAAAATACTTTGAATATCAAGAGGTAGAGGTGATATTTGCTTCCTATAATCTCCAACACTACCTTCTATAAGTGCATAACCATCACCTAGATCATATACCAGGTATCTTAAATCATTTGACTTTCCCTCATTCCTGTAAGATGGTTCTAGCTGCCTTAATATATCTACAAGGCTGCCAGGTGTAACCCAGACTAAATGATTATATTTTCCTAACAAGTCACTCTCATTTAATTTATCTAGTTTTAAAGACTCATTATAATCTATCATAATTAAACCTACCTGTTTATATCTTTATTTATTCCTAAGCTCTCTTTAATTTCATCAACTTTATCATTTATTAAATCCATCATGTTTTGATTACTATCTAACTCATACACGTTTATTTCTTCTAAGTATTCTTCTATAAAGTCATCTAAATCAATACCTTCGCTTATTAGCTTATCTTTTGCTATTTCTTGAGCTTCATAGCCTATTGTATCTTTTAACTCATCAAGAATAGGCTCGATGCTGTCATAACTGCTGCAATCACCTATATTGTTTAAAGCTTCCTCAATACCCTCAGTTAGTGGTAATTCATAATCTTTAGCTATACTAATAGCAACGTTTCTTACAATATCATCTAAGTTTTCATATAAGTCGTCTGTATTTCTCAGATATTGAGCTGACATTATATCCCTATCGAGGTCACCTGATAAACCGAATTCCTCAGCCACCCTGTCATAATATCCGCTATTTGCCAATTTTGGAAGCGATCTATATAAGTCTGATGAGTAAACATCGACAGCATAATCTGCAATTTCGCTTATTTTATCGGTCAAACAACCAGAATTTTCAGACAATAAATTTTCATACAATGAATAAGATACATCGTCTAAATCAGCTTTTAAACTTTCGTAATCGTCTTTATAAAATTTCTCTCTGTCGATTTCCCTCTCCTGTTCTTCTTCATAGCTTATAGGCTCGCCATGAATGACTTTTTCATCTTCAAGATCAATACCTAGCTTTTCAATATAGCCATCGATGTCAGCATCAAATATTGAAACTGCATTATTATCATTCATAAACTCGTTATAAATTGAATTTAAACAATCCTCATTATTTATATTTTTTTCAATAGATATAAGCGATTTAATATAATCTTCATAATTTTCACTGATTAATTGATATACATTTGCTCTTACTTCATAATAACTCATAGTTTTCTCCTTTTATATTGTGATAATTTTAGTTAATAAAATAATATTTTTATCATATTTTAATAATTTAGTTGTAAAAAAAATTATCTACTTCTTTCTTTATCAACTTCTAACTCTAATTCTTTACATAAGTCTGAAATTACATCATCGATTTCTTCGTGTAATTCTTTGATAGTGAGATTGTTATCAATATCATCTATTCTTTCATCGACACCTTCAGTAATTGGGGCATATTCTATCATTTCGTTTACATCTATTCCCAAATCATAAAGTTTATCATAAACTAGGTTCTTAACAATATTATCAAGATTAGTATATAAACAATAACTATAGGCATCGTCCTGGCACATTTGAACATCCCTTATCAAGTCCCCTTGAGAACCAATTTGCGACATGGTTTCTTCATAAAATCCGTCCCAATAGAGGTCACCAATGCTATTAATAAGATCTTCGTTCATTATATCTACATAACCTGATGCTAAATCCGTTATTACATCACAAATGTAGTAATCTTCTTCCGACCTGTTCTCAAGCTCATATTTTAGCTCATCACATATTTCTTCTCCACGATCCTCTAGAAAATCGGATCTGTAAGTGTTCATTCCTCTAATTTCATACTCTTCCTGATATTTTTCTAATTTACTTTCTTCCATTATTTCACCCTTTCTTTTATTTTTTAATAAATATATTATATATCAGCTTATATCTATTATAATTATATCATAATACGATAATTATAACAATAATACGTGCAATTATTATCATAATACGATACTTAAATTCTTTAAAACGACTTGTGTATATTAAAGTAACTAGTTAATTAATGTATGCTGTATTTATAAAATCATAAAATGCAGCGAGCAAACAAAAACTCCAGGATTAAAACCTGGAGTTTTATATTAGTTATTAGATTTTTTTATGTTGCAGTCACCACATAGCATTTGGCAATTTTCAGCTATAGTCTTGCCGCCTTTGCTCCATGGGACTATGTGATCGCCTTGTAATTCGTCAAATTCGAACTCTTTGCCGCAACCAGCACACTTATGACCTTGTCTTTCATAAGCTACTAATTTATCTCGTCTATCAAAACTCCTTATGTTTAGGAGTTTTTCTTTTCCTGTTAGAAGATACTCATAAATGCCTGATTTTTTACTAACATCTTCATCGCCCATTAATCGTTGAACTTCTTTTTCAAGCTTCACAGGATCAAGGTCTTTCCTATCCTTATGTTCATTGTAATATAGACCCCAAGGAAGTCCTTTCATTTCTTTTCTGTATTTAGGGAAAATAGCTTGTACCCACTCTATAACAGACCTAAAGTAAGACCATAGCTCCTGTGCTGTTGGATCGTGCATATGCCTAGCCATATACTCCTCGATAGAAATTCCATCACGAGAAGATGCCCAAGACAGAGCTGTTTCAAGGTACTCTTGCCTGATTGAAGTTCCTTTTAAATAGTCGCCTGCTAAACCATCAGCAGCACTTCCTGTTTTTGAAAAATATCTTTTTGCATCAGTTGTCCGTGATCCTGCATAAACTGCATTTCTTAATTCCTGATCTGTCAACTTCTTGCCAGCAATATTAATTATTTTAAACCATTCAAGCTTTTCACTATCAGTTCCATCACAAACATAAACAAATAATTCATATTTCAATATTTGATCCTGAATATCTTTAGGCAAGTTATGGAAAAACTTGTCATCTACGGAAAAGTTACCATCAATATATTCACAAAGTGATATTGTTCTTTGTTGACCATCTAAAACTTCATAGGAATCCTCTCCAGTTCTTGCCCAATAAATTACATTAAGTGGCAATCCTTTTAAAACGGAACGGATAACTTCATTTCTATCGTTTTCGGGATAAACAAACTCTCTTTGATACTTTGGTCTAATATCAAGTCTATCGTCATATCCTGTTACACCTTCTTCAGCATCGTTAAAGTAGCCTTCTGCAACCTCACCAACGGTTACTTTTCTTTCTTCTATAATCATTTTTAGTCCTCGTTTCTTGGCTCTGGATTTTTATTTCTTATTAAAATTCTAGCATAAACAGAATGAACATATTCTTTTGTTTTTTCGTTATATAGAAAATTCCCATTTTTTGATTTTCCTTTTAATACTGGATTACCGTTAGCTTTTCCTCCTGATGCATTTGTATAAGACATATCTTGCCTCATTTCCCTAAAATCATTGTAGTATCTTAAATTTGGTATTCCTGCTTGTTCATCGGTACTAGATTGTAATAGACCTATTATATCAAACTGATCGGGATTATATTTATCCATAAATGTGATTGGTACTCCCATATATCCTTCGTAATCATAAGGTATTTCTGTCACTTTATCAACATTTATAGCATCATAATTATCATACTTTGGATAATCTTCAGGATTATATTTTCTAATAAGAATCAAGTCCTCATGACGTTTTTTAATATCAAGATTGGTAAACCAACAAACACCAGCTACATTTAAAATAATATCACCATTTGTATCTATCTTTGTCTTCTTACTCTGAATTTCAACATTACCTGGCATAATCATCCATCTTCCACCATTAAGTGAAGTTGCTCCAACCCAAACCTCATTACTCTTTAATAGAGGGAAAAACTCTTTGTAAGTAATGGCGTTTTTATTTCCCATTATGACGAATTGCTTTTCATACTTCATAAGAATTGCCACATACTCTCTAAATAAAGAAAATGGTGGATTTGTAACTACAATGTCAGCTTCCTCTAAAAGCTGCAGGCATTCATCAGATCTAAAATCTCCATCACCTTTAAGTTCTGTCAGCTCATTTTCACCCATTTTGAAAAGTTCAGCGACATCGAGCATATCGATACCACCATCACCTGTTGCATCGTAAATTTTAGTGACGACAGCCTTGTAAGGCTTTCCTATGTTAGACTCATCACCACCTAAAACATCAAATAAAGACAACTGTTGGTGTGCTATAGGAGAAGTCGCATAGCAAGTAGCTATTAATTTTTTAAGTCCTAGTCGATTAAAATTAAGAACAAAATATTTGAAAAAGTTGCTTTCAAACGGATCATCACAATTACAAAAAACCGTTTTTCCTTTAAAATGTTTTCTGTAATATCTTAATTCTTGTTCAATATCCGTAAGCCTTGTGTAAAATTCATCGTTTTTGACTTTTTTAGCATTTGCCAATTGACTATTATTACTTTCAGTCACTTCAATCCTCGTTTCTTGGTTCTGGGTGCTTGTTACGAATGAAAATTCTATCATATGTTTCTTTGGAATTTATCAATGTTTTTTTATCGTTAATGGCTATCTCCCTATTCTTAGAAATGTGAGAATCTAATAATTCTTCAGACTTAGACCAACGTCTACTCCCTAATATTTCAAACTGATCGGGATTATATTTATCCATAAATGTGATTGGTACTCCCATAATCCCCTCGTAATCATATGGAATATCTTTAACCTTAGATACCTCTATAGCATTATAATTATCATACTTTGGATAATCTTTAGGATTATATTTTCTAATAAGAATCAAGTCTTCATGGCGTTTCTTAATATCAAGATTGGTAAACCAACAAATATTACCTAAAGATCTCCATTTTTGCCCATTTTCGTCTTCCCAATACCTGGTTTCCCTTGGCTCATAATAATCTGGAACAGTAAAAGACATATCACCAGCTTTATTGCCTAACCACATCTTGTTTTCTTTTAACAATGGGAAAATTTCTTTATAAGTAATTGCATTTTGATTGCCAATAATTAGAAATTCTTTCTTGTAGTCCATTAAAACTTCTACATACTCTCTAAATAAAGAAAAAGGTGGATTTGTAACCACAATATCAGCTTCTTTTAAAAGTTCCAGGCACTCCTCAGATCTAAAATCTCCGTCACCTTTAAGCTCTGTCAGCTCGTTTTCGCCCATTTTAAAAAGTTCGGCAACATCGAGCATATCGATACCACCATCACCTGTTGCATCGTAAATTTTAGTGACAACAGCTTTATAAGGTCTTCCCTCGCTTGACTCATCACCCCCTACAACTTCAAATAGGCTTAGTTGCTGATTTGCTATAGGAGAAGTTGCATAGCAAGTAGCTATAAGTTTTTTAAGTCCTAGGCGATTAAAATTAAGAACAAAATATTTAAAAAAATTTGACTCAAATGGATCGTCACAATTACAAAAAACAGTTTTTCCTTTAAAGTGTTTTCGATAATATCTTAATTCGTTTTCTACATCAGTTAGCTGAGTGTAAAACTCATCATTTTTATCTCTTGCAGCAGAGTTTAAACTTTCATTACTAGCCAATTTTTTCTCCTTTATTATTCCTTATAAGTAAATCAAAACAATGACAACAAAAAATCCAATATTATCTACAACCCCGCTCATGCGGGTAAAACCTTATAAAAACAAAAGTTGCACTTATAAAAACAGGATCAACCCCGCCTATGCGGGTAAAATAGAAAACCTCAGTCGAGGGGTAGGAGTAGATAGGGATCACCCCCGCCTATGCGGGTAAAATTCCACTGTAATTATGGCAACGGGACTGTGACCAGGATCACCCCCGCCTATGCGGGTAAAATTCCTCGTCGAGTGCTACACCTTCCTCTAGTCTAGGATCACCCCCGCCTATGCGGGTAAAATTCCTCGTCGAGTGCTACACCTTCCTCTAGTCTAGGATCACCCCCGCCTATGCGGGTAAAATACTTAGCAAATATTGATTTCAAGCTAATTATAGTCTTCGTATTTTGCATTTTAAGGCATTTTATTTTTATCCTAAGGTGTTTATACCTCTATTTTATCGGCTTTTCCCTCTATTTTTCACTTTATAAATTTCTGATTTTAAATCTTCCAGGATAAATTTTTCTTTATTCAGGATAAAACTATAAAAGTTTTCTAAGTTTCCTGCAGCTGCATAATCATTTAGGCTCTCATAGTAAATTGGTCGATCTTTAGCTTCTATGATTACAGGCTGGTAGCCTGCTTTCATAAGCATAAAGTTTAGCAACAATCTTGCAGTTCTGCCATTTCCGTCTTGAAAAGGGTGGATTCTGACAAACTCAGCGTGGACGTATGAAGCAAGCTCGATAGCATTTAGATCAGATTTTTTAGATTCAAAATCTGCCATAAACCACTTCATAGCATTCCTTACTTCCGTCCAATCTGGCGGTGTGAAGCCAGCTCCTGTGATTCGGACGTTGTAGTTTCTATACAAGCCGCCTTCAAGGATATTTTCCATAACTACCTGGTGAATATCTTTTATCAGCTCCTCATCGAGTGCTGCACCTTCTTCTAGTCGACTTTTTATAAGCCTAAAAGCTTTTTCATTGTTGGTAACCTCGTATAGCTCTCTAAGATCTTTGCCCCCTATCGATACCTTATCGACAAGCAAAGTTTTAACCTCGGCTATACTTAAAGTGTTGCCCTCGATCTTAGTCGACTCATGAGTAAACCTTAAATCAAAGTCGTCAACTATGCTTTGATAAGTTTCTTTTGGTAATTTATCTATATTTTCTTTTACAAAGTCATTTAATTGTTTTATTTCGTCATAATGTGTCATATATTTCCTCTCCAAACGTCATATTTTGCGTTTTAAGGCTTTTTATTTTTTAAAGAAGGTATTTATACCCTTAATATGGCATAGTTTCATTATAGATAACTCCAAATTCACCTGGGTCTACTTCTTGAAAATCATCTTCAAAGAATTCTTCTTTGTTTTCTGCGACATCGGTTGAGCTGCTATTTTTATCTAAAAATGTTATTCTTTTACCCACTATACTTGTATTATAGTAGGTGTTCCCATCTTTTTCTACTTTATTTTTTGACAGTCTGCCTTCTACGAGAACATTTGATCCTTTTTTTAAAGCTTCTTTTATTACTTTACCATATTTATTAAATACTAATATCGTGTATATATCATAAATATATTCTCCGTTATCGATCAATTCTTGAATTTTTTCTTTACTTATATCTTTTATGACTCCAATTTTTAATACACACAAATCACAATTACTAAGTTCGTGTATTTCAGGATCTTGGATTAACTTACCTTTTAATATTACTAAATTCATACCCTCTCCTTAAATAATTGATTTTTCAAAATTGATTGGCAATGTTTCAACTTTCCACTTAATATCTTTGCTTCCTAGATATCCAACTTCAACATTTGACTCCTCAAAAAGTATTTGAATTGTATCTAGATCATTCAACTTAAAGCTAGATACCGACATCATAATAGGATTGTCAGCAATCATCATAACTTCGCCTTCCATGCTTTTAGGTATTATCCTAACCTCTAGCATTCTATTTATACTTGCATTTGGAGAAAAATATTCACTTAAAAATTCATGTAAAATATTTAATTGAAAATCCTCTTTATCGAATACAAAGGCAACCTGGACAAAGCCGCTTATGTTTGTTATTTTTAGCATCGCTTCCGTCACTTCAAGCTCCTTATAGTCAGACTTAATCCCTTGCTCATCTAAGTCCCAATATAGCTCTACAGTTGATTTTAATTCACCACTATCCGTCAATCCAGAAGCTGCGATTATTACATCTTTTTTTGTAATTTCATTTTGATTTTTGTACATATTTGGGTTTATATCGCTACCTACTTCTACTGTTTCATTTAGGTAGTTAGGCTTGTTAGACATTTTTCTTATTACTCCTTATTATCTGCAAATTATATTGATTGTTTAGTAAAATTGCTTTTACTTTTTCTTCCGAATAGGAATTTAATTTATTTGATAGGTCTTTCATGCTATCAATATCATTTAAACTTGTTATATACTTATTTTTATCCCCTAAGTTCCAATACTTATACGACTGTAATATATTAATCTCATCTAGGTTATTTAATAATAGATTCATTTTATTATCCTGAATTTCATCAAATACTTCAAGTGTTTCCATATCTGAAAATATGATATTGTTTATGTTTACTCGTTGATCATTTATTGAATTTTCATCTGAATTAGCAAGATCTATATATCCTGGATCAGTAAGCAACATATTTATAAATTCTAGAATGATTCTGCTATATTCATATATGTTTTGTAATTTATTAACCGATATATCAGAATAGTTGTTATCAATGATGCTTAAACTGACTTTTCTATTTAATACTTCATAAAATACTAAATTAATTAATATTTTGTTGTCTGTCATAAAAACATTTCTTAAAAAAACTTCAAGCAAAACGTATATTTTTTCCACTAGATTTTTATAATCATAAAATACCAACTCTCTGTCTTCCAGGTCGTAATGCTTATATGATTCTTTGTATATCTCATGATCATCGAATTTTATAACTATCATCTGCCTATTAAAAAACTCAATTAGAGAGTTAAAAATCAGATCAATTTCTTCTCTCATTTGACTTGGATTGTTGGGTTTATAAGCATCAAAGTTTTTATCTGTATATAAATTAAACCAAACAATTTGGTTGCTGCTTATATCATAAATAGGTGTCAGATAAGGCTTCTCATTGCTTGGTTTTCCATTTTTTGTTGCTATATAATTTTTAAATTCTTTTTCAGTAAATATGTATAGAGGACTAGTTTTGTGTCCTCTATCATATTTATATTCATGATAAATTGAATTAATAACAGCAAATGAATAATCCGAATTACAAGCTAAAAAAGGTATTAAAGCTCTTAAATCGCTGCCAATTATGGTAGATTTATCATTATTCAACATCTTCTTTTTGCTCCCTTATTTTTTTCCACTTATCAGATTCTTGTAATACTTCTTTTCTTAACGCTTCATTTGCTTGCTTCTTTGATTTTATTAGCTCTCTCAATTTCATTTTGTTTTCTCCTTTGGATCTCAGCTTTTTCAGCTGGGTTAGTTGTCATTACCTCGTACATATGTGTATTTTTAGGAAATTTATTTTCAAATGGTATAGTTCCAAACTCGGTATGGATTAATCCGTGTCCTGGTTCAGAGTCGGTAATATATGTTTGTAATGTTTCTCCTAAATTGTATAGAGTTGCTAATCCTGACTTATCTATAGATGATTGTGTTAACATCATAACAAAATCAGCGTTGGATAGCATAGTCCTGGCATCATGAATAGCAAGCAAGTCGTCGACGTTTTGAGTAATTCCTGTAGGGAAACCATTATACTTCCTAGCTCTTTTCCATAAGTTCCTTAAGAAATTCATAGAGTTTACGTTATCAAATAATAAATATATTTCATCAATGTATATCCAGGTAGGTCTACCATTTTTACCATTTCTAAGCAGTCTTTGCCATAGTTGATCCATAATGATATTCATAGCAAGCTTTTTTAGTACACCTTCATTGTTTAGTCCTCTTATTGAAAATACAGCCAGC
The DNA here is from genome assembly GCF_019957155.1 of Anaerococcus murdochii. Classification (NCBI taxonomy): domain Bacteria; kingdom Bacillati; phylum Bacillota; class Tissierellia; order Tissierellales; family Peptoniphilaceae; genus Anaerococcus; species Anaerococcus murdochii. The sequence continues at coordinate 1,688,911 of NZ_JAIPME010000002.1, read as the reverse complement.
CTATTTCTAGGGTTTATGTTTGATTGCTGATCAAACATATTTAATGAACCTGTTGTGTACATTCTAAGAGCAGTTATTAGTGAATATGCTTCATTTTTCTCCCTACCTTGAAGTGATCCTAGTTTATCCCTTAAGGTTGTAAGTGTTGGGAAGTATTCATAATTGACTTCTTGTTTATTACGTTCTTGTTCACTCACATATTTAAACCAGGATTTATATATTTGAGTAATGCAATCATCAAGTATTGCACTTTCCTCTATAGTTAACACTCTTTCCATCATCAGACCAACACAGCCTGTTATAAAGCTAACTTTTTCCTTAATAGAGCCTTCAAGTCCACCGTCTTCTTTATCGTTTTCTTCTATATCAAACAGATTCATATGGTATGGTGATGATTGCTCGATAGGTATATATTCTCCATCTAGTGATAAACATAAATCCCTATACTCGTTTTCAGGGTCGACAATTATTACATCGTCATCAGTTGTTAAAATTGTATTTAAAATTTCATTTTTTGCAGCAAATGATTTACCGCCACCCGGTTTCCCTAAAATAAAGCCATTGCCATTTTTAAATTTCTTCCTATTAACAAGAATTAAATCTTTATTAGCAGGATTTACACCATAGTACATTCCTGATGGATCTAATATGTTTTGGGTTTTAAATGGCATATAAACAGCTCCAGCTTCGCTTGTAAGCGATCTTTTCATAGGCAGCATATCTTGTCCTATCGGCAAGCAAGAATTTAAGGCATATTCTTGCATATTCTTTGCTATTGTTAGACTTACCATTTTTCTGTCACAATAATCTTTCAAAAGACTTGCGTTTTTATCCATTTCAACTTTAGTTTTACCATATACACCTACTACAACATTAGTTTTAAAAAGCTTCTGATCCCTTTCGGTTACATCATCTAATAGAGCCTTTGTTTCTTCTAACGCTACTTCAAGCTTTGGTGGGATTATAAACAATGAATTGTTTAATTTTGATCTTTTGTTTAATGACTCTAGTTCTGCATTGTAGTTAAGATATTGTGATGATATTAACTTTACAGCTTCTTTTTGCTCGTAAGGATTATATATTACTGTAGTTAGTATTTGCTCATTAAATTCCTCATTAATCCCAGCAAAAAAGCTTGGATTTAGCAAGTTAGGCAGCTCTGATATAAAATAAAATGATACATAATAATCATTTATTTTAATATAATTAGAAGTTATATTCATAAAATCAGGAGCAATAATATCTGATATAGTAAGTCCTTCTTTTCTCATTTTTTCAATATTATAGTATTTTAGATATTTGCCTTTTTCAGGATTTAGTAAGTTAAATAAAACTTCTATTCTATCTTCTTCACTCAACACTTCTAGGTCAGAATTGTTTTTATCTCCTGATCCTATAGTTTTAATCGATCTTTTCATTAAGTCAGTATAGATATTGAATTTTTCAATAGCTTCTTTATATGAGTCGGCTTCTAAACTAAGTGTTACATATCTTTCTCTCTGGATTGAGTTGATACCTTTACTTATTTTGTCTAAAAGCATATCATTATATTCTTTTCTCATATAATCCTTATTATCGTTTTTATCTTTTAGTAAAATCTCCTTAGTAAATTCATCGATATATATTTTTTTGTTATTTATAGTTACATATACTTCTACTTCTTTAGTAAATGAATTTAAAAATTCCTGGTATCTTAAAATTATTTTTTCTTGATCTTCTTCATCTAGAGTTTCAAAATTTATAGATTTTATCCTAAAAGATTTTGAGTATTTACCATTTCCTAAATGTAGGATTCCATCTTTAATGAAATCATCTAAAAACAGGGTATCTTGAGTGCTAAGTCTATTATTTGTTTTGTAAAAGCTTTTTTTAAACTCGCTCATCGACAAGAATTTTCTTAGATTAAAATCAATATCATTGTCAAAAGAAAATACTGCCTTGTTGTTTATATAGCTCACTCCTAAAGCTTGAGAGTTGAGTGCTAATAAATTGTTAGTATAAAGGGGTCTTATAATAGACCCCTCATTTAGCAAATATTTTCTGACTATATCTTCATCTTTTTCAAGACCTGTAATACTATCAGATTTTATGGTTAATATAGCACTTTTTGTATATATAGCTCCCTTATTTTTATCAAGCTCTTTGAGAAATTTATCACGCTTATTTTCAATTTGTTCTATCTGATTTAAAATCTCGCTTCTAGCACCGTATTTTTCTAGCTTATTAATTTCCATGCTATAATACTTTTTAAGATTAGCTTTTAAATCATCAGTTTTTACTTTTTCAAAAAATATTGTATATGTTTTTTTAATATTAGAGTCCATAAATTGCTTAATATCATCTAAATTAATAATTGGATTGATAATTGTATATGCTCTTATATAATGATCGTCAATTTCAATATACGAATCATTTTCAATCATTTTATCAGGAGCAATTACATCGATCTCATCATATACATTTGTCATCTTATTATCATATAATTGGTTTAACCTGTCTTCATTATTATAAATGCTTGATATGAATGCCATTATATCAGCATCTTCATATGGCAATAAATCCAGGTCACAATCGCCTTCAATTCTAAATATATTCTGATTAAAATATTTTCCATCTATTTTATTAGTAGAAAATGTAAGACTTGCTTTTTCAGAACTTTTAATTAAGTCGATTAGTTTATCATTCTTTATTTCATTTATATCAAAAAACTTAATCACCTTTTTATCTACTGATATTCCATTATCTATTAGGATAAAGGGTTTAAGATTTTTTCTACTTGACTTGGAAGTCAGAAATATACTTTTTTTGCTCATTTAACCTACTTTCTTACACCTTTATATTCTTTGCTAAATTGTTTTTCTTGTTCCTTCTTCAACTTATTAAGGTTGTTTTCAACCTTTTTAGTTAAAATATTCGCTTTATTTTCATCGTATTTATCTACTTTTGTCTTTTTTGATTTTTGTTTTTTAGAATTAGCAACAAACATATTTTTAATTGTTCTTAGTGTAGAGTTGCTGATCTTATATCCTCTTTTACTAGTTCTTAGCCTAGATGTAACAATTAGTTTTGCAATTTTTTCAAGTTTTACTCCATATGGTTTTAACCAAGCAAAACCTATAAAAGGGGTTAATATTATGCTGCATACTATTATAATTATTGGAGCGTAAAAATAATCCCTTAGGAAGACATAAGTTAAAAACATAACTACAGTACCAACAGATAATGAAGCAGCTTGTCTGGCTGTTAATGAACCAATCAGCTTAGCTTCATATGCACTTACTTCTTTAGGTATTTTTATATCTTTCATCTAAACACCTACCACTTCTCTAGCATATTGTTGCGACTTAATAAGCATGCCTGTAAAGGCTGCTGTTACTGCTAATGTTAGAACGATGAAAATCATTCCACCATAAGCACCTCGTGTTGTTTCTCCTATGATTTTTATAAGTATTAAAGACATTCTTGCTTTTAACCATAGGATCAATACTATAAAAACACCTTGTATTGATACCGCTATTAAAGATTTTAAATATCTCATAGAAGATGAATTATAGCCATTTAGTGCAAACTCTAAGGCAGCTATTGGTATTCCTAACACCTTAAGTACTAGCTCCAGCATTCTTGTTATTAAAACTGATCCCATGACTCCAATACAGACAAAGTTCCCCAATACAAAAAATAGTATTAATAAACCAGCAAACATACTAGGTACTAATTTATAAGCCATTGAAAATAGGTATCCGCCGAAACCGCCACCGTTAGATTTATATTTATAGCCTTCACCATCTTTTGCAATTTCTAGTTCAGGATCTATGGTTTTTAAGAAGTTGTTCAAGTTATTAAGACTTTGATCACCTTCTGTTCCAGTTGCTTCATCAGTTTTATCAGAGTTAACTGCTTCACCTGTTAAGATTGCAGAGCTATCATATATTTTAAGTGCTGCTGCGTTTCCTAATTTTATAACATTTCTACCTATCTTTAATCCATTAGTAATCACCATAAAGCTTATTAAAAAGCCTATCATTACCTTTATACCTGCTTCTTTTGTTATTCCTTCAAATGCAAGCTTTTGCAGTAGAATTATAACCACTACAGTTATCAAAAAGGACAAAGCCATAGGTACAAAATAATTGTTATAAAGACTTGCTATATCAGTCCCTACAACTTCACCATTAGATGCAGCTCCATATTTAAGCTCAAATCCCCCTTCTAGAGGATTTATCCCTAGAAGGGTTCTTGCAATATCTGTAACGTCTAAAAAACAAAGTCGCCAAAGTTTATATAAAAAACTTGCTGTCATTTTTTAGCCTTTCTTAATGAACCAATCCTGTAGCTTTTAGAAGAAATTCTATTCCTACTAATCCAACACCTGTAGCAAACAATTTAATAGATGTGGTTTTTCTTTCAGGATTTTCACTTGATTGTGCTTCTAGGAAGGTTATTACACCAACAATTAGTAGTGCAATTCCAACGTACTTAGCTATCTTTATAACAACGTTTATCATTCCAGCAAAGGCTGTATTTTCATCAACGTCCATATTTACACCTGATATATCAGCGTAAGCAATATAAGGGGATAAGATAACAAGCATCGGACTTAGAAAAGCCACTATTCTTCTTTTTATTTTTAGTGATATTTTGTTATTTTCGATTTTATCTTGTAATTGTATTAATTTATTTTTCATTTTTACTCCTTTAAATTTATGAAAACAGTATATAGTCAACAATATTAATGTCTTCATTTGACCAATCTTTAATTGTTTTATAGTCAGACAATTGTTCATCTATTTTCTTTATTTCTTCTTCATTGTTAGATGATGATTTTTTCTTTACTTCATAGGCTTTAGCCATATCTTTTATAACTTCTGGGTTTAAGAAAAGCTCCTCTCCACCACCGTCACCACAATACTTATACATTGGGTGCTTTTCGTATGGGAACTTCTCATCTTTAAATGGTCGTTCTCCTCTTATGGTAATAATCGACAATTCATTATCCATTACTCCAATTTCATCAGGTGTCATCAATTCTCTTTTTATAACATCTTCATTTCTAGAATATGACTTATTTCTTCCTAACGATTCTCCAGTAGATTTTTTGTATATTGTTGTTGATCCTAGTACCTTTGAGAAATATTCCATTGTATCTTTTTCTCCAGATCCTAGAAAAACTGTTGTATCACAGTTTCCAATCAAAGATTTATAATCTTTTTCATACATTTTCTCTAGCTGATTCTGATTTTGTAAAATTACAGAACATGAAATATCATATTTTCTCATTGTTGCTAGTTTGTTGGTATAATCAGGAATTTTACCTATGTTAGCAAACTCATCTAGTATAAACCTAACTGGTATAGCTAAAGATTTGCTTTTCCTATGCTCTGCTTGATAATATAAGGTTTCAAAGAGCTGTGAGTACATAAGTGATACAATCCAGTTAAATGTTGTGTCAGCTGATGGTAAAATTGCAAACAAGGCTGTTTTTCTTTCTCCTATTGTTTGTAAATTAATGTCATTTGATGATGTTAGATTTTTAATCTTAGGTAGTGAAAAAGGGAAAAGTCTTGCTTGTGCCGATATTACAATAGATTTCGCAGTATCTCCAGCAGCTTGTTTAAAGTTCCTATAGTTAAAAAGTGCTATAGATTCAGGATTAGCTTTTTCTACTTCTTTGAATATTAAATCAAGCTTTGTTTCTTTCCCTTCCTTTTCAGGTATTGCATATCCAATAAGCCTGGTCACTTCTGCAAAAGTGCCATCTATTTTATTTCCTTCATCGTCTACATATGACTCATATAGCAAAAAGCATATTGCTGTAAGCAACATTTTTTCAGCATTTTCCCAAAATGGGTCTGATGAAGATTGCCCGCTTGGGGTTGTATTTAAAATAAAGGTGTTTATCATTTGATAAACTCCATTCTCATCACGAATGTATGAAAATGGGTTATATGTGTGTGATAAATCCATGTCTACAAGGTTAAAAACCTTTATGTCATATCCCATATTTTGTAAATACTTTCCATGCGATTGTAACAACTCTCCTGATGGATCAGTTACGATATAACTGGCATTAGCGTTTAGTAGGTTGGGTTTAGCAAAATATCTTGATTTTCCAGTACCAGAACCACCTATTACTATAATGTTATTGTTTCTGAATGTTTCTTTGCCCCTCATTGATAAATAAACATTTTTTGATAATATCATGTTAGGACTTATAACATAGCCTTCTTGCTGTAGATTTTTATTTTTACTATCCTCGTATTTTTCCTCGATTGGTTTAATTTTCCAATTTTTAGCAACTTCTTCTTTGTCGTCTAGTTTATATGTTATTTCTGAATAGGTTTCACCTTTAGGAAAAGAATACTGCTTATTGTATTTTTTGATATTGTCATTCCACTTAGCCGATCCTTGTTCATCTCCTATTTTTGCCCTATATTTATATGGCTTTGATAGAAAGTACATAGCTGCAAAGGCAAAACCTAGGATATATACTATTAATCCTTTAAATACAATCCCAGGATCAAAGTAAATATTAAATGGAGAAATCCTTATATTTTCAAATGCTTCATTAATGGCATTTAACCCTTTAGGTGTATTTACATAATTTACAACGTAAGATAAGTGAAGCAGAAAGAAAAGATAAATGATTAAAGTGGGTATAAAAAAGTATTTAATAGTCCTTTTTCTATCGCCAGATGTTTCCCTATATACAGGAACTCCATCATAATCTTTTCTTTTAATCATCTGCTTCTTTCCTTGGTTATTTCATTATTTTTATCCTTATTATCATCTTTAGAGTTTAAGATAATATCAAAGTCTTTTGCTGAAAAAGTTTTTGAATTGTTAAGTTGCTCCTCTTTTATGTTTACATTTATATCAATTTCTGATATTTCTTCATGGCTCAGCTCGTTTCGTATTTCTTCTATGAAAATATATTTCGCTTTAGAGTTTAGCTCGTGGATTTGTTCGCCTGGTTTCATTCTCAACAAGTTTGTGTATTCCATATCAGTCATGATAACAGGTGTTGTCATATACCAGCTCTGCTTTAATATTTTACTTATCTCGTCTTCTGTAAGATTATCTTTATTTGTTAAATATTTTTGTTTTTCTTTATACAGGTCAATCGTTTTATTAGGGTTTGCAGCATCTACAATTATGTAGTGCCTATTTTGCTCAATGTCTTTTTTATCCTTGCATTTAATCACTTCATTTAATAGCTTTTTATTATTAAGTGATTCCACAAGATCTTTTCCATCTTTTCCTTTAATTATTGCCTTGACTTCCCTATATTCATTTAAGAATTTTTCATAATCATCTTTTGAAATAACTAGTCTATTTTCAACTTTAGCATATTTAAGATCATTGCTTTCTTTTAGAAGATCGATGATTTTCATCTCGTCCTCTGTAAGATTGTTTATTACAAGTATTTGCTTTGATTTTCCCATTTTTGCATGGTTGATGATATCGTTCTTATTTAGCTCATTCTTGTTTAAAACAAACTTTGGGAAATAAGTCATTTCTTTCTTGTTTTTGTTTGAAAAATATATGTTATAGTTGCCCTTTTCATCAACTGATTTTGAAAATGGCATCTTGTTTTTTATTGCAAATTCTTCAAACACTCCATAATATGACTTATCTAGGTTTATATTACCTAAACCATATGATCCTGATAATCTATTTAATTTTTCCAAATCATACTCACCAAATTTTTTAAGTTTTGATTCTTTAATTAAGTCAGCTGTTTTTTGTTTTGATGCCCTAATCATTTTCAAGCTTTCATCTTGAAATGCTCTAAATAGAACCTCTGCTAATTTTTGAGTCATAGCACTTGTTTGGCTTGCTACTCTATCAGTCATCTAATCACCGCCTTATGATTTTTTGTCTGGAAATTCAAGGGTTGTAGGGTATGCACCACTATTGCTAAGAACTACATAGGCTGGAAAGTTATTTCCTTTTTTAGATATGAAGTCAGATATTAGTGGTGTTCTTCCATCTTCTATGAGTGACTTGGCTTCATCTTCATTAAGCTTATGACCTGATATAGTCCTAAGTGTGCTTAGCCTGCAAGTCCCTTTATTCTTCCCATATTTTGAGTTTTCACAATTTATGGATCTATCATTGATATAAACATTACCTTGACAATAAGGGCAAGTTCCGATTATGCTTTCTTTTACTTTTAGGCTTTCATCACCTTCATAGGATTTAACAATATCCTTCAAATAATTTTCTATTTCCTGGATAAAACTATTTTTATCTTTTTCGCCTTCGGCAATTTTTGCTAATTCATTTTCCCAATTGACAGTAAGTTCAATTTCTTTTAGTTTATCAGGAGCTACGCTTAATAACTGTTTGCCTAGTTCGGTTATAACAATATATTTTTTAGATCTTGCTATATAACCGTTCTTTATTAGTCCTTCGATTATATCGGCTCTAGTCGCTGTTGTTCCTAGACCTGTTCTTTCAATTTCTAATCCTTTTTCATATAAGCCTGATCCTGCTGTTTTCATAGCTTTTAGTAAACTATCATCATTATAGTAGGCTGGTGGCTTTGTGGTTTTATCCATCAGCCTGGTTTCTGTTATTGGATATGACATACCTTCTTCTAACCCACTTAAATCTTTTTCTGATTTTGCAGCATCGTCTTCGCTTTCTAGCTTTTTAAATCCTTGATCTATTTCCACTTTCCCAACAGTATATAGTTTAATATCACCGCTAATGGCTGTTACTTTTGTTTGCATATACCTGTAGTTTTTAGAAACCGATTTTAAAAGCTGCATATAAATAAGTGTGTATATATTTATGTGATCCTTGTCGAGCTTGTTGATCTCGTCTTTTTTATCTATCGAATATATTGTTGGCAATAAAGCTGTATGGTCACTAACTTTTTTGTCGTTAGCTATTTTTTCTACATTGTCAAACATATCGCTATCAGCGTGACTACCTATAAGCTTTCTAACTGATTCAACCATATCATATGTTATATATTCGCTATCTGTTCTCGGATATGATATATATTTAGCTTCATAAAGGCTTTGTGCTATATCGAGTGTTTGCTTAGCACTTAAACCATATTTCTTATTAGCAGCTCTTTGTAAATTAGTTAAATCATACAATTTAGGAGCTTTAGTGGTTTTTTCTTCACAAATAACTTCTTCAATTTCAAGCTCGCTTGACATCGAGGACATTTTATAACTTGATTCTTGTGTTTCTATTCTTTCAGTTTCAAATGTTATAACCTTGCCATCTTGGTTTATATCCGCTTGAATTGTGTTATATTTTTCAGGTTTAAAATTTTCTTTTTCTTCACATCTTGCATTTATTAGGTTTAGTGTAGGAGTTTGTACCCTTCCAATAGTAAACTTCTTGTTATTTTCGATAGATACTAGCCTGGTTAGATTTATGCCTACTAACCAATCAGCTTCTTGTCTTGCTTTAGCGCTTTCGCTTAAATCGTCATAGCTGTGACCGTCTTTTGCTTTATTAAACTCATCTAGGAGAGCGGGATCTTCCATTGACTGAATCCACATTCTAGTAAATGGTTTTTTAGTTCCTATTTTGTCATACACTAGCCTGAATATAAGCTCTCCTTCTCTACCTGCATCTGTAGCACAAACTATCTCATCTACCCTATTGTCGTTGATTAAGTTCTTAACCACTTTGTATTGATAATATTTAGATGATATTACCTTTGTTTTAAAAGGTCTTGGTAGGATTGGTAGGTCGCTTTTATTCCATTGCTTATATGACTGATTATATGAATTAGGGTCATCTAGAGTTACTAGATGACCCCCTGTCCATGTCACTATGCAAGATTGACCTTCTATATATCCTTTTTGTAGTGAATTACAGCCTAATACGCCTGCTATAGACTTTGCGACTGAAGGTTTTTCTGCGATTATTAGTTTCATTTAATTGCTCACTAATTTTATTTATTTACTTGATCCAATATATTCGTACCAATAACCATCTAAAATTCCACTTTTTGGATATGCAAATTCGTCAGTTGATTCAACTGAAGAATTGTACGCACCTTTACTTTGAGAAGAACCAACTATTTTAACTTCTCCTATATCAGTGTATATAAATCCAGCATCATCTTTAACACATTTATAAAGGAGATCTTGATATTCACTATGAAGCTTATCATATCCAACTTCTCCTACTGCCATATCTCTTGTTTTAACTTCGTCTGAAACATTAATTCTAACTTTCCAAGTCTCATCAACAGAGTATGACTTATAAAGTTTATCTGGAAATCTACCCCTAGTATCATGAGTTGGTTTGAATACGACTCCGTATTCATAGACTTTATTTATATCATATTTAGACCATTTATAGACTATTTGCTTCTTAGCATCTAGTAGTTCGTTTTTAATTCTTTCTACTTCTTCTACTGTGGTTGCAGCATTGATTTTGCCTTTGGATTCTTCATCAGTGATACCTGCTGCTGCAAGTTCTTTGATTGCTTCTTCTTTGGCTTTCTTTAAGGCTTCATCTTTGTCTGCTTGCTTCTTAGCATCTAGTAGTTCGTTTTTAATTCTTTCTACTTCTTCTACTGTGGTTGCAGCATTGATTTTGCCTTTGGATTCTTCATCAGTGATACCTGCTGCTGCAAGTTCTTTGATTGCTTCTTCTTTGGCTTTCTTTAAGGCTTCATCTTTGTCTGCTTGCTTCTTAGCATCTAGTAGTTCGTTTTTAATTCTTTCTACTTCTTCTACTGTGGTTGCAGCATTGATTTTGCCTTTGGATTCTTCATCAGTGATACCTGCTGCTGCAAGTTCTTTGATTGCTTCTTCTTTGGCTTTCTTTAAGGCTTCATCTTTGTCTGCTTGCTTCTTAGCATCTAGTAGTTCGTTTTTAATTCTTTCTACTTCTTCTACTGTGGTTGCAGCATTGATTTTGCCTTTGGATTCTTCATCAGTGATACCTGCTGCTGCAAGTTCTTTGATTGCTTCTTCTTTGGCTTTCTTTAAGGCTTCATCTTTGTCTGCTTGCTTCTTAGCATCTAGTAGTTCGTTTTTAATTCTTTCTACTTCTTCTACTGTGGTTGCAGCATTGATTTTGCCTTTGGATTCTTCATCAGTGATACCTGCTGCTGCAAGTTCTTTGATTGCTTCTTCTTTGGCTTTCTTTAAGGCTTCATCTTTAGCATCATCAGCTTGTTTTTTGAGCTTTCCGAGTTCTTCGTTGATCTTATCTATTTCTTTTCTTAATTCTTCGTTTTCTTTAGTTAGTCTTTCAATTTCTTTGTTTTGATCTTCAAGCTTCTTATCGAGGTCTGTGCCTTTTTGAGTTTCAGAATTAATTAGATTTTCAAGCTCTTTGATCTTGTTTTCAATTTCTTTGTCTTTGTTTTCAAGGTTTGATTTTGATTCCTCTAATTCAGTAATCTTTTTAGCTAGTTCATCTTTTTGTGCTTTTAAAGCTTCAATTTCTGCTTTTCTATTAGAGTCGTCTTCAAGTCCTTTAATCTTTTCATCGACTTTACCAAGATTACCTCTAGCTTCATCAAGTTCTTTCTTGATTTTATCAGTTTCATCTTTATTGCTTTGATCAGCTGCTGCTAGCGATTTTTCTAGTTCTGCAATTTTGTTTGTTAATTGTTCTTTTTCAGCCTTAAGGTTGTCTAATTCAGCTTTATCAGCCTTATTTTCTTCTAAAGCTTTTATTTTTTCATCAATTTCTTTTAGTTGATTCTTTGAATTTTCTAGATTTTTATTTATTTCATCAAGGCTAGCTTTATTTTTTTCTTGTTCTTGTTTGAGTCCTTCAAGCTTATTTTTATTTTCAGCTATTTCCTTATCTGACTCTTTACCAGATCCATTTTTGTGCTTTTCTAGTTCTGCGATTCTATCAGAGTTATTCTTTATTTTCTTCTCTAAATCTTCAATTTCTTTTTTTAATTTGTCTTGTTCTGCTTGCTTATCTTTTGCAGCATCTTCAAGTTCTTTAATTTTTGAATCATTGTTGCTTGTTTTATTTGATGAATTTCCGCCTAGATACCTTGACCAGAAAGAATGATCAAAAGTGTATTCTGTCGATTTATCTGTAGTTTCGCCTGTATTCTTAGAAGTTTTTTTATCTTTATTTTCTTTGATTTCTTTTCTTAATTCTTCGTTTTCTTTAGTTAGTCTTTCGATTTCTTTGTTTTGATCTTGAACTTTCTTATCAAGGTCTGTGCCTTTTTGAGTTTCAGCATTGATTAAGGCTTCAAGTTCTTTGATCTTGTTCTCAATTTCTGCTCTTTTTACAGGATCTTTGATTTTATCAAGGTCATTTCTATATTTTTGTAGGCTTTCTTTTAAGCCTTCACCAGTTTTTTGAGTTGCTTCTTTTTGCTTTTTGTATTCAGCAACTTTACCTTCTAGCTCTTTAAGTTTTTGGTTATTTTCAGCAATTAGTCCTTTGTTTGCATCAGCTAGGTTTTTAATACCTGATTGACCTTGAAGTGATGGGTGGTTTTTAGCAATATCCCTTTGTTCTCTATTTGTTAATTGATTTGGATTTACTGCTTGAACGCTGCCATTTTCGCCTTGCCTATAAGCTGTAACATTTCCTTTGTTGTCTTTTGTTACAAGGGTGTCAGCACCATAATATAACTTATTTCCAGTATATATTAAGTTTTTATTTGCTATTTTGTTTATGCTTGCAAGAGTATCAATATTTACTCCTGTTGCTTGGCTTATTCCATATAAATAATCGCCCCATCTAATATCATAAACATTTTCTCCATATTTTGCTTTATCTTGACCTAGTGCTTGTTGAATACTTGCTATTGAGTTTGCTCTCCAGGTTGAAGCTTCTGATGTTTTCCCTGTTCCTAGAACCGCTCCTACTACTAGTGCTGATATAAGCACCTTTTTTACTGTGTTATTTTTTTTCATTTTTACTCCTTGTATTTTGTATTATTGTTTTATTATTATCGTTTTATAACTATATTTTTATATTTAGCCCTAATTTTATCATATTATGAAATATTTTTTGCAAAAAAATTAATCCATCTCATCTACCTCCTTAAAAAATTCAGCTTCATTAACTTCAATTGCAGCTAATATTTTCACTATAATTTCTATAGGTAGTCGGGATTTATTTTTCAAAGAAAGGTATCTATAAACAGATGGTGGTGATTTTCCAATACTTTCAGCTATGCTTTGGATTGGTACACCGCTTTCTTTTACTTTAATTCTTAGCCTAGCTCTAATTTTTTTATCATAAGCTTCTCCTTTTTCCCTTAAGTGTTCAGTCATCATTCGTGTTTCCCCTATTTTCTATATTGTTGCCTTCTTCTATTTTTAGTACATCTTCCAGACTCTCAATCCTGTATGTTTGATATGAGCGATCAATTGAGTTTGCAAGACCTATAAGTATGTTGTCATAATACTTATCATAAGAAGATAACTTCCCCGTTACCTTTGTAAAAGTGCCATCTTTTTCCTTAGTGATTGATTCAACCTCATAAGTTACATAAAATATTGGGAAATTATAATTTTTATTTGTTACCTCTACTCTGTAAATAAAGGTTAATTTATTTCCTACTTTTTCTAGTTCCTTAGTTTTTAGGTTGCCTTTTGATACAGAAAAGAAAGCGTCTTCGGGATTGATTTTAATATCAGAATCTATATAAATCTTAGGATCAGAAAGCTCATCTTTTAATTTTGAATTTTTACCAAGATTATTCACTATGAAGTTTTTAATATTTTCTCTTTCTTTATTGATTAAGTCATATCCTTCATAGTATTTGTCGTATATAAAAGAGCTGCTTATTTCCGATAGATTTTCAACATAATATCCTAACTCTTTTGGTACATCGATGTTTTTAACTGTATCTTTTATAACATAACCAGCTTTTCTTGCTAGCTCTTTGTCATATCTAGCTTTTACTTTTAATGTTTGACCCTTGTAATATGGTGGTGGGTTTAATACATTATAATTTATACTATCAGCAAACTTATTCTGGCTGTCTTTTTTCTTTATTTCAACTTTAAGATTTGGACTATATCCTTTATAATCAACATCGATACCCTCAAATACATCATATTCTACAGGCTCTTTTAAACCAGCAACTGTTACGCTTTGTTTTTTATTTAAATCAAGCCTAAAGTATTTTAGAAGGTTATCATCAGCTTCCATTGATATTTTAAGAACATCTCCATTTTTAAGTTTTTTGTTATCGTTTAATACATCGATTTTAAATCCATCAAGCAATTTATTTAATTTAGATATTTCAGCTTCGTCATCATTCTTTAACTTGAGAATAGAATTAATGCTTTTGTACGCCTTATCCTTATTAAAGCTAACTAAAGTGCTTGCACTTCCATTAGCTCCCTCATAAGATAGGTCTACATAGTTAGATAATTCTCTTATTTCTTTTTGCTTGCTAGTTTTGCAGCCTGTTAATAATAGAGCCGATACTGTAAATACTAAACTTACTTTAAGGAGTTTCTTTAACTTGATCATTAGTATCAACTCCTTCATTGCTGCTTATTTGCATCTTTGCAGACTCGACTATATCAAGTCTTTCCTCGTCTGTAAAAACACTCATTAGTCCTAACATTTTGTTAGCACAAGCTATTTTGTAGTCTATTTCAGCTTTTTTTAAACTCTCTTTGGCTTTTTCAAGAGCAGTTTCTTTTTTGGTTAGATCTTCACGCTTTTTATCTAAATTCTTTAATGCTTTTTCTTCCTTAGCTTCTAAACTTTCAAGTTCTTTGGCAGATATTTTAGAGTTATCATTTACCATAGCTCAACACCTGCCTTTTCAAGTTTATTAATAATGTTGTTAAAGTCAGATTCATCAATCTTTTCGATTGAAAACTTAGTCTGTTCTTTAACTTTATCATCTAGAAAATCTGATAATAACTTTATATATGTCATTAAATCCATATCGTCATCAGTTTTTGTAACTAGGTAGCTTTCTTTATCATTTAAAAGCATTATTTTTTTGTTGTTTAGCACAAGCATTTTATAGTTTTGCTCGTTAGATCTAGAACCTTCTATCGCTTGTCCTAGCTTTTCAATTATTTCTTTTTGTTTTTTTATTTCTTCTGTTAGATTTTCAAGCTCTTTTTGTTTTGTTTGAATTGTACCTATATCAGAATTAACACCTAGACTGTTGACTTCTTTCTCAAGAGTATCAAGCCTATTTTTAAATTCAATGTTTTCTTTGTATTCAGCATCATTATTATTTGAATAAACATATCCATTTGGTATTATTCTATTGCTATCATAATTGTTGTTAGCTTCAATTGTCCTGGATTGTTCAGCGTATCTTTTTTTCAATTCTTCCTGATACTGATTTTGATTACTTTTTATTTCTTCATCTTTAATTTCGTTGTTTTTATTTTTAATTAAATCAACATCTTCAATATCTTCTGATCTTTTCTTCCTCTCTTCCTCTGTGAGAAGACTTAGATCTACTGTATTTGTGTTATCTTCCTCAATCTTATCCCTATTTTCATAATCATCGAGGTTAGTTTCTTCAACTTCTTCAATTTCGTTATCTTTACGTTCTTCTTCTTTGCTCAATTCCTCTGCAATGGCAAATTCTTTTTCAATTTTCTCCTGCCTGCTTGTATCTAAACTACGTTTTATACTAAAACCTATAAAGACAAACATAAATATTAGCAGAATAATTAAATAAAGATTTTTAAATTTTATCCTCTTATTTAAGATAGGAATATCGCAAGGTTGTTCGATGTGATATAAAAATCTTTCTAAATACTCTTTAATCATCATAGTCACCTTTAATTTCTTTTTTTCTTAGGATTAAAAAGCTAATAAAAGCTAATATTAAAGCAGCGACTCCTGTTGTAATATATTTTAAAATTGAGTTATTAGATTTATCGATTTTTTTATCTTCTACGATATTTGTTGATTCTTCGTTATCGCTTGTATTATTCTTATCAGCTGTCATCTCCTTATCTTCTTTTTCTTCTCCCACTAAATCATCTATTGACTTATCACTTACATCAATAACTTCATTTATTTTTAAGTCTAGATTATAGTCCTTGTTTTTTTCTACTGTGAAATATTGCTTATCAACATCATATTTAGTGTCTTTCATGTAACCGTTTTTATCTACGATGCTTACACTATCAATTTCATACTCGCCTACTGGTATGACAGCTTTTATTTCAGATTCATTGAGATCAATCGGTAAATGTTCACCTGTTTTGGTTTTTAAGTTGACTAATAGGCTTTGATATTCTTTTTGCCCACCAACTTTTATGTTCACATTCCCTTTTTCTAAACTGCCATACTTGTCTGATGCTTCCTGATTAGGATCTTTATCGTGTATTTCAACTTCTCCATTATCAGTTATGTAGAAATATTTAGTTTCTCCATCTTTGTTTAACATATACCAGCTGCCATTGTTGCTTTTATTTTTTGCTAGATCGTCAATTTCAGCTTTATCTTTAACTTCTTTGACCATTATTTGACTGTCTGCACTTGCATTGACAGTCATCGGATTTAGCAAATTACTGGCTATAATAGCTGCTAACGCAATTTTTTTTATTTAGCACCTCCTGTTTATCATAGCTAAAGTTTTATCTCAAACTTTTATTAGCATTTGATAATATTTTTTCTTACACTTATATTTTATCATATTATAATAATATGTCAAGTGTTTTATTAAATTTTTATTATTTCGTGATAACTTTAAGGAAAACAACAAGCCTGATCGAATCAGGCAGGTGTTTTATTTAGATTTATCTTGATACTTTTTATTTTAATTTTTGATAAATTCCAATATTATCTTCGGTTAAAAAGTTGTATGCTTCATTGATTTTTTGAAGCTTTCTTGTAGACGAATCGTCATTGTTTACATCAGGGTGATATTGTTTTGCAAACACTCTGTAATTGTTCTTTACATCAGCAAACGAGCAATTATATGATAAATTTAACATATCACAGGCACTTTCAAAACTGTCTTTAAATTCAGAAATATCGTTTTGAATATTGTTATTTGAGTTTCCGTCGTGTGTAGTGTCGTTCTGATCAGTATTATAAAAATAATCATTCTCTGCTTCTGATCCATTCTGAGGTGGTCTGCCAGATAATATTTTAAATCCAAAAGCTACCGTTAATCTTGAGAGTATAAACGCTAGATACATTATTGTCATAACCCATATAGGTAATGTTTTTTCTTGTAGTCCACTAGCATACATTAAAAAAGCAACAGCAGAAACCACAAGAAAATATGCTTTTTTGTTTTTATATAATAAATAAAGAGTCAATGCTAAATATATAAGCACAATTATTATATTTAATAAAAAATTATCGGGTATAACTTTATTTCCAAAATAATTATTTATAGCTCCTGGGAGTAAAAATACTACAACAAAGTCCATACCGAATATAAGCAAAGCAAAATAAGGTATAAAAACAACACCAACAGATAAGATTGCAAAAATTATGCCCAATACCATTAAAAATATTATCATAACTCTCTCCTTTTTTGTTACTATAGCTATTTTATCACATTGCAATAATATTTTCACTTGAATTTTCTAAATTACTAGCTTATATTTTGCAATCTTTTATCACAATTGTTAATTTATATAATTACATAGCATGATGACTAATAAAATCTTCTGATATTTTTTTATTATTAGAGTCAATAAATATCTTGAAATATTCAGGGTTTTTTATAACTGTTTCAATCATTGGCACATTACTACTATTCTTGTTAAAATCATTTTCAAACTCATCTATGCAGTACATAATTAAGTCTTTAAAATCTCTAATTTTACAGTCCACTATCATGTTTGTGATTAATATACACTCACTTATATCTTCGTATGTTAAGTTTAGCATAACCAATCTCCTTAATTTTTAGTGCTTTCCGCTAGCCTTCTTAATCTTCTAGCTCTAGCTATATCTGCTATAGAATTTTTATTTTCAGAACTCTCATTCATTGTTTTTGTCTGATCTTGATAATAACCCTCCAAAACCTTGACAAAGTTGTCTTCCTCACAGAACCAATCTATGTTGATCTTCCATTTTGTTTTCTTACCCAACAAGAAATCCGTTTCTGCTATTGACTTAATTGCCTTACATACAAGCTCGATGCCATATTTATTTACTAAATTATTAATATTATTAATCCTGCTTGGATTATATGCTATTATTTTATTTATCTCATCGGGCAAGCTATTCCAGCAGTCAATGACTTTTTGTAAATTTTTGATTTCTGAGTCATCGTCAGCGTCACTCATATTATTAGTCTTATTATAATCAGTCTTATTAATATTAGTCTTATTATAATTAGTATTATTAGAGTTCGATTTTCGAACTTCTTGAAGTTCGATTTTTGGACTTCTTGAAGTTTGATTTTCGAACTTCTTGAAGTTCGATTTTTGGACTTCTTGAAGTTCGATTTTCGAACTTCTTGACGATTTCAACGTTCCTACGTCATTTTCTTCATTTTCTTCTATAATTATTACGCTTCTTATAAAATTTTTTACATAAATTATATTCGGCTTTCCTAGTCCTAATCTTTTCTTTTCAATTAAACCAACACCACTTTCAGTATCTAATTCTTGTAAAACCTTAACTGCTTTACCTCTGGCACAATTTAAAGTGTCAATAATATCTTCGATTGCAAATATTATATAAACTCTATTATCCTCATCAAACCAATTGTTTTTCCTAGATAAACTCATTCTATCTAATAACAATCCATACACCAATTTTGCATCTGTCGATAAATCTGAAAATGCTGGATCTATAAAAAGCTGCTTCGGGATCCTGATAAATGAAAATTGCTCTGCTTCTTCCCTATAATAATAATCAAACATGATAGCCTTTCTTTCTTATAATTCGTGCTTTAAGATATAGTCAATTACATCTTGCTTATAATATAAAATTGTTTTTCCATAAGGCTGGTATCTAGGCAACCCATTCTCACACATTTTATATATTGTTTCATTGCCACAACCCAGGTACTCTCTGAGTTCTGACAACTTTAAAAAGTCCTTTTCTATATCTTTTTTAACTCTTGGTAGATTGCTTTTAATTTCCATAATTTCACCTGTTATTATTCGTATTTACAACCTTCAAAATAATTCCACGGATTATTTAATATATTAATCATGTCATACATTCCTTTTAAATAAGTATATATTTCTTCCTCAGACCATCTTTTAAAGTTAATTCCTAAAAATACTGATATATCCTTAAGATCTTCATCATTTTTTATCCCATACACATCTTGATTATTTGATATAATCTTTCTTATATTTTCTAAAAATTCTTCTTTTCCCATATTTCTTTTTTTACTTCCTCAATTTTTTTATTTATCTCCTCAATCCTATAAGTGTAAAAATCTTTATCGTCCCACTCTGAACTAGTATTGCTCATTTACTACCTCCATTGTCTTTTCTTCAACCGTTGCTCCAAGCAACTCTATCCCTAACATCATATACAATAATTTCTTTTTAACTTCTTCATCTAAGTTTACAAGAAGATTTACTATTTCATAAACATCTTCTCGCTCGCTCTCAGTTAATGTTTTATTTATTTCAATAATCATTTTTAACTCCTTTTGTTTTCTCTAAAAACATTATATGTCATTTCAAAAACTTTGTCAACGATTTTGTTTATTCTAAAAACATTTATCTTGATAATTTGTAAAATTAGATTATAATATAAACAGGAGAACGCTATGAAAGATAGAATTAAAAAGATTAGAAAAGCTCTAGGATTATCTGGAGAAAAATTTGGTGAGAATATAGGATTAAAAAGAAGCTCTATTTCCCAACTTGAAACCGGAACAAATAACCCTACCGATCAAGTTATTAAGTCTATTTGCCTTGCCTACAATGTAAATGAAGATTGGTTAAGAACTGGCAACGGTGAAATGTTTATCGAAACAAAGGACTCTTTTCTTGACTCTATCTCCAAACAATTCAATCTTGAAGAACTAGACGTTAAGATCCTAGAATCCTATATAGACTTACCACCTGAAAAAAGACAAGTTATAAAAGATTATCTAAAATCATTAAATAAATAAGGTTTTTTTGTTTAACCATTTATTATTTTTTGTAATTCTTTTAATAGCAGCTACCATTTTTTATCATAATATGATATAATTAATTTTAGAAACCGATATTTCTGCGTTTCTAAATTTTTTTTGTTTGTTTTTTATTACGTTTTAATAATTTTAAGGTTAGAGGTAATTATGAATATAAAAAGCTACAGGGATAAAAATGGGGATCTTAGGTATAAGTTTAATGCTTATTTAGGAACAGATGATGTAACTGGAAAAGAAATCAGAACTAATAGGTCTGGATTTACAAGTAAAAAACAAGCTGAACTAGCTTATGCTAATCTAAGAAATGAAAATTTACGTAGAAAGAAAAATCCGACTTTTAAAGAAATTGGTGAAAATTGGTTAGAACTTTATAGCAAGACTGTAAAATATTCTTCCTATCAAAGAACTAAAAGTCTTTTCAACTCTCATATTTATCCTTTTATTGGAAATAAACCGCTAAAAAGTATCACAACAGCTATGCTGCAAGAGTTGACCAACAGAAAGTCAAAAGAACTTGCTAGCTTTAGTAAAATTAATGCTCAGATCAAAAGAGTTTTTGATTATGCAATAAGTAGGGATATAGTTGATTATAATCCTGCTTTATCTGTGATATACCCTATCACTAATGTAAATAGTGTAGACCGCTATGAATCAATAGAATTTTGGGAAAAAGATGAATTAAAAGAATTTCTAGCAGCTTGTAAAAAAGATCTTGATCTTATGTGGTTTTGCTATTTTTGGATTTTATCATATACAGGTATGAGAAAATCCGAATTACAAGCTCTAGAATGGGCAGATATTGACTTTAAGCGACGAACAATAAGCATTAATAAAAGCTTATCTGTTTATAAGGACAACAAGAAGTTTATTAGCTCTACAAAAACAAAAAACTCTACCAGGATTATTACAATTGACAGCATGACTATTAAATTGTTATTAGAATGGAAGCAGAAACAATCAGAAATTTATAAAAAAACTGTGATCAAGGGAAAAACTCAGAAATATGTATTTACCGATAAATCGCTTGAATTAACAAGTCATAATGCCCCTAGGAAAAGATTTTTAAGGGTGCTTAAAAATAATGACTTAAGAAAAATTAGACTTCACTCATTAAGACACACACACGCTAGTCTTTGTTTTGAAGCAGGTATGGATATAAAAGACGTTCAACACAGGCTAGGACACTCTAATATTGAAACCACATTAAATATTTATGTTCATATTTCAAAAATTAAAGAAAGAAAAAGCATCTCAAAGTTTGAAGATTTTATGAGTGACTAGAAAAATTAATATTCCGTAACATTTTTCGTAACATAGATTTTTGTAGCAGCCTTATATTATTCATATATCAACATTATGAAAATAAGGCTGCAAGTTCCCTTCATCTCCACCAAACACCTTGTAAACGTTGATTATTCAGCGTTTATTTTTTTAAGTACATATCTACTACCACTAATATATATATGCCAATAATTTTCATTTAAAAATCGTATAAATTTCCACATAAAAAACTCCCAAAAGGGAGTTTTTAGTTCTTATAGTATAGATCATCCGTTGGTCTTTTTCCGCCGAATATATTTTTATCTAAATTTTCTAATTTGTCCATATAAATTTCAAATACCCCTGCCATAGTATCTGAATCTATGAAGGTATTTTCCATTGATTTATAAATTTTTATAGCCTCTTCATTTGTTATATCGTAATTATTTATAATAGCTTGTGACAAAACAGTTTCTTCATTAATTTCTTGTTGGGCTTTTTTAAATTCCACTAAGAACTTATCAAAACTCTCCTTATTATCTTTTAGATAATTCTTATTAACAATAATTACTTCAGACAAAAAGTCACTATCAGAATCGGCTTTTGAGTTTGGTAGCATCGCTATTGCTTTGTTTATGTCAAAAGTGTAATAAGACCTCTTTGCTATTGCTTTGGAATAGTAAGGTTCTGAAAGTATTGCAAGGACATTTTCTGAATTGTCAAGATTTTTAACTAAATCTTTTTGATTGTAATAAAATTCTATGTTTATCCTCATAAGAGTCTTTATAAAACCAAGTCTAGATTCAATTAATTTGTTCATTGACTCATTTAATTCAGGTACCATAATAGTTTTTCTTGCCATATCTTTTGGATTATTAATTTGTTTATCGCTTATTATATTAATGTTATTAACTAAAGTTATTGCTGCGACTTTAATATTTCCATCAGTTTTATTATATAGATCAACCACCTGGTAAGCAGGCACTATTGCTATATCAAAGTTTAATGACTCAATCTGAGAAAGGTTATTAACCTTCATGTAGTCATAATTTTCATTGCTAGCGCATAGCTTATCCATAATAATATCTGAGGCAAAGGTTGAGGTTTTAACATTAACTTTATTTGTTGTCGGTTTTTTGCTAACTTCAATCACGTCTTTTTCGATTTTTCCAACTTTCTTAGACTTATTTTTTTGAATCAAAATGCAACCTGTTAGCAATAAAACAGGAATAATTATTACCAACAATTTTTTTAGCTTATTCACTTACGTCTCTCCTATCTTCCAGAGCTCTTTCTAGGGTGAGTTGGTCAAAATACTCTAGGTGAGAACCTACTGGGATGCCTTGGGCAATTTTTGAAATTTTAATATTTCTTCCCTTTAGAAGATTAGTTATAAATAGAATTGTTGTCTCCCCTTCTATTGTCGAAGCAATGGCGAGGATTATTTCCTTGATATTCTCTTTATCTAATCGATCTAAAAGCTTATCAATATTTAATTTATCTGGGCTTATATCATCTGATGGCGAAATAAGCCCACCCAAAACATGGTATTTTCCTCTATAGGCACCAGATTTTTCGATAGCAATGAGATTTCTTACATCTTCAACAATACAAAGATATTCTTCATCTCTTGTAAAATCTCTACAAATCTTGCAAGTTTCTTCTTCTGTGAGATTGCCACAAATATTGCAGTGGTGAATTCTTTTTTTAACTTCCATTAAAGCTTTTGAAAAATCTTCAACACTCTTTGTATCTTCGTCTACTATGCTCATTGCAAGTCTTTCTGCACTTTTTCTGCCTATAGTAGGTAATTTTTGAAATTGTTCTATTAAATTATTTAATGATTCAGGTAAAATCGCCATTACATTAAACCAGGAATATTAATTCCACCAGTTAGTTTGCCCATATTTTCTTCATTAAACTTATCAGCTTGGCTTGCTGCGTCATTTATTGCAACCATAATTAGATCTTGAAGCATATCAACATCATCAGGATCAACTACATCTGGGTTAATTTTAATAGATGTTACTACTTTTTTACCAGTAACAGTTGCTTCAACAACTCCGCCACCAGCAGAAGATGTAAATTCTTTTTCTTCAAGTTCTTGTTGAGCCTTTTCCATTTCCTCTTGCATCTTCTTTACTTGTTTCATCATATTGTTCATATTTGGCATTCCGCCTCTAAAATTTCTAGCCATATTTTCCTCCTATTTAATAATTAATTCATCATTAAAAATATTTTTTAGCTTATTTATCGTTCCATTTGTTTCGTCATTAGTGTCTGATTTTTCAACTTTTTTATTCTCACCAGTCACTAATGAAAAATTTATATCTTTTTTTAGGATACTTGAAAGTTTTTCGCTTATTTCATCTACTTTTGTTTCAATAAATATCCTATAAAATTCATCTTTAATTATAAGTGTAAAATCATCTTCAGTTAACTTATAGTTAAATCCTTCATCCTTAAAAAGTGTATTTAACATGGTTCCAGAAGTTGAAACCACCATATCCCTTATAGAGTGAACTGTTTTTGGATCAAGTATAGTAGGCTCAGGAATATTATCCTTATTATCTATAATTTCATCTACAATAGGTTGATCCAACTCTTCATTTGGAATAAATTCTTCAGAATTATCTTCGATAGAATTTTCAATTTCTATTTCTTTTTTTATAGGTAATTGTTTTTGAGAATTCAAAATTGGTGTAAAATTATCCAACCTATTATCAATTATCCTATTAATAATATCAACTATATCAGACTGACCTAATCTTTCAAGTTTTTCAACCCTAGATATTAGGCTATTCATATCTACAGTATCAATTAGCCTTAGGACCAAGACTTCGCTTAAAATATCAGTATTAGATGAGGAATTTATTTTTATAAAGTAATCATTTAATACATCAAGACTTGTAATAATTCTTTCAAGACTAATATCTTCTATTTTTTCTTTAAGCAAATCAAGTCTTTCCTTATTTTCAAAACTTGTATCATCCCCACTTACCTTTAAAACCATTAGGTCCCTATAAAAATTGATAAGTGAATCGACGATATCTAAGTTTGACTTGCCATCATCTCTTATTGCTACTAGGTCTTTTAAACTTTCTCTTTGATCTTTTGCAATTATGCTGGTTA
Source organism: Anaerococcus murdochii (assembly GCF_019957155.1). NCBI lineage: Bacteria > Bacillati > Bacillota > Tissierellia > Tissierellales > Peptoniphilaceae > Anaerococcus > Anaerococcus murdochii. The sequence continues at coordinate 1,664,487 of NZ_JAIPME010000002.1, read as the reverse complement.
CAAGTTTGTTGATTTTCTCAAAATCGACTGAACCTAGGATAAACTCAACATCCTTTAGGAAATATTCTTCCTTATCAAAGGATAAGACTTGATCTAAGATGCTTAAAGCATCTCTCATAGCCCCCTTAGCCTTTCTTATAATAAGGTCAATTGCCTCGTTTTCCATTTTTACATTTTGGTCATTAAGGATTATATTTATCTGTTCTCTGATTTTAGATGAGTCAATTTTGTAAAATTCAAATTTTTGAACCCTTGATAGAATTGTTTTAGGAATTTTGTCAATTTCTGTAGTAGCAAGTATAAATACCAAATGTTTTGGTGGCTCTTCCATGATTTTTAATAGAGCATTAAAGGCTTCCCTGGTAATCATATGAGCCTCGTCTATTATGTAGACCTTGTATTTTAGGTTTGCTGGAGGATATATCACATTATCCCTAAGATTTCTAATATCGTCTATACGTCTATTACTAGCTGCATCCATTTCCACTACATCAAGACTAGTTTCTTCTTCTATTGCCCTACAATTTTCGCATTCTAGACAGGGTGAACCATCTTGTGGATTAAGACAGTTAATTGCCTTGGCGAAAATCTTAGCTGCTGAAGTTTTACCACAACCTCTCTCTCCAGCAAATAGATAAGCGTGAGAAAAATTCTTATTTTTTATTTGATTTTTTAATACATTAACGACCTTATCTTGACCAAAAACTTGATCAAAAACCTTTGGTCGGTATTGTCTATATAAAGCTTTTGCCATAGCCTTCCTTTCTACCTACTAATTATACCACATTTTAAGATATATTTTGATTTTTTTATTTTGCAATGATATCAAATAAAGGTATAGTAAGTTATTGTAGCATGGAGAGCTGTCCGAGCGGTTGAAGGAGCACGATTGGAAATCGTGTATACAGTTTTCATGTATCATGGGTTCAAATCCCATGCTCTCCGCCACGCACTAGACAGGGAACTAGCGGTGCCTTGTAACCTGCAATCCGCTATAGCAGGGTTTAAGTCCCAATGGAGGGCTCTTAGCGAAATAAAAGACTAAAATAACTAGTGTTGATTGGTAGATCTTACGCAACATAAGACTGTGAACCATGTCAGGAGGGGAACCTAGCAGCATTAAGCAGACACTTATGTGTGCCGTAAGGCAACCTACCATGAGCTAGGGATTCTAGCCCCTATATTATGCTAATTGTTCGATATTGGGTGTGCTTACATATGACTCCAAGTTAATCTTGGAGTTTTTTTATGCTCAAAATTAGTTTTATGTTATAATAGAATTAGATAAAATTATAGGAGCTAAAATTGATTGGAGAAAAATTTACCAAACTTTTTAATAAACCAACCGCTAACCTAATGGTACCATCTAGCCAGGTTGCCGTAGTTAATGAGAATGACTCTTTACTTCACGCAAGCTTGGTCTTATCTAGTTCTGGATATCAAATTATACCTGTAGTTGATGATAATAATTGCATTAGAGGTCTTATTTCTATCCCCTTAATAGTAAGAAGTTTTGACGACCTGTCTCTTTTTAACGAAGATAAACTTGCGGCTCATAAGGTAAAAGAAGCCATGAACCAAGTAGTACCTATTCTTTTTGATAATTACGAGCTTGAAGATGTAATCTCTTTATTAATTGACAATAACTTTGTTTGTGTGGCTTTAAAAAACGGATATTTTTTAGGAATCATACCTAGGAAAGTTGTCTTAGAAAGATTCACACAAGTGGCCCACAATATTGAAAAAGAATATGATTTAATAGAAAAATAACAAGGACTTATATCCTTGTTATTTTTACGTTTATTTTTCAATTTTAAAGATTGCTGACCCAAAGGCTTCGATTCTTATTTCTTCACCCTTATTTAGCTTTCCATTAATATTACCGCTTCCTTCGTATTTTAAATCGTTAGAATTTATTATTTCATTAAGCTTATAAGAGCTTGTAATTTCGTACCCAATATCTGTGAAGTTTACAATTATTAGATAACTTTCATTTTCAAAAGATCTTTCATAGGCATAAATGCTATATCCATCGACATCAAAAATCTTAATTTCAGAATCATCTTCATTTAAAGGCTTTGTAGACAAGAAAATCCTTGCTAAGTCTTTATAATATTCATTGAAGTTTTTATTTACTATTTCTCCCGCATTAAATTCATCATAAATAGAAAATGTTCTCATATCTGCAAGCTCATCTCCCATGAAGATTAACTTTGAAGATTTTAATGTCATTAAAAATGTGAATAGGGTCTTGAGTTGGTCAATTTTCTTATCTTCTGAGTACATTTTCATAGCAAGATTCGCTTCATTTAAGAAACTGTCCACATATGAAAAACCAAATACCTTAGTAGAAGATCCATTTTGTATTAAATTTCTAATATATGACTGATATCCAGCTCTTTCCATTGGAATTTTTTGGAAAACTTCAACTATTTTTCTAAACTCACTATCAAAGATTAAATCAAAACCTAAGTTAAATTCTTCGTAAACTCCATTATAGCCAGCTATTGAATATCCCTTGTTAGTCTTAATCAAAGCATTGATTTCCCTAATTAGTTCAAGCCAAAATTCGTTGACTCCCCTATTCCTATCTCCCTGCCAATAAACCATATTTTCGGCAGCTGGGAAATATAAGCCATCAATCCTTAATTCTTTTTGATAATAATTAACTAGCGATAATAAGTAAGACTTAACTAAGTTTTTATCAGGGTCAAAATTCATAGACCCATAATAGTTATATTTAATATTATCATAGTCATAATTATATAGGTTAGTTCCGTCAAACCTATCTAAGTATAGAAAATCTGGGTCAAATTCAGCAATATCTAACTCTACTATAACTCCTATTTTTTCTTTGTGAAGTAAATCTACAAAATATTTAAAATCATCAAGATTTCCATATCTTTCAGAAAAGGCAAATAGATCAATCGAAGAAAATCCCATTTGTTTATAGTTTTTATATTCACTTATTGGCATAATTTGAACATGGGAAAAATTATTATTTTTTATATGACCTACTAAGTCTTCATATACTTTTTTCTTATCATCTTTTCCTCTAAAAATCGAGCCTAGATGAACTTGGTATATATTTTTTGGCTTAGTAGGAACTTTTTTATACTTATATTTATAAGAAAAATTTTCAATTACCGATACTTCTTCATTTAAACAAATTTTTTTAGAATATGGATCTAATTTTTTATAAACATTACCATTCTCATCTTCAATAAAATATTGGTAGCGGTCTTTCTCACTACATTCATCTATAGTTACTGAAAATACTCCAGTAGGATATTTTCTTAGGGTTATTTTCTCCCAATTGTTAAAATCACCTGCTAGGTAAACATTTTTAGCATTTGGTGCGAGAAGTCTAAAAATGTAATCTTTTCCTTTTCTATTATGAGCACCGAAAAATTCGTATCCTTCGGCAGATTTCCCATTTATATAATCTCTAGTGTTCATTTATAAACCTTTCCTTATCTTTGTTCGTAACCCTCATAGCCTCTAATCATAGCCCTGGTAACTTCAATCATCATCCAGTCTACCTTCTTCGACCAATCAGGATCAGTTGCATACAGTTTACCAATTCCATTTGTAGAGACGCCATTATAAAACTTGCCTTCTTCATTAAGGTATTCATTCTTTAAATGTTTAGCGACCGTAAAAATAGATGCTCTTTCATCTTTAAAGTCTGTAGCTAAATTATATGGGTCATGGTCAACTGCGTTAAAGCCAAATAAATTTTTCTTTTTTAAGAAAAGTTCGCTGGTACCATTACCTGTCTCATGCTTAGCCATAGCCATAAGTAGGATTGGATTGACACCTTCTTCTTCGCTGGCATCTTTAAAGTCTTTTTCAAGTCCTAAAAGGTTTGTGCCAGAAAGACCCCATCCTAATTCCTCTCTAGAAAACTGAGTAGGATTTAGAGGGTAAAAATCACTTTTATTTGATATTTTTGTTGAACCTTTTTCTATAAAATCATCTAGGTCTTTTTTTAATTTTTCAAATCTTATATCTCTCATATCTTTTAAATTCATTGCTTCTTCAGATATTTGTTTAAGGCCTAGGATTAGGGCTTCTTTTCTATTAATCTTAGGCTCATTTGCAAAAGCTTTATCTGCAAATCCAAAAAATGGCAAAACTAAAAGCATTAAGAATATAAAATTACTAATAAAACTTTTTTTATACACATAAGTCTCCTTATATATAAAATATATATTAATAAAATTATATGCTTAATGCTCTATTTATCAAGCTTTCATTTTTCTTGAACCAGGCTTAACGGCTGGTATATCTTTTAAATGATCTGGTAGATCATCAGGATCCCAAGCATTTACCTCAATTTTTGTTGCTGAGATAAGTGGTAGGCCATTTATTTCGTCCTTATGCGACCTATTTACAATTGAAGTTAGGGCAAGGACTTCGCCACCGTGTTCTCTAATAACGTCAACTGTTTCAAAAGAAGACTTACCAGTTGTAACTACATCTTCTACGATTATTACTTTTTGACCTTCCTTAATTTCAAAACCACGTCTTAGAGTCATTTCGTTGTTTTCTCTTTCTGTAAAGATTGCATCTACACCAAGATCTCTAGCAACTTCGTAGGCTATTATAATGCCGCCCATGGCAGGGCCAACACATAAGTCTACCTCAATACCCGCTTCCTTTATTTTTGCCGCAATTATTTTTGCAACTTCTTCGCAGTATCTAGGATTTTGAATTAATTTTGCACATTGTACATACTTATCAGAGTGTTTACCACTTGAAAGAATAAAGTGACCTTCAAGTAGGGCGTGAGATTCTTTTAATAATTCTATTGTTTTTTCCATTTTTTCTCCTATAAAATTCCAACTATATCATTAATGTCACTGATATTATTATCAGTACAATATTTTTCTAGATTATCAATTATTTCAATCATTGTATCGAGTTTTGAAAAGTTTGCTGTACCAACTTGGATTGCCGAAGCTCCCACCATCATAAATTCAAGACAGTCTTCAACATCCATAATACCACCCATCGCGATAATTGGTATATCAACAGCTTGGGCAACTTCATATGTCATCCTAAGAGCTATTGGCTTAATTGCAGGTCCTGAAAGACCAGCAGTTTTATTGTTAAAAACAAATTTTTTTCTTTTTATATCTACTGCCATGGCATTAAAGGTATTAACAAGAGATATTGCATCAGCCCCACAATCTTGAGCAATTTTTGCAAATTCACCGATATGGGTCACATTGGGTGAAAGTTTTACAATTAGAGGATGCTTAGTTTCCTTTCTAACAAGACTAATGACTTCTCTAGCTTTTTGATGATCTGTGCCAAAAGCCATGCCGCCTTCTTTAAGGTTTGGACATGAAATATTTAACTCAATCATATCAATGTCAGCCTTATCAAGCTTAGCAACACCAATCCTATAATCATCATAAGAATGGCCACCAAGGTTTGCTATAACAACTGTGTCATACTTTCTCATGAAAACCAGTTCATTCTCTATAAAGTGGTCAACACCTGGATTTTGAAGGCCAATTGAATTCATTATTCCTGCTGGAGTTTCATAAATTCTAATTCCAGGATTTCCTGGATTTTTCCTTAAAGTTAGACCCTTGGAAGAAATTCCACCAAGTTTATTTAGGTCTATGTAGTCTTTATATTCTTCACCAAAACCAAAGGTACCACTTGCTGCAATCACAGGATTTTTAAATTCCACGCCTGCTATATTAACTTTTAAGCTCATTAAAATATCCTTTCTGCATCAAAAACTGGACCATCTTTACAAACTCTGATAAAATCACCATTTCTATCTTCGACTGTGCATCCTAGACAAGCGCCTATTCCACAACCCATATGGGCTTCCATTGATACTTGTATTTTGGCCTTAGTATTTTTCTCACAAAGAGCTTTTAGCATAGGATTTGGGCCACAAGCGTAGATTAGGTCATAATCATCTGGGTTTAATTTATCGAGGATAAATAACCCTTCATCTCTCTCAGAACTTGTTACAATATTGTTTACATAAGGTTTAAATTCGTCTATGAAATAAGGATCAGCTGCAAATCCCCCATAGAAATCAGCCTTGATTTCAAGCTTTTTAGCTAGCTCTAAAAGTGGAGCGATTCCAATTCCACCAGCGACTATAGCAATCTTCTTATCATCTGTTTTTACAAATCCATTGCCAAGCGGACCTAGGACTGATACACCGTCACCTTCCTTAAGTTCTGCTAATAGCCTTGTGCCCTTTCCTACAACTTGAAGTAGAAATATTAGCCTATCTTCTCTTTGTTCACATACTCCAAAGGGTCTAGCGAGAATTGGGTCTTGCCTAAAGGAATCTGCTCTAAGCATAAAAAACTGTCCAGGTTTAGCCTTTAAGTTTATATCTATAGAAATTTTTAAAATACCTGGTGCAATTTCAATCTTTTCTAAAACTTTACATGGTCTATAGGCTTGCATTTTTAGCTATTTCCTTGTAAGTTTCAATAGTTTTTTCTCTTGCATATTTACCAACATTTGATGCCCCATCTTCAAAATTCATCCAATTTTTAAGGATGGCTCTAGATGAGTTTACAACGCCTGCATTTAGATTATTCATTAAATTATAAACATTTGAACTATCAGCTGTTTGGGCACCAAAACCAGGAATTAAGAAAAACATCTTTTCATATCTTTTTCTAATTTTTTCGACTTCTTCGCTGTGAGTTGCACCTACAACAAGTCCAACAGGACCGAATCCAGATTCACCAATGTAATTATCATTTAACTCTTTTAGCTTATCACCAATTGTGTAGAAAAGTTCTTCGCCATTTGTTTCTAAAACTTCAAAGTCATTAGCTCCTGGGTTTGAGGTTCTTAGAAGAACAAATACACCTTTCTGGCCAGACTCTAAATATGGTAGGTATGGAGAAATTGAATCCATTCCCATATATGGGTTTAGGGTAATAAAGTCAACTTCAAAGTCTCCTTCAAAGTGGGCTTTTGCATACATTGTTGCGGAAGCTGCTATGTCAGACCTCTTAACATCCCCTATAGTAAGTAAATCTTGGCTTCTAAGATAGTCTAAAGTATTTTTATAAGCAAGCATTCCTTCAAGTCCATAAGATTCATAGTAGGCAATTTGGAGCTTGTAAATAGCGCAAACATCTTTAGTTGCATCAATAATTTCCTTGTTGTAGTCAAAAAGTGCTTGGTGGATATCCTTGCCTTCCTTCATAGATTCAGGAATATAATCCATAGATGTATCAAGACCTACACAAACAAAGCCTAATTTTTCGACCCTTTCATATAATTTATCTATTATTTTCATATTTCAATACTCCTTTTCTATAAACTCTTTCAATCGAACCACTAAGTGTCTTTCCTATCATTAGGGAATTTTTTGACTTAGAAAGAATATCTTCTTCTCTGTAAACAAAAGACTTATCAAGATCAACTAAAGTAAAATCAGCAAGATAACCTGGTTCTAATTTACCCTTTTTAATTTTTAATATTTCTGAAGGCCTGGTAGACATTATCCTAACTAAGTCATTTAAAGATATAAGTCCTGACTTAACCAATACTTCATAGCAAGTAGAAAAAGCTGTCTCAATGCCTATGAAGCCTGGGGCATTTTGTTTTTTCTCTTGAGCTGAGTGAGGAGCGTGGTCTGTTGAAATGGCATCAACATAACCTTCTTTAATCATTTTAAGTAAAAACTGCCTATCTTCTTCCCTTCTAATAGGAGGGTTAACTCTCATTTCATCCCTAGTTTTATCAGAAAAATATAAGTGGTGAGGAGTAACTTCACAAGTTATCTTTGCTCCAAGATCTTTAAAGTATTTAATAGCAGTCATGGCCCCTTTGGTAGAAACGTGAGAAAAATGAACTGGCATATCTAGCTTATAGGCATAATAGCAATCCCTTAAAGTCATAGCGTCTTCTGCGACTTCATAATCTATTGCAGAAACTTTTGCAACTTCCTCGTGAAGAGTCATATTTATTCCTAGCTCTTTAGCCTTTCTCATAGCCATATACATTACAGCTCCATCATCAACTCCATGACCGTCATCTGAAATAAATTTTACAGACTCTGGTAAGCTATCAAGGTGATCTAAGCTTTTGCCATCAAAGTTTTTTGTAATTGTATAAACTTGATCAATACAAATTAAATCAAGGTCTTTTCCCCTTTTCATAATATCTTCATAAACTTCAGGGCTTGATACGGTTGGCTTGGTATTCCCCATCAAAAGAACGTTTGTAAAACCTCCTTTAAGGGCAGCGTGAGAACCAGTTTCCAAGTCTTCCTTATATGTGAAACCTGGATCCCTAAAGTGGACATGAAGATCTGTAAAAGAAGGAAGAAGGGCGAGATTATTACAATCTACAATCTCATCTGCTTCTTCTTTTGGGAATTTTTCTACAATAATTCCGTCTTCAACATAAAGGTCATTTTTAGAAATTTTTACGTCATCAAAGCCGTAAAAGTTGGTAAAAATTTGCTTCATTTTATTCTTCCACGTCGTAAATGTGGCCACAGTAAGCACACTTATATGTTTTTTCTTCTTTATTTATCAAAATAAATTCGCTTTGAACTTCTCTCTCACTTGTTGATACGCACTTTGGATTTTGACATGTTAGAATATCAACTGCCTTTTCTGGAAGTTCTAGTTGGAGTTTTTTAACTACCTTTTCATTTTCTATAATATTTACAGTTGCAGTTGGATCGATGATTGAAACTGCATCTAAGTTTATTTGGATATTATTAGCAATTTTTAGGATATCTTTTTTGCCAAATCTTGTAGAAGAAGCATTTAAGATTATAGCAACTTCATTTTTCAAATCTTTTAGGTCTAAAAGATTATATATTTGCATGCCTAAACCAGCCCTAATGTGGTCTATTACTATTCCGTCTTTAATACTTGTAATCTCAATCATTGTTTGCCTCCAATAATTTCATAATAAGTGCCATTCTTACATACATACCAAATTTTGCTTGTTTAAAATAAACTGCTCTTGGGTCACTATCGACTTCTTTTGCTATTTCGTTAACTCTAGGAAGTGGGTGTAATACTATCATATCTTCCCTAGCCCTGTCCATTTTTTCCTTATCTAAAAGATATGAGTCTTTTAGTCTTGTGTATTGGGCATCAGAGTAAAATCTTTCTCTTTGAATCCTTGTCATATAAAGAATGTCAATCTTATCCATTACTTCATCAAGACTTCTTACTTCTTCATACTCAGAATTTTCATCAAAAACTTCTTCTTTTACATATTGTGGAAGCTTTAATTCTTCTGGAGAAATTAATATGTATTTATTTCCCTCAAAAAGATTTAAAATTTTTATTAAAGAGTGAACTGTTCTACCGTATTTTAGGTCGCCACAAATGCCTATAACATGGTTATCAAAGCTTTCTTTGTAGTTACTAATTGTTAGCATATCTGTAAGAGTTTGAGTTGGGTGTTGGTGACCACCGTCGCCTGCATTAATGATTGGGCAATCAGCTGCAAGGCTTGCAAGATAAGCAGCACCTTCTTGTGGGTGGCGCATGGCAATTATATCAGCATATTGACTTACAGTCTTAACTGTATCTTGTAGGCTTTCACCTTTTTTTGCAGATGACACGCTAGCATCAGAAAATCCAACTACGGATCCTCCCAGTCTTAGCATGGCGGATTCAAATGATAATCTTGTCCTAGTTGAAGGCTCAAAAAAAAGAGTCCCCAATAACTTCCCATCTGCTGAATGAGAAAAATCGGCTGGACTCTTATAAATATCATTTCCTAGTTCGATAATTTCAAGTAAATCTTCTTTTGTCAAATCGTGCGAATTTAATAAATTTTTAATAGAAATCATACTTTCTCCTTAGATTTTTTAAAATTATACCAGTATATTTCTATCTGTCAAAATTATAATTCACTAATTAAATCTGAAATTGACTTTGTGGTAACCATGCCCTTTTCAATGCCTAAATCATCAAGAATTTCATCTATTTTTGATTGGTTTGTAAATTCAATTTCCATATATGGGTGTGGGTAGGTATTTTTATCCCAAGTGTCTATATCAAATCTCTGACCCTTGTACCTATATGATATTCTTTCTTTATTTCCCTTGTATTTTAATTTTACGCCCATTTTATCAAGGATTGAAGTCATCATAGATACAGAATCAATATGAACTGTAAATTCATTATTAATCCTTACATCCTCATCACCCTTTACTTCCTTAAATGTTAGTTCTATTGGATTTCTCTTATCATCTACAAGGCTTTCCCTAATCCTTAGATATCCTTTTTCAAATTCTCCATTTTCTGGTTCAAAAGTGTAATTTGTTTGCATTTCCCTACATATTTTCTCTGCCCCAAGGCTTATTAATTTTTCTTCAATTTCCTCAGGAATTATATTTAAAACTTTAACTTCTATTTCTCTTTGCATTATCCTATCCTAACTGGGTCAAAATCTACATAATCACTTGATACACAAACTAAATTGACCCCTTCATAATTTCCTTCCTTTATCAACCTATGACCATTCCCATGGAGGTGACCATATATTACAGTATGGGCCTTAAACTCTTTGGCTAAATCAAAAAATTCATTCAAAGAACCGTCAGTATTTATCGGTGGGTAGTGGAGATTTATAATTAACTTTTTATCAGATTTCAAACTTCTTATTGAATTTTCAAGTCTTAGAAGCTCTCTTTTGAAAATTTTTTCATCATGATCAGTGAAATCTCTACTATCCCTAGAAATCCATCCTCTGGTTCCACAAATTAAATAATCTTCTACTTCAAAAGAATTATTTTGCAAAAACTCTATTGAATTAAGTCCTAACTGATTTAGCTTATTTAAGGATGACCACCAAAAATCATGGTTTCCCTTCATCATTATCTTCCTACCAGGAAGGGCGTCTATTTTTGCAAGATCTATCTTTGCATCATTGATATCCATAGCCCATGAAATGTCACCCGGTATCAAGACTGTGTCATCATCTTTTATTTTATTTTTCCAATTTGTGAAGATTTTCTCTTGGTAATGTTGCCAAGCATCTCCAAAGACCTCCATAGATTTTTCTTCAGTATAATCTAAATGTAGATCAGCTAGAGCATATATCATCTATCCTCCAATTGTATTCTATTAACATCAATATTTTCAGCTTCAAAAAAATCTTCTTCTCTTTTATGACAAGTAAAATAAATTATTTGCCTTTCAGAAGATTCATCTAGAATCAAATATAAAAACCTAATCAATCTTTCTATATCAAAGTTTATGAAGGCATCATCAAAAATCAAAAAACAATCTTTAACAACTTCTTCTACAAGGCTTAATTTCATAGCCAAATTAACTTGGTCAAAAAATCCTTTCGACAGCTGGTCTTCATTATAAACAAAACTAGACTTATCTCTAATTTGACTTTGTAAGTCCTTATCAAAACTAACTACAAATTGTGATTTGCTGGCCTCGTTCAAAATAGTTTTAATTTTCCTATTTAACTTATCAATATCTGCCATATTCTCACCAGCGATTTCTAGAATAATTTTTTTAGCAAGCTTAATTGCTTCTATTTCTTTCTCTATTTTTTCTAGTATATCTCTTTGATATTTAAGGTCATCACGTAGACCTGCTTCTTTTTGTAGTATATTATCAACTGATAAAAGTTCTTTTTCTTGAGAATGTATTTTTAGTCTACGGTCTCTTATTTCAGATTCAAGTTTTGAAATGTCTTTAAGTTCTTTTATATTATCATAGTCTGTAAAATCAAGTTTCTTTGCCTTGTCATCTCCTATTAAACTTAAGTCTTGTTTTTTTAATATATCCAAAACATCTAAAATTTTCTCTCTTTCAAAAAGAAGATTTTCATATTTTTCAAATCTACGCCTTAGACTATTATACTCAGCTTGATTATTTCCTCCATCTTCGTTAAGAGGCCTTAAAATAAGATAGATAAAAGGTAGGCTTAAAAGTAAAATATAGGGATTTTTAGAAAATATAACTAATAAGGCTAAGCCAAGAATTGCAAAGGTGTAGATGAGTCTATAATCTTTTTTTATATCCTTTGATTCTTCAAGTGTTAAATTTTCTTTATCTAATCCCTCAAGGTCAGCATAAGCCTCTAACTCCTTATCTAATTCAAAGAGTTTATCAGACCACTGCCTATAGGATTTAAAATTTTCATCTGATCTTTTTTGCTGATAAATTTGATTAGTTTCTTTTTTTGTTTTGTATTCAATTTCACTATCTGAAAGAATACTTTTTTCTTCTTCTAATTTTTTAAAAGACTTATAAAAATCTCTTTTTAGCCTATCAATTTCAGCAATTTCAACATCTAAATTTTCTATTTTTTCTTTTGTCTTATAATACGGCTTGGTATAAGCCCTATCAGTGCCGAGTTCTCTTAACCTGTTATCTAAAATTTCCAAAGCATTTTTGACTGAAAAATTATAGTCTACATCAGATGAGGACAATTTTTCAAGAATTTTTTTCTTACTATCTGAACTAATTTCCTGTATTTGTTCTGATGATATATAAGATTTATAAATATCATAATCAATCCCTAGAAAAAATTTCCCAGGTGCATTTAAATCGGATTTTTTAAGATTAATTTCTTTATTGTCAATTAAATTTGTAATCCTAAAATCTCCATTATCAAAATTTCTATAAAGCAAATATAATTCATCATCTTTTCTAATTTTCATCTCACCAGCATAGATATAAGATGATTTTGGCCTATAGAGTTCTCTTTTATTCGAAAAACTTATCCTTACTTTTCCCTCATCGAAACCATAGAACATACCTTCTATGAAATTTTTTATTGTTGTTTTTCCGGTTTCATTTAAACCGTAAATTAGGTTAAAAGTTGGGGCTAGCTTTATTATTTTATTTTGAAATTTACCAAAAGACTTAATATTTAATTCTTCAATAAAAATTCTAGTCATCCCTGCTCCTATATATAGCATCTAGGCCTAGTTCTAGAGCTCTTTTTTCCATATCTGATATTCTTTGTGGGAATTTTTTCCTATATTTTTCTAATAAAGAATTTGGATATAGATTGACTAGGTTATAAAGCGACTCAACTTCAGTTAACTTTATTTCAAGGTAATCTGCCCTTATCCCCTCTCTTATCTTTTTGGTATTAACTGTGCCATCAATGTTTAACCTTAAATAATTTTCTTTATTAGATTTAAGTTTAGTATTCAAATATGAGATCAATTCATTTTCGTCTTTAAAATTATCTAAGTTTAATTCTAAATCATAAAATTGCATTATCGATGAATCAATATGAGTGATTTCTCCTTGATCAAAGAGGATATAACCATAATCATAAATATCTGAAAAATCGCTTGGTTCTATAGAGCCAGCATAGTATATATTATTTCCAAAATTTTCCCATTTGTGGATGTGACCAAGGGCAACGTAATCAAAGCCTATTTTCTTTAATTTATCTAAATTTAAATTTAAATATGGAGACTCAGGATTATTTATTGTAGCATGTACCAATAAGATATTAAAATAATCAGAATCTAAGTCTATATCATAAGAAAAATCTTTACTAAAAATCCTATCCCTATAGGATAAGCCATATATTCTTGTGGAATTTATTTCGTAATACTCAAGATTTTCATAATTAAAAATATGGAGATTAGTAGGTTTCATTTTAAAAATAGCCTCATTTTCTTCTCCAATATAATCATGATTTCCTGCTACATAAAAAACATCTTTGCCAAAGTCTTCAATACAGTCAAAAAGTTCTTTATAATCTTTAAGTGTAAATAAAGACCTCTCGTATAAGTCGCCAGCAATTAATAAAAAATCTAAATCCTTATTGTTTCTTAAAATATCTTCCAAAGAATTTTTATTATTTTCTCTAATCTGATTTGAAAGTCCACTTTTAAAATCAAACCTATCTCCAAGATGGCAGTCAGCTAGGTGGATAAATTTCATATAAGATTTACGCTTTCTATCAATCTTTTGTCATTATTTATATTGTAAACTGTAAGTGATCCATTGTCTATCCAAAAAGATTGCCAATTATCAAGATCTTTTAAAATCCAAAAGAGACTTGATCTTATGGCTATGCCGTGACTTATAGCTAGTATATTTTTATCTTCTCTAGTTTTTTCATCTAAAAATGATGAAAGTCTATTAATTACATCTCTCCTTGATTCCCCATTTGGATATGTTAGGTCGAAGTAGAAGTCTTTTTCTTTTTGGATAAAATCCTTATATTTTTCCCTAACATCATAAATATTTTGCCCCTTAAAATCCCCAAAATCCATTTCATTTAATCTTGTATCTACCAAATAGTCCTCGTAACCCAAAATCTTCGCAGTTTCTTGGCTGCGTATCAAGCCCGAAGTATAAACCTGGTCAATATCGTAGTTTTTTAAAAGTTCTTTTGTCTTATCTAGTATATATAAACCTGATTCCTCTAGTCTGGTTTCAGGTGTAGAGTATTTTTTTTCTATATTTGATTTGGTTAGTCCATGTCTTACAAAAATAATTTTCATATTCCACCTCTTTAATAATTATAACAAAGTTTATCTTTTTATCTAGTTTTGCAAAATAAAAGACGGTTTCCCGCCTTTTATCATTCTCCACTTGACATGGCCTCAGCCATATCAATTTTCTTTAATTTTTTGTGTACATATACTAAAATAATTATCGATAATATTAGGGTAATGGTCGCAGAAACTATAAAACTTATTGGGTGAAGTTTATAAGCAAGCATAATATTTCTTGGTGCAACCAGATCAATAATGTACCTAAACATTAGGTAACCAAGGCCAAATCCAAATATTATCCCTAAAATTGTTAAGATGAATATTTCCCTATAGATATATGAAGTCACCTCTTTAGGATAAAATCCTAAAACCTTGATTGTCGCAAGTTCTCTTTTTCTTTCACTTACATTTATATCAGTAATATTATATAAAACAACACTCGCTAGAACAGATGATATAAGTGTAATAACGACTATTACAAGGTTTAGATTTGCCAAAAGAGCGTCCATAGAAGCATAGGCCTTCCCAGTATTGATAACTGCGAGCACTGAACCAGTATCTTCTAGCTTCTCAATTATCTCATCAGGATTGCCTTTAATGTAATTAGCATTTACTTGTACTTTTTCATTAGCTAATTCCTCATAATAATCTTTTGATAAGTATAAATAATCTGCTACGTAATTTTCTGCTATGGCTCCAATTTTTACCTCAAGAACCTTATCATCTACCTTGATTTTTATGGCATCCCCTGTTTTTATGTTGAGTTTCCTACTAGCATTTTCGGTAAGGACAGCCTTAGCTTGTTCTAAATATATTGGATTTTTCCTATTTTTTCTTAAAGTAACAAAATCTTTATAGGATTTACTATCATTTGGAATTACAACTGATATCTCAAGATCTATACCATCTTTAGCTAGGTTTGCCGAATCATTTTTAATTGGTAAACTTTCGTAAGATTTTATCTTATCATCGTATTTTGCCTTATCTTCATCACTTGCCTTTTCATCTAAAATCGCAACTGCCTTATAGTTATGGATTTCATTTTGCTGGATAGAAGCTGTATCCTTTAGAGAATCAATCATTGCAAAAGCAAAAAATATAAGAGCTGTACATCCTGCTACACCAAAGATTGTCATAAACATCCTTGACTTGTACCTAAAAAGATTTCTAGCAGTAATTTTTTGCATAAAGGACAATCTTTTCCAAATAGGTTTAATCTTTTCAAGTAAGATTGTGGATCCTCTTTCTGGTGAAAGTGGCATTAATAACCTTGCCGGAGTTTCCCTAACAGTTGATTTTGATGTAAAGAAAACAGTAAGGCTTACCAATAGTGATGATAGGATGATAGAAGCAATTATCACCATAAATGAGTTTACATACTCTACATTAAGGATTTCAAAACCAGTAGAATAGGCATCAAAAATTACCTTGACTATTATAAGTCTTCCTAGAATTCCACCGATTACCGACCCAATTATGGTTGGTATTAAACCATAAATATAAAATCTTTTGGCAATCATTTGGTTGGTATAGCCAAGAGATTTTAATGTACCGTTTATTAACCTTTGTTCTTGGATATATCTTTTCATAGTTGTAAGGGTCACAAGCATGGCTACCATGTAGAAAAAGGATGGGAATACCTTTGAAAGTGAATCCATGTTCAAAGAATTTTTATAATAAGTATCAATACCTTGGTTATCAAAAATTGTCTCAACTTTGTATTCTGGGTCCCTAAGTTTAACTAGGGCTTCTTTATTATCAGAAATTTTCTTTTTGCCGTCTTGGATTTTTTCCTCTGCCTCAGTTTTTTTGTCAGAAAATTCCTTAAGACCCTTCTCATAATCAGCTTTAGATGTGACTAGCTTTTTGTAAGCATCTTCTAATTTTCTTTTTCCATCTCTTTTATTAAAGGCAAGCTTATCCCTTCCTTCATAGTACTGAGTCCATCCTTGGTTAATTTCTCTTTGGTTTTTATCAATTTCTGCTTGACCAGCATTAATTTTTGCAAGGCCTTCTTGTTTTTGAGTTTCAAATTCAGCCTTACCTTTCTTATATTCAGAAAAGCCATCATTTAATTCAGCCTCTTTGGCTTCTATTTCTTTTAAAGCCGCAAGTAGTGGTGCCTTTTGTTCTTCAAGCTGAGCCTTAATTTCTTCTTCGCTTGGAATTTGTTCAAGACCTGATGGATTTCCACCGCTATATTGATCTAACAAAGTTTCTTTTTGTTCGTTTGCTTTCTTATCTATAGCATCTATACCATTTTGTATTTCTATTTTTTTCTCTTCGATTTGGCTTTTTACTGAATTTAATTCTTTTAGTTTTTCTTCTAAGAGTTTTTCATTTTCAGATATTTTTGCTTCATATTCTCTTTTTGATGCTGCCAGGGATTTTTTAGCATCCTCAAGCTTAGATTGGCCATCTTCTAATTCACGCCTAGAGTTAATTAGTTTATTTTCACCATCACGGATTTCTCTTTCAAATTTAGACTTATTTTTTTCATACTCATTAAAACCGTCATCAAGTTTAACTTTTGCATCTTGAAGGTCTTTTTCAGTTTTACTTATTTTATCTTCTGCTTCATTTATATCATCTTCCGCATCTGAGATTTTGTCATTGGCGTCAGTCTTAATTTTCTCTAAAACTTCCTTTGGTCTGAGATATATATCATCTTCGATTTTTTCCTTTTTGCCTTTTACAAAACTAATATATTGGTCGCTAGTTTTATCCATTTCAAAGGTATCTTTGTAGGAAATATTTATCTCGTTGAACTTATCACTTGTGAAATTGTCAGCATTTACAAAGGCAAAACCCTCGATTTCCTTTTTGCCTACAGGAGAAAGTTCCCTCATATCCTCCATTATTTTTTCACTGGTAGAAAAAAATCCAACCACCTTATATTTAGTATTTTTTATCTTGAAATTCTCTTTTTGATCATCATTTATATATGAAAAATTAACCTCATCGCCAATTTTATAATATTTTTCTAAGGACTTATCAAGAATAATTTCACTATCATTTTTAATTAGGTCTCCCTTTTCAAGGTTAATTTTCCCAAAACTTTTGTCAAAGGATTTTAACCTTATAACTTTTTCTCCATCCATCAAATCCAAAGTTTTTATATAGGAAATATCGTCAATGTCCTTATCATTATCCAAAAGGATTTTATCCTCATAGTCCATTGGATAGGTTGATTTCACAACTATATCTGGGTGGCCAAACTTATCTAAAGACGACCTTAAGCTTTTTCTCATAGATGGGCCAGTTAAGTTTAAGGCAACAATTACCATTGTAGCAAGCCCAACCATAACCCCTATGGAAAAAACTTTTCCCTTTGTTTTTTTAATATCTCTTAGGATATTTTTTATATAGGTCTTATTCATGCTACCACTCGAGTTCTTCTACTGGAACAGGATTTTCATTTGTATAAGCATTTAAAATCCTACCGTCTTTTAACTCTATTACTTCATCTGCCATTGGTTTTATAAGTGAATTATGGGTTATTATTATGACTGTAGAATTAAAATTCCTAGAAGCATCCTGGAGGAGTTTTAAGATATTTTTTCCTGTTTTATAATCAAGAGCACCTGTAGGCTCATCGCACAAAAGAAGCTTTGGATTTTTTGCTAAAGCCCTTGCAATAGCAACTCTTTGCTGTTCACCACCGGAAAGTTGAGAAGGGAAATTACCTTCTCTTTTAGAAAGTCCGACTTGGTCTAAAATCTCATCTGCATTTAAAGAATCCTTAGAGATCTCACTGGCAAGCTCTACATTTTCTAGGGCTGTGAGGTTTGGAATGAGGTTATAATGTTGAAATACAAAGCCAACATCATCTCTGCGATATTTGGTAAGGTCATTTTCATTAAGCTTGCTTAAATTTTTCCCGTCTATAATAACATCTCCGCTAGTCGCTTGTTCCATACCACCTATAATATTTAAAAGTGTTGTCTTTCCAGCACCTGATGCTCCGACAATTATCAATAACTTACCCTCATCGAGGTCGAAACTTATCCTATCGTTTGCTAATATTTCTGACTGGCCAGACTTATATTTTTTACTTACTTGGTTTAATTCTATATAAGACATAGAAACCTCTACTTTCTTTATCCTTATTCTTTATTTATACCCATTTTTAGGCAAAATAAAAGAGCCAAAGGCCCTTATATATTTTTAAATTTTTCTCTCACTTCTTGTATTTTTCCGCAAGTCATCTTGCCTTCAGGGCATGGACCTGATATACATGATGGACCAGCAGATGCGAAAACATTTGGATAAATATCTTTCACTAATTTTACCATCTGGTCAGACATCTCCCTTATCTCCCATTGGGCCCTGTTACAAGACCTAAGATTAAAAAAATGTAATAGTGTTCTTGCATTCATTGTAAAAACTATTTTTGTTTCGCATGCATTAGGAAAAACATACCTAGCATCTTCAATAGCCATCTTAGTAGCTTTTCTTTTTGCAGATTTTTCGTCTTCTCCCTCATTTAATAGGTCTTCATAGTGCTTTTTTGTAAGAATTTCTGCTAGCTTATCGTAAGCCTCTTGATCTTTTTCCATGGCTTCGATAAAAATCTTCCTAGCTTCTGGATTTTCCTTTATGTGACGAGGTATTACATATTCAAAACCATCTAGTTTTACATATCTTTGAGACTGTTGTGAATAAGAGGCAAGCCTATGACGAACAAGCTGGTGGGTTAAAGTCCTTGAAACGCCTTCAACTGCGAATGTAAAGGAAATATGCTCGATTGGACTTAAGTGCCCTAAGTTTGCAAGCATCTTTACATACTTAGCTATTGACTCAGGGTCTTGTTTTTTAGATATTTCATCAACTCCAACAGGAGAATAGCATAATTTTCCAGCCTGAGCTATTGTTTCTTCACCATTTTTTGTATAGTTTAATAAACTAACTTTTAATTTTGTTTCTGCCATAACTTCCTCCTAATATTTAAAAACATTATACCATTAATTTAATTTGGAGCTTTTTTTAATAATTTTTTATAAGACTTATCGATTAGAATAGCACCTAGAGGAGCAGTGATAATTATGCCTAAGACAGCTATAGATAAAATCGCCATCCCTGATCCAATTCCATTAGCAAGGGCAACTGATCCGATTGCTGCTTGGACAGTTGCTTTTGGTGTGTAGGCTAGAATCGTAAAAATCTTTTCATTTTTACTAAGTCTACTTCCAGCAACTGAAATAAATACTCCAATAGACCTAATTAAAAGTCCTAAGAAGATTAAGGCAATACCTATAAAGCCAATTCCTGTCATATATTTGATATCAACTTCTGCTCCAACAAGGACAAATAATAAAATTTCTGCGAAAATCCAAAGTTTAGCAAATTTTTCTGAAAGCCTTTCAACAACACCATCGTCTGCTTTTATCTTATAAGAAGAAGCCATAGCTATAACAGCTAAAAGACCTGAAATTGGGATTATTTCTTTAACTAGGCCTTCAAGACTTACAAGCAAGAAGGCAAGGGCTAAGATTATAATTACCTTAGAAGAATTCCTAATATAAGATCCATTTTTATATCTTCTTTCAAAAAATAAGTACAATAAATAACCAATTACGATACCAAATCCAATACCCAAGGTAATTGAAACTGGTACTTTTAATAAAGATTTAAAAGAAAATGCGCTTCCTTTGGCCATGGATAAAAAGCTTGAAAATAAAACCAAAACAAAAACATCATCACAAGATGCCCCCGCTAGTATCATTTGTGGAATAGATTCATCCTTGCCATAGCCTTCATCAATAAGTTTTACCATCCTAGGAACAACAATAGCTGGAGAAACCGCAGCCATAACGGCTCCCATCAATAATCCATCTATGAGATTTAAATCTAAAATCTTTGGGACAAAAATAGCATAGGCTAAAATCTCAAAACTTGCTGGTAGAAATGATAACAAAATTGCAGATCTGCCTACTTTTTTTAGATCTCCTATATCAAGGCTTAACCCTGCCTTTAATAAAATTACAATTAATGCAATAGTTCTTAAATCTGGTGATATTTTCAAAATATTAGCATCAAGTAAATTCAATACTTGTGGTCCTAAGATAATTCCTGTAAGAAGCATTCCAATTATCCTAGGTAGTTTTAACTTATCAAAGATTTTGGCAAAAACCATACCCACAATTAAAATAAGTCCGAGTGATAAAATCATAAACTCTCCTTTCTAATAAAAAAGCTGACAACCCTACAAAAATGTAGAAGTCATCAGCAAACGCGTTTTAGATTATAATTATCAAGGGAGTACTTCATTCCCTAAAATTATTATATGCACAAGTCCTATAAAATCAAATTATTTTTAATTAATAGGTTCAAAGTTTTTTCCAAAATCACTTGATTTATATTGTTTTTCATTGCCATTAATATCTTTACAAATAATTAAAAAAGACCCATCCTCTTTTACAGATCCAGAAATATCTGGGCTTGTATCAGGAATCTCCGATATAAATTTTATTTTTCCATCTTTAATATCAACAAAAAACCGCCTTGACCTGGCCCCTGCCCTATCTACTTCAAGAAGACCGAAATTTGAATTTGGAATTTCTTTTACATCCTCCAGAGCAAAATCATTTAGCCTTTGAGTTTGGCTTTGGATTTCTTTTTCATTTTCATTTTCTGCAGGTATTTTTACATCATTAGTCACTTTATCCTTGTTTAGATAAAATTTAAGACTCGCTCTTGTATCTTTGTTTGTTATTTGATCAAGGTTTTTAAAAGTTTTCTCACTATCCTCAAATGTCATCTTATCCATAGTTATAAAATCTTTCCTATAAACCACGTATTCAAAATCAACCCAGCCTTCATTTAAGAGATAATATTTTTCTCCTTCATAAGTAAAAGGAATATAGTCCTTAAAAGCAAAGATACTCATAATCAAAACCACATATCCTGCCAAAAAACCTATTCCAATCATAAGAAGAGTTGACAATAGTTTTAAATAAAAATTAATATTAAGGTCTGTAAATTTTAATATAAAATATATTTGAGATGCAAAAAATGACAGTATTCCTAGCCCTAAAAATATATTGTTAAATAGTGGAATAAATTCAATTTTTGCACACAAAATAAAGCACAAATATAACAAAGGAAAAGATCCTATGTATAAAATAAAATAAAAAATTCCTTTATTTTTTCTCATAATCAATCCTTATTAAATCATATTTTAAATAATTTCCAAACTTAACAAATAAAAAATTGTACTTCAAACAACATTATTTTGTAGCTTTACTTATTACAAAAATAATTATAGAAATAAAGAGTAAAAGAGTTCCTTTTATAATATTCATATCTATTTGAAAATTAAATATTAAAATACCTAAACAAATGTTCACTAATAATGATGGAAGCATTGATTTTAGGTTTTCTAACCCAATTCGCAAATCAACCTCAAAATTTCTTTTATATCCCCCATTATAAGACGGAAGTCCCTTGTGGGAAAATAGTAAAATAATATTTTCAACCCCAAGTATATAAAAAATTAAGGTAAATAATATTCTAAATTCAAAGTTTATTTTTCTAATTAAAAATATTTTGGAAATAATACCTATTACCAAGGAAGAGATAAGAATTATAAACCCTACAAATAAAATTGTAAAAATATTTTTACTCAATATGTAATTAAGTCTATCTTTTCTATTGTATAAATTTTTAAAATCATCATAAAAAAGAGCATCTGTTGTTATATATCTAAAAATCGCACTTGTAAGGACCCCAAGACCCAAACAAAAAATCCAATAAGGCATATTAAGAAAAGCAAAAACAAATAAAATTACCAATCCAAATATAAACCATAATAGGTCATAACTTCCATCATTTACAAAGAATTTCTTAACTGTTTTATTAAAAAAAATAGTATCCTCCTTTTATAATTTAAAAACTTTTGGCAAATCAGTTGTCAAGCCATCTACAACATCATCAAGGCCAATAATTACAAAATGAATTATTTCATCATCTCTAACATAGTCGACATCTTCTTTTAATCTATCGATCATTTCTGAATTTTTACTATAATAAAATGGATAATATTCGTCAGATGAATCAATCCGGCAGCTTGGTATATAGGATTCTGCTGTGTCTTGGTATAAGTAGACAGTTTCATCAAATAGAAGACCAATTTTATATAAACCTGACTCGCTTTCTAAATTCACTTTAAGTCCCTCATTATTCCAACTTATGTCGACAATGAAAAGTGGCTCTGGACTTAAATCTTCTATAATATACTTTTTAAAATTTTCCATATATACCTTTTTATTTTTATTATAAAATAAATTTACTTAATATGCAAAAATATACTTTAATATTATAATTTAGGATATATTTATATATTTAAAAAAACAAAAACAGCCCCGTAAAGAGCTGCTCTCATTGATTTATTCTGTTCTAATTAGATCAATTGTTGGTCTGTCTAAAATTCTCTTTAAGGAGAAGTGATAGATGATTAGGTTAATACCATAGACGACTAGTGAGAATCCTAGGAAGCTTTTGTAGTCATAATATTTTATTAAAGTACTCATTCTTAAATCAGAAGCGATTATCGATATTATAAACATAACTCCTAAGCTCACCATAATGGAAATTATAAAGGATTTTACCTGTTCTTCAATAAATTCCTTTTGATAGATGTTCTTTAACTCATCTACATCCATTCCACACGAGTAAAGACTTCCGATTTCTTTTTTTCTGCTCATGAGACTTAAATTAATGGATGAGTAGCCATTGGTAATATTTAGTACAAAAATAATCGATGCTATTCCTATTGCAAGTTTTATGAAACTTTTCACATCGTTATATTTATTTTTTGCGGTTTCCTCACCTGTTGTGATATTAAAGCGATCTTCAGGTGAAATTTGCTCTCTGATCATGGCCTCTACATATTCTTTTACATCTTTGGTATCAGAATCTTTTACCTTCATATTTAAAGTATAGGCATATTCTGTATATTTCTCATCTCCGGACTCTTCCATCAGTTTAAAATAAGTGTCAAAATCTGTATAAACTTTTACATCAAAAGGCATTGTTCTCGACTTATATTTTCCCAAATCTGTTATTGTCTTTGAAATTTCAATCGTCTTCTTATAATCATTTGCAAAGTTAATATCTAAAGTCTGTGGATTTTCGAAATATGGAATTCTCTTTGCCTTAGCTATTGGAATAAAAGAATCTTCTTGAATTGTATTGTAGAGGACAAATTCACCCTTCTTTCCTCCAAGTTCTTTTAAGTCTTTTTCTTCCAAGGCGATGATAAATCCATCCATACCATCTGCATTATATTTTTCTATATTCTTTCTAGCTTCCTCGTCTAAACCTACAGCCTTTGCTTCCTTTGAGAATTCGTTAGTATTTTCTACTTGAACATATTTATATTTTGAAATATAAGACTTGTCGCTAGGAATTTTATCGACAATTTCTTTTAATATTTTTGGGACTTGATTCTTTTCACTAAAATAATCCACGGAAAAATTATAGCCATCATCGTAATGAGAAAAATCTCTGTAGTATGTTGAGATGCCAATAGTGATTATAAATACAGAAATAATAATTATCCCTATTGAAGAAATATATCTCTGTGATTTTATTGAAGCTAAGTTGTTGAGTTTTAATTCCTTCCAAAAATCTTCGGCTCTTTTCTTCTTTGATTTTGAAAAATCTATATTCCCTCTTATACCGTCTATAATATTTATTGTAGAAATCTTTTTCGCAGGGGATTTAATTGCTAATGCTACAATCATAAAGGAAACGAAAAGTATCGCCAAACTTAATAAGGGATTAAATTTTATAACTTCAAAGGCACTTACTCCTTCTCCTTTTGTTATGTTTTTATACAAACAATACATAAAGAAAAATCCTGCAATATGTCCTAAAAATATTGGAATTGCAGTTATGATAAGTCCTTCCTTTAGAAGTAACTGATAAATTTGTCCATTGGTAGATCCTATGGACTTATAAATGGAAAACTCTCTAATCTTCCTAAGCCCCCAAACCCAAAAGATGTTTTTTATAAAAAACACAAAGATGGCTATACATCCAAGAACTGATAGTACAAGAACAGCCTGGCTCATTATGTTTTGTAAGGGTTCGTTTTCTACCCCATAATAGTTTATAAAACTTTCAGAAAATTCAAAAGTAACTTTTTTGCCCAAAGTCTGATTGATTTCTGCTTGAATTTTATCTCTATTTTTGTATGCTTCTTCAAATGAATGAAATTTTACAAAGGTTCTGAAAGTGGACATTTTATTTTGTAGGCCTAGAGCAAAAGTCAGTTTACTGTATTTGTTGTAGACATCTCCGTAAACACCGACTAAAGTAAAGCTTTTAGAACCCTGGCTCTCAAATTTTTCCCTATCAGTATTTGCACTTGTGGGACCTATCTCTTCGCCATCTAAAAATCTTTTGCCTAAATCAAGTTCTACCTCATTGCCTATTTTAAGTTTGTGTTTATTTACAAGGCTTTCCGATAAAACTATCTCATTTTCGTTTTCAGCAAATCGCCCTTTTTGAAGTCTTGAAAATTCTCGCATTTCATTGATATCTTTGTCTTGATAGTTAATGACTATTAAATCATCATTTAATTTTGCATTGTCCGGATGAAGAGACATTTTTCCGACCAAATCTATATCTTCAATAGACTTTAGTTTTTCAACATCTTCATTTGAAAGTTCTTCATTAATCTCCCCATGATAAAAACTTGAAGCCATGTAATATCCATAGTTTGCCCTCAAATTTGTATATCCGTAGTAAAAAATTACGGTGAAAAACAGACTTACAATAAATAATGAGATGAAAATAGGAAAAGTCTTCTTATTCATTTTTCTCATCTCCTATAATTTTCCCATCAACTATAGTGACAATTCGATCTGCTTCTAGGGCAATTTTTTCATCGTGGGTGATTAGGATAATTGTTTGTTTTAAGGTCTTATTAAAATATTTGAAGATTTCTATTATTTCCTTGGAGTTTTTCCTATCTAGGTTGCCAGTTGGTTCATCAGCTAAGATTATTGATGGTTTGTAGATTAAAGACCTTGCTATGGCAACTCTTTGTTGCTGGCCTCCAGATAGTTCACTTGGAAAGGAATCAAGTTTACTTTCTATGCCAAGTTTTTTTACTAGATCTTGTAAGACATCCTCATGGATTTTTCTCTTATCTAACTTTAAGGGTAATTCTATGTTGTGCCTTACTGTTAGATTTTGGATTAGATTATAAAATTGATAGATTAAACCTACTTTCCTCCTGCGAAATAGGGCCAACTCTTTTGAGGAATATTGGGAGATGTCATTACCATCTATGTAAACTTTTCCACCGCTTGGACTATCTACTCCTCCTATAATATGTAAGAGCGTAGATTTACCAGACCCACTAGGGCCTACAATGGCGACAAATTCTCCTCTTTCAATAGTAATGTCAACTCCATCTAAGGCCACTACCTTGGAATTGCCTTCCCCATATTCTTTTCTTAAGTTTTCTACTTTTAAAATTTCCATACTTTCCTCCTTAATTTAAGGTAAGTATATAAAAGTAAAGTGATTTTTAGGTGACATTATAAAATTTCATTTCAAATCTTGCACCCTCGTCAATATTTGAAACAGAAATTATTCCGTTATTCTTTTCAACAATTGTCTTCGCCATAGCTAGACCGATTCCAAACCCCTTTGAGTCTGGAGTTTTATAAAAGCGTTTAAAAATTTTTTTGATATCATCTTTTTTAATTCCTCCTCCATTATCCTCAATAATCAAAGATGTATAAAGTGGATTTTTGAAAGATGAAATAGAGATTATATTGCAAGAAGGTCTATTATCTGCATTTTTTAAGATATTAATAAGGGCTTCTGTTAGCCAATAAAAATCACCGAAAATAATATTTTCTTTTAAGTTATTTGATGTTTTTATACTTGTAGATTTTTTTATATCTAGGGCGTCTAAAGCGTAAGTCACTAATTCATCAAGATTAATTTCTTCCTTTTTCATAAGATCTTTATTGGCATCAAGGCTTGATAATTTAAGCAAAATATCTGACAAAGAATTTAATCTTTGAATTTGCCTTTTTAAGATTCCTATATCATCATTATCTGGGTAGTCAATTTCCAAATTTTCAACAGAAAAAATCATAGATGTAATTGGAGTTTTTATTTGATGGGCTATATCTTCTAGGTATTCTATTTGCTTTTCACTATTTTTGCTGGTGGTTTCCTTGGCTTCTACTATTTCTATAAAAAGTTTGTAAATTTTATCTTCCAAAATCGAAAAATCATCTTGCTTCATTGGTATTTTAAATTCTTGATTTTTCATATTTTCTATTAAATCGGTAAGCTCATTAATTCTCTTTTTCTTTCTTTTTTCTAAAAAATAATAAAGCGAAAAAAGACTTATTATCCAAAATACATATACCATCTAGTCCATCCTATAACCAATTCCCCTGACAGTTGATATAACTTCCCTATCAAGCTTTTCTCTAATTCTTTTAATAGTTGATGTGAGGGTGTTATCATTTACAAACTTATCCCTATCTTCCCAAAACATTTCAAGAAGTTGGCTCCTTGTATAAACTCTGTGGGAATTTTTAATAAATAAAAGTAAAATTTCATACTCAAGTGGAGTTAATTCAATATTTTCCCCTTTAAAATAAACTTTTGACTCGTTTAAATCTATTTTTATATCTTTATAAGAAATACTTTTATCTTGTGATATAGGCAGAGTCCTTAAAACAGCATCAATCCTCGCCCTTAATATAGCAAGTGAAAATGGTTTTGTTAGGTAATCGTCCGCCCCCTGATCCAAGGCTGCAATTATAAAATCTTCTTCATTTTTTACCGTTGTTACAATAACCCTGATGTCCTTTTCTTTTAATTTCTCTATCAGATGTTGACCATCTTTATCTGGTAGATTTATATCAAGTAGCGCTACATCAATATCAACATTCATCTTGAATGTCGCTTCATAAAAAGACTTGGCAAGTTCAACTTCATAGTCATTTTTTATTAAATATCTTTTCATTTGCAAGCCAATATCTTCATTATCTTCTATAATTAAAATTCTTTTCATATGCTTCCTCGTTTTAAAATAGTATTTACAATATACCCTTATTAATTTTTAAAGAAAAACACCTATTGTTTATAGGTGTCTTACTAAAATTTATGGTAGAAACATGCTGAATCCTCTAGATCCCAGGCTCCTTCTTTTGTATAAAAATAATAGGCAGGAGAATTTTTCAAAGTTGTAAAAAATGCCCCACTTATAGATTTTTTCTTTAATTGATTAATAGTTGTATTATACAGTTTATCCCCTAAACCTAATCTCCTATATTTTTCAGAAATGAAAAACTCATCAATATAATAGGTAGTTTCAGTGGCATATTTCCTAGAATGTCCCAGTATTGCTCCTATAATATTATTTCCATCTCCTATAAGATATCCAGTAAAGTTTGGAAAATTCAAAGTATCAGTTAAGGATTCTAAGGCTGTTTCTTCTGTCCATTTATCATTCCATGGCGGAGCATTATAGACTTCTACCATCAACTTTGATAATTTAGATAAATCTGCTTTTAAAATTTCCCTAATTTCCAAATTAACTCCTCCCTTATTTTTCTATATTTTTTAATTAATTTTTAATCGTCCATGAATTTTTTCAATCTTTCAGCGTATTCTTTTGGGCGTTCATGCAAAAATTGACCATGACCAAAGCCTTTAAATACTTCTACTGTCATTTGTGGTAAATATTTTTCCAAATTCTTTTGGCTTTTTGCTGGAATTGGCTCTTCGCTACCCCTCCAAAATAAAACGGGTTTAGAATATTTTTTTAAATTCTTAGAAAATTTGTAATGGTAAATATATTTGCAAACATTTTTAATAGTTGTATTGCTGATTTTTGGATACATCATTTCTATAATACTTGTATTATCCTTGCCCATGACCTTATCTAATAAATTCTTAGAAATTTTTATTCCTTTTTTTATCATATTTGTTCCTATGATAAAGGCCCAAGTATATATAAGACCCATCAAGTCAAGTTCTACAGTTATCGGTGCATCTAGTAGAACTTTTTCGACCTTAATATTGCCTCTAGAAATTAGGTCTACTGCAAGTGTGCCTCCCATTGAAAAACCACAAATCCCATAAAGCTCACCATTTAATTCATTGTTTATATATGCTTCAATATCTTTAATTGTTTTTTCCATAGAAACTAAATTATTTAACTTAGATTCACAATGCCCATCAAGTTCACAAAAAATCACATAATAATCAGTAAGATAAGGTAAAAGTGGCTTAAAACACAAATCTGCAGTTGATGCAAGACCGTGTATAAATAAAATTGATTTATTTGATTTTTCTCCATAACAAATAAAATTCATGATTTTTCCTTAGAATAAAGTTAGGATATATCCATCTAGTAAAGCTATTAGAAAGTACATAAAAAAAGCTCTTTCAAATACTTCTATGTGTTTTTTTGGATTTTGGTACAGTGCTTTTTCTGGTATTTTTGATAGCCTAATTCTTTTTGTATTTCTCCACCACAATAGATCTATAACAACAAGGTCGAAAATATTCAAACCTTCTCCTAAAATTAATAGAGCCATAAAGTTTTGAAAGAAACAAGGTTTACGAACTTTTAGTCCTATTAGCAAAAAAAAGATAGAAAACACTATAAAATTTCCAACAAATGTCGTAGCTGTACTAGTTTCTTTAAATTTCCCCTGGTAGTCTTCAATATTTTTTATTTTTTCTTGGACCTCGTCGGGGTAGGACATATAGTTTTTTAAATTTTTCTCATCGGTGCCTGTTCCCAAAAAACACAAACCGAAAAATATTAGGCATAAAATAAATAAGAAAATAAAAATCATAAATTATATTCCCACTCTCTCTTTGATTTCCCTTTAGATTTTTATAAATCTTTTAAATTCAAGACTTCAATAATTCTATTATTTCATCTTGAGCTTCTCTTCCTTCTCTAAAAAACCTCACTAAAGGATAACAATGGCACATGCCCTCACCAACAATAATCTCATATGGGGCTTTATATTTTTCCATTGCTTTTTTAAATTCTTCAGCAAAGGCAAAGAGGCATTCATTGCCACCATAATAGAAATAAGTTTTTGGAAAATCAGTGAAATCTCCCTTTGTTCCATCTAACATATATTCTGGCAAATCTGCATCTCCCTTCAAGATTTCTCTGGCGATTTTAAAATATGTTGGCTCTATCATGATGTCTTTTTGGTTTAGTTCTTTTAATTTATCCCATATCTCTTTGTTTTCATCTTGGCTTGCATCAGGAATTCCTCCTGGAGAGACTGATATTATTTTGCCAGGCATTGGAAGAGGTTTTCCCAAAGCATTATTGTGAAGAAATATTCCAAGAGAAAGACAAGCCCCTGAAGAAAAACCCAATGCACTTATATTATAAGCTTGGTAAGTTTCTGTCATTAACCTATAGGTTCCAAAACAAACTTCATAGGTCTTACTCACATTAACATCTTCTGAACATAGAGGATAAAACAAAAACCAGACGTCTTTATTAGTTTTTTCCATTATCCTTTCGGCTAAAGAAAAATCTATTTTATTCGGTTGTGTAATCATTCCCCCACCAAAAAGGTAAAGAACAGCTCCATCAGCCGGACATTTATTTTTTTGATAAGTTATGAGCATAGATCCCATCACATCCCTATCAAATAGAAAATAATTTCTCCTCATAGCTCTCTTTTTTGCCTTCTCAAGCTCAAAAACTACTTTTGCATTTTCGCCTTTTGCATATTCTAGCATCTCTTCTTTATTTTTTAAAAACATTTTTTTGACACCAAGAAGTCTTACAATGCCAGCTGCTATTTTATAAGTTAGGCTCATTTTCCACCTCTTTTGCATATAATAACAGTTTTTTTCTGATACTAATTATTACTTTCATTATACCGTGATTTTTTATTAAATTTACAAAAAAACTGGCTTAGAAATTTTATCTCATAAGCCAGTTATAAAAATATTATTCTATTTCTCAAGTAAAGCAATTGTCTCTAAATGTCTTGAATTTGGGAATTGATCGTAAATTTCGTAGTCCTTTATCTCAAATCCCCTATCTATAAAAGTTTTTAAATTTTCCATTTGTGTTTTTGGATTGCATGAGATGTAGACAAATTTTTTGCAGTCGATATTTAGAATTTTTTCTAAAGATGCAGGACTTATTCCTGCTCTTGGTGGATCTAATACCACCACGTCGTATTTGTTTCCTACTTTTTCTATCTCTTCTAAGACATCGCCACAGAGGAAATTTACATTATCCAGACCATTTATCCTTGCATTTTCTCTTGCTTTTTCTACTGCTTCTTCGACAATCTCTATGCCTGTTGCGCTCTTTGCTACACTTGCCATTAGCTGGGTGATAGTACCTGTTCCTGAATATAGGTCGAGGACGTCCATAGTTTTGTCAATTTCAGCAAGGTCAAAGGCTTTTTGGTAGAGTTTTTCTGCTGTAAATACATTTGGCTGGAAGAAAGAAAATGGGGATATCCTAAATTCAAGACCCATCATTTCTTCTGTGATATATTCTTTGCCGTAAATCAATTTTATCTTTTCAGGAATAACTGCATCTGCAACCGAATCATTTAAGACATGATATACTGAGAAAATTTTGCCATCAAGATCTAAATCTAAAAGCATGTGCAAGAATAATCTTAATCTTGTTTCATCAAAAGTGTCATCACTTGTGGTTACTAATATTACCATAATTTGGTCAGTGTGCATGGCTTTTCTAATGACTAGGTGTCTTAAGAGACCTTCTTTTGCCATTTTGTGATAAAAATCTGTGTTCTTTTCTCTAAAATATTCCTGGACCTTTGACCTAATAGTATTAAAATCCCTATCTACAATATTACAATTTTTGCAATCTACTATTTCATAAAATCTTCTCTTTCTATGAAGTCCTAAAACAAGCGGGCCCCCCTTAACTGAGTCACCAAAAGTATATTCCATCTTATTCCTAAAACCTTTTGTGATAGGTGACCTATTTATTGATATGTCATTGTTATATTCAATTCCATGTTCATCAAATAAATCTTTTATCATTCCATGCTTAAGCATAAGTTCCGTTTCATAAGCAAGTTTTTGATAAGCACAACCACCGCAAATTTCAGCTTGTGGGCAATATTCTCTAGCATTTTCTAGCTTTGATCCTTCAAGGAGCTCTATGTATTTCCCTTTTATCCTATCCTTGTTTTTCTTTCCAGCTTTTACTCTTATGGTTTGGCCTAAAAGACCACCCTTAAATTCTACTTTCCTTCCATTTTCATCAAAACCTATTGAAATATTTGGATATTTCATTTGAGTGATTTTTATATCTTTAGTCTGTCTCTTTTTCATCTATACTCCAAAATTTATTTATAATTCTTTCAAAATCATTCTTATCATTTGCTATCACTTGATTTTTCCAATGCTTAGGAAAAAGCTCCATATATTTTTGCCATGAATACCTATCATCCAAAAGATAAATTATTCCCCTATCTTCTTCTCCTCTAATAACTCTTCCTGCTGCTTGAAAGACCTTATTTAAGCCTGGATAAGTGTAGGAATAATCAAAGCCATTGAAGCCTTCTTTGTCAAAATGATACTTAATCAAGTCTCTTTCTTTTGAGACTCCAGGCATTCCAACAGAAATAATCATCGATCCAATTAGCCTATCGCCAATTAAGTCTACTCCTTCAGAGAAAATTCCACCAAGAACTAAAAATCCAATTTTCGCCGAATCATAGGTAAATTCATTTAAAAACTCTCCCCTAGCTTCTGCCGTCATTATTCTTTCTTGGATAAGAATTTCTTCATCAAAATTATCCTTATAATACTCTGCCACATCTTCCAAATAAGAATAAGATGGAAAAAATATAAAATAATTACCTTTTTTACTTGTGACAAAATCCCTAATTGATTCTGCAACCAGGGCCAAATTCCTATTCCTATCTCTATATCTTGTTGATATAGATTTTTTAAAAATCAAAAGATGACTAGGATTAAAAGGCATATCTAGTCTTAGTTTTAGGGAATCTTCTCCAGCAAGCGCCTTTACAAAATAACCCATTGGCGAAAGGGTTGCAGAGAAAAATATCGATGACCTTGCAAGTTTATATTTATTTTTAAGCACTTCTCTAGGATCGACACACTTTATCTCAAAACTTCTCTCAAAACTTCCTGGGTCATAAGAAATAACATTATAAAAGCCTTCAGTAAAATAATCCGAAATTTTTAGATACTTATTTATTTCAAAATAAAGGTCAAGAACCTGATCGTAAATAGCATGGTCAGTCTTTTCTACCAAAAATTTCTCCATGACCTTTGACAATGAAATCAAATCCTTATCCAAAACATCTATATATTCATTTGTAAAATAATAGGAATTTTTCTTTGCAATTTGGCCTAATTTATTAAAATCATCTACAATCTGGCCCAATTTTTTTCTTAACTTTCTATCTTTTTTCTCATCTAAAAGTTCGATTAAACCTGTAAAAGTAGTATCTTTGAAGGAATAGGAATACATATCCCTTGTTCTTTCTAATAGGTTGTGTGCCTCATCTATCAAAAATACATAGGAATCTATGACTTCCTCAAAAAACCTCTTCAAAAAAACATTTGGATCAAAAACATAATTATAATCGCAAATTACAAAATCAGCATAGAGGCTAATATCGAGTTCAAATTCCAGTGGGCAAACCATATATTTTTTTGCATACTCGATAATTATATCATAGTCTATTATATTTTCATTCTCTAGTATATCTTTTAGGGCGTCATTTATCCTATCAAAATGGCCCTTGGCATAAGGACAATCAACAGGATTACATGAAACCTCGTCATTTAAGCAAATTTTTTCCTTGCTTGTAATATGTAAGGCTTTTATAAAAAGTCTCTTATCCTCAAGAAGATTTAGACTTTTTAAGGCTTCTTTTGCTATGGTATTTTTGCTTGTTAGGTAGAATACCTTGTCTGTTAAAGATTCAGGCATGGATTTTATACTTGGGAAAATCGCTGAAATAGTTTTTCCTATACCTGTCGGCGCGTCCACAAAAAGATTTTTTTCTTCTAAGATTGCAGTGTAAACAGCCACAGCCATCTTCCTCTGGCCTTTCCTGTAAGATGGGTAAGGAAAATCCAATTCTTTTATAGACAAATCTCTTTTTTCTCTATTAGTAGCCAAAATTTTTGAAAATATTATGTATTCATCTAGGAGCTTAAAATAAAAATCTTTGAGTTCATCAAAGCTAAAGGACTTTTCAAATATCTTAGACCTATAATCATCAACCGATACGTAAGTTAGGGAAATAAGCATCTTTTCTTGTGAATTGTCAAGAGCATAAAAGTAAGCATAACAAAGAGCCTGGGCCCAATGGAGTTTATTATCGTCTGTTAAATCCTCTAGGCTTCTTGAGGTTGACTTAATCTCATCTATAAGATAAGTTCCATCTTTTTTGCCAAGCCCATCTGCCCTACCTTCAACCTCAAAAACTACGTCCTTATAGGTCGTAGTATTTTTAAGTTTATATTCTTTTTTATAAGTCTTATCGTACTTAGCTTGAATTTTTTGGTGGGCCCTAATACCTTCAATCATCCTGGTATTGTCCCTAAATCTGTTATCTATATCGCCAGATCTCATAACGAATTCAATTAAGTTTCGAACAGATGTCCTTATTTTCATAACTTCTCCTAGTATTACTATACTCCTTTGGGTATTAATTAAGAAAGGAGGACTTATGAACCAAACAATCAAAAACCAATTAAAACACAGGACTATTAGAGAATTTACAGGTGAAAAGATAGATGATTTAACAATAAAAACCCTACTGGATGTTGTAAATATGTCTGCATCTTCAAACGGCATGCAAAATATGTCTATAATTAGGATTACGGATCCAAAAATCAAAGAAAAATTAGCTGAAAATGGCAACCAAGACTACATGGCTAGGGCAACTGAACTTTGGATTTTTATCGTAGATTTAAAAAGAAATTACGAAATAGCAAGAGAATTAGGCCTAGAAAATGACAATTTGATTAGCTTTGATAAGTTTATCCAAGGTTTTACAGACGCAATTATTGCTGCACAGAATTTGACAATTGCTGTTGAGTCTTTAGGCCTTGGAGCTAATTATTTTGGTAATATCCACAATGATACAAAGAAGGTAATAGAATTACTAGGGATGCCAAAATTAACCTATCCAGCAGTTGGTGTTGGTTTTGGAGTTCCAAACCAAGATCCTCAAATAAAGCCAAGATTAAATATAAATTTAAAAACTTTTGAAAATTCCTATAAGACCTATGATTCTTATCTAGAAATGATAAAGGCTTATGATGAAGAAATGACAACTTACTATGATTTGAGAGATTCTGGTAGGAAAAGCGAGTCTTTTTCTAGTCAAATTCCTAAAAAACAAGGTTACATTATTAAAAATAGGAATAAAATGTTTGAAACCCTAGTCGACCAAGGTTTCATACTAAATCCACAATAATTTTTTGAAATTTTCCCCAATTAGCCTATAATGATTCTATCAGAGTAGGTAAAGAGCGATTAGTGCTGGAAAATGGGTTGTTGTTTCCAGACGAAATTTCCGATTCTTTGCCGCAACCGCTGACCTCTGATAGAAAGGGGAAAAAATGAATAAAAAAATTAGTGTTGATTCACTCGTGAAGGCGGCTATGTTGACGGCTTTATCAATTATCTTTTCAAGATTTTTTGGTATTTTCATCACACCAACAATTAAGTTTTCTTTTGGCCACTTGCCATTGATGCTTGCAGGCATGCTATTAGGTCCAATACCTGGAGCACTTGCCGGACTTGCAGCCGACTTAATAGGTGTTGCTATAAATGCTGGAGGCACACCACACTTTGGATTTACCTTTGTATCTGTCCTAACAGGTCTTATACCTGGACTTATAACAGAATACTGTAAGGATAAAAACATTTCTATGAAGGTTCAAGTTGGACTTATGGTATTTTTTGTGTTTTACATCTGCCATATGTTCTTAAACACCTTATGGCTAAGCCAATTGTTTAACAATCCTTATAAGGTAATGTTAGCTTCACGTTTTGTAAAAGTATTAGTAGATGGAATAATAAATTATTTCCTTCTATATTTCATAGCTACAAAATTACTAGATAAATTAAAATAGGAAAAGGCGGTAGATTTACCGCCTTTTTCCTTATTTATTTTCTTTTATAAAATCATTTATATATCTAACTACTTCTTCTTTAAAAGAATCATCTCCAGCATATCCTACAACCAAGTGGCCATGCTCCTTTACTTTTCCAACGACCATGAGATTTCTATAGAGTTTATTCTCACCCGTTCCCTGATATCTCATATCTGTGATTATCCCTATAATCATCCTTGGAAAATCTATTCCATGTTCTATTTCAAATTCTCGCATAACTCCATGGGCCATAATCTCAGCGGAAACCCCATCGTCGATTGTAAGACCATCAAGATTGGCAATTAGTATGTTTGATTCTTTTAGATGCGCTGTATCAGCTTGAGATATTTTTATATCTGTGATAGTCGCATCATTAGTTTTTTTATCATTTATATCTGCATTTCTTTGTGGGACATAAAGTTCTAGGTCAGTATTTTTTTCTATATACTGGGCCAAGTCCTCTGTCCACCTAAACATAGCATCATTAAAAAAATGACTTGCTAAATATCCTTTCAATATTTACTCCTTAAAATTTTCTGCCAGCGCCGCCTCCGCCTGAAGATCCTCCGCCTCCGGAAAATCCTCCGCCGAAGCCTCCTCCTGATGAACCGCCACCAAAGCTAGAACCTCCCCAAGAGCCTGAAGAGCTAGACCAAGATGACCAACCTGGACCAAATCTTGGATAGGTGTAGCGTCTTCTTCTGAAGCCTCCACCACCTCCACCTCGATAATTATTCTTATTTATAATATTTGATATTATTATAAAAATAATAATCATAAAGAGAATGGTCTTAAGTGATATGCCTCCATCATTAGAATTAGCAAGCTTGTCTTGGTAGCCAGTATAGTCCTTTTCAAGTTCTATATCGTATTCAGCACAAATCTCGCCTACAACAGCATTAAAACCTTCATTAAGGGCCTTAGAATAATTACCATCTCTTAGATCGTCAAGCATAAAAGAGTCAATTATCCTACCAATTTTACCATCATTGAGCCTGCCTTCTATGCCGTAACCAGTGATGATATTTATCTGATTTTTCCCTTCTTGGTCACTCATTAATAATAGTATTAAAACACCATTGTCCTTTTTCTGGTCCCCAATCTTCCAGGCATTAAAAATTTCAGTACCATAGTAGTTTCCCTCAAGTCCTTCTGGATTTGGAAGGGTCATCACTATTACCTGGCTTCCTGTCTTATCTTCAAGTTGCCTGTTAGTTTTATTGATATTTTCCATGGTCGATTCGTCTAAGAGATTTTCTTCGTCTAGATAATAATTATCTGTCGGATTAGGTATGCTGGCATAAGTTTTATTTTGAAAAAGGCAGAAAAATATTAAAAATATTAGCCAAAGCCTTTTGAATTTTGCCTTTCTCATGACATCTCCTTTTTATTTCCTAGTTAGTTATAAACTAAGCCTAATTACCAAAGTCTACCTTTGGAGCATCTTGGGCACTCGCATCAGCCTTAAAGTATTCAGCCGCATCATAACCTGTAAATTTTGCTATTAGATTTGTTGGGAATTTTTTAATATCAGTATTATAAGCCTGAACAGCTTCGTTGTAGTTCTTTCTTTCTGTAGAAATCCTATTTTCACTGCCTGCCAATTCATCCATTAATTGAACAAATTGAGTATCAGCCTTTAATTCTGGATAAGCCTCAACAACCACATTAATGTCACCAATTGCTCTTGTTAACGCTTCGTTAGCCTCAGCAAGTTCTGTTGGATTTTTAGCATTTTGGACACCCGCTCTTGCATTTGTAACTTGAGTTAAAGTTTCTGATTCGTGGTCAGTGTAGCCCTTAACTGTGTTTACAAGGTTTGGTATCAAGTCTGCCCTTCTTTGGACTACGTTTTGTACTTGAGCGTAAGCCTGGTTTACATTTTCACGACTTCCTGCAAGTCTATTATAGGTTGGCACAATCATTACTAGGGCAATTACTATAATGGCTATTATTGCGATAAGTACACCTGCACCACCTGATCTTTTCTTTTGATTTATCATTTATTCCTCCTAAATTGTCTTTTTCTATTTATACCCATTTAGGATAATAACTCTATTATTTTCTAATGATTTCTTTACGTCAATTATTCTCTGATTAGAAGATCCCCTAAATTTTAGTTTTAAATCCTTAAGTTCTTCTATAAATTCTCCGTCAACGAGGACGTCAATTTCTTCTAAAATCTCGCGAGCTTTGGCCATATTAACCAAATCTTCATAGATAAAACCAGTATAAACCCAGATTGACTTTGTTACCTCTTTTTTTATATTCCTTAAAGCATCTAAAAGACCCAGGGGATTTTCAAATGGCTCCCCACCAAGAACAGTTAGGCCTTCAACTTGGTTGAGTTTTAGATATGAAATAACTTCTTTTTCAGCTTGCTCATCCCATTTTTTCCCATGGTTAAAGTCCATATAGTCGGTATTAAAACAATTCGGGCAATTTCTATCACAACCTGTAAGGAAAAAAGTGGTCCTGATACCAGGACCATTTGCAACATCGTATTTTCTTATTTGCCCGTAATTCATATATGAAGGACTCTCGCCTTTATTTCTTTAGTTCTACCTTCATTCCAGAAATTTTCTCCAAGATAACCGCAAGTTCTCCTAACAACTGTAAGTGTTGCCCTATCGTGGTTACCACAATTTGGACAATACCATTGGTTGTCATCGTCTAAAAGAATTTCCCCATCGTAACCACAATTGCCGCAATAATCGCTCTTTGTGTTAAATTCAGCATATTGGATGTGATCATAGATATATTCTATCATTGTTAGGACTGCGTCTATATTGTTAGTCATATTTGGAATTTCTGCATAGGAAATACAACCGCCTGTAGATAATTTTTGGAATTCAGATTCAAAGTCAAATTTATCAAATACAGAAATATTTTCCCTAACATCTACATGGAAGGAATTTGTGTAATATCCCTTATCTGTGACGTCTTTTATATCTCCAAATCTCTCTTTGTCAATTGATGCAAACCTGTGAGTTAAGCTTTCTGCAGGTGTGCCATAAACCGCAAAGGCAATACCATATTGATCTGACCACTCTTTTTTCTTGTCATTTAACATTTCCATGATCTTCATGGCAAAATCGTGGCCTCTCTTTGTTGTATGGCTTT
The DNA here is from genome assembly GCF_019957155.1 of Anaerococcus murdochii. Taxonomy (NCBI): domain Bacteria; kingdom Bacillati; phylum Bacillota; class Tissierellia; order Tissierellales; family Peptoniphilaceae; genus Anaerococcus; species Anaerococcus murdochii. Next base: position 1,625,729 of record NZ_JAIPME010000002.1, on the reverse strand, counting down.
CCCCAATAGTTAGCTTTGTGGCTTCATATATTCCAATATAGCCAATTGTAACTGTAGCATAACCATTTTCTAGAAGTGGTTTGATTGATTGGTGTTTTTTAAGTCTAGCAATCGCTCCGTGTTGGAAGTGGATTGGTGAAGAATCGCTTGTTACCTTAGAAAGGTGGTCATATCTTAAAAGTCCAACTCTTTTTACAAGGTCAAGTCTTTTTTCTAATATTTCAAAGAATAAATCTTCATCACCATGGGCTAAAATTCCAATTTGTGGGAGGTTTATTGTACAAACTCCCATATTAAACCTACCATCAAACTTGTAGTCTCCGAATTTGTCCTTGTAAGGAGGAAGGAAGGCCCTGCAACCCATTGGAGAGAAAACATTGCCTTCGTAGTTTTCACGCATCTTCTTTGCTGAAATATAATCAGGATACATTCTCTTTGCAGTACATTCTGCAGCAAGTCTTGTTAGGTCGAAATACTTGGAATCTGGATTTATGTTATTTTCATCAAGTACATAAATTAGCTTAGGAAAAGCTGGTGTAACATATACGCCTTGGTCATTTTTAATACCTTGGATTCTTTGTTTTAAAATTTCTTTTATAATTTCAACTGTTTGGTCAAGATATGGGTCGTTTTCATCTGTATGCATGAAAAGTGTCACAAAAGGTGATTGACCGTTTGAAGTCATAAGGGTATTGATTTGATACTGAATGGTTTGAATGCCACTTTCTAGATCTCTTTGAGTTAGGGCATCTGCCATTTCTTTTGCCTTGTCAGTGTCACCTAAGATTTCTTTTGATAATTTAAAATTCTTATCGAAAGATTTTTCCAAATAAGGGCTTAAACAAGAAATATTGATTGATTGGCCACCATATTGGTTTGAAGCTATTTGAGCTATGATTTGAGTCATAACATTGCAAGCAACTTGGAAAGACTTTGGTGTTTCAATCATTTTTTCATTTACAACTGTTCCATTATCCAGCATGTCTTTCATATCTACCAAACAACAATTAAAAATTGGTTGAATTAGATAATCAAGGTCGTGAATATGTATAGCTCCTGAATCATGAGCTTCTACAAGGTCTGCTGGAATTAGTTTTCTTTTTGCTATGTCTTTTGCTACTTCGCCAGCTATTAGGTCTCTTTGGGTTGAAGCAATGATTGGATTTTTATTTGAGTTTTCATCCATTACATCTATATTGGTTTGATTTAAAAGTCCGATTATTTCATCGTCAGATGTATTTTGCTCACGTTTATAAGCCTGAACTGACTTATAAGACTCATAGGCCTTGGCTGTAGCAGGATTTTTCCTGTCTATTAGTTTGTAGTAGACTAAGTCTTCGATTTCATAAATTGAGATTTCTCTTTTATTTTTAGATCTCTCTTCAATCTCACCAGCTATTTCTGCCGCCTGGCCTTCCACATAAATACCGCTTGGGGAATGCATGGCTTTTTCAATAGCGATGGTTATTTTATCTTTATTAAAATCGACTTTAGTCCCATCTCTTTTAATTACCTGTAACATTTTTACCTCCGAAATTTTACACTTATATCATACCATATTTTATTTTCAAAGTAAAATAAATAATACTATATATTGTGGTCTGGAACATAAAAATACTACATATAGTATAAAATCCCAGAAAATAGCCAAAGTAAAAACGGAGCAACTTACTAAATTACTCCGTTATTATTTCTACTTAGCACAACTATCTTATTTGATTTTAAATTCTAGTTTATTATCAACTAAGTCAAGAGTAGCTGTATCCCTATCGGAAACTTTTCCTTCGATTATTAGCTTACCAAGTTTTGTTTCTACATTTCTTTGTAAGTATCTCTTAACAGGTCTAGCACCGTATTCTACATCGTAAGAATTAGCTAGAATATACTCTTTAGCTGCTGGTGTTATTTCAAGTTTGATATCCCTATCAGCAAGTCTCTTTCTAATATTATCAATTTGTAGGTCGATAATTTCGTAAACCTGATCGCTTGTTAGTGGTGTGAACATAACTATATCATCTATTCTGTTTAAGAATTCAGGCTTAAATGATCTTCTTAAAACTTCATCAACTTTCTTTTGATTTTCTTCTTTAATAGTACCATCTTTATTTAGACCATCTATTAAATATTCTGAACCTATATTTGAAGTCATGATGATTATTGTATTCTTAAAATCAACTGTCCTGCCTTGGCTATCTGTCAATCTTCCGTCATCTAAGACTTGAAGAAGGATATTAAATACATCTGGGTGGGCCTTTTCAATTTCATCAAAAAGGATTACAGAATATGGTTTACGGCGAACAGCTTCTGTTAGTTGGCCACCCTCTTCATAGCCTACATAGCCTGGAGCTGCACCGATTAGCCTTGATACAGAATATTTTTCCATATATTCACTCATATCAATCCTTATCATATTGTGCTCATCATCAAACATTGCTTCTGTTAAAGCCTTAGCAAGCTCAGTCTTACCAACACCTGTTGGTCCTAAGAATATAAAGGAACCTATTGGTCTATTTTGCTCTTTAAGACCTGATCTAGCCCTGATGATTGCATCAGAAACAGCCTTTATAGCTTCATCTTGGCCGATAACTCTTTGATGGAGGGTGTCGCCTAGATGAAGGATTTTTGTCCTTTCAGTCTCAACTAACTTTGATACTGGTATATTTGTCCAGCTTGAAACTACATCTGCTACATCTTCGTCGGTCACTTCTTCTTTGATAGAAGAATCGTCACTATTAGATGCACTAGCTTCTTTTAGTTTATTTTCAAGTTCAACTAACTTACCGTATTTGAGTTCTGAAAGTTTTTCAAAATCATAAGACCTTTCTGCCTGATCTATTTCAACCTTGACTTTATCTATTTCTTCCTTGATGGTTTTTACATCATCAATGGCAGATTTTTGCTCTTTCCATTTCAAGAAATCTTCGTTATAGGTTTCTGAAAGATCCGCTAATTCTTTTTCAAGATCAGCGAGCCTCTTCTTTGAATAATCATCTTCCTCTTTCTTTAAGGCTGTGATTTCAATTTGTAATTGTAATAATTTTCTCTTTTGCTCATCGAGATAGGCTGGCATGGTGTCAATTTCAGTTCTAACTGTTGCACAAGCCTCATCCATTAGGTCTATTGCCTTATCTGGTAAAAACCTATCGGAAATGTACCTATCAGATAATTCTGCAGCTGCAATTACTGCTGAGTCTTGAATCCTGATTCCGTGGAAGATTTCATATTTTTCCTTAATACCTCTAAGGATTGAAATTGTATCTTCAACACTTGGTTCTTCTACCATTACTTTTTGGAATCTTCTCTCAAGAGCACCATCTTTTTCTATATATTCCCTATATTCGTTAAGAGTTGTAGCACCAATAACCTTGATTTCCCCACGGGCAAGCATAGGTTTCATAATGTTTGATGCATCCATAGCGCCTTCTGACTTACCAGCACCAACAATTGTGTGGATTTCATCGATAAACATTATAATCTGACCATCAGATTTCTTAACTTCTTCAATTACTGCCTTAAGTCTTTCCTCAAATTGGCCCCTGTATTTGGCACCAGCTACTAGAGCGCCCATATCAAGTGAGAATATCCTCCTGCCTTGTAGAGGCTCTGGAACATCGTTGTTTACAATTCTTTGGGCAAGACCTTCGACAATTGCTGTTTTACCAACACCAGGTTGACCGATTAAAACCGGATTGTTTTTCTTACGACGAGATAAGATCCTTAGTGCATTTCTAATTTCAGAATCTCTTCCAATAACCGGGTCTATTTTGCCTTCCCTAGCTTCTTGGGTTAAGTCCCTACCGAATTTTTCCAATGGATTAGATGTTTCTTCAGGATTATCTGTTGTAACTTTTTGACCATTCCTGACTTTTAAGACATAATCTTTGAAGGCCTTATAAGAAATATTAAACTCCTTATTAATTGGGCTCATTTCAGTATTTTCCTTCAACAATGAAAGGAAAATGTGTTCAATTGATATGAAAGAATCACCCATAGCCTCTGCCTCATCCTCAGCCTTCAAAAATATCCTTTGAAAGACTTGAGATGGGTAAGTCTTCGCATTGCCAGATTGTTTTGGCAAAGATTCTATCCTATTTTCTATTTTTTTCTTATATGAGTTTACGTCTACTCCCATCTTGGTCAAAACCATTGAAACGTAGGAGCTTGGGCTATCAACTAAGCATAGGGCTAAATGAAATTCATTAACTTCTGGGTTGGCATCCTTGATTGCCATTGAATTTGCATTGTTGATAGCTTCGATTGATTTTTGTGTTAATTTGTTGTTATCCATATTATCCCTCGATTTCTTTTAGCTTTTTATATAATTCTATTTGTTCTTCGTTTAGTTCTGGATTATCTATAAGTACTTCCAAAATCAAATCACCAGTCTTATTCTTCCTGTCTGTATATCCTAAGTTCTTAAGTCTAATTTTCTTATTGGAAGTGATTTTTTCTGGAATTGTTACTAAAATATTGCCCTTAATTGTTGAGATTTTTTTCTTAGTACCAAAGTATGCATCCCAAGGACTAACTTTAACTTTTTTTACAAAGTCAATTCCTTCTAGTTTTAAATCTTCACTTTCCTTAATTTTGACCATTACATAAATATCTGTATTTAATCCGTATTTAGAACCGTCGATTTTGATCTTATTTTTGTTCTTTAGTCCTTTTGGAATATTTACTTCAATATCTTTTATGCCTGTTTCTGACTTTATAGAAATTCTTCTACTTGTACCTTTCATGGCTTCATCAATTGAAATACTAACTTCAGTATCTAGTTTTGACTTAGGCTTTTTAGTAAAAGAACTACCAAAACCGCCAAAACCTTGGCTAGATTTTGAAGAAGATCCTCCAAAACCTCCAAATAAGGTATCAAAAAAATCTGAAAAACCTGAACTACCTGAACTTGTATATGTGTAAGAGCCATTTCCAAAGTTTCCAAAATCAAAACCAAAATCTCTTGGGTCAAAGTTTTGACCGCCAGAAAAGTTTGCATTGGCACCAAAAGTGTCGTATTTATTTCTTTTTTCTGGATCTGATAAAACCTCGTAGGCTTCGTTTATTTCTGTAAATTTTTTGTGTGCACTTTCATCGTCTGGATGAAGGTCTGGGTGGTATTTTTTAGCAAGTTTTCTGTATGCTTTTTTTATCTCATCAGCGCTAGCTTTTTTGTCCACCCCTAGCACTTCATAATAATCTCTATATTGCATTTCTACCTCCATCATATTTATTTGACCATCTCTGACCTTAATAAGATTATACTAGGGATAATATTCATTTCAAGTATATTTATAAATTTATTTAAGAAAATTAATTTAATTTCTTAATTCTTAAAGATGTTTAAATTTGAGCATTTAAAAAGAGATTTCAATATGAAACCTCTTTACATTATTTTAATTAATGGTCATATTCAACTAATGATATTACATCATAGTCTTTTAGTACTTCTCTGCCCTTTAGAGATGTAAGTTCAATTAAAAATTCAAAACAAACAACTTCCCCGCCAATAGATTCAACTAGTTTAGAAGCAGCCTTTGCAGATCCACCTGTTGCAATAAGGTCATCAATAATTACAACCTTATCACCTTCATTAAGGGCATCTTTGTGAATTTCTAGCTCGTTAGTGCCGTATTCTAAATCGTAAGATACTTTTTCAATTTCAGCTGGAAGTTTACCTGGCTTTCTTATTGGAATAAAGCCTTTATTTAGCCTATCAGCCAAAGGTGCACCAAAGATAAGTCCTCTTGATTCAACACCTGCTATATAGTCAAAATCATAGTCTTTTAACTCTGCCTCAAGTAGGTCAATTGTTTTTCTAAAACCATCCTTATCATTTAGTAAGGTTGTTATATCCTTAAAGGATATGCCCTTTTCAGGGTAATCTTCAATTACTCTTATTAATGATTTGATATCCATAATTCCTCCATCGTATTCATATCTATTATACCCATTTCCTAATTTCTTAAAAATGAATTTAGGTAGGTTGACCTGATATTTTCTATTGATTCAGGATAAATCTTATAATATGAGATGCCACCCATATTAAAGCCCTCACCCTCAAGCCTTACAGAATTAAGATTTGAAGAATCTACAAACTTAAATTTCATGGCAAGAGATGATAGGTCTTTTATATTCATATTTGTTTTTATATATGGTTTCATAGCAGCGTAAACTTTTGGTAGTTTTGGCAGATTGGTTGGCTTAGTGGCTTCCTTTATAAATTGTTTAAGGAAGTCTTGCTGAGTATTAATCCTACCAAGGTCTGCATTTTGATAGCCTTTTCTAAACCTAACATATTTTAAGACCTCATCTCCACTCATAGTGTGGATACCAGGATTTATTCCCATAGCTCCTGCCACGTCTTGGCTTACATCAACATCCATACCTCCAAGTGCATCAATGCCTTCTATTACTGCCTCAAAAGAAATTACCATGTACTTATCTAGGTTAATTCCCAAAAAGTCCCTAACAACTGTCATAGTTAAATCTATACCCCCATAGGAATGGGCGGCATTAATCTTATCCATCTTGCCATTTATTGACACATAAGAATCTCTTGGAATAGAGATCATATCTACTGTATTATTTTTGCTATCAGCCTTAATAAGCATGAGGGTATCAGTCCTTGTACCTGTTTCTTCACCTGTTGAGTCAACTCCTGCAAGAAGGAACAAAAACTCATCCTTAGGACCTGTAATATCTGCAATAGGATTTTCTATTTTTTCACCCTTAATAAAGCCCCACAAAATAAAACCTGCTGCAAATACAATCACAAAGAGCAAAAATACTATTATTGATTTAATTATTTTTATAAAATTATCTTTCATTTAATCACCTAGCCTTATCATACACCCAAATGGATAATTTACCTTACAAAATTTTTAAGTTAAGCTATAATATTAGTGGAGGACATATGTTAAATAAACTTATTGATGAATACCTAAATGAAAATATCTATCCTTTCCATATGCCTGGTCATAAAAGGTCAAAGATTTTAAATCCAAATATAGGATATGGGAGAGATTTTACTGAAATAGATGGACTTGATAACCTAAATGATCCTAAGGAAGTTTTTGTAGAAATGGAGAAAAAAATTGCAGAAATTTATAAGGTAAAAGAAGCAATCATTTCTACAAATGGATCTACATCAGGTATTTTAGCTAGCATCAGAGCCATCAAAAAAAATAAAAAAAATATCTTAATCCAAAGATCATCCCACAAGGCCGTTTATAACGCTTGCTTGATTAATAAATTAAAAGTCGATTATCTAGATATTAAAACTAATGACATCGGTGCAATAGTTGATATTTCCTATAAGTACTTAGAAAATCAATTAAAAACTAAAAACTACGCTGCTCTTGTAATCACTTCGCCTTCCTATGAAGGTTATTTACTAAATATAGAAAAAATTTATAATTTGTGTAAGGATAATAATACCAAACTAGTTTTAGATATGGCTCACGGGTCTCATTTGTTTTTGACAGGCGAATATAAAAACACTTTTGATATAGCCATAACTTCTTTTCATAAAAATCTTCCTGCCCTCACACCAGGAGCGGCTGTTCTTGTTAACGATGAAAAAATAATAAAAGATTTAAGATTTGCTATGTCTATTTTCCAAACATCTTCCCCATCTTATCTGATCTTACAATCTATTGATTATATTTTAGAAAACCTTGGAAAGATGAAAAATTTAAATGAGAAGTTATCAAAAAATCTCGATAATCTTTATAAGTTGAATTTGAAAAATTTAAAATTAATTGATTCTAAAAATAAAGACAGGTCAAAAATTTTAATTTCAACTAAGGATACAAATATAAACGGGAAAGAACTTGGAGACTTGCTGAAAAAAGAAAAAATCGAAGTAGAAATGGCCTACCCTTCCTACGTCCTTTTGATAGCAAGTCTTTACGATAGCGACCTAGCTTTTGAACTTCTCAAAAAAGCTCTAATTAAAATTGATAAAACTTTAGGTCAAATAAATGTGTCATATAATTTTTCCTATATTAGACCTAAAAAAATTTACGAAATCTATGAGGCCATGGAAAAAGAATCTTTATTAATAAATATAAAAGATGCTGAGGGAAAAATTGCTGCTGGCTTTACTTACGCATATCCACCAGGAATACCAATTATTGCGCCAGGAGAATTAATTGATAAAAATGTCTTAGAAAATATAAATAATTTATTAGCAAATAACATTAATCTAAATATTGAGGAAAATTCGATATCTGTCCTGATTGACAAAAGAGAAGAAAACTGTTAATATTATAATTGAATAAGAAATTCTTATCGATAAGGAGATTTTAATATGAAAAGAATACTTACACTTAACACAAGAAATCTTCACAAGAGCCAAAAAGACGGCGGTTGCGGTGAATGTCAAACATCTTGCCAATCTGCTTGTAAAACATCTTGCGGAGTTGCCAACCAAGAATGTGTTAGCAAAAAGGAAAATAAATAGGAAAAAACTTACACTATTTAATAACTTACTTACATAAATGTAGGTAAGTTTTTTTCTGTTTAAAGCTTTTATAATCCTTGCATATTAGTATAATAGTAAGGATTTTAAAAATAAAGGAGAATTTATGATACACCAATATAAAGCTAAGGGTTTTAATATTGTTTTAGATATATATAGTGGATCTGTCCACCTAGTTGATGATGTCACCTATGATATTATTGAAAAATACAAAAATACAGACGAAAATATATTAAAAGAAGAAATTAAAGAAAAGTACAAGCTCAAAGATGATGAACTAAATGTAGCCTTCGATGAGGTTGAAGAACTTATCTCTACAGGTCAATTATTCACAGAAGATAATTTTAAGGACCTTGCAATTGATGTTACAAAAAGGCCAACTAACATCAAGGCTCTTTGCCTAAATGTGGCCCACACTTGCAATTTTACCTGTGATTATTGCTTTGCCAAGGGCGGCAAATATCACGGACCAGACGCTATAATGACTAAGGAAGTTGCAAAAAAAGCAATTGATTTTCTCTTGGAAAATTCAGGTAAGCATTATAATCTAGACATAGATTTCTTTGGCGGTGAGCCTTTGATGAACCTTGATGTGGTAAAATATACCGTCGACTACGCAAGAAGCAAGGAAGAGGAATTCAACAAGCACTTTAACTTCACCCTTACAACCAACGGTCTACTTCTAAATGATAATACTATTGATTATCTGAACGATAATATGAAAAATGTTGTCTTATCCCTTGATGGTAGGCAAGAAAAACACGACCACTTTAGAAAGACCCTCGCTGGTACTGGTTCCTTTGACCTAATTGTGCCAAAATTCCAAAGACTTGTTGAAAAACGCGGTGATAAGGAATACTACATGAGAGGGACCTATACAGCCAACAATCTCGACTTTACAGAAGATATTAAAACCTATCTAGATTTAGGTTTCAAACGTACTTCCCTAGAGCCGGTTGTAGGCAGCCCTGATAATGAATATGCCCTAAAAGATGAACACCTACCAATTCTTTTTGACCAATACGAAAAATTAGCTGATATGATGATGGAAGCAATTGATAATAACGATGAATTCATTTTCTATCACTATATGATTGACCTTGAAAACGGCCCTTGCATCCACAAGAGACTTTCAGGCTGTGGTTCAGGAACAGAATACATGGCTGTAACACCAACTGGAGACCTCTTCCCTTGCCACCAATTTGTAGGCAATGATGATTTTAAGATAGGAAATATTTTTGAAGGCGTAAAAAATACTAGCCTTGTAAACGAGTTTAAGACCTGCAACTGCTATTCAAAATCAGAATGCAGAGAGTGCTGGGCAAATATGTATTGTTCTGGTGGCTGTGCTGCAAATAATTACAATGCGACAGGTGATTTAAACCACACCCACGATTATTCTTGCAAATTATTTAGGAAAAGAATTGAAATGGCCCTAGCCATTAAAATTTATGAACTTATGAAAGAAGCCGAAAAGGTAGAAGCATAAAAATAAGCCAAGTTTAAGCAATCGCTTAGCTTGGCTTTTATAATACCCTTCTTTCAGAAGCAAGGGCTAAGATTTTTACTTCTTTTACATTTGCTTCTTCCAAAACTTTTATCATTTCAAGTGAGGTGTTTCCAGTTGTGACAAGGTCATCAATTATCAAAACTGATTTTCCAGTCAAATCCTTGTCTAATCTAAAAGCACCGATTAAGTTTTTGGACCTATCTTCCTTCCCCAAGTCGTGCTGAGCCCTGGTATCTCTGATCTTTTTAAAATCATCAAGATAGGATGGTTTTATTTTGTCGATAAAATCATCGGTAATCATTCTGATATGGTCAAAGCCTCTATTGATCAAAGTTCCTTTTGATGATGGTGAAGGCAAAATATAATCGACATCGAAAAGATTTTTCTTAATCCCATAGTCATAGATAATCTTTGCGAAAATCCTAGAAAATTCTGTCCTTCTCTCAAACTTATAGAGACCTATTAGCTTTTTAAAAAATTCGTCATAAAAATATATAGAGTAGCACTCATAATCACCTATAAGAAATTTATTATCGACATAATCGAGCCTATCATAACAATCCCTACAAAGATCGTATTTGTAAATGTATTCGCTCTGACAAAAGGCACAGGTATTTTTATCTAAAAATAAATAATCAATCAGCAAGAATAAACTCCATTTCATTTATCCAATAGGAAAGATTGGTATTTCTGTCATTTGACCTATTATTATCAACCATTCTTTTTATAAATCGCTTATCTCCAAGTAAAATTACAAGTTTTTTCGCACGAGTTACCCCAGTATAAAGTAAGTTTCTTGTTAATAGCATGGGAGCAACCTGCATCATAGGGATAATCACACACTTAAATTCAGATCCTTGGGACTTATGAACTGTGATAGCATAAGATAGGTCCAAATCTTTAATATCCTCTTTTTTGTATTTTACGATTTTTCCGTCATCAAATTCGACCTTAAGACTCTCCTCATTGGTGTCTATTTCTGTAACGATACCAATATCCCCATTATAGACCCCATCGTCGTTAGAGGCGTCATTTAAGGCCTTTAAATCGTAATTATTTCTCACCTGCATAACCTTATCGTTGAGCTTAAAGATCCTATCATTTACTTTTAAAATTATTTTTTCTTTATTAATGGCTTCTTGGATTGATTTATTAATGGCATCAACTCCCCAATTTGTTTTTCTTGATAGGGCTAGGACTTCAATATCCCTTACTGGGTCAAATTTATAAAAGCTTGGCAGTCTATCCTTAATCAAATCTAACAAAGCTTTATTAAAATTATCCCCATTAGCATTTATAAAGAAAAAGTCTTTGTCAGGTTGGTTTAAAACTGGGTATTTACCCTCATTTATCCTGTGGGCGTTAACAATTATATTTGACTGGCCTGCCTGCCTAAAAATTTTCTTAAGTCTAATTGATTGGGCAGAAGAATTTAAGATGTCAGATAAAACATTGCCTGGACCTACTGATGGCAACTGGTCGCTATCCCCAACCAAAATTAAGGCTGTGGATTCACCAACTGCATCAAGAAGTCTTTTCATCAAGTAAATATCAACCATACTCATCTCATCAACGATTATGTAGTCTTTTTCTATTGGATTTTCTTCGTTGTATTCAGCAATCGGCATATCTGGCCTAATGCCAACTAGCCTGTGGATGGTGTTAGCTTCGCTGTCCGTTGCTTCTTGCATACGCTTGGCAGCCCTGCCTGTTGGTGCTGCAAGAGCGTAGGTAAGTTCATTTTTATCTAGAATACTTGTAATAGCATTGATTATTGTAGTTTTCCCTGTACCTGGTCCACCAGTTATTACTAAGACCATATTTTCAAAAGCAGCCTCAATGGCTTGTTTTTGCTCTTCTGAATAACCACCAAGGTCTTCATCAATTTCTACATCAAAGATATAAGCTTCCTTAATTTTTTTTGCAAGGGCCATGGCAACAGATTTTTCCGCCTTGTAAAGACCCTTAGAATAAACATAGGACTTTCCTTCTATTTCAACAAGTTCAAGTTTTCCCGCTAAGAGATCTGCTTGAATTTGCTCTTCAATCAATTTCTTATCAGCTTTCAAAAGCTTAGCTGCTTGGTCAATCAGGTATGAGATTTCAAGGCTAGTGTGGCCATTAAAATCTGCTTCAAAATCAATTATATATCTTAGTCCAGCTGAAATCCTAAAGGCAGAGTTAGATTCCATTTGCATATTTCTTGCCAAGGCATCCGCCATAGAAAAACCAATTCCTTTAATATCTTCAATAAGTTTATAAGGATTTGATTTTACAATATCTATAGTATTTTCTCCATACTTATTGTAAATTTTCATTGCAAGATTATAGGATATCCTAAGTCCTTGGAGAAATTCTAAACTACGCCTTGAATCCCTAGTTTCTTCGACAGATATCTTAATATCTTCAAGTTTCTTCTTCCCGATACCTTCAACCTTCAAAAGTTTATCTGGATCCTTGTATAAAATATCTAGAGAATCTGTGCCAAATACATCGTAAATTGCTTGGGCTGTTTTTTTCCCGACTCCTCTAATATTTCCGCTTGCTAAATATTTGATTATAGAATCTCTGTCAGAAGGTTTTTTTAGCCTTACATTTCTGACATTTATCTGCTCGCCGTACTTATCGTGGTAGATAAATTCGCCTTCGACTTCTATCCTATCGCCTTCATTAAATAAAGGCATAGTTCCAACAATAGTTATGTCAGAATCGGTGGTTTCAAGCGTCATAACGCTATAGCCACTCTCATCATTCCTATACCTAATGTTTGATACTATGCCTTCTAATTTCATTATTCTACTTCTACTCTCTTTATGTCAGCTCCAAGTTTACTTAGCTTCTCAACGAGATTTGAATATCCTCTGTCTATATGATAAATATCAAAAACTCTTGTTGTACCTTTTGCAACAAGTCCTGCCATAACAAGAGCCGCACCCGCTCTAAGGTCAGTTGCTTTTACATCTGCCCCATGGAGTTTCTCAACGCCTGCAATTGTTGCCCTGTTGCCAGATGTTGCAATTACAGCACCCATTTTCATAAGTTCTTCAACGTGCATAAACCTATTTTCAAAAACAGTTTCTTGAATCCTGCTTTCTCCCTCACAAACTGTCATAAGAGCCATAAATTGAGCCTGGGCATCTGTTGGGAAGCCTGGATATGGAAGAGTTTGAATATTGGTTGATTTTAATCTGTGAGGAGCCTTAACTATAATCTTATCCTCATCTTCGATTTCTTCTACATCAACACCCATTTCAACGAGTTTTGCAATAACAGGTCTGATGTGAGAACCTATTACATTATTTATTAAAACCTCTCCCCTTGTCATAGCTGCAGCTGTCATGTAAGTTGCAGCTTCAATCCTGTCTGGGATTATGGTATGACGGGTACCTGTTAGTTTCTCAACACCTTCAATAACTATTGTAGATGTACCTGCACCCTTAATATTTGCACCCATCTTAGATAGGAAAGATGCAAGGTCAACTATTTCTGGTTCTTTTGCAGCATTTTCTAGGGTTGTCTTACCTTGGGCAAGGCAAGCAGCCATAATTATGTTTTGTGTAGCTCCTACTGATGGAAAATCTAGATAAATCTCTGTACCAATTAGCCCATCCTTAGCTACTATGGCTATTTCGTCGTTATTAACGGTATTAACTGCACCTAGCGCTTCAAAACCTTTTAAGTGTAAATCTATAGGACGACTTCCTATATTGCATCCACCAGGTGCCTTGGTGTGAGCTGCGTGAAACCTTGATAAAAGCGGACCCATTACAACAAATGATGCCCTCATCTTATCCATAAGTTCATATGGAGTTTCACTAGTATTGATACATGCCGAATTAATTTTTAAGGTATTTTGATCAAGATATTCAACCTTGCTTCCAAGGTGCTTAAGTACCTCAACCATTATTTCAACGTCCTTAAGCTCAGGAACCCCATCTAATATAATCTCTTCAGTGCCTAAAACACATGCGGCTAGTATAGGAAGTGCAGAATTTTTCGCACCTGATATATTAACCTCACCTTTCAGAGGTCCATTAGAATTAATAATTAAAATTTCATTTTTCGCCATTTTCATTCCTTATTTAGTTCCAAACAATCTATCTCCAGCATCTCCTAGGCCTGGAACAATATAACCATTTTCGTTTAGTTTTTCATCTAATTGAGAAATATAAATTTTAACATCTGGGTGCTTTTCTTCTAGGAGTTTAAAAGCTTCTGGTGCTGCAATTATTGACAATAACTTTATAGATTTGCATCCATATTCTTTTAGTCTATCTATAGCATCACAAGCAGAACCACCTGTAGCAAGCATAGGGTCAACAACTAAGATATCCCTGTTTTCAACATCGCTAGGGAGTTTACAGTAGTATTCAACTGGTTGAAGGGTTTCTTCATTCCTGTACATACCAATATGACCAATTTTTGCTGCTGGCAAAACTTCTAGTACACCATCAACCATGCCAAGACCTGCTCTAAGAATTGGAACTATACCGATTTTCTTGCCTGTAAGTCTGTATCCAGTAGTCTTTGCAACTGGAGTTTCCAATTCATATTCCTCAAGTTCAAGATCTTTTGTTGCCTCATAGGCAAGAATCATGGCAATTTCTGTTACCAAGGACCTAAATTCATTTGAACCCGTATTTTTATCTCTAAGTATAGAAATTTTATGTTTTATAACTGGGTGGTCTAATACTGTTACGTTTTTCATATCTTCTCCTATATATAATTTACATCGTTTGCTGCTGCTTTTTTCATCCTATTCATTATACTCTTACCCAAATGATTTTCCCTTACACCTTCTGCAAGAATTATGTCAACTTTTAGTCTATCCATCTCCCTTAGAGATGAAAATAAGACATGGCTCATAGTTGATAAATCAATCCTTGAACCTAGAGAAATATATGGGTAGGAAGCAAATTTATCTTTATCTTCATCAAAAGCTAAGATTCCAACTTTTTTTCCTTGAGACTTATATTCTTCTGCAAGGTCTAATAAATAATCCGGTACATTTTCTCCTATAAATACCCTAAGATTTGCCTTTGGTGCATAATGTTTGTACTTTTGTCCAGGTGATTTTGGTATCTTTGTAGAATCTACTAGACTATCATCAAGCCTCATATCGGGAAGTATTTCTTTTAAAAATTCATAAGTGTAATACCCTGGTCTTAAAATTGTTGGACTTTCTCCTGACAAGTCTATTACTGTTGACTCGATTCCTATATTTGATTCTCCTCCGTCGATTATTAGAGGGATTATCCCGTCCATATCTTGGTAAACATCATCTGCCTTAGTAGGCGAAGGTCTACCAGAAATATTGGCGGATGGAGCTGCTATTGGGGTATTCGCCTCACTTATCAAAGCTCTTGCAATCTCATCAGATGGAAATCTTATTGCCACTGTATCACCACCAGCTGTCACTGCCTCAGGAATTAATCTAGATTTTTTAAAAATCAAAGTCATTGGCCCTGGCCAAAGATCAAATAATTTCCTATGGCTTTCGCTTATTTCCTCTACTAAATTATCTAACATAGATATATGGGAAATATGTAAGATAAGTGGATTATCAGCAGGTCTACCCTTGGCCTTAAAAATTTTCTTGCTGGCTTCATTATTTAAACCATCAGCACCAAGACCATAAACTGTTTCTGTTGGAAAAGCGACTAGGGCTCCTTCTTTTATGAGGTCTGCCGCTTTTTTTATATAAGCCTTATTTATATTTTCTCTGTCAATTATTAAAATTTCAGTTTTCATTTAACCTTCTTTATCTAAGATATTGTAGGTTGGGTCAGCGTGGAGGGTAAGAATTACCCCTGTTTCTTTCCTAATCTTTTTTTCGATTCGATCTATTTCTTTGTGAAGTTCTGCTACTGTTAGGTTTCCTGGCACTTCCACATGACAAGATCCCGCAATATGTCCCTTGCCGTATTGGTGGATGTCTAAGTGGTGAAAACCGATGATATAAGACCCACTTAAAAGAATCTCAGAAATTTTCTTTTCTATTTCTTCATCAATTCTTTCACCTAAAAGATAGCCAACAGTTTCATTAAATAAGTCTATACCAGGTTTAGTTACAAAAAATGCTACAACAACACCCATAGCCGCATCTAGGTTGAAGTTTACAAATCTTTGCAAAAAAACACCAAGAATTATAGCTGTGGTTGAGATTATATCATTTCTTGCATCAAGCATTACTCCAAGATTTAAATCTGATTCTAAATCCTTATAAAGTCTTGAATTTAGATAGTAAATATAGACTTTAATCAAAATACCAGCAAAAAGTATTATGAAAGATAATAAGCTTAGGCCATTTGGGTTCGGATCGTTAAAGCTTTTCGCAGAATTAATAAATAAATTAATACCCACATAAACAATTACAATCGAAACCAAAAGCGCCATTACATACTCAACCCTGCCATGCCCAAAAGGATGCTCTTCGTCAGCTGGTTTTTTTGAAAAGCTAGAACCCACCAGAGACATAATTGAAACCACTGAATCTGATAAGTTGTTAAAAGCATCATTTAAGATAGCAGTAGACTTGGTAAAAATTCCCAAAAATATTTTTGATAGGAAAAGAATAATATTCATGCCAATACCCATGATGGAAGAAAGACTGATTAGATTAAGCCTAACTTCAGGGTCATCGATATTTTTATAATCTTTTACGAATCTATTGGCTAAAATATCAAACAATTATTCGTCCTCGCCTACTTTTTCAAGTTTTCTAGTTTGATCTTCTGCGATTAGGGAATTGATCATATCTTCTATATCTCCATTTAGAAAATCATCTAGTTGGTAAATTGTCTTGTTAATTCTGTGGTCTGTAATTCTTCCTTGTGGGAAGTTGTAGGTCCTAATTCTTTCAGACCTGTCTCCTGTACCAACTTGGCTTTTTCTGTTGTCAGCTATTTCCTTATTTCTCTTTTGCTCTTCAAGTTCAAAAAGCCTTGCCCTAAGAACTCTCATAGCTTTTTCCTTGTTTTTTATCTGACTTTTTTCATCTTGAATGGCAACAACTAGACCTGTTGGTATGTGAGTTAGCCTTACAGCTGAGTCAGTTGTGTTTACTGACTGACCACCATTACCGCTTGACCTATATACATCTACTCTGATGTCATTTGGATCTATGTGAAGTTCTACTTCGTCTACTTCTGGCAGAACGGCTACAGTTGCAGTTGATGTGTGGATTCTACCACCAGATTCTGTTTCTGGAACCCTTTGAACCCTGTGTACACCTGATTCATACTTTAATTTTGAATAAGCTCCCTCTCCTCTTACAACGAAGGTCGCATCTTTAATACCGCCAACACCTTGGGTATTGACTTCAATTTCTTCTGTCTTGAAACCAGCCTTATCTGCGTACATGTTATACATTCTGTATAGGTCTCCAGCAAAAAGGCCCGCCTCGTCTCCACCAGCTCCTGGTCTGATTTCAACAATTACGTCTTTTTCATCATTAGGATCTTTTGGGATTAGAAGAATTTGCATCTCATCTTTTAAGACTTCTAGTTTATCCTTGTTTTCTTCTATCTCATCTTTTAGCATTTGAACCATTTCCTGATCATCAGCTTCATTTATAAGTTCTTGATTTTCAGCTATGGTGTCTTCAGCATTTTTTATTTCTTCGTATTTTTCAACAACAGGTTTTAAAGAATTATATTCTTTAGATACCTTCCTAAACTGATCCATATCAGATAATACTGCTGGATCAGCTAGTTTCGCCTCTAATTGTTTGTAATTTTCTCTAACATGCTCTAAATTTTCAAACATCTTCTATCCTTTCTGTGCAATAATAAACCTATCAAAATCATTAAAATCTTTTATATTTTCTATGTTAATAAAGCCCTGGTCCATAAGAAGCTTATTTAAAACTTCTTTTTGATCATAACCTATTTCAAAGACTAAGTGACCTTGGTCGTTTAAAAAGTTGTTAGCATTTTTTATTATTTCCCTATAAAAATCTAGCCCGTCTTCCCCACCATAAAGTGCAGACTTTGGCTCAAAATAAAGTTCTTTATCAAGAGCATCATAATCTTTTTTATTGATATAAGGAGGATTTGAAATTATTAAGTCAAATTTCCCTTTAATATCTTTAAACAGGTCTGATTTTATAAACTCAACGTTTTTTATTCCTGTAAATTCTTTATTTTCCCTTGCGAGACTTAGGGCCTTATCCTCAATGTCAGACCCGATAACATAAGAATTTCCAATATTCTTTGCTAGCGATAAAGCAATAGCTCCAGTACCTGTCCCAATATCCAATATCCTATCTTTTTTTATAGGAGATTTTATTAGGTTATCCACTATTATTTCTGTTTCAAAACGTGGAATCAAGGCTCTTTGGTCAACCTTAAGTCTAAGATTATAAAATTCCCACTCGCCTATAGCATACTGGAGTGGATAAGAGTCTTTTCTCTTATCTATTATATCCTTTAATCGCTCAATTTGCTTGTTATTTAATTCTAAATGTTGATTCATTAAGACATAAGACTTACTTTTTCCCAAAATATAAGTAAGAGCAATTAGGCTTGTCTCATAATCAATTTTTAAAAAGTCTGATATTTTCATTATTTTACACAAAAATAAGGTAAGTTGCCTTACCTTATTATCTTTCATACTATTATTTTCTACCGTATTTTTTGTTAAATCTTTCTACCTTACCACCACGTTCAGCAGTTCTTTGTTTACCAGAGTAGAATGGGTGACAATTGTTGCAAACTTCTACTTTGATTTCTTCTTCTGTTGAACCTACAGTAAACTCGTTGCCACATGACATGCAAGTTACTTTGGCTTGGTGATATTCTGGATGTAATTCTTTATTCATAATTCACCTCTATTTTCCATTTCAATAAGCAATATAAATTATACCTGCTCAAATATTAATATCAAGTTATTTAATAGATGAATTTATTAATTCTACAAATTGTTTATTAGACTTGGTCCTCTTCATCCAATCTAAAAGTTCAACTATTGATTCAGTAGTGTCTAAATCTGATTTTCTTAATTTATAAACTGCTTCAAGTTCTTCTTTAGTTAATAGAAGGTCATCACGTCTGGTGGATGATTTTTCGATATTAATAGCTGGGAAAATCCTCCTATTTGAAAGTCGTCTATCAAGGTGGATTTCCATATTACCTGTTCCCTTAAATTCTTCAAAGATCATATCATCCATCCTTGATCCTGTGTCAACTAGGGCTGTTGCAAGGATTGTTAATGAACCGCCATTTTCAATATTTCTTGCAGCACCAAAAAATTGCTTTGGCCCAACTAAGGCTAGAGGGTCAAGACCACCTGAAAGTGTCCTACCTGATTGAGGAGTCATTATGTTATAAGCCCTAGCAAGTCTTGTTAGGGAATCTAGAAGAATAACCACATCTTTTTTCTCTTCGACAAATCTTTTTGCCCTTTCAAGAACCATTTCTGCTATATCAATATGACTTTGTGGAGGCATGTCAAAAGTAGATGCAGCAACCTCTGTACGCATCAAAACATTATCAGGATCCCTATATTCATTTACAAACCTTATAAAGTCTGTAACTTCTTCTGGCCTTTCATCAATAAGAAGGACAATTATTTTTAGGTCATGGTAATTTTTTTCTAAAGACCTTTCTATGTCCTTAATTAAAGTAGTCTTTCCTGCTTTTGGCTGAGAAACAATAAGTCCTCTTTGGCCACGACCAATAGGGCTAATTACATCAATAATCCTTCCAGAAATATTTTTAGGATCAGTTTCTACACTTATCCTTTCGTTTGGATATATAGGGGTCAAATCTTCAAATAAATCTCTGTTGAAGGCATCGGCTGGCTTTATACCATTTACAGTTGAAACAAAAATAAGAGGAGAAAATTTATCCTTATCATGTTTTTCTCTTGCGATTCCTTCAATATAGTCCCCCGTCTTTAGCCTAAACATCTTTATTTGCTTTGGTGAAACGTATATGTCATCGTCTCCAGATTCGTAAAGTTGGGTTCTTAAAAAGCCAAAACCATCTGGTAGGATTTCTAAGATACCGTCACAGTCAAACTTGGCGCCCAAGTCATTTTCTCTAGCTTCTTTGCTTTCTTCTTCCTTTTTATTTTCTTCTTCTTCAATAAGTTTAATTAATTCATCTTTTCTATATTTGCTAATTGACTCAATGCCTAAATCTTTGGCAATTTCCCTAAGGTCAACTAATTTTTTTTCTTTTAAATTATCCATATTTTTATACAAAAAAGGGCCCTAAAGCCCCTTAATTTGTTCTTATTTATTAGCGCTATTTTCGCTACCAAACATGTCAATTTTTTCTTCAACTAAAGCTTGAACTGCATTTGTTCCTGGAAGAAGAAGTTTTCTTGGGTCAAAGCCCTTTCCTTGTTGGTCTTTTCCAGCTTCGATATATTCTCTAGTTGCCTTAGCAAAAGCGATTTGGCATTCTGTATTTACGTTAATCTTAGAAACGCCTAGGCTGATAGCTTTTTTAATTTGATCATCAGGAATACCTGTACCACCATGAAGAACTAATGGCATTTTAACTGCATCAGAAATTTCTTTAAGTCTATCAAAGTTAAGGCCTTGCCAATCAGCTGGATATACACCGTGAATGTTACCAATACCTGCTGCTAAAAAGTCGATTCCACAAGCTGCAAGATTTTTACATTCTTCAACATTAGCAAGTTCGCCAGCAGATGTAACTCCATCTTCTTCGCCGCCGATACCGCCAACTTCACCTTCAACTGAGATGCCTTTTTCATGAGCAAGTCTTACGATTTCTCTTGTTTTTTCAAGGTTTTCTTCGATTGGGAAGTGAGAACCATCAAACATAACAGAAGTGTAACCAGCTTCGATACAAGCCTTAGCACCTTCGTATGAGCCGTGGTCTAAGTGAATAGCTACTGGAACAGTGATTCCAAGTGCATCGTGTAAGTTTTTAACAAGGTTTGCAACAGTTTTGAAACCACCCATGTATTTTGCAGCACCTTCACTAGATGAAATAATAACAGCAGTCTTTTTTGCTTCAGCAGCAAGTAGGATTGCCTTTGTCCATTCTAGGTTGTTGGTATTAAAGTGTCCAATAGCGTAGCCATTTTCATAGGCTAGGTCTAACATTTCTTTTGCATTAACTAACATATTTTCTCCTCCGGGCTATGCCCTATTTAATTCTATATTATATATCATACCTATCTTGGATTAATCTTCCAAATCTTTATAGATATTTTCACAAACTAATTTTATTGCTTCGTCAGCATCTAGGTTTTTATTTTCCATTTCAGCCCTGGTTGAGTATTCAATAATAGAATTTACTGCATCTTTTCCAACCGTAATCCTGTATGGGATACCGATTAGGTCCCTGTCGTTAAATTTGACACCTGGGCGTTCATTTCTATCATCAAGGAGAACATCAATTTTCTTTGCCTTTAATTCTTTATAGATTTTTTCAGCTAAGTTTGCTTGTTCTTCATCATTTGGTTTAATTAGGGTAATTATTACTTCAAATGGGGCTACACTTGTTGGCCAGATAATGCCCTTATCGTCATGGTATTGCTCCACAACAGCTGAAATTGACCTTGAGATACCTATACCATAAGAACCCATTATAAATGGCTTAGCAACTCCATTTTGGTCTAGGAAATTAGCCTCAAGAGCTTCAGAGTATTTTGTTCCAAGTTGGAAAATATTTCCTACTTCAATTCCCCTAGCTGCCTTATAAAGGCCAGATCCATCGTAAGCCTGGTCGCCTTCTTTTGCTAGGATCAAATCTTCTGCCACTTCGCCTTCGAAGTCTCTGCCGAAGTTTGCATTGATATAGTGATAGCCAGGTTTATTCGCTCCTACTACTAGGTTGTTTATTCTTGTAAGTGATTCATCTACAATAACTCTTGCATTTTCTATACCAATTGGACCAGTATATCCCGCTGGTGCCTTGGTGTGTTTTTCAATAGTTTCGTCATCAGCCATCTCGATTTCATGCTCTGGAACTTTTAGGTAAGAAATAAGCTTAGCCATATTTAATTCCCTATCACCTGGTACAAATACAAAGACTGGTTCGTCTTCAACAATTAAGTCAATTGCCTTAGCGCATCTTTTTGCTTCTGTATTTAAAAAAGTTGATACTTCCTCAATAGTCTTTTTATCTGTAGTTTCTACTAGTTCAAGATCCTTTAAATCTTCTTTGAGTGGCTCAATAATAGACCTTGCTTTTTCATCTGTATAGGCAGAATCGCTGTTTTCTGTATAAAGAATAATTCCTTCACCAGATTCAGAAAGTGCTATAAACTCATGAGATTTGTGACCGCCCATGGCTCCTGAGTCACCTTCTACGATTTTGTAGTCGAGTTTCATCTTATCAAAAGCAACCTCATAGGCCTTCCACATATTCATGTAAGACTTTTCAAGGCCTTCTAGATCAGCATCAAAGGTGTAGGCATCTTTCATGAGGAAATCTCTTGACCTGTTGATTCCAAATCTTGGTCTCTTTTCATCTCTGAACTTATCAACGATTTGATATAAATTTAATGGTAATTGTTTGTAAGAATTTAATTCGTCCTTTATAAGGTCTACAAAAGATTCCTCTGCTGTTGGACCTAAGGCGTATTCTCTGTCGTGTCTATCTTTTAATTTAAACATCTCAGGACCAAAGGTCTCCCATCTGGTTGACTTATCCCAAATTTGTCTTGGTTGGAGGATTGAAGTTGAAACCTCAATAGCCCCGTGGCTATCCATAGCATCTCTAACTATAGTTTCAATCTTATTTAAAACTTTTTGTCCAAAAGGTAAGAAGGAATAAATTCCTGAAGCTTGTTGTCTGATGAATGCTCCCCTTACTAACAATTTATGGCTGGCTGTTTCTGCATCAACCGGATCTTGTCTTAGGGTTGGCATATAATAATTCGATAATCTCATTAATTCACACTCCTCATTGAAAGACCAATTCTTTCTTTTTTCTTATCTATTTCTATAATCCTAACACTTACCACCTGCGAATTTGTCAATTCATCATGTGGATTTTTTACAAACTTATCGGAAATCTCTGAAACATGAACTAGACCATCTGTTCCAACCCCGATATCTACAAAGGCACCAAAGTCAGTTATATTTCTTACCTTGCCTTTAAGAACCATTCCAACTTTCAAATCATCTATACCCATTATTTCCTTTTTGGTAAGGACTTCTGGATTATCTTCCCTTGGATCACGTCCAGGTTTCTTAAGCTCTGCAATAATATCCTCAAGTGTTGGTATTCCCACTTCAAGTTCTTGGGCAAGCTTTTCTATATCAATCTTATCCAAATCTAAGCCTTGGATTTTTTTGGCTATTTTGTAGGATTCTGGATGGACTGCAGTATTATCTAGGATTTCTGGTGATGATGGGAACCTTAAAAAGCCTGCAGCAAGTTCATAAGTTTTTTTACCCAATCCCTTCACATCCAAGAGGTCCTTCCTATAAACAATCTTTCCATCTTTGAAGTCTTCTTCTATTCTCTTTGCGAGATTTTGGTTTAGACCTGACACGTAGGATAAAAGCTTGTAGGAAGCATTGTTAATAGCAACTCCAACTTCATTTACAGCATCTTCTACAACTTTTGCTAGCTCTTCGTCAAGTTTTTTCCCATCAAGGTCGTGTTGGTATTGGCCAACACCTATGTGTTTTGGTTCAATTTTTACAAGTTCAGCCATGGGGTCTTGGAGGCGCCTTGCCATTGATATTGCACCTCTGATGGTAACATCAAGGTCAGGAAATTCTTCTTCGCCTAGGCTTGATGCAGAATAAACACTGGCACCAGCCTCGTTTACTATGGCATATGAAACGCCATCTACTTCCTTAATTAATTTATCAACAACAAGTTCTGTTTCCCTAGAAGCAGTTGCATTTCCAAGAGCTATTAAAGTTACTCCATATTTTTCGATTAAGGATTTTAAGGTTGCAATTGCTTCTTTTTCTTTTTTGTGAGGTTCTACTGGATAAATAACAGCTTGGTCTAGGTATTTTCCGTTTTTATCAACGACTGCAACCTTACATCCTGTCCTAAAACCAGGGTCAAGACCCATTACCACCTGTCCCTTAATAGGCCTTTGTAGGAGATAAGGTTTTAAGTTATTTCCAAAAACTCTAATTGATTCATCGCTTGCTTCTTCTGTAAGCTTATTACGAAGCTCTGTTGTAATTGAAGGAAGCATGAGTCTCTTGTAAGCATCATCTATAGTTAAGTCTACTAATTCTTTTTGGTAAGGATTAAAGTCCCTATCCTGGCTAACCAGCTTATAAATTAGGCTTTTGTTATAGGCGTCTGAAAATTCGATTTTTACAGTAAGTATGTCTTCCTTTTCTGCTCTGTTAATGGCTAGAACCTGGAAAGACTTAAGATCTTTTAATTTTTTAGAAAAATCATGGTATGATTCGTATAGATTATCATCTTCTGCCTTAAGACTTGTAATTAAAGATGCTCTCAACAAACCGTCACGCCTAATTATATTTCTTGCATCAATTGTATTTGCTATATCTTCAGCAAGGATATCAAGGGATCTTTCTATAACTTCTTTTTCATAATCTAGACCTTCCTGGAAATAATCCTTAGCTGCCTCAACAGCTTCTTCTTCGCTAGATATTTCTGTAAGAAGTTTTTCTAAAAATTTCTCTAAGCCGAATTCTCTTGCAATATCAGCCCTTGTCTTTCTTCTTGACTTATATGGGGCATAAATATCTTCAAGAATGGTTAAAGAATTACTTGCAAGAATTTCTTCCCTAAGTTCATCTGTTAATTGGCCTTTTTCGTCAATTAACTTTATAATTTCTTCCTGTCTTTTTTCTATATTACGAAGTCTAGAAAGATTTTTTTCTATTTCTCTAATCTCAACATCAGTAAGATTGCCTGTAACTTCCTTCCTGTATCTAGCGATAAAGGCAACAGTTGAGCCTTCATCAAGAAGTTTAATTACATTTTCTATTCTTTCTTCATTAATATTTAATTCTTTTGATAAAATTTCTGTAATATTCATATTTTCCTTATAATAATATAATTTTCAATAAATAAATAAGTATCAAATGGACTGGATAAAAGGCATAAAAATACCACTTATTATAGGTACCTCTTTTTCCATTATATAAAAATATTAGAGGAATTGATAGGTAAACCATGTAGGGTATTGATAAGTAATCTCCACCAATCCTTGCTTCAAAAGCAAAACCTATTAGGATTGCAAGAGCCGTTAAAATTCTACTTTCCTTGGCCAAGTATAATAGACCAATAGCAACAATAGCATTAGAATCGTAGTCTGTCATAAAAAAACCTGCCAAAAAATAAATTCCTAAGAAAATTATGATAGCAAAGCAAAATTTTAAAAGCTCATTTAATTCACTTTTCCTTATCTTTTCCCATTGGTAAACCATAAATGCACCCAAAAATAGGGAAAAGAATACATTCTGGCTATAAATAAAAAAGTAATAGCCTGTACTTGCCAGATCAAATGGGATTTCCGATAAAAAAGCAAAGATTAATAGCCCACTCAAATAATTTTTAGGATTTTTGCTCAGTAAGATTCCCTGAGCAGCCATGAAGCAAAAAAGTGGCATGGAAATTCTCCCAATCAGCATAAATAAATCTGCAATTTTGGTAAACTCTAACATGTATAATAATCCACATTGGGCTAAGTGACTTAAAAACATGGCACCACAGGCGATTATTTTTAAATGACCGCTTGTTAAATAAGGGCGATCAACCTGCCAAGCTTTTATAAAATTTTTATTATCACTCATCTAATAATTCCCCTTGATGAAATTTATCTTATACTTAGGGAAAATCATTGATATATCTTTACCAGACGGCCTTACATTTCCTTGTTTATCTATATCTATAATTTGGCTTGGGTCAAAAAATACCAGTTTAAAATCCTCATTAAGTTTTGAAATTACAGTAAGTTCGAATTTATAAACTTCCCTTTCCACCCCGTAGGCAATAAGAAGGTCCATAAATCTTCCATAATCATAGTCATTATATTCTTCAAAACTCAAACTTATTTTATATTCATGGTCTTCATCAACGTGGAAATTAGCACGCTTGCTGGTGTAGGAATGTTCATCTCCCGTTTTAAGATTTGTAAGGGAGATTTTTGTAATATTTGGATTTGACTCCTCAATTAACTTAATCACATCATTATCTGATAGGTCTTTTTCGATATTTTTAAGCATTTCCATATCCCTAACATCTTTATTTATTTCAGAAATGGAAATTGGGTCAGTAAACTTTTCCTTTTTAGCTTTCTTATTTTTAGGCTCGATACTTAGTTTTGATTCCTTATTCAAATCCTTCCTAACTATCCTTCCATAATTTTTACTAGCCTTATCATCAGGATCATAAAGGTAAGCCTTTATATCATCAAAATCCATATCATCTTTTATAGGTAGACTTTCTTTTTCACTTAAATATAAATAAGTAGAATAAAGTGTTCTAAAGGCCATATACAAAAAAGATAGGCTTGTTAGAAGTGAAATGATATTTTTTGGTATATAGGAATTAAAATTGACTAGGTTAATTATAAGCATTAGGAAAAATGGTCTTATGCCTGTAAATTCCATAAAGTTTTGAAGGCTTGACTTTTCTTCTTCATTAGTCTTTCTTTTGCTCATCTTTACAACCATTACTATTACCCTGATAAGGAAATTTAAAAATCCAAGAACATAAAGCCCGGTTATTATTTGTTGGACTATTGGATAATAGGTATAGATTTGGAATGGCAAGGACCTAATGGTGTAATCAATCAAAAATGTGTTGGCTAATAAAAATAGACCAGACTTTCTAAAAGTCTTTGATATAATAAAAATTAAAAGCAAAACTACAAAACCACCAATGGCAAAACCCAATATTTGGTTATCTAATATTAAATTGTAAATTTGATTTATTATTACGTCTATATCCATATTGTCTCCATTATATAATTATATCAAATTCCTTGATTTTAACAATGTTTATTTGATTTTTTTTAATATAAGCATAGGGAAAATTAAAAACCCCCAATATCCACATTTGGATTAAGGTGACCCCACAAAGTTGGACCTAATACCAGAGTTAGAACTAAACTAGCTCTGGTATTTCTTTGTTCTTTCCTACCCCTAGGGGTAGGAAATTTTTATGCTGCATTCTTCTTTCTGTATTCTATTGGTGATAAGTATCCTAATTTTTCTTTTATTCTTTCTTCGTTGTAATATTTTATGAAATCTTCTATTGTCTGTTTTAAGTGTTCGTATGAATAGAATTTTCTTCCGTAATATATTTCTTGTTTTAATATTCCAAAGAAGTTTTCCATTGGTGAGTTGTCTAAGCAGTTGCCTTTTCTGGACATAGATTGGGTGATGCCGTTTGTTTCAAGTCTTGATGTGTATTGATTTTTTTGATATGCCCATCCTTGATCTGAGTGGAATATTCTTTTTTCTTTTGTTTTGTTAGTTAACTTTATTGCTTTGTCTAAGGCTTTCAAGATTGGTTCTATTGTTGGTTGTTTTGATATTTCATAGCTTAGTATTTCACTGTTGTACATGTCTAGGTATGGGTTTAGATAGAGTTTCTTTATTTGGTAGGTTCCTGTTTTATCTTTTTCTAAATACTTAAATTCTGTTGTGTCTGTTGTTATTTTTATGTATGGTTTTTCTACTTTGAAGTTTCTTTTTATTTTGTTGTCTGATATTTTTCCTACTTGTCCTTTGTAGGATGAGTATTTTCTAGATTTTCGTGAATAACTTTTTACTTGAAGTTTTAACTTTTGAACTAATCTTTGTACTTTCTTTTTGTTTATTATTAGTCCTGATCTTTTTAACATAGCTGTTATTCTTCTGTAGCCATAGTTTGGATTGTCTTTTCTTATCTTAAGTATTTTCTTTTCTATTTCTATATCTTTATTTGGTTTATTTAATCGTTTTTGCCAATACATGTATGTTGATTTGGCAATATTAAAGTATTTTAACAAGTCTTTTAGTTTGTATTTACTTCTTAAGACTTCAATTGTTTCAGCAATTGTCTTATTTCTGTATCTGTCATTTGAGATAATTCTATCTTTTTTTTTATTGCATCATTTTCTAGTTGGAGCCAATAGTTTTTTTCTTCTAATTTCTTTATTTTTTCTTTTAGTTGTGCTTCATTTAAGGAATTATCTTCTTCGTTGGTTAATTGTGCTGATGATTCTATTTTAGTATCTTTTGATTTTTTTGGGGATTTTGACATTTTTGAAGGTCTTCCTCTCTTTTTAGATTTCAGTCCTTCTATGCCTTTTTCTCTAAAGTCTATTACCCATCTTGCTATCATTAATGGATTGTTTATCTTTAATTCATTTGCTAGGCTTTGATAGGACATTTCTCCTGTTAAGTACAAGTTTACTACATTTAACTTAAATTCCAAAGTATATTGTGTATTTTCTCTTTTTACTTTTAGTCCTTCATAGCCTTGTGATTTGTATGCATTTACCCATCTTCTTATTACACTTTTATCCGGTATGCAATATTTATCTGATAAAGATCTATATGAGATATTGGATTCTAAATATTCTTTTACTACTTTCATTTTGAATTCTGTGCTATATTTTGCCATTAAAAAACTGACCTCCTTTAGTTAGTTTTTTGGTCTAACTTTTGGGGGTCAGTTCAGATTTTAGGGTTTTGATTTTAACAATTATTTTCAGATATCCATTCTATAATTATTTTCAACTTAAATAAAATTTTAATCTTCATACTTAAAATGTTGATATAACTAAATAAGTTAATCCACAACTGCTTTTAAAAAATATATTGTACCTATATTCTCCATAAAGTTTTTCAAAAAAATATATGAGTTTTAAAACTCTACTATAATCTAAGAGAAGAATCGAGAAAAATAAAAAGACCCCCAAGGGAGCCTTTGTTTTTTTATGTAGTATATTATTCTTGATCGATTGCTTCAACTGGGCAAACTGCTGCACAAGCACCACAATCAATACATGCATTTGAATCTATTTCATAAGCTGCATCGCCTTGTGAGATTGCTCCTACTGGGCATTCACCTTCGCATGAACCGCAAGAAATACAAACATTTTCATCTATTTTGTATGCCATAATTTCCTCCTATATTTGTTATATGATTAGTATACAACTATATACACCAAATGTCAACTTTTTTTATATTTTTATACCTAAAAACGGAAAATAATGATTATTTATGCAAATTGATAATAATTATCATTTACATTTGACAAGGTCGCTTGCCTTATAATATTCTTCTATTTCTACATCGTCCTCTGTCTTTACTCTCACCTTGCACATTTCTTTTACAAAGTCATTAGTAAGGACGATACCCTCTCCATCTTCTGTTTGAACCATAGTTCCTGGTCTTGGCATATATCTTCTAGCCCTAACATAATTTTCTTCCTCAAAAGAAAGACAACACATTAGCCTACCGCAAATACCAGAAATTTTTGCAGGATCTAGGGTGATTCCTTGATCCTTGGCCATTTTTATAGATAGAGGCGAAAAATCAGACATAAATCTTGAACAGCAAGACTTCTGTCCACATGTTCCATAAAATCCCTTAAGCTTAGCGTGGTCCCTCACCCCTATTTGTCTTAGTTCTATCCTATTTCTAAATATAGAGGCAAGGTCTTTAACAAGTGATCTAAAGTCAACTCTCTTATCAGCTGTGAAATAAAAAGTGATTTTTGTCCTATCAAAACTATATTCACTATCGACTATTTTCATTTTTAGCCTATAGAAATTCGCCTTTTCTTGGGCAATTCTAATTGCTTCTTCAGAATCTTCTAGGTTTTGCCTATAAATATCTAGGTCTTTTTCTGTCGCCTTTCTTATAACTGGTGAAAGAGTTTTATCAAACTTCTTTTCATCTATTTCAATATTGGCCAAGGCAACTTCCGCTAGTTCCAAACCATTCGAGCTTTCTACTATTACCTTGTCCTTAAAATTCAGAATTAAATTATTAGCGAAAAAATAATATATCTTTCCCGCATCTTTAAATCTTATTCCAACTACATTCATTAACTTTGCCTGCCTTCTCTATATATATTAAAAAATATATTTTCAACACTCAACTCAAAATTTATATTATTCCTAAAGGATGAATATATTTTCTCAAACTTAGCCAAAAGCCTCTCTATACCAGCTAAATCTAGGCTAGAAATGCTTTCTATATTATAATCATAGCTAGCAAATCCTGCACTAGCCATATACTTATTATTGATTGTGTCTGATAAGATTTTAATCAATCCTTCCATTAGGCTTGCTTTATCTTCCTTAAAAGAAAGCAAAAATTCCCTCTCTTTATAATAAACTGCGAGGTCTCCTTGGAAAATCTTTGAAAAAATTTCAGATAATCTTTCCATATCTATATCTAGGTCATTATTTGTTGTATTTAAGGAGATTATCTGACACCTTGACCTAATGGTGGGAAGCATCTTACCTGCATTATCAATTGTAAATACAATTAAAGTATAGGCTTTTAATTCCTCAAGACTCTTAAGCATGGCGTTGGCCGCTTCTATCCTTAAATTTTGAGCGTTATGGATAAGGTAAACCTTAATCTTATTATTTACTGGTCTTATTACCATGTCTTTGATAAGGTTTCTTATAGTTCCTATATCGATTATGTCCTTATCAATTATTTCCATATCTGGGTTTGTCTCAAGCTTTGTACTTAAGCCATATGATCCAAAGACTTTTTTAGCAAAATCTTTGGCATATTCAAGGTTATGGGCTAAATCTTCTC
This sequence comes from Anaerococcus murdochii, assembly GCF_019957155.1. Lineage (NCBI taxonomy): Bacteria > Bacillati > Bacillota > Tissierellia > Tissierellales > Peptoniphilaceae > Anaerococcus > Anaerococcus murdochii. The sequence continues at coordinate 1,595,032 of NZ_JAIPME010000002.1, read as the reverse complement.
CCTCAATTATATAAGCATTAGATAGGCTATTATTTTTTAGCTGGCTATCTAATAAGCTCATAGTTGTATATATTGTTCAACATCAATTATAAATATGGTTGCTCCGCCAACACTTATTTCTATTGGCACAGTTGAGCTAATAAGTGAACTTTCGCCTGTTGGATTTATAATTGTGGTAGTTGTATTTCTCTTCTTGCAGTTTTTCTCAATTACTCCTAGGGCTTCATCAAGTTTTGCTTCTTCCACACCTATTAGTAGTGTTGTGTTGCCTTTTTTAAGAAAACCACCTGTGGTAGATAATTTTGTTATCCTGTATCCTTTTTCTGTTAAGGCATCAATTAAAAAATTAACATCTGCATCTTGTACTATAGCTACCAATAATTTCATCTTAGTCCTCCAATAATTGATATATGATATTTATAACATCTTCTGTCAAATCTTCTATAGATTTTCTTGCATCGACCTTCTTAATTTCATCCTTATAAAGATCTGCCATCTTCAAATAGCCATCAAAAATAGTCTTATGGAAAGAAAAATCTTCATTTTCTAGCCTATCTGGAGAAAAATTTGCTCTTTTTCTTTCGAGGGCTGTCTTGTAGTCTATATTAAAAAATAAAGTAAGGTCAGGTTTTAGTCCACCTGTTGCAAAGTCATTTATACTTTTCACATTTTCTACTCCAAGTGACCTTCCCAGGCCTTGGTATAAGAGAGATGACATTACAAACCTATCACAAATGACAATCTTTCCTGCCTTAAGGTCTGGAAGGATTTTTTCTGCAACAAGCTGAGCTCTTGATGAAGCAAATAAGAGGGCTTCAGTCTTAGCATCCATCATGTGGTTATCATTGTCTATAATAATAGACCTAATCTTTTCAGAAATATCTGTCCCACCTGGTTCCCTATAATAGGATATAGAGTAATCTTTATTTTCTAGTAGCTCTTTAACTTTTTTTATTATTGTGGTTTTGCCGGATCCATCAGGTCCTTCAAAAACTATAAATTTTCCATTCATACATTCATTATACTATAAAATTACATTTTTAGTCTACTATTGTTATTCTATAAAAATTTGCAAATAAAAAAACCATTGTCCTTCTTTTAAAGACCAATGGTTTTAAATCTTATTCAGCGTCTTCTTCGTCTTCTTCAGTTTCGCCAACTGTTGGTACGTCTGCTGCATCTGCTGCTTCAGCTTCTTCATCAACGATTTCTTCTTCAGAAACTTCTTGTAGTGAGCATACTACTTCATCTTCATCAGCAAGAATTGTGATGTTTTCGTTTGATGCTATATCAAGATCTGCAATAGTCATGTTGTCACCAATTGCCATTTCCTTAACATCAACATCTGCTGTTTGTGGGATGTATTTTGGTAGACATTCAACTTCAACGCTTTCAAGGTTTTGTACAAGTACACCTGTAACTTCGTTCATATCATCTCTGTTAACTAGGACAACAGGAACTGTAACTCTGATTGATTCGTTTTGGTCGATTGCTTGGAAATCAACGTGTAAGAATTGGTTTTTGTATGCGTGGCTAGCAAATTCCTTTATAAGAACTTCCTTACCTTCACCTTCGATGTCTAATGTAATAATAGTAGATGTTCCAGCTTGTCTAAGTACTTTTTCAAAATCTCTAGCTGTAAATTGAACATTTACATTTTCTTGATTTTTAGCATAGATAACTCCTGGGATAAGTTCTTTATTTCTAAGTTTTTTAACTTGATTTTTACCAGTAGCTTCTCTTTTTTCTGCTTGTAAAACTATTTTAGCCATTTTGCCTCCTTATTTATTCATACTAGCTAATTATACCCCATCCTTGCCTTATTTACAATATCTCTTAATCTAATTATTTTCAATTTTAATTGATTAAAATTCCACTTTGTTATAAAATATAGGAAAGACGGAAAAGAAAAAGAAACCAAAAGGAGAATAATATGCCAAGAAAAGGAAAATTCGGCACTGTAGATATCACAGTTCTCGGAGATGAATTAAAGGTTGGCGATAAGGCGCCAGATTTTAAGGCAGATAAGATGGACTTAACTGAATATCATTTTTATGAAGAAGAGGGAAGAAAAATAAAAATCTTGTCAGTCGTTCCATCCCTAGATACTGATGTATGCGAACTACAAACAAAAATGTTCCAAAAAGCAACTGAGTTTTTCTCAGATAATATTGTCGTTGTTACAGTCTCAAATGACCTACCTTTTGCCCAACAAAGGTTTAAGAAGGTTAAAAAAACCGATAAAATTAAATTTGTATCAGACTACAACTGCAGAGACTTCTCTAGCAGATACGGCACCCTAATCCAGGAATTAAAACTATTAAACCGTTCTGTTTTTGTACTAGATAAGGATAACACCATAAAATATGTCCAATACCTAGGTCAAAACACTGATCTTCCTGAATATGAAGAAGCAATCAAGATAGCAAAATCACTTGATAAATAAAAATTAGTTCATAAATCTAAAAAAGACGAGAAAATTTTCTCGTCTTTTTTGCTTCTCAATAAAAAATTTTTAGTATATATTGTTTATATTGAGTAATTTATTTTGTTATTAAAAATTCTTCGTATTTTTCCCTATCATAGACAACATCAAGTTCGCCTATGAAGTTTGAATACTTATCTGGATAGCAGAATGATTGTTTAAACCTATATAGGCCATCATTAGTATCGAGACTAAAAGTTCCACCTAAATCTAAATAGTCATAATTATTTTCAAGGCACCATTTTATTTCTTCCCAAATCATATTATAGTTAGGCATCTTATTTCTCATCTCATTAGAGCTAGCAGCATAAAGATAGTAAACCTTATTTCCATAAGGAATCAAAAGTGAAGCTGATAAAGGATTATCCTCAAAATATGAAAGAAAAATTTTTCCATCTAAATATTTAATCAATCTTTCGTAGTAATCTTTTGGTCTATGACCTATACCTTGTCTTTCAGCCATTATTTTTGTAAGTTCATAAAAAATATCAAGGCTTTCTTCATCTGTTTTGCAAATAGTTTTAATTCCTGCTCTGATTGATTTTCTAATATTGTATCTACCTTTTGATGAAAATGATTCAAAAATTTCATCTTCATCCTGGCTGCTTAAATCAATTATCATATTATATCTTGGCTGGGTAAAGGCGTGAGTGTCTATGCCTACAGATCTAAAATCATAACCCATTTTTCTATAATCATAAACGAGTTTTTCATCGAAATTTAATTCTGGATCCATCCTCAAAAGAAAAGCATCATATTTTTCTCTTAAAGGCTCTGCTTCTTTGATTAGGGCTTCTACAAGCTTGGTATCTTTAAAATCACAAACAGGTCCTCTTGGTGCATATAAAAAGTGTTTGCCATTGGTATTTTTAATCCCAATTACAGACATAGCTGCGATAATCTGTTTGTTTTCTTCTAAATAAACAAAGCCATGGGTCCAGTTACTTTTTATTTTTGACCAATTTGTATCCTGCATTGGTCTGGCATATTCAGAATTTCTTACAAAATCATTATATCTTATTAAATCTTGGTCATTATTTACTATAGGCATTAATATATTAGTCCTTCCACTAAAGTTATAGTCGTAATTGATCCAATCCCATTTTTACTTCCTAGGTATTTTACGTCCATATCTGATATTGAATCACTATCAATATCTCCTATTATCTTACCATTTTTGTATGAAGTTCCCACATCAATAAGAAGCTGACCATCTTTGAAGTAAGTCTTATCGTAAAAATGAGCTTTTCCTATTGCTGAGATAAAAATATCGCAATTTTTTATAAGGTCTTTAGGATTTTCTGTAAGACTATTGATAATAGTAATACTTGCCCTCTTAGCTGCTAAATACATAGCAAGTGGCCTACCGATAATATTTGTATTATTAGCTATAACTACTCTCTTACCCTTATAGTCAACTCCCTCATGGTCCATAAAGCTCACTACAGCCCTTGCTGTTGCAGGAAGTGAGTTTTTATCCCCATCAAGGATTTTTCCTAGACTTTTGTAGGTAAAAGAATCTAAATCCTTAAGGCCAATATTTTCTTTAAGCATAGTCAAGTCTTCCCTGTCACCAAAGGGCGCCAGAATTATAAATCCATCTTCCTTATCAAAAGATGATAAAAAATCTAGAATTTCCTCTTGACTTTCTTCCTTAAAAATCTTATCAATATAAGTAATTCCAAACTCTTGACACCTTTTTATGATAACATCCTTATAGTGGTTTACTTCCTCGCTTGGGTTTTTGCTTAGAAGAATTATCTTATTTTTAAAATCGTAGTCTTGTAGTCTAGATATTATTTCTTTTCTTAAAGTTTTTGTATTTAATAATTCCATATTTTTCCTAATAAAAAATGCCCAAAGCTATTGCCCTGGGCATATAATTTTTCTTAGTATATTCTTCTAGCGCCTCTGAAAGCTGTTTGGTATGATCCATTAAATATGTTGTCATATCTGACACCTGTTTGAGGTGTAGATGCATGGATGAAAGATCCATCAGAACTTGTTATCATACCTACGTGGTCGATTGAGCCACCACCAAATGAGAAGAATACAAGGTCTCCTGGTTTTAGATTGTTGGTATCAACAGCATAACCATTATTAAATTGAGCTTGAGAGCTGTGTGGAAGGTTTACGCCTACTTGCTTGTAAGCATAAGATGTAAGACCTGAACAGTCAAAACCAACACTTGGGTTTGCTGAACCCCAAACATATGAATAACCAACAAATTGGCTAGCAACATTTACAGCACCTTGGGCACCTTGACCGGCAGGTGCTTGTGTATTTACCGCTTGTTCTTGAACAACTTTTTCTACTTGTTGAACAGTTTGTTTAACTTGTTGCTTTTGAGCTTCTTGAGCCTTTCTTGCTTCTTCAGCTTTTCTTGCTTCTTCTGCTTGCTTAGCTTCCTGAGCTCTTCTAGCTTCTTCAGCTAGTCTTGCTTCTTCTGCTGCCTTTGCTTCTTGAGCTCTTCTAGCCTCTTCTTCAGCGTTTACTTTGTTAACTAAGTCTTGTGGATAATAGTTTGCTAGATAATCAAGGCTTACATAACCTTCATTTGTTACAAACCAGTTTCCTTCAACATGGCCAACTAACTTATCTCCAGCTTTGATAGTTCTTACTATGTTATCTGAAGTTGATGCATCCTTAGATGCTCTAATATTTAAACTTGCAGTATTTACGAATTTATCAGAAACTACAGGATCTTCAACCTTTGCAGATGCAACTTTTTCTTCTGCTAATGGAGCTACTTCTGTATTTTCTTTATATGTAGCAACTTGTTCTTTAGCAACTTCATCTATGTTTTGATTATCGTATACAACTACATCCTTAACTTCGGCTTGAGCTTTTTCTTCGATGATTTCATCTAAGTTTTTGTCATCATAGACAACTACTTCATTTTCATCTTCATTTGCTTCTGCTTTTTTCTCAGCATTTACAATTTGTGTCTCAACTAGAGTCTTGGCTGTTTTTTCTATAATAATATCTTTTTTGATCTCTTGGCTAGCTTTTTTAGAATCTCTTGCCTTGCCTGCGATCTTTGTATTTTTAACTTCTTTTGTATAATCAGACTTAACGAAAGAATAAGAAGAATCAACTTCCTTGTTTTCTTCAGTAATTAATGAATTAGTATGTTTATCATTTTCTAAATCTGTTACAGTAGTAGCATATGCTGTAGCAACAGCCGCTGATGCAGCTATAACCGATAATGCTGCTCCTATATTTTTCTTACTCATAAAAAATTACTCCTCCATAATTGTCATGAATTGTAAATCTATTTGTTAATTGTTTTTGAAATCTAAGTTAATTCTATATCTTTTTAACAAAAAAGTCAATAATTAGTTACAAAAAAATTACACTTAATAGAGTTATTTTATATATATTCGTAAATTCAGCTAAAATTTCCCAATATAAATAAAATATTTTACCAATAAGTGTAAAAAATAAAACACACAATTAATTTTTTGTAACTAATTGTGTGCTAATTATGTATAGAGTAAATCTATAAGCCGTGTTCTGTCGTGGATAATCATCTATCTAGTCTTATTATTACTAATAAGCTCAAGCGAACTACCATTTTCCGGACCGGGCCGAGCAAGCCTCCTAATGTCCATTTTGTTCTTGCACCGGATGGGGTTTACATAGCCTGCCTATCACTAGGACAGCTGGTGAGCTCTTACCTCACCATTCCAACCTTACCAAAATTGGCGGTATACTTTCTGTTGCACTTGCCTGAGGATCACTCCTACTTGACGTTATCAAGCATCCTTGCTCTATGGTGCACGGACTTTCCTCGTGACTTACGCCCCGCGATTATCTGATTTACTCCCTAGTTAAGATACCCCTTTTTATCGTAAAAGTAAAATTAAATAAAATGTCTGAATCTATCTGTTTTTGAAAAATTATAAACTTCTTTTCCAGTAATTTCTTCTATTTCATCTAGTAATTTATATATAATATGGTTTTCACTTGCGAAATGTCCCACATCAGCGATTATTATCCCCTTATTTGACAAATCCATAGCTTCATGATATTTTACATCTCCTGTCACTATTAAGTCACAAGCTTGATTAATAGCGTCTTCTATAAGAAAAGATCCAGCCCCTCCACAAAGTGCAACTTTTTCAATCATTTTGTCACAATTTCCGTAGACAACAAGGCCACTTGCTTCTAGTTTTTCTTTTACTTCTTTAAGAAATTTATTAGCAGACTGTTTATCAATATAACCATACCTTCCTAGGCCAAGTTCTTTGCCATTTTCTAGGCTCTTTATATCCCTAAGACCTAAAATGTGGGCAAGATTGTCATTTACCCCACCTTCTGCTATGTCTAAATTTGTATGGAAGGCATAAACCGTAATGTCATTTTTGATGCACTTTTTAAGCCTGTTATAAAAACTATCCCTAAAATCTATAGACTTTGTAGGATTAAATAAATATGGATGGTGGGTGATAATTAGATTTGCTTTCTTATCTTCAAGGGCATAATCTATCGCTCCTTCTTCCAAGTCTAAGGATACAACGACTCCCTTTAATTCAACATCTGGGTTTCCTATCTGTAGTCCAGAATTATCCCATTCTTCTTGTAGTTCAAAGGGATATTTTTCTTCTAATTTATTTATTAATTCTCGAATTCGCATCTTTCTTTTACCTTTCCTATAGCTTTTAACCTATCTGTTATTTTTTTGATAGCTTGGTCGTCTTGAGATTTTTCCTTAATTTCTTTTAAAAATCCCTGGTTCTTTTTCTCATCTACGGATAATTTTTGCCTCAATAAATCACTTTTATTTTTTATATCAGTTTTCCCATAATAGTATTCTTCAAAGCTTAAGTCCTGATTTTTACCGTAATAAACTTTCAAAATATCATAATATTTTCTATTTTCATAAGATAAAAAATCTTTTTCTATATAAAAACCATGATTATTTAGAAAGTGCCTTAACTCGTATGTATTCACATTTGAAGCAAGAACCATGTAATCAAGATTTTTCGCGAAGTCTAAACTTTCTTCAATAATTTCAATTATGGTATTTGCACCCATACCTGCTATAATCGCAACTTGATTGTCGCTAGATTCTAGACCCTTAAAACCATCTGTCACCTGGGTTTTAATTATTTTCCTTAGGTCATCATCAAGTCTGTCAACAAGTTTTTGTAAGCTTGGGGCAGATATATCTGTTGCAGTAATATCGGTTGAAATCTTGTTTTTAGCCAAATATAAAGGAACCAATCCGTGATCGGTTCCTATATCTATAATTTTTTTATTTGAATCTAAGATATTAATAATATCTAATAATCTTTTCTTATCTTCCATTTATAAAAAATCTTTCAATAATTCACTTTTATTTGGAGATTTTAGTTTCCTTAGGGCCTTAGCCTCAATTTGCCTAATTCTCTCCCTAGTTACATCAAATTCCTTGCCTACCTCTTCTAAGGTACGTGGAGTGCCGTCTATTAGTCCAAATCTTAATTGTAGAACACGCTTTTCCCTAGCTCCAAGGCAAGATAAAACATCGTTTAATTGCTCTCTTAACATTGTATAGTTAGCAGCCTCGCCTGGATCTATAGCTGTATCATCTTCTATAAAATCTCCCAGATGGCTGTCTTCTTCTTCACCGATTGGTGTTTCAAGACTTACTGGTTCTTGAGCAATTTTCCTAATTTCAGATACCTTTTCAACTTCGATACCCATTATGTCTGCAATTTCTTCATTGGACGGGTCACGTCCTAGATCTTGAACGAGCTGTCTTTGAATTCTGACAAGTTTATTAATTGTTTCTACCATATGAACAGGAATCCTAATTGTCCTTGCCTGGTCAGCAATAGCACGGGTTATAGCCTGCCTAATCCACCAAGTAGCATAGGTTGAAAACTTAAATCCTCTGTTGTAATCATATTTATCAACAGCCTTCATTAACCCCATATTTCCTTCTTGGATTAGGTCTAGAAAGCTCATGCCACGTCCAACATATTTTTTTGCAATAGAAACTACAAGCCTGAGGTTAGTTTCAGCAAGCTTTTCCTTAGCCCTTTGTGATTTTATTATATCTATCTTAAGTTTATTAAGCTCTTCGTCTGTAAATTCTTCCTTATTTAACATCTTTAAAGACATATTTCTCTGTTCAATTATATAAGCTAGGTAGGCAGCTTCATCATCGGATATGACCTTTTTATTCTTAATTTCCGCTGCAAATTCTGATGTTTTTAAAAGATTATCAATAATCATCTGATCATTTGTCTTTATTGCATCCTTATTGGCAGCCTTCTTTAGTAGATCATTAAAAGATGAATAAACCATGCTAACAACTTCGTCATTTTCGATTATTTTAAGCATGTGGTCAAAGGAATCGAAAAGGTCGCAAAGAATGTTTGCATCTTTCCTTGATAGGCCATCGTCTATTGAATTCTGAGCAATATTGCAAATAATTATCTTTGCATTTAGTTGTTCTAACTGGTCCTTGTCAAGATCATCTTCCATTACTTGTTTAAATAAGGACCCCATATTAACAAGCCCATCCAGATCTTTTATGGTTTCATCACTTAAATTTTCTTTATTTTGTAAAGACTTATTTGCATTTTCCAAAACCCTTGCTAAGTCACCGAAAAACACGTCATTTGCAAGTTTATTTTTATTTTGCTTATTAAATTTATATCCATGCATAGACTTATGGGCTATTTCTCCAGCTTCCATACGTCTAGCTAGGATAATTTCTTCAGTAGCTGTAAGTAAGTCGACCTTACCTATTTCTTTAAGGTACATTTTAACTGGATCATCAAGCTTAATGCCAGCTAGATTATCGACAGACTTATCTATTTCTTTTTCCAACTCTTGTTCGTCAATTTCGTCTTCTTGCTCTTCTTCTTCAATATCGTCTTCGACTTCTTCCTCTTGATCAAGTTCTGTTTCAGATTTTTCAACAATTTCTATACCTGAAGCAGTGATCTTAGCAAGAATTAGCTTTTGACTTTCCTTGTCGATGTCCCTAAAATCATCAAAATTAAAAATTTGACTATAAGTGATCATCCCATCTTGACTTTCACTTATGGACTCAAACTCTTCAATGATTTCGTCTAGAACATCATCTTCGAGCAATTTACTATCATCGCTGTTCATTATCTCTCCCCTTAGCATTTATAGACTTATTTCTGAGATTATTTCTCTTTTTAAGTCTTTCATATAGGTTAATCTTATCCTTTAATTCGCTAACCACTATTGGATTTTTATCATCCATGACGTAGTCTAGCATGTATCTATAATCTCCATCGGCCTTATCAAATTTACTTACTTCTTTATTAATAAGAAAATCTTTAAAATTAAGAGCCTTCGGATTTATCAAATACTTATCAAAATAATCTGCATTTACTTTATAATCTTCAAGCTGATTAAAGATAAGTCTTAAAATTTCAAGTTCATGAGCACTAATATCGGTCTTTTTCTCTTCTATAACTATATTTGGCTCGGTAAAATTATCTTTATTTATTTTTTCTTGGTGATGCTTGTTATTATACTTTGAAATGGCGCCTTTTAAAGTTTGTTTGTCTATATCAAACAAAGATGAAACCTTATTTATAAAAATTTCTCTGGTTAAATCTTGTTTAATAGAAGCTAAGAACCCAATAAATAAATTCAATTTTTCAAGTTTTTCGTTTTCATTTGCTTCAGAATAGCCATTTAAGATCTGTTCATAAGCATAATTGTACTCATCAAGAGCCTCATCTATTTTCTTTTCAAAAGCTTCTTTGCCATACTTTTTGACATACTCATCTGGATCAAGGCCTTGACCAAGCTCAATTATATTTACCCCAATTTCAGCTTCTTTAAATATTTCTATAGCTCTTTTTGTAGCTTTTATACCTGCCGAATCAGAATCATAACAAATATAAATATTATCAGCATATCTTTTAGCAAGTTTTGCTTGATCTACTGTAAAGGCAGTACCAAGGCTTGCAACCGCTATATCAATTCCATTGTTATTTAGGGCAATTACATCCATATAGCCTTCAACAAGGATTAAATCTCTTTTACTTTGCTTTTTGAAAATATTAAGTCCATATAGATTGTATCTTTTTTTGAAAACTTCTGATTCTGGTGAATTTAGGTATTTTGGCATAGTATTATCAATAGCCCTACCCCCAAAACCAATTATCCTGCCATAGGTATCAATTATTGGGAAAATTAACCTATTCCTATACTTGTCATAAAAATTTCCATTTTTAGACTTAGCAATTAGCCCAAGTTCAAGAAGGTCTTCTTCCTTTATATCATTTGACCTAGCAAAATTTAATAAGTCATCCCAACTATCTTTGGCAAATCCAAGCATAAAAGTATTTACTATATTGCTTCTAAGTCCTCTTTTAAGAAGATAATCTTGAGGAGCTTTATTTGTCAAAAGATTCTTATAGAAATACATCATTATGTCTTTGTTTATTTCATAAAGTCTTTTTCTTTTTTCACTCATTCCAGGACTTTCATTGAAAACTAAGTTTATCCCAGCCTTTTGAGCAAGATATTTTAAACTATCCGGGTAAGACAAACCTTCTTTTTGCATTATAAAAGAAACAACGTCACCACCTGCTCCGCACCCGAAACAGTGGAATAATTGTTTCTTCCTATCTACTGTAAAAGATGGGGTCTTCTCATTATGAAATGGACATAAGCCCTTAAAAGACGAACCTGCCTTTTTAAGATCGACATATTCACTAATTATATCTACTATGTCAGAATTTTCTTTTATTTGATTTATCATATCATCTGATATTAATCTCATCTTCTCACCTAGTCAAATTATACTTTTCTTGCACTTATTATCAATTGACAAAGTCTTTAATATATGATACCCAAAAATTTTAAGATTCTAGCTTTAAAATATAAATAATATTTAGCCCAAATTTTTTATAAAAATATTTTAAATTATTTCATATTTGTCTTAAAATTCTCTAAATTTTATAGTATAATATACTTATAAATTTATTTATAAGGAAAACGAGCTTAGTAAAAAATTTAGAGGATAAAAATGGAAAATAATAATGATCAAATATTAGAAGAAGAAAATAGTCTAAATAATTTGGATGTAAAAATACTTGATGCTCAAAAAAATACCTATAATCAAAAAGTTTCTAACAGGATTCAATTTCATCCTTTTACCTATTTTTATTACCTAGCAGAAGGATTTGGAAAACTATCTATAGAAAGTGAGATGGTAGAAGTTCATGCTGGAGACCTAATAATCATAAATTCAAACATCGGTCATACAATGTATCTCGATAAGGATATTGCTAATATAAAATATTTTGGCTTTGGTATCGAATCTATATCCATAGCAGGACTTGTGGATGATGCTGCGAAAGCAATTAATTATTTTCATATAGATAATAGGGATAAAAGTCTTAAGTTTGAAGATTATTTTGAAGATATTTATAATGAATACAAGGGAAATGACATCTTCTCAAATAGCCTAGCAAATGCAGTTGCATCCACCCTTGTAATCAACCTTCTAAGAAAATACAGAAAATCTATCACAGTCAAACACGATAAAAAAATTAATAGACAGATAGATTATATAAAATCATATATTGATACAAACTATAATGAAGACATAAAGCTTGAAGACCTATCATCAATGGCCTATATGAATAAATTCCACCTCATTTCAGAATTCAAACAATCCTACAGGATAACTCCGATAGAATATTTAATTTTAAAAAGAATAGAAATTTCCAAAAACTTATTAATTTCAACCAACCACACCATGGAGGAAATTTCTGCCCTTGTAGGTTTTAATTCACAATCCTACTTTAACCAAGTTTTCAAGAAAAAAGTAGGCCAAACTCCTTCTCAATTTAGGAGAAAACACAGATTATAAACCATAAAAATAAACTGAAAATTAATTTTGTACCAGAGCAAGTGATGCAACTTGCTCTGTTTTTTTATACTAAAAAAACAGGGTCTCCCCTGCTTTTTAATAATCAACACCTTCGGAATAAGTATTGGTTGCGTTCCATATTAAATATTCTCTCTGGCCTGACTCATATATTGCATCCACCTGAGCTTGAACTGCATCAGCATCATAAACCATCCAATTGCCTTCACCAATCCAGGAAGCTGTAAAATCCTGAATCCAAGGACGAGACTGCGGTTTGTGTTCTAGATCTTTAAAAATAGCCTGTTCTTCTTTTAGGTATCTTGTTACGAGCTCATAAGGCTCAAGGTCTGGCTTTTCTATGTCAAAGGAATAAGGACCCCAGTGAGATGGGTAAATCATGGAGCACATTATATCAGCTTCATTGGAAATTTCCGAAAAATCTTGGCCTATACCGCTTGCACGTCCTGCCTGTAGGGCATAACCAAAGACATCTATAGCTACAGGAAGACCGTAGGCTGAAATTGATTCACGCGCTTTTCTTACATAGCCAGTAATAGCTGAAACCCTCTTATCTCCTTCATCCATAGGTTTGTTTTCATACTCACCCCTAGAATAAGAAAGAGTATCACCAAAAGTTTCAAAACCTTCAGCAAATCTAACATAGTCGTATTGAATTTCATCAAAACCAGCTTCAGCTGCAAGTTCACCAATTTCAATGTTGTAATCTTGAACTTCCTTTAAGAAAGGATTCATAAATACTTCCCCACGACCGTTGGCCCAAAGACTTCCATCATCTCTAGTAAAACCCCATTCAGGATGTTTTTTTGTAATAATAGAATCTTTAAAAGTTGTAATTCTGCCTATAACATAAATTCCTCTGGAATGAAGATCTGAAATCAAACTTTCAGCATCTAGAAGTTTTGTATTGGCATACTGGATATCCTCATTATCTGTATCAAAGTTTACAGTAATATTGCCCCAGTCGTCCTTAACGTCGATAACAACCGCATTAAGATTAGAATTCTCAATCAATCCTACAATCCTATCGTAAACTTCCGGATTATTTATAGAACCAGAATTAAAATAAAGGCCTCTAACTCCGTCTTTTGGGTAATACTTACTCTTCTTATCCTCTAAAGATAAGAGTCTTGAAGTATCATAGTCCATATTGTAATCATCTGGTGTAACCCCTATTTCATAGGGAACTCCTATTTTATTTTTCGTCGGCTTTTTCTTTTTCGATATCTTCTTTTCAATATTTTCACTGCTCTCAAGCGCCTCTTTTAACTTATCATTTTCTGCGACTTTATTTTTTTTGGCACAACCAGCAAAAATTAAAATACATATCAAAAAAATACCAAGAAAAGTTTTTTTCTTAAACATAGCTTCTCCTAAACAAAAAAGCGAGCCAGGCCCGCTTTTTTCTTTATTGTTTTTTTGTGATGAATAATCTAAATTAGATTATTTAACGATTTTAGAAACAACTCCTGATGCTACTGTTCTACCACCTTCACGTACAGCGAATCTTAGTCCTTCTTCTAGGGCGATTGGCTTTTGAAGTGTGATTTTGAATGTTGCGTTGTCTCCTGGCATTACCATTTCTACTCCGTCTTCTAGTTGGATGTCACCTGTAACATCTGTTGTTCTGAAGAAGAATTGTGGTCTGTAGCCTGAGAAGAATGGAGTATGACGTCCACCTTCTTCTTTGGTTAGTACGTATACTTGACCTTCGAATTCTGTGTGTGGGTGTACTGAACCTGGTTTTGCTAGTACTTGTCCTCTTGAGATTTCGTTTCTTTGAACGCCTCTTAAAAGAACTCCTACGTTGTCGCCTGATTCAGCTTGTTCTAGTTGTTTGTGGAACATTTCTACACCTGTTACTACTGCTTGAGATGTCTTTTCTGTTAGGCCTACGATTTCTACTGTGTCACCTACTTTTAATGTTCCTTTTTCTACTCTTCCTGTTGCTACTGTTCCACGTCCTGAGATTGTCATTACGTCTTCTACTGGCATTAGGAATGGTTGGTCGTTGTCTCTTTCTGGGATGTCGAAGTATTCATCTACGGCGTCCATTAGTTCTAGGATTTTGTCTGACCATGGACCTTCTCCACCTTCTTCTAGTGATTTTAGTGCTGATCCTACTACTACTGGGCAGTTGTCGCCGTCGAAGTCGTATTCGTTTAGTAGGTCTCTTACTTCCATTTCTACTAGTTCGATTAGTTCTGGGTCATCTACTTGGTCTTCTTTGTTTAAGAATACTGCGATTTTTGGTATACCTACCTGTCTTGCTAGTAGGATGTGTTCTCTTGTTTGTGGCATTGGACCGTCTGCTGCAGATACTACGATGATTGCACCGTCCATTTGTGCTGCACCTGTAATCATGTTTTTAACGTAGTCAGCGTGGCCTGGAGCGTCGATGTGTGCGTAGTGTCTTTTTTGTGTTTCGTATTCTACTACAGATGTGTTGATTGTGATTCCACGTTCTCTTTCTTCTGGAGCTTTATCGATGTGTTCGTAGTCGATGTATTCACCTGTGCCGTATTTTTTGTTTAGGGCTTGTGTGATTGCTGCTGTTGTTGTTGTTTTACCGTGGTCTACGTGGCCGATGGTACCAATATTAATATGTGGTTTGCTTCTTTCAAATGTTTGTTTGCTCATTAAATCCTCCTAATGTACTCATATACATTATTCTACCATAATATAATAAAAAATTCTATTAATTTGTTAAAATTTATTTATTTTATTTACTTGAATTAATTTTATTAGCTTGTATAATTATAAGTGTGCCGCTTTAGCTCAGTAGGTAGAGCGCTTCCATGGTAAGGAAGAGGTCCTCGGTTCAATTCCGGGAAGCGGCTCCATTTTTTTGCCTATTTTAGGTCTTGCCTAAAAATAGGCTTTATTTATTCGCTATTTTACTATCCTTGTTTATATCAATATAATTTTTCACCTTAATTTACCAATCAATTTTTTATTATAAAAATATTTCTTATGGGTATCAATATATTAATAAAAGATTTTGGAGGTTTTTATGAAATGGAAAGATAGAAGGCGATCTTCTAATGTTAATAGGGGCCAAAGGGCTCCCCTAGCTGTTGGCGGTGGTCTAGGTGGAATTGTGTTAATCCTTGTCTTGTATTTCCTTGGTGTGTATCCAAGTGTAATTACAAATCAAAACCAACAGATTAGTCCAAACACCCAAATCGAATCCCAGGAAGTTTCTAGGCAAAGAGAAACTCTAGAAGATTTTCTTTCAGTAATATTAGCTGATACCGAGGATGTCTGGCACGAAAAATTTAATGAAGCAAACGCCCACTACAAGGAACCACATATGACCCTCTATCAAGATACAACAAGGACTGGTTGTGGTATAGCTCAATCTAGGATGGGTCCCTTCTATTGTCCAGTTGACGAGAAAATATATTTCGATGTTAGCTTTTATGACGATATGAAGACAAGGTTCGGAGGTGGAGGTGACTTTGCCTTAGCTTATGTTCTTGCCCACGAAGTTGGCCACCATGTTCAAAACCAACTCGGTATAATAGATCAGACTAATAAACTAAGGCAAAAACTCTCAGAAACCGAGTATAACAAGATCTCTGTCGCCCAAGAGCTCCAAGCAGATTATTTCGCAGGGGTCTTTGCCTACTATGTCCAAGAAAAGGGATACTTAGACGAGGGTGATATTGAGGAAGCTATGGGGGCTGCTTCAGCTATAGGAGATGACAGAATCCAGGAAATGGCAGGTATGGATGTAAATGTTGATTTCTTCACCCACGGTTCTTCAGCCCAAAGAAAAGAAGCCTTTGAACTTGGTTTTAAATACCACGATTTTGACCATTCGATGAAGTTTTTTAATGATTTGAAAAATTAGATCAAAAAAAGCAGGTAAGTTTTAAAACTTACCTGCTTTTTTTATTAAACTAAACCCATAAAATAAATTACTGCTATTGCTACAATTACAACTAAAAGTGAGATTATAAAGCCGTGAATCATAGGATTAATCCCTGCTTTTTTCATATCCCTATATTTGGTATTTAATCCGATTGCAGCAAGGGCTGCCACCATCAAAAATTTTGAAATTGTCTTTAGAGTCATAGACAAATTTTCTGATATAAATCCAAGGGAATTCAACATAACCATAGCTAAAAAACCGAGTATGAAAAATGGTACTATAGAAGAAATTGTAAACTTCTTTTCTACATATTCATGGCCCATTTTCTTTACTTCTAACCTATGGTGAATCATTCTAAAAATTAAAACAACTGGGATAATTGAAAGAGTCCTTGTAAGCTTGACCATAGTTGCAAAGTCCCCTGCCGCATCCGAATATGCAAAACCTGCTGCAACTACACTTGATGTATCATTTACAGCTGTTCCCGTCCAAAGCCCATAAGCCATGTCAGATAGACCCATTGCCCTACCCATAATAGGAAAGGCTATTATCATTAACATATCAAATAAAAATGTAGCGCTCATAGCGTAAGCAATATCTGTATCTTCTGCTTCAATCACAGGAGCAATGGCTGCTATGGCAGAACCTCCGCAAATGCCTGTTCCTGCAGAAATAAGGTTTGACATTTTCCAGTTAAGACCCAAAGCTTTTCCTATAAAATATCCACCACCAAAACATGTTAGAAGAGTAAATATCATTACATATATTGATAATTTTCCAACATTTAAAACAATACTTATATTAAGGCTTGCACCAAAAAGAATAATAGCAAATTTTAAAAGCCTTTTGGAGGTAAAGGTAATTCCCGATTTTAGAGTTTTTTCTGTATCTATTATTGTGTTTAAAAACATTCCTATAAATAAAGCGATTACTGATCCACCAATTACGTGTTGTGGTAGGATATTTTCTATAAATTGTGCTATATATGCAATTACCAGAGCCAAGGTCAGACCTGGTAAGTATGATATTATTTTTTTCATTTTTTCTCCTTTCTACAAATAAAAAAAGCGTTAAAAAACGCTAAATTTATTACTTACAATCAGGGCATATTCCCCTGTAGATTACTTCAGTAGTGTCTATAGTATAATCTTTTAGCATAGGTGGTTTTTCTATATCAAGGATTTCTAAGTCCTTGATTTTACCACAAGATTCACAAATAAAATGGCCGTGGCTTGGCCTTTTAAATTCGTATCTTTTTGAAGCCATATTGAAATCTAACTCTTTTACAAGATTGTGAGATACGAATAAATTCAAGCTGTTATATACAGTTGCCTGACTAATAACCGGGTCTTTTTCCATAAGGTCCTTGTAAATCTTGTCGGCTGTAGGATGGATAGGATGGGTTATTAGGTAGTCCAATATCAAAAGTCTCTGGTGAGAAACCCTTATTTTTTTATCTTGGAGGATTTCTTTGAGAGTATTTATTCTTTTATCGGAATCAGCGTCCCTTAAACTTTCTATTAAATCGTGCATATCTTCCCACACCTTTCTAGCTAATAATATACGTCAAAATGTCTATTTGTCAACATTGGTAATGATTATCATCAATTATAAGAAAATAAAATTAATACATAATTATAAGATCATTTCCTAAAATCAATCCATCATTAACAATAAACTTTAAGATCAATATTTCTATTTTTGAATATAGACAAATGACCATAGAAAAACCTCCTAATGAAAACTAGGAGGTTTAACTAGGATAAACCTAGTAATGTTTGTAAGCTTATGCTAATTCTACTTCAGCGCCTGCTTCTTCAAGAGCTGCTTTAACTTCTTCAGCCTTATCTTTAGCTACGCCTTCAAGAACGTTGCCTGGAGCTCCGTCAACTAGAGCCTTAGCTTCTTTTAGTCCAAGACCAGCCACGTCTTTAACAACTTTGATTACGTTGATTTTTGATTGACCAGCTGATTTAAGAACTACGTCAAATTCTGATTTTTCTGCTGCTGCTTCACCAGCTGCTCCGCCTGCTGCTGGAGCTGCTACTGCTACTGCTGCT
This sequence comes from Anaerococcus murdochii, assembly GCF_019957155.1. Lineage (NCBI taxonomy): Bacteria > Bacillati > Bacillota > Tissierellia > Tissierellales > Peptoniphilaceae > Anaerococcus > Anaerococcus murdochii. The sequence continues at coordinate 1,576,730 of NZ_JAIPME010000002.1, read as the reverse complement.
TGTGCAGATACGTCAAATTCTTCTTCGATTGCTTTAACTAGTTCTGAAAGTTCAAGAACTGTAAGATTTTTGATTTCTTCTAATAGGTTTGTTACTTTTTCTGATGCCATTTTTAATTCTCCTTAAATTTTTAATATTATTTTATTATGCTGCTTCGTTTTCTTTTTTGCTTGCCACTTCATTAAGTGCGATTGCAAGTTTAGATATTGTGTTGTTAAGATCTCCTGCAAGAGTTCTGATTGGTGCTTGTAATACATTTGCAAGCATAGAGTGTAGAACTTCTGTAGCTGGTAATGTAGCTATTGCCATCATTTGTTGGCTATTTTGATACTTACCTTCAACAATACCTGCTTTTAAAACTAATTTTTCTTCGTTTTTTTCGTCTTCTTTTCTGTAGTCAACTGCGATCTTTGGACCGTCTACAAGGTCGTGTTTAGAAAATACTAGGGCGTTTGCTCCTTTAAGCTCTTCGATTAATTCATCGTAGCCTAGTTCTTGGAAAGCAAATCTCATCATTGTATTTTTGTACACTTTGTATTCAGCTTCTTTTTCTCTGAATTTATCACGTAGATCTGTGATTTCCTTAACGTCCATGCCGTTAAAACCTACAAGTGTCACTGATTGTGCACCTTCGATTTTTTCTTTGATTTCGTTAACTATCAACTGTTTAGCTGCTATAGCTTTTTCGCTCACTTTTTCACCTCCTAAGGCTAATGGTAGGTATATAAAAACCCCACTTTATATAGACACTTTAATAGTGCCTACATCGGTGGGGATGTAGTTAATTTCTCCCACCTATACGCAATAATTAAACATTTCTGTCTGCGTAGTCTTTGGTAGCCTGTTTATTTGACTTTTATATTATACAATCACTCTAAGAAAATTGCAAATTATTTTGTTTCAACTAATTCGCTAGCTCTACCTGCTTGTAATTTTACACCAGGTCCCATTGTTGATGCTACTGTGATTGATTTAATATACTTACCCTTTGCTGCTGCAGGTTTAGCCTTAACAACTTCTCCAACTAGAGCTTTGATGTTGTCAGAAAGTTTTTCAACTCCGAAAGATACCTTACCAGCTGGAACGTGGATTAAGTTAGCCTTGTCTGTTCTATACTCAACCTTACCAGCTTTGATGTCTTCGATTGCTTGTTTAACGTCGTTTGTTACTGTACCAGTTTTTGGATTTGGCATTAGGCCTTGTGGACCAAGTACCCTACCAAGTCTACCTACTGTAGCCATCATGTCTGGTGTAGCAATTACTACGTCAAAGTCTAACCAACCATCTTTTTGGATCTTTTCAGCGTATTCTTCATTACCTGCATAGTCAGCTCCTGCTGCAAGAGCTTCGTCTATTCTATCGTCTTTTACGAAAGCAAGTACTCTTTGTACCTTACCTGTACCGTGTGGCAAAATAACTGTACCCCTAACTTGTTGGTCAGCGTGTCTGCTGTCAACACCAAGGTTGAAGTGAATTTCAACAGTTTCATCAAATTTTGCCTTTGCATTTTTTTCAACAATTTCAAGTGCTTCGTTTAATTCATATTCTTTTGTAGAATCATATGAAGCTTTTGATTCTAAATATTTTTTTCCTCTTTTAGCCATTTAATACCTCCTGTGGTAAACGAGTTAACTCTCCCACTAATCTTCTACAGTGACTCCCATACTTCTTGCTGTTCCTGCTATCATGCTTACTGCAGCTTCTAGGCTTGCAGCGTTAAGATCTTCCATCTTAGTCTTAGCAATTTCTTCAAGTTGGCTTCTCTTAATTGATCCAACCTTGTTTTTGTTTGGTTCGCCTGAACCTTTTGCTAGGTTGATAGCTTTTTTGATTAATACTGGTGCTGGTGGTGTTTTTGTTATAAATTTGAATGTCCTATCCGCATAAATAGTCATTTCAACCGGTATAATCATTCCAGCTTGGTCAGCTGTCTTAGCATTAAATGCTTGAACGAATTCCATAATGTTGATTCCGTGAGGACCTAGTGCGGTTCCTACTGGTGGTGCTGGTGATGCAGCTCCTGCTGGTACTTGTAATTTTACTATCGCTTTTATATCTTTTTCTGCCATAATTTACCTCCTTGTGGTGATTCGGGTTTCCCCTCCCACTGCTTTTGACAGTACTAAATTTCTTCTATATCACTGAATTCTAGGTCGATTAATGTATCACGACCAAACATATCTACATATGCTTTGATATTGCCCTTTTCCATGTCGATTTCTTCGATTTTTGCGACAAAATCTTTGAATGGGCCTGCAATGATATTTACGTCATCGCCTGGTTTAACGTTGATATTAAATACAGGTTCTTTTTCCTTAACACCGAATTTTCTAACTTCAGCTTTTGTTAATGGAACTGGATCTCCATCAGGACCAACAAAACCTGTAACGCCTTGGGTATTTCTTATTATATACCAAGACTTACTTGTAACGTTCATTTTGACCATTACATAACCCGGAAATAACTTTCTAGTCTTTACTTTCTTTTCGTTGTTCTTAACCTCGACATACTCTTCTGTTGGCACAGTCACATCTATAATGTCTGGGTTTTGCTCATTATCAATCATCATTTGAATTTTATCAGCAACCCTATTTTCATAGCCAGTATAGGTGTGAACTACATACCATCTAGCATTTTTTTCTATCTCGGTTAATAAAGCTTCCTTTTCTTCTTCTTTATTAGCTTCAAAGTTTAAAGAATCAGTCATTGTCCACCTACATTATTGTTGAAAGTAGGAAATGGAATATCTTATCAAGTCCCCAGATTGCAACTGCTGTAGCTACACTGATGGCGATTACTAATAGAGTATACTCTAAAGTAGTCTTCTTGACAGGCCATTGGATTTTTTTGAATTCTTTGCTAACTCCTGAGAAGAAAGAATCTTTTTTCTTAGCCATTTAATCTCCTACCTTGTTTCTTTATGAACTGTGTGTTTTTTGCAGAATGGGCAGTATTTTTTAAGCTCAATTCTCTCACTATGATTTGTTTTGTTCTTTGTTGTATCATAGTTTCTGTTTTTGCATTCTGTGCATTCTAATTTAACTTTTACTCTCATAAAACACCTCCTATTTGTCTATACGGATACTTCCATACAATCATCTATATTACCCGCTAAGTCTATACTTGTCAACACTTAATCTATTATTTTATAAGTTTTTTTATAAATTCTTCTCTTTTTCTAACAAGTAAGTCCCTTAGATCATCTAAATCATGGTTGGAAAAGCAATAATCACTATAAGATAAAAGATCATCTTCTATGTCAGAAAACTCATAAAGCCCCTCTTCTTCAAAGCTTCCAAGGTATTCGTCTTCCCTATCGTAATACACGATAGGCGGATAAGCCTTAAGCTTTGATGTGTCAAAGGCAATATAAGACTCCTTGGCGTAGACTTTTCCCTTTACTATAAGGAAACTTTCCCTTATATCTATGACCCTTCCACTTTTACAATCTCTAATCAAGGCAAAGGCCGTTTTCTTTAATAGTATTTACAATTTCCATAGCAGATTGGTTTGCAATCTCTTCAGTTTCCGCTTCTACCATAACTCTAATAAGTGGCTCAGTGCCTGACTTACGTACTAAAACTCTACCTGAATCTTCAAGTTCTTTTTCAATTTTTTCCACACTTGCCTTAACATACTCATTATCTAAAACAGTATTTTTATCCTTAACTTTAACATTAATTAGAACTTGTGGATATATTTTTAGGTCACGAACCAAGCTCTTAAGGTCACTTTTAGATTCAATCATAGCTTCCATTATCTTTAATGATGTAAGAATGCCGTCACCTGTATTGGCAAATTTCTTGATAATAATGTGGCCTGATTGCTCGCCACCAAGTTCTATATCTTTTTCATACATGCGGTCGTGGACATTTTTATCGCCAACATCTGTCTTTTCATATTTTATTCCAAGCTCATCAAAGGCCTTATAAAGACCGATATTTGACATAACAGTTGTAACAACAGTATTTGAATCAAGAGCACCGTCTTTTTTCATAAAGTTTGCTAGGATATAAAGAATAGAATCACCATCTATAATGTTACCTTCATTGTCAACTGCAATACACCTATCGCAATCGCCGTCAAAGGCAAAGCCTAGGTCTAGTTTATTTTCGACTACATATTTTCTTAGGCCATCTATATGAGTAGATCCTGCGTCCCTATTGATATTAAATCCATTTGGTTCAGCATTAATTACAAAGGTGTCAGCACCTAGGGCATCATAAACTGGTTTTGCTATTGTAAAGGCAGCTCCATTTGCACAGTCAAGGCCAACCTTTATTCCCTCAAAAGATTTGGTTACTGTTTGAATAAGGTAAGCAATATACCTATTACGACCTCCAATATAGTCAACTGTCCTTCCTATGTCTTCGCCAACAGCAAGTTCAATATCTTTTATGTCGCTATCTATATATTCTTCGAGCTTATATAGGAATTCATCTTCCATTTTCTCGCCATTATTATTTATGATCTTAATACCATTATCGTGGTAAGGATTGTGGCTGGCTGTAATCATAATTCCACAATCAAAATCTTCTGTCCTTGTTATATATGAAACTGAAGGAGTTGGTGTAACGTGTAATAGATGGGCATTTGAACCTGATGAGGTAATACCAGCTGATAAGGCATCTTCAAACATGTAAGAAGACCTTCTTGTATCTTTGCCGATAAGGATTTTCCCGTGGCCATTATTCTTTGTTGAAAAATAATCCCCAATGAATCTACCAATCTTAAAAGCATGGTAAACATTAAGGTTTTTATTAGCCTCTCCCCTAAATCCGTCTGTACCAAAATATTTCATAATATCTCCTTTTAAATTCTAAATTTTAAATCTTTATTATTAATTATTATACCCTTTTGATATATAAGAGAAAAATTGGGTAAAAAAATTGGAAAGGAGAAGAATATGAATTTTGAAAAACTAAACAACGAAAAATTATATATTAATGGTAAATACCAAGAAAGCCAATCCAACAAATGGATTGAAGTTGAAAATCCCGCTACAGGTGAAATCCTTGGTAGAGTTCCAAAAGCAAGTGAAGAAAAAATAAACCAAGCAGTTGAAGCTGCTTATTAAGCCTTCAAAACTTTTTCCAAGACAAGTCTTGACGAAAGAATTTCTTATATAGAAAAGTTTAAGGATTGGATGATAGCCCACCAAGACGAAATTATAGAAACAATAAAACTCGAGCTTGGTGTACCAATTAGAATAGCAAAACCTGGTCAATTTGATAAGCAAATGAGAAGGGTTGATGTTTTTATTGACCAAGCTAGGAAAATTGACTACAGGATTGATATGGATGGTGGCTATGTCAGAATGGAGCCAATTGGTGTTGTAGCAAGTCTTACACCATGGAATTATCCTTTAGGACAAATAATAATGAAAGTAATTCCTGCCCTACTTATGGGTTGTACAGTTGTCCAAAAACCAGCATCAGATACACCTCTTACAGCTTATTTTGTAGCCAAAGCCTTTGATGAAATAGGTCTTCCTAAAGGAGTCTTTAACCTAATTACAGGTTCTGGTGCACAAGTTGGAGATATTTTAAATTCTCATCCAAAAGTTGCCATGGTTTCTTATACAGGAAGCCTAGCTGGTGGTTCATCTTCAGCCAAACATGCAATGGACACAGCCAAAAAAGTTGTCCTAGAACTTGGTGGCAAGTCTCCTGCAGTTTTTATCAAGGGAGCAGATATCAAGATGGGTGTAAAGCAAGTTTTAAATAGGGTTTACCTAAATGTAGGTCAAACCTGTTCCTGTCTATCAAGAGCTATTATCACAGAGGATATTTACGACGATGTTATAAAAGAATTTATAGCCCAATACGATAACTATCCTGTTGGAGACCCAGATGATCCAAATACTGTTGTTGGAACCCTTGCCGGCAAAAAACAATTTAACAGAGTTAAAGGCTTTATCGAAGAAGGAATCAAAGAAGGAGCTAAACTCCTTAAGGGTGAGGTCCCTCAAGAAAGCGAAAATGGATATTATGTAAAACCTGTAATCTTTACAGATGTGAAGCCAGGTATGGCAATTCACGATAAGGATATTTTTGGACCGGTCGTTTCCATAATAAAGGTTAAAGATAAAAAAGAAGCTATAGAAGTAGCTAACGCTGTAGACTTTGGTCTTTCATCAGCAGTCTTTGGAAATCCAGAAGAAGCAGAAGAAATTGCTTACGAAATAAAAGCTGGAGATGTCTACCTAAACTCAAACGGAGGAAGCCCAGAATTGCCTTTTGGTGGCACCAAACAATCAGGTGTTGGTAGAGAAGGCGGAAAATTTGGTCTTATGGAGTACCTAGAGGCAAAATCAATCCACACCGCTTAAGTAAAAATAATTTTATGGAGGGAGCTCCCTTCTTTTTTATATAACAAATATCAATTTTTAGATAAAAAAGATAGTTCAAATTTTTTACAAATATCATTTAAAGGTGTTAAGGTTTGCCTTTTTTCTGTCAATCTCTTATAATATACTTGTAAATAATAAATAATATTTAATGGAGGTAATATGAAAGTAAATAAAAAGTTATTGGCTGGCCTTTTATCTTTGTCAGTTTTATTAGGAGCCTGTGCAAACAATACAAAAAAGTGTACAAATAATACTGATACAAAACAAACTGAGGAAGCTAAACAAAATGAATAAATAAAAGAAGAAAAAAACAATGAAACAATGCCTACAGCTTTGAATGATGGTACATACAAGGACTCTGCTCAAGGTTATGATAGAGAGATTAATATAGAGCTTGAAATAGCTGATGGAAAAATTTCAGACGTATCTATACTTGATAACCAGGAAACAGATGCAGTTATTGAAAGAGCCTTCCCTATTATTAAAGAAAGAATTGTAGAAGCAAACAGCCCTGATGTGGACTGTATTTCTGCTGCTACATTTTCAACCTATGCTGTAAAGGAAGCCGTACTTGAAGCTATGAAGGAAGCAGGATTTGAAGGTGAAATAGAACTTACAAGATCCACAGGTTATGAAGAAGACCGAGAACTTGTAGAAGCTGAAGATAAGGAAACTGATTTATTAATCATAGGCGGTGGTCCATCAGGACTTGCAAGTGCTATTGATGCTAAGATTGAGGGCGTTGAAAATGTTACAATAATAGAGAAATTAGATATCCTATCAGGTAATGGTAAATTTGATATGAACTTTTTCGACCTTGCAAATTCAAAAGCTATGAAAGATGCTGGTAACGAAGTTACTAAAGAAGAATACAGATAAAGATTTAGAGAAAAATCTTGGGATAGCGACGAAAGAGTTGATGCTATGACCGAAGGTGCTTTCGTACTTGATGAATGGCTTAGAGATAAGGGTATAGAGCTTGATTATAACTTTGGCGGGGAAGGTTCTATGAGCCACTTAAGAAATGAAAATGAATACGCAGGCAACCATATTCAAACTAAGCTTGAAGAAAAAGCAAAAGACTTAGGAATAGAAATACTTACAGGTACTAAAGGTGTTGACCTAATCTTAGAAGATGATGGTGTAAAGGGTGCTAAGGTTGAGGATAAGACTAGCAAATATACAATTAAGTCTAAGGCTACTGTAATTGCCACAGGTGGGTTTTCTATGAACAAAGACTTGGTAGCAAAATATATACCTGGTGCAGAAGATATCCCATCATCTAACCAAATGGGTGTAACAGGTGACTTTATAACCATAGCTGAAAATAATGATATCAAGCTAGACCACATGGATAAACCTGTTATTTTCCATAAAATGCTAGATCCGAGACGTGACCTAACAGGTTTTTCTATAGATAATTTCATTTTTGTAAATGAAAATGGGGAAAGATTTATTGCAGAATCTGATAGTGGAATCGAATATGGACAAAAAATGATGGAAAATAGACCAGTTTATTTCATCTTTGATGAAAAGGCTAAAGACTCTTTCATGAGACCTAAGATGCAAGTAGAAAAAGGTTATATCAAAGAATATAATTCTGTTGAAGAACTGGCAGCAGATGGTATTGGCTGTTCCAAAGATACACTAATTCAAACCATGGAAGACTTTAATGCTGTTAGGGGCGAAAAAGAAGATGCCTTTAGAGAAGAAGCCGCCAAAGATGAACTAGATTATGAGGGCAAATATATTGCGTGAAAGTAACTCCATGCCTACACATGACTAAGGGTGGAATTGTCGCAAATAGTAAGGCCCAAGTCTTAAATACTTCTGACGAAGTTATACCAGGCCTTTTTGCAGCTGGAGAAGTTACAGACACATCTGGCGCCTACACTTCTTCTGTAATATTTGGTAGGATTTCAGGCCTAGAAGCTAGTAAATACATCAAAGAAAATAAGTAAACAAAATATTTTTTAGAAATCTAAAACCAGGGTCGATTTTAAAATCACCCTGGTTTTTATTTATAATATGTCATCCAATTCTTTTATAGAAGATATTTTTTTATAGGCCCCTACTCCTTCGAAGGATGAGCCATATCCATAGGCTGCAAAAATTGCTTTTTTGCCATTTTTAAGACCCGCTTCCATGTCTTCCCTGCGGTCGCCTATAATTATATAATCATCTTTAATTTCTTGTCTTAGAATCTTATACTTATCGAGAAATTCATAATCTTCACCTATAAAATATTTGCTAAAAAACCTATCAAGACCAAACTTTTCCCTGGCAGCTTCCATGTAAACTCTCCTGCATTTTGAAAGTATGTAGAGGTCATATTTACCTTTTAGATATGAGAGAGTTTCGATAGCCCCATCATAAAGCTCACCAGCTTCCTTCATATACTTTATAATCCTATCGCCATTTTTTTCTATATATGGAGTTTTATCAGAATCATCTTTTAGAATTATATCCCAAACCTCTTTTGGTCCCATGCCTATAAAAGATTTAAAATCAAAATCATTTATATCAAAATTTAGTTCATCAAGGCTTTCTGTGATGGCTTTTTTATAAGCTATTTCTGTCTTGTGGATTGTCCCGTCAAAGTCAAAAACTAAAATCATAGTAGATCAACAAGGTTAGCCATTTCTATAGCAGAAATCGCAGCTTCTGCCCCCTTATTTCCAGACTTAACTCCTGCTCTTTGAACAGCTTGGTCAACATTATCTGTGGTTACAACCCCAAATATAACTGGTTTTTCGCTTTCTAGACCCACGTGGGCAACTCCCTTTGAAACTTCTGCACAAACATAGTCAAAGTGTGGGGTATCGCCACGAATAACAGCTCCAAGGCAGATAACCGCATCTACATCCTCTTTTTTGGCAAGCTTTTTTGCTGCAAGTGGGATTTCAAAAGCTCCCGGCACCCTTACTATAGAAATTTCTTCATCTTTGACCTCATGTCTTTTTAGGGTATCAAGACAGCCTTCTAAAAGCCTATCTGTTATAAAGTGGTTAAATCTCGCAACAACTATTGCATATTTTTTATTATTTGAAACTAAATTTGCACTATACTCACGCATTTTTCTTCTCCTTAAATTCGTTTAATTTGTGTCCCATCCTATAAACTTTTGTTTTTAGATAATATTCATCTATTTCGTTTGATTTTATCTCAAGAGGTTCTCTCTCGCTCACTTCTATGCCGTATTTTTCAACTTGATCTACCTTGTCAGGATTATTGGTCATTAGTCTTACAGACTTCACTCCAAGTTTTTTTAGAATTTCTGCTGCAACCTTATAGTCTCTCATATCATCAGGAAAACCTAATTCTCTATTAGCATCAACTGTATCAAATCCATTTTCCTGAAGCTCATAGGCCTTAAGCTTGTTAAATAAACCAATTCCACGTCCTTCCTGACGCATATAAAGAAGCACTCCCGAACCATTTTTTTCTATAACTCGAAGAGCCTTGTGGAGTTGGTTGCCACAGTCACATCTTTTTGACCCAAGCACATCTCCTGTTAGGCATTCTGAGTGGATTCTTGTTAGGATATTTTCTCCACTTATATCCCCCTTGGTTAGGGCAATATGCTCCTTGCCATCTTTTGGATCTACAAAACCAATAGCAGTAAATTCACCATAATCAGATGGAAGCTTTACAGGGTTTGTGATTTCAAGTTCAGTCTTTTTGTTTTCTTTTATATAGTTTTGAATTTCTTCCACACTTGTCATTACAAGGCCAAGTTTGTCAGCAAGTTTTACTAAATCGTCACCTCGCATCATATGACCATCATCAGCCATTATTTCACAGCAAAGACCTATCTCTTTTTTGCCTGCAAGCTTCATCAGATCTACAGTCGCTTCTGTGTGGCCATCTCTTTCTACGACTCCACCTTTTTTTGCAATTAGTGGGAAAACATGGCCAGGCCTTCTAAAATCTTCTGGTTTAGAATTTGGATTTACGAGCTCTCTTACAGTCTCAGCTCTTTCGTAGGCTGAAATTCCAGTAGTTGTGTTCACATGGTCAACTGACACTGTAAAGGCTGTTTCGTGGTTATCTGTATTATTTACAACCATAAGAGGAATATCTAGATTTTGAGCAACTTCTTCGCTCATAGGTGTACAAATAAGGCCCCTACCGTATTTTGCCATGATATTTATCATCTCGCCTGTTACATTTTCTCCGGCGCAGATAAAGTCACCTTCATTTTCTCTTGATTCGTCATCAGTAACTATTATTAATTCGTTGTTTTTAATAGCTTCTATAGCTTTTTCTATATTTGTCATCCTAGTTAAGGCCTAAAAGTGAGCCCAAATCCTCCTTTTTATCATTTCTATATAATTTTTCTACAAAACGACCAATAATATCAGTTTCGATATTAACAGCATCGCCTATTTTTTTATACTTAAAATTGGTGTTGGCAATGGTTTCCGGAATGAGTGAGACTTCGAAGTTATCTGCACTTTCTGCTGACACCGTAAGGGAAATTCCGTCAAGGCAAACCGAACCCTTATTTACAATATATTTGCATATCTTCCTGTCAGTTTTAAACCTATAGACATTTTTATTGATACCAATAAGTTTGCCAACCCCATCCACATGGCCCTGGACAATATGGCCGTCAAGCCTATCTGAAAACCTCAAAGCCCTTTCAAGATTTACAAATTTGCCCAATAAACTTGAGTCAAACTTTGTCTTATCAAGACTTTCTTTCATAAGGTCTGCCTTATAATAATCTGGGCCAAATTCTTTGACCGTTAGGCAAACCCCGTCAGTCATTAAAGAATCCCCGATTTTTAAATCTTCTAATACACCCTTGCAGGTAATTTTAACTTCGACATGGTCAGACTTCTGTCTGAATTCTGCGACCTTTCCAAGTTCAGTTGATATTCCTGTAAACATTGTTCACCTCAACCATAATATCTTCGCCAAATCTTTCTAAATTTGCTATTTCAAATTTCTCTGCATCCTTAATTTCACTTACACCTTGTCCTAAAAATGCTGATCTCGAATCTTTTCCGCCAACAACAATCGGGGCAATAAATTCATAAATTTTATCTACCAAATCATTTTCTAAAAAACTTGTATTCACAAGGCTTCCTCCTTCTACAAGGACTGATGAAATATTCATCTGATAAAGTTTATCTAGCAAATCTTCTAGGTCAACTTGACCGTTTTTTTCTTTACAGAGGAGGATTTTTGCATTTACTTCCAAATCCTTATCTGAAGTAGTTGCAATAATAGTATCTTTATCAGAATCTAGCTTAAAAATTTCAAGATTTTCATCAAAGTCTAAGTCATTTGCTAAAATAATTCTAACAGGGTCCACACCTCCATCTAGCCTGCAATTTAATTTTGCATTATCCTTTATAAGAGTATTTTTCCCGATAAGGATTGCATCGTAGTCATTTCTTAGCTTGTGGACAAAATTTCTTGACTCTTCCCCACTAATCCATTTTGAATCATAGTCTTTTGTGGCTATTTTTCCATCAAGGCTCATGGCATACTTTAGACTTATCAAGGGTCTATGATATTTCATATTGAAGAAAAACTTCTCATTTAAAAGCCTTCCCTCTTCTTCAAGAACTTCCATAATAACCTCAATACCAGCATCTCTCATTTTTTGAATACTATCTACCTTTGGATTTGTATCAAGGTTTGAGATTACAACTTTTTTTACTCCTTGCCTGATCACTTCATCTACGCAAGGTGGATTTTTCCCAAAATGGGAACATGGTTCAAGGTTTACTACCATTGTAGCTCCACTTACATCAACTTTAGCATTTTTAAAGCAATTAACTTCTGCGTGGTCCTTGCCAAAACCGTGATGGTAGCCTTTTGAAATTATCTCTCCATCTTTAATTAAGATAGCACCCACCATTGGGTTTGTGAGAACCTTTCCCGCACCCTTTTCTGCTAAGGCAAAGCACTCTCTCATCAATTTTTCATAATTCAATCTATCACTTCCTTTTTGGGGACTAAAAAAAGTCCCCTTTCAGGGACTTGACTTCAAAGAAAATACATACAAAAATAGTACTATAACACTTCTTCCATCCAGACTTTAACTGTCGGTATCGGAATTTCACCGATTCGGCTTGCGCTCGCAGACTATAACTGCCGGTGGAGAATTACACTCCGCCCTGAAGATTTTATTATCTTATGATTCCATTATAATATAAGGTTTTCCTTTTGTCAAATCTTTCGCAAAAATCTTTATCAATATTGAATTTAACAATATTTACATATCTGTTATAATATAAATATGAGAAAATTAGATTATATTCCACGTACAAATTTAAAAATGATCCACGTTGATGGTTCCTATTCTTTTGGAATAGACTCGATTTTATTAGGAGATTTTGCAAAGATGAAGAAAAATAAAATTCTCCTTGATATTGGGTCAGGTAATGGGATTTTAGCAATGATGGCAAACGGCCTTTACGATTTAGAAAAAGTCTATGCCGTAGAAATCCAAGAGGCAAAAGCAAAAATCCTAAAAGAAAATTTAGACCTTAACGGTATTAAAAATATAGAAATAATAAACGAAGACCTAAACAAGATTGATTTTAAGGAAAACAGCCTAGATTATATTATAAGCAATCCCCCTTACTACAAGATTGACCAAAACATAAAAAATAAAGACGAGGAATTCCTAATTTCAAGGCAAGAACTCTATTTAAATCTTGACGATATTTTTGCCTTTGCAAACAAAACCCTAAAGGATAAGGGCAAGCTTTTTATGATTCATAAACCAGAACGCATGGTAGAAATTTTTAATAAGTGTGGAAATGTAAAAGCGAAAAGAATACAATTTGCATCTTCTACCTACGATACCAAACCCCAGTTTATCATAATAGAATTTGTAAAAAACGCAAAAGATGGGATAAAAATCGAAGACCCAATCATAATCTATAAGGACGGGAAATACACTGACCAGGTTAGGAAAATAAATGGAACCTACAAGGAGGACTAATGGATTACCAAATATATTTTGTGCCAACACCTATCGGCAACCTCGAAGACATGACAATAAGAGCAATAAATACCCTAAAGGCATGCGACCTAATTGCTTGTGAAGATACTAGAGAATCTAAAAAACTCTTAGACTTTTATGAAATATCTAAGCCACTTACTTCTTACCACAAATTTAATGAGCAAGCCAAAAGCGAAGAGCTAATTAAAAAAGCAAGCGAAGGAATAACAATAGGAGTAATAAGCGACCAGGGTATGCCTGGAATGTCTGATCCTGGTGAAATTTTAATCAAAAAATGCATTGAAAATAATATATCATACACAATCCTTCCTGGTCCAAGCTCAATACTCACAGCCCTCATAGGGTCCGGTCAGGATATGTCAGCTTTTACCTTTTATGGATTTATCGGCAAGAAATCCAAGGAAAAAAATGAATTGTACGAAAAATTAAAAAACGAAGAAAAAACTTCGATTATTTTCGACTCTGTCCACAACCTAGGAAAAACCATCGAAGACTTTAAAGAAATCTTTCCAGAAAGAAAGCTTACAATTGCTAGGGAACTAACTAAGAAATTTGAGGAATACAAGACCTACACAATCAAAGATATAGACCCAGATCAAATCACTTTCAAGGGTGAATTCGTCTTAATTTTAGAAGGTAAAAAAGAAGAAGAAACTGATGATATTTCAAGTTTTGATGAAAAAATAAAAGAAATGATTGATGATGGCAAGACTACTAAAGAAATCGTAAAGAAAATTAAAAAAGAAAGTACTTTTTCAAAAAATGAAATTTATGAATATGTAATTAACTTTGAAAGGATTAATCCATGAGAAATTCTAAAAAATATTTATTTATAGGACTAGGAATGCTTTTCATCGCCATAGTTTTCATAAAATATGCCCTAGGTCACCCTGAAGCATCTTTCCCTTTTCCATTGGAATTTACTTATCTTATTTATATAGCCTATCTAGGATTTACAATTTATTTTATCATAAAAGGATTAAAAAGAAATAAATAAAAAAATATAAACTCATTTTCTAAAAATCCAGTGCATTTTGCATCAATAAAAAACCTCTTAACTTTATTAAATACCTGTTAAGAGGTTTTTGTTTACATTAACTTACCTTATAAATCTATCTTTATATATTTTCTTGCATTGTTATAGCAAATATCTTCCACAACCTTGCCTAAGAATTCTTCATCAGCTGGATATTCGCCGTTTTCTACTAATTCACCTATGAAGTTGCAGAGGATTCTTCTGAAATATTCGTGTCTTGGATAAGATAGGAAAGATCTTGAGTCTGTTAGCATACCTATGAATTTTGCTAGGACTCCTACGCTTGAAAATACCTTTAATTGCTCAATCATGCCTTCCTTGTGGTCTAGGTGCCACCAAGCTGTTCCTAGTTGGATATTTTGCATATTATCAGGATTTGCCCTGTTAAATGATCCGCCTATAGTTGCTATTGGGAAGTGGTCTTTTGGATTTAATGGGAAAATAACTGTTCTTGGTAGGCCATCATTTTCTTCAAAATCTGAAAGTAGGTTAGCAAGGTTTTCTGCATAACTTAAGTCGTTTTGGCTATCTCCACCTACGTCTGCTCCTAATTTTTCAAATAAGACCTTTGAGTTATTTCTTATTACTCCAACATGGATTTCCATCGCCCAATCAAGTTTTTTGTATTCTTTGGCTAGGAAAATAGTTAACTCTGTCTTGTATTTTTCTTCACATTCTGAGCAAACTTCCTTGCCTGATAATTTCTTTTGGACTATTTCGTTAAGTTCTTCTTCACTTGCCCTCTTGTATGGTATAAAAGCAAAGGCTTGGTCACTTGCCATACAGCCTAGTTCTTTAAAATATTCCATCCTTTTTACAAGGGCTTTTTTGATTTCTGAATAATTTTTAATCTCAAATCCTACAGATCCAGAAAGTTTTTTAATATAATCTGCAAATCCGTCTTTTTCAATATATAAAGCATTATCTGGCCTATAGGCTGGCAATACTTTAACCTTAAAACTTTCATCTTCTGCTAGTAATTTATGATAAGAAAGATCTTCTGCAGGATCATTTGTAGTACAAACTGCAGCTACATTACTCATCTCGATTAGACCTCTTGGCCTAAATTCATCCTTAGCCAAAAGTTCATTACATTTATCAAAAACTTCCTTTGCATTTTCCTTGTTTAACGGATAGTCTATTCCAAAGAAATTCTTAAGTTCCAAATGTGTCCAATGATAGATAGGATTTCCTATTAGGTTTGGAATCACTTCTGCGTATTTTTCAAACTTTTCAAAGTCAGATGCATCACCTGTGATATATTTTTCTTCCACACCACAAGCCCTCATAACCCTCCATTTATAGTGGTCTCCACCAAGCCAAGCCTCAGTAATTGATGGAATATTTTTATTCTCATAAATTTCCTTAGCCTCTAGGTGGCAGTGAAAATCAAATATAGGCATTTTTGCTGCATAGTTATGGTAGAGCATTTGTCCAAATTCATTGTTAATCATAAAATTTTCATCAAGAAACTTCTTCATATTTACCTCCTAATGGTAATAAAATGTATTTTTTGTAATTATTGTTAAAAATATTGGCAAGGTATTCACCCTGCCAACATAATATTAAATTAATCCTGCTGCTTGTGGTAGGCCTAGTGAGATTGCTGGTACATAAGTTACTAATAATAATCCTATTAGGATTAAAGCGTAGTACCTTAGCATGTATGGCATTACCTTGGCTAGAGTGGTATCCCCAATCTTGATTGCTACGAATAAGGTATTACCTACTGGAGGTGTAATGTTTCCGATACATAGGTTGTATACAATTATTAGACCAAATTGTACTGGATGGATACCAAATTCTTGAACAATCGGTAAAAATAATGGAGTAAATATTAATATTGCTGGTGTAACGTCCATGAAAGTTCCAGATATTAATAAAATTACGTTCATTATTAATAGGATGATTATTGGGTTTGTTGTTATTGATAATAAGCTTTCTCCTATCATTTGTGGAATTCCTGTGAAGGCCATAACCCATGATAAGATATTTGATACACCTATCAAAAATACAACAATAGCACTCATTTTAGCTGATTCTACTAAGATATTTATTATTTTTTTGAAATTTAGGTTTTTATATAGGAGTCCTAGGATTAAGGAATATACAACGGAAATAGCTGATCCTTCTGTTGCTGTAAATACTCCTGCTACAATACCACCGATTACTACTACAATTAGTCCCAAAGATGGTAGGGCTGCAAGTGTTGCTCTTCCTAGATTTGACCAAGAAAACTTACCTTCAGTTCCCTTGTATCCCTTTTTCTTAGCTATTGCTACGGCAACTATTGTACAAGCTAAGGCCCAGATTAATCCTGGGATGTAGCCTGCTAAGAATAGTGCTGCTACAGATGTACCGCCCGATACTAAGGAATAGGTAATAAGAGCGTTTGATGGTGGGATTAGAAGACCTGCTGGTGCTGATGATCCGTTTGCTGCTGCTGATAAACCTCGGTCATAACCTAATTCGTCTTCTCCTGACCTAACCATAGATCCAACTGCTGCTGCAGCTGCTGAAGCTGAGCCTGAAATTGCTCCAAAAAGTGCGTTTGCACCTACATTTGTTACCAAGAGTGCTCCTGGTAATTTACCTAAAATCGCCATTACAAAGTCTACTAATCTCTTTGCAATTCCACCTTCATTCATGAAGTTTCCAGCCAAGATAAAAAACGGAATGGCTGTAAGAGTGAAGGAGCTCATGCCGACGAAGGTTCTTTGTGCTGCTGTTAATACCGCAACATTTAATGGAACAGTTGACATTATTGTCACTATTGATGCTATACCAATTGAAAAGGCAATTGGCACTCCTATTATCAATAGGGCTGCTAAAACTATTAATATTACTGCTAATGCTTGTCCACCCATTATTTACCTCCCATATTTATATCTAGGTCTTCATTTTCATATTTTGAAACTTCGCTAGCATCATTTGCCAATCTTTCAGAAATCTCTGATGCTGACTTAGCTTGGAAAAATTCAACCTTACCATCTAAGATGTCCTTAATATTTAGTATGCAGAAAATCATGTTGATTATTCCTGCTACTGGAAGAGGTATATAGAAAATTCCTATTGCAACTCCAAGTGAAGATGTCAATTGATTTAGGGCTAGGTTTGTAATCCTGATTCCACCGTAAGTAAGAACAATTAGTGAGAATAGGAAGATCATTATTTCAGAGAATATACTAGCATTTTTTTGTGTTTTAACAGATTTTGTATCTATTAAAACAGGTATATTCATGTGGCCTCTTTCGCTAACAATAAGGCTTGCTCCAAAAAGAGTTGACCATGCAAACAAATATGATACCAACTCTTCGGACCATGTTGATGGGTTTGATAAGACGTATCTGGTAAATACTTGCCATACTACAAATAATAGCATGACTAAAAGAGTACCAGCTGTTAAAAATTTCATTAGATTTTCAAGGGCTTTTCTCATTTACTTGCCTCCTTAGCTGGGTATTTTTTGTTGTATTCTTGGATTTTCTCATAAACAGGTTTTAATTTTTCGTTTCTTGATAAAACTTCTTGGGTTAATGGTGCAACTGCATCAACAAAAGGTTTTTGATCAGGATATGAAAATTGAACTCCCATTTTCACTGCACCTTCTTTGGCATTTTCTACAGCCTTAGTCCACTCTTCTCTTTGAACCTTGTTTATAATCTTAAATCCTTCATCGAAGACTTTTCTATCTTCTCCAAGACCTTCTAACCATTCATAGTTAGCAAGGACAATATCTGGAATCATCTGGTGCATATCGTAAGAATAAAACTTACAAACTTCTCCGTGACCATTATCTGTTAAACTCATTTCATTATTTTCTGCCCCGTCAATGATATTTGATTGAAGAGCTGTATATACTTCACCAAAGCCCATTGGAGATGCAGAACCTCCCAAAAGTTCCATCATTCTAACGTTGGTTGGTGATTGTTGGACTCTGATTTTAAGGCCTTTTAAATCTTCTGGTTTTTCTATTGGTTTTTTTACAGTATAGAAAGAACGGCTTCCTGCATCAAGCCAGGTTACAGCTTCAAATCCACCATCTCTAGTAGATGTAAAAATAGGATCAGTTATTGACTTATCATCCATAACTGCGTGGTAGGCTTCACTTGAAGCAAAAAGGTATGGAAGGTTGAAAATTTCATAGAAATCGTCAAAGGTTTCAAGGATTGAGTTACTTGCAACAACCATATTTATAGCTCCAGTTTGTGTAAGCTGAACCATATCTGTTTGTGAACCTAGAAGTTCTGATGGGAATACTTGCACATCATACTTATCCCCGAGATTATCCTCTATATATTTTTCAAAAGCTAATAATCCTTTGTGGGTAGGGTGGTTTTGAGATTGGTTGTGGCCAATCCTAATAATTGTCTTGCCTGCATCAGGTCCTTTGTTGCCGCATGCTGTAAAAATGCATATAGCAAAAAATCCCAAGGCAATTTTCATAATTTTTTTAATCATAATTCCTCGATTCTGGTGTATATGCTAACTTTATTAACTTAAACACCTAATTTTATAATTTAATATTAAAATCAAAAGCTAGCTATAAATAGTTTTTTCTATATGAAAACTAATAATTTTTATTAACACTTAAAGCAGGGCTGGCTTTAAAACCAAGCCCTACTCATTAAGTTTTGTCTCAATTTATTTATTTGCCTTATCTATAGCTTCCCAAAGACCGTTTAGGTAAGCAACGCCTAGGGCTCTGTCGTATAGACCATATCCTGCCCTACCTTCTTCACCCCAAATCATTCTGCCGTGGTCTGGTCTTAGATAACCATCAAAGCCACCTTCATAAAGAGCCTTCATGATTTCATACATATCTAAAGAACCACATTTTGATAAGTGAGCTGATTCATAGAATTGTTTTTCACCAGTAAACTTAATGTTTCTTACGTGCATTGCTCCAATTTTGCCTCTTTTAGCATAATCTTTAATTATTTCTGGCACATTATTTTCGACTCTTGATCCTAAAGATCCTGTACAAATGCAAAGTGTATTTGATGGAGAATCAACAAGGTTTACAATTTTTTCTAAATCTTCTGGTGTAGATGTGATTCTTGGAATATCAAAGATTGGCCAAGCTGGATCATCTGGGTGAACAGCCATCTTGATGCCTACTTCTTCACAAGTTGGGATAATTCCTTCAAGGAAATATTTGTAGTTTTCTCTTAGTTTATCTTCGTCTATATCCTTATATTTATCTAGAACTTCTTCAAGTTGAGCTAATCTTTCTGGTTCCCAGCCTGGAAGTTCAAAGTTTCCAGCCCCATCAAGGATTTCATTAACCATATCACGAGGTGATAGGCCTTCTACTTTTGCTTGGTCAAAGGCAAGTGTGTTTGAACCATCTGGAAGAACTTTATATAATTCTGTCTTTACCCAGTCAAATACTGGCATGAAGTTATAAATTACAGTCTTTACACCACAAGCAGCGACATTTCTAAGAGATTGTTTATAATTTTCAATGTATTTATCCCTAGTAGGAAGACCCATTTTAATATCTTCGTGAACGTTGATTGACTCAATTATTTCACATTCAAGACCTACAGCATGGCATTTATCAACATATTCTTGGAATACATCTTTCTCCCAAACTTCTCCTGCTTCCCACTCGTTCATCATTACCATTACACCAGTCACACCTGGAATCTGGGCAATGTACTCAAGTGAAATTGGGTCGTTGTTTCCATAGTGTCTAAAAGTCATTTTCATAAGCTTATCTCTCCTTTTCTATCCTAGATATTTTTCAAGTGTAGCTCTTACACTTCCTGGACCAGCTGACAATTCTTCGAAGTAATCAGTAACAATTTTATCAAGACCAACTTCTTCCAAATCAAGACCAAATATTTCTTTATTTCTTAAAATATCTTTCAAACCTTCTGTTACTTTAAAGTTTCCAAGAGTGATTCCATCAAGACTTTCTTTTAGGTAATCCATCAAAGGATCACTTGAAAGCTCAAAAGCTTCTCCCTCATCATTTACCCCTAATAGGTATCTTAAGTAACCTGCTAAGGCTAGTGGTATGAATTTAAGGTCTTCTACCTTAAGGTCCTTATCTTTTATATACCCTTTAATGGTTTGGCCAAATCTTACAGAAATCTTCTGAGATGTATCAGTTGCAATCCTTTGTGGTGTATCAGGCATAAATTTATTTGGGAATCTCACATTGATAACTTCATCAATAAAGTCTTTAGGATTTATGATACCAGGATCAACAACTACCTTTAATCCCTCATCATAACCGATTTTCTTTATTAATTTAACTAAATCTTCATCTTGCATTTCTTCTGCAATTGTTGTATGACCTAAAACGCAGCCATAAGTTGCTAAAACTGTGTGCAAAGGATTTAGACAGGTTGTTACCTTCATTGTCTCAACCTTATTTACAGTATCCCTATCAGTTAGGAAAACACCTACTTTTGTGAAATCTGGTCTACCATTTTTGAAATCATCTTCCATTACTAAATATTCAGACTCTTCACTATTTACAAATGGTGCTGTGTAGGTATTTTTTGAGGTAACTACAATATCCATATCTTCAAAACCAAGATTTTCTACATATTTTTTAACTTCGCTAGCTGGTCTTGGAGTAATTTTATCAATCATAGTTAGTGGGAAAGAAACTTTTTCTTCTAGGTATTTGATGAAATCATCATTTACTTTCCCATTTTCATTCCATTTCTTAGCTATAAGCATGATAGAAGCTTTGACCTTATCCCCATTTTCTGAGCAGTTATCAAGGCTTAGAAGTGTAAGTGGCTTTTCATTCTTACTAAATCTCTTATAAAGTAGACTTGTAACTATACTCATAAGATGTTTGCTATCTTCAGGATCATTTTCTAAATCAGCCTTAACAACATCCATTAACTCACCATTCGGAGCATAAAGATTGTAACCTTTTTCAGTAATTGTAAAGGATGCTATTTGAAGATTATCATTTAAAAATATTTCTGTAATTCTTTCAAGGTCCTTTAAGGTTAGACTTTCCGCTAAGTTCGCAATCAAGTTAGTATCAAAGTTACCATCTTTATGAAGAGTCACAGATAAGCAAAGATTGTCGAATGGTTTATAGGTCTTTTCAATAATTTCTGTATCAAAGGTCTCAACAACAGAAATTCCCCTATCAAAATATCCCTCATTGACCAAGTCTTGACCAATTCTTGCAATATAGGCTCTAAAAATATTTCCAGATCCAAAAGCCAACCACTTAGGGTCTCTTATAGAATCTTCCCTTAATTGTTTGACATCATAGGATACCTTTTTGTCAACCTTTTCATTTGCCTTAGATAAATTTTCTAAATTTAATTTCATACACAATCCTTTCTTTTACTTATTGTTCTCATCCCATTTATAACTTCAAGTATCTTTATAATAGAATCCATTACCAAGATATTTTCATAACTTTACTACCCCGAATAAATCAATCTTAACCAAGAATTTAAAATAAAATATAAAGTTTTTATAATATCTTAATTTATATTTGTAAGCGGTTACATTTTACTGAAAAATTTTTATAGGGCTATTTGCCCTATATTTTTTCACCAAATAATTTAGTGAAAATATAAAAAAACTACAAGTAAAGTAGTTAGTAAAGTTAGTGACAAATATCTTCGTTAACGTTTTCTCATTAAAATTATATAATATATACTCAACATAGTCAATGATTGTTAAAATTATAACCCTGATTATTTGTTTATAATTTATTAAATTGGATAAATTAAAGTAAGAAAAATAGAACTATTATTGCAAAGTATTATGAATTAAATAAAATACTAAGTTAAAATCCGAAAAATTTAAAGAAATATTTTTATAATTACTTATTAAAATATAAGAAAGTTTGCCTCTCTTTAATTATAAAATTAGCTTTTAATCATTTTCAAAATCCATAAAAAAACCACCCACATTGTGGATGGTTAAATTATTATTTTCTTTTTCTGTTTTTTCTTTTAGCAGCGTCGATTTTCTTTTTCTTTATAACGCTTGGTTTTTCGTAGTGTTCTCTTCTTCTATATTCAGAAAGTACACCGGATCTTGCGCATTGTCTTTTGAATCTTTTAATCGCACTGTCGATTGATTCGTTTTCTCCAACTCTGATTTCTGTCATCTCTATCCCCCCTCTCGTATATGCACGGTCTAGACTTAAATCAGCCTGGTGGCCATTGTAGGCTTCTATCGCCAAGAACATGGAAATGCATGTGAGGAACAGTTTGTCCTCCATCTTCTCCTATGTTGTTGACTATCCTATATCCAGAATCAGCTATACCCTTATCATGGGCTATCTTTCTGATTGCCAAAAATATCTTGCCTATCAATTCACTATCAGCCTCATCGAGAGTTTCTAAACTTTGGATGTGCTTTTTTGGTATAACAAGAAAATGGATAGGTGCTTGTGGATCTAAATCGTCAAATGCAATTAACTCTTCATCTTCGTAGATTATCTTAGATGGGATTTGTCCATCTACAATCTTACAAAATACACAATCCATACTTCACCCCCATTAATATATATGTTACCACAATTATTTTTAAGAGTAAAGTATTTTTACCTTATTTCTCCAATTAATTCATCATTTTCTATACCAGTTATTAATACGTCATAGATTTCATTACTTGGAAGACTATCATTTTTCACATTTACCCTTAGATAATTTGTTGAATATCCGGATTTGAATCCAGCCATGTCAGATTTTTCTTCAAATAAAACTGAAAGTGTCTTTCCAATTTGCTTTTTTAAAAATTCTTCCCTATTAATTTTCTCTATAGCTTCTAAATCTTTTAAGCGTTCTTTTTTGATATTTCCATTAACCTGGTCTTTCATGCTAGCCGCTTTTGTCCCATCTCTTTTTGAATATTTGAATAAATGAGTTTTGGCAAATTTAATTTCTTTTACAAAATCTATTGTTTCTTTATGATTTTCGTCAGTTTCTCCAGGAAAACCTACAATAATATCTGTTGTAAGTCCTGCGTTTGGAAAGACTTCTCTAATTAAGTCAGTCTTTTCTTTAAATATGGCTGTATCGTATTTCCTATTCATAGCCTTTAGGATATCATCTGATCCTGATTGGAGGGATAGGTGGAAGTGGTCACATGCCTTCTCAGTAGCCTTCATCCTTTCGAGGAAATCTTTAGTTATATGTCTAGGTTCCATTGAAGAAAGTCGAATTCTTTCTATACCTTCTACCTTGGCCACATTTTCAATTACATCTATTAGGCTTGTCCCGTCCTTAATGTCCTTGCCGTAGCTTGCAACGTGGATGCCTGTGAGTACTATTTCCTTAAAGCCATTTTGAGCTAATCTTTCAGCTTCTTTAACAATAGAATCCATAGGACGGCTTACAACATTGCCCCTTGCGTAAGGAATGAGGCAGTATGAGCAATACATATTACATCCGTCTTGGATTTTCATATAGGCCCTGGTCATTTCTGTTTGGTTTGAAATTTGTAGGTCTTCAAAGGTTTTTTCCTCAGAAACTGAGATTACTTGATCAATTGCTTCCTTGTTTTGAAGCATATCCTCACAAAGATCTACTACTTCTTCCTTATTTCTTGAACCTAAAATTATATCAACGCCTTCGATTTTTGCCACATCTTCTGGTTTTACTTGGGAATAACAACCCATTACAGCTATTATGGCATCTGGATTATCTTTTCTAGCCCTTGAAATCATCTGACGGCTCTTTCTGTCAGACATATTTGTAACTGTGCAGGTATTTATAACGTAGACACTTGCGTTTTTTTCATCTCTTTCAAAGCCCCTTGACTCAAAAATTTCCTCAACGGCCTCTGACTCGTACTGGTTTACCTTGCAGCCTAGGGTTAGTATGTTAAATGTTTTTTTCATTCAAAAAAGTCCTTTACTTTATCAAAAAATGACTTGTTTTCCTTAACGTCATCCCCACTTGCCTCAGCATATGCCTTTAGGGCTTCTTTTTGTTCTTTGGATAGCTTAGTTGGAGTTATGACTTTTACGTAAAAATAAAGATTACCAGTAATTCCCTTTCTATTATCTTCGATTCCTTCATTTTTGATGGTAAATCTTTCCCCGGTTTGAGTTCCTGCTGGGATTTCAAATTCTACTGGTTTTCTAAGTGTTGCCACATTTATCTTGCCACCTAGCGCTGCTGTTGGAAAGCTAATTGGCATCTCATAATAAATATCAAGACCATCTCGCTTAAAGATTTCATGGTCAGATACTCTAAGGATTACATATAAATCACCAAAAGGACCTCCATTTTCCCCAACATGACCCTTGCCAGAAAGTCTAATTACATTTTTATCTTCAACTCCTGATGGAATATCAATTTTAATTTTTTCAGACTTATATTCCTTGCCTGAACCATGGCAATTTTTGCATGGCTTATCAATAATTTCACCAGTTCCATGACATTTAGAACATGTTACAGTCCTAGACATGGTTCCAAAAGGTGTTCTTGATATTTCATTAACCACACCTTGACCGTGGCAATCTGGGCAAGTATGGCTTTCTGATCCTTCCTCAGCCTTAGAACCATGACAAACATGGCATTCTACCTCTCGTCTAACTTGGATTTCCTTTTCTGTACCAAAGGCAGCTTCTTGGAAAGTTAGGTTTACAACTTGCTGGATGTCTGCACCCTTTACTGGTCTTTTTGCATTATTTTGATAACCTTGATTAAATATATCTCCAAATAAATCACCAAAAATATCACCAAAGCCACCAAAACCTCCACCAAAGCCGCCATTAAAGCCTGCACCACCGTTTTCAAATGCTGCTGCTCCATAGGTGTCGTATTTTTGTTTCTTTTCTGGATCTGAAAGAATTTCATAGGATAAGGTTGCTTCCTTAAATTTTTGCTCAGCTTCCTTATCATCTGGGTTTAGGTCTGGATGGTATTTTTTGGCAAGTTTCCTATATTCTCTTTTTATTTCATCAGTTGAGGCGTTTTTACCAACGCCCAGCACTTCATATGGATCTCTCATTTCTCCTCCAATCACTAAAAAAAGCTATTTCACTAGGAAATAGCTCCTTTTATCAATTGTTTTTATTATACTAGCTATAGTAAATCTTTCAAAAGATTATTCTTCGTCTTCGTCGATTACTTCATAGTCAGCATCAACAACGTCTTCGTCTTTTCCGCTAGCCTCGCCTTGGCTTGCTTCATTTGCCTTATACATTTTTTCGCTTACCTTGTAGATTTCGTTTGTTAATTCTTCTGATAGGCTCTTGATTTTGTCAATATCGTTAGCTTTAATAGCTTCTTCAAGTTCTTTTGCCTTAGCTTCGATATTTTCCTTATCAGCCCCTTCAAGTTTAGCGTCTTCTACAGTTTTTCTTGCTTGGTAAACTAGGTTTTCTGCGTTGTTTTTAGCGTCTATATCTTCTTTTTTCTTCTTATCTTCTTCTGCAAATTTCTCTGCTTCTTTGATTTTCTTATCAATTTCTTCTTCGGATAAGTTAGATGAAGATGTGATTGTAATCTTTTGTTCCTTGCCAGAACCTTGGTCCTTAGCTGTTACATTTACAATACCGTTAGCATCTATATCGAAAGTTACTTCGATTTGTGGCACACCACGTCTAGCTGCTGGTATACCTGTAAGTTGGAACCTACCTAGAGTAGTATTGTCTGCTGCCATTTCACGTTCACCTTGCACTACGTGGATGTCTACTTCTGTTTGTCCATCTGCTGCAGTTGTGAATATTTGTGATTTCTTGGTTGGGATAGTTGTATTTCTTTCAATTAATTTTGTAGCAACTCCACCAAGGGTTTCAATACCTAGTGATAGAGGTGTTACATCTAGTAATAATAGGTCTTTAACTTCACCTGTTAAAACACCACCTTGGATAGCTGCACCGATTGCAACTGATTCATCTGGGTTGATATCTTTTTGTGGGTCTTTGCCAATTATTTTCTTAACTAATTCTTGAACAGCTGGTACCCTTGTAGAACCACCTACTAAAAGAACCTTGTCAATGTCAGATTCTGATAGACCTGCGTCGTGAAGAGCATCTTCTACTGGTTTTCTAGTTTTTTCTACTAGGTCATGAGTTAATTCATCAAATTTTGCCCTTGATAGGTTGATGTCTAAGTGGACAGGTTGACCATCTACTGCTGTAATGAATGGTAAGTTAACATTTGTTGTTAGAGTTGAAGATAATTCTTTCTTAGCTTTCTCAGCTGCATCTTTAAGTCTTTGCATAGCTGTTAAATCTTTTGTAAGATCAACGCCTGATTCTTTCTTAAATTCTGCTGCTAGATAATCTACAACTGCATTATCAAAGTCATCTCCACCTAGTTTGTTGTTTCCTCTTGTAGATAATACTTCAAATACTCCGTCACCTACTTCTAGGATTGAAACATCGAATGTACCACCACCAAGGTCGTAAACCATAATCTTAGATTGGTCAGTTTCCTTATCCATACCATATGCAAGAGCTGCTGCGGTTGGTTCGTTTATAATTCTGTCTACTTTTAGACCTGCGATTTGTCCAGCATCTTTAGTAGCTTGTCTTTGAGCGTCTGTAAAGTATGCAGGTACAGTAATTACTGCATTTGTTACTGTATCATTTAGATAAGCCTCTGCGTCTGCCTTCAATTTTTGAAGAATCATTGCAGATATTTCTTCAGGTGTATATTGTTTGCCATCAATTTCAGGGCTTTTCCAGTCGTGGCCCATCTCTCTTTTAACTGATGATATTGTTCTGTGTGGGTTGGTGATTGCTTGTCTTTTAGCTGTTTCACCTACAAGTCTTTCTCCGTCTTTTGAGAAAGCTACTACTGATGGAGTAGTTCTATTACCTTCGCTATTAGGGATAATAGTTGGTGTGCCACCTTCCATAACAGCTACTGCTGAGTTTGTTGTACCTAAGTCAATTCCTATAATTTTTGCCATAATTTTTCCTCCTACTTGCTTACCTTAACCATTGCTGGTCTAAGGATTCTGCCGTTTAATGTATATCCTTTTTGGAATGTTTCTATAATATAATCTTCTTTAACAGTGTCACTTTCTTCTGTCATGACTGCATGGTGAAGATTGTGATCAAATTTTTCGCCGTCTGATGGGATTTCTTCTAGACCTTCATTTTTAAGAGTTTTGACAAGTTCATCTCTTGTCATTATAACACCCTTAACAAATGGGTCTTCTGGGTCCTTATCCTTGAGAGCCCTATCGAAATTATCAAGAACTGGCAATAATTTTTCTATCAAAGAGCTTGATGCAAACTTCTTAAAATCTGCCTTGGCCTTTTCTTCCCTTTGCTTGTAATTTGCAAAGTCAGCCATTAATCTTTGGTATTTTTCTATATATTCGTTATTTCCTGAAGCATCTTTTTCATCATCAACTATTTCTGCGTCAATTATTTCTTCATCAAGGTCTGCTTCTATTTCGTCTTCTATATCCTTTATATCTCTGGCTTCTTCGTCGAGATTTTCGTCTTTTTTGATATCGTCTGCCAAATCATTCACCTTCCTCTTATTGATTTAATAAATCTGAAACTAGTTTAATACTCTCGATTACTTCCTTATAATTTATCCTAGTTAGACCTACCACACCGATTGTACCAATGGTGTTTTCATCTACATTAAAATATGAAGTTATGATTGTATTTTCTTTTAACTGGTCGATTTCGTTTTCTTCTCCGATAGTGATGACAAGGCTTTTATCATTTTTATCAGTTAGAAAATCTGTAATAATATCTGGACTTTCAAAGAGATTGATAAATTCCTTAGCCTTTACTATATCATCAAATTCTTTGAATCTGAATATATTACCCAAACCCTCTATCTTGATTTCTTTTTTCGAATCTTTGTCAGATTCGTTTTTCATCTTAGTTTGGATTATATCGAGTAAATACTTATAATTGAGGTTTAACTTTTCTTCAATTTTCCTAATCTTATCAGACAAGTCTAAAATATTTGACCCGATTAACTCTCTTTGCAAGAGCCTGTTTAAAAATTCCAGGTCTTCGTCTTCTGGACTATAATTTAACCTAATCAAGTCGTTTACTATCAAGCCATTATCATAAACTACTATCAAGAGCAAGGAAGATTCGCTTACCCTTAACATTTCGATATTAGCAATTAATTTGATTTGATTTTTGTAAGTAACTGATACTGCTGTTAGATTTGTAATTCCTGCCAAAATCTTTGTAGCGGAGCTTACTATATCCGTAGCATTGTGGTATCTCTTATCTAGTGAATCTTTCAAACTAGTATAGTCTGGTCTAGGCCTTTCATTTATAAGACCATTTTCAAGTAAATAGTCTACAAAAAACCTATAACCCTTGTCTGATGGGAGTCTACCGCTTGAAGTGTGGGCCTTTTTCAAGAGACCTTTTTTCTCAAGATCACTCATGTCGTTTCTAATTGTGGCAGCTGATACATCAAAGGAATAATCATCCGCCAAAGACTTAGAACCGACTGGCTCTCCTCCCAAGATATAAGAATTTATGATAGTGAAAAGTATCTGCATTCTTCTATCTTTCAAAGTCTTTCACTCCTTTTTAGCACTCTTTACTTCCGACTGCTAATAATAATATACTAAGTTAGGATTAATTGTCAAGTAAATTAAAATCAAATATTAAATTATTTTAAGTTTTTCTTTTATTCTCACAGAAAAAGTGGCATTTTAGCCACTTTTATAAGATTTCTACTTATATTTATAGAAGCCTTGACCAGATTCTATACCAATATGTCCCTTATCTGCCATTTCTTTTAGCTTGATCATAGCCTTACCAATTGGTGTTGATGGGTCTTGTGATGCAGGATTATTACTTAAGATATTGATAACTGTAGTTAGGCCTACTAAGTCAATTATCTCAAATGGACCCTTTGGTGAACCTGTTCCGATTTTCCAGTCCATGTCGATGTCAACTGGGTCTGCTACATCATTTCCATATAGGGTAAGTCCTGCTCCTAGAACTGGAACAAGGATTGAGTTTAGAATATAGCCTGGTTGTTCCTTTCTTAATACAGCTGGATACATACCAATTGATCTTGCGAATTCAACAACTTCTTTCATTACTCCATCATCGGTCTTATCGTGTTTCATAACCTCAGCTAAGTTTTGTCTGTGGATATTATTTGCAAAGTGAAGGCTTAAAAACCTTTCTTCTCTACCAGTATATTCCCTAAACATTGAAGGTAGTAGGGTTGAAGAGTTGGTTACAAGGATTGCCTCTTCCTTTAAGAATGGAGCAATTTTTTCATAGAAATCTTTCTTTTGGTCAACTACTTCAGCAATTGCTTCTATAACTAGGTCTGCATGACCAAAACCTTCTTCTAAGTCTGTTGTGTATATAAAACTCTTATAGACTTTTTCGTTAACTTCTTTTAGTTCAGCTATTCTTTCTTCAGTAATTTCTTCTTTAGAAGCAAAAAATGATCTTGGGTAGTTTGGATTTTTCTCACCAATATAAGAAGGAGCCACTTCTAGTTCTTCGCTATATATTTGATGTAGACGGTCCACTCTTGGTTTGATTCTTTCGATTGAATCATCACGTCTTCCCCAAATTGTTACGTCATATCCATGAAAGGCTGCTGCATAGGCAATTTGTGCACCCAAAACACCACCGCCAGCTATTGTTACTTTTTGTATTGTCATAATTTCATCTCCTTAATTCTCATATTTCCTATATACCCAAAAATATAGAAATTAAAAGCCTATATTATTTCTACAAAAAATTCATTAGATAGGCTCATGCCTTTTTTTGTAAATTTTATAACTTTATCAATTTCAAAAAATCCATCATCTTTAAATTTATTTATTTGGTCTTTATATTTTTCCAAAAAGTCTATACCGTATTTATCCCTAAAGGCCTCCAGATTTATGCCCTCTGTTTCTCTGAGTTTGAAAATTATATATTCTTTTTCATTTTCAACCTTATCAACAAAATCCTTATTAATTATAGGAATCTTGTTTGATTTGAGCATCTTATCGTAAACTGCAAGATTTCTAGTATTATTGTATCTAAGATTTGAAAGATAACCTGCTGCTCCAATCCCAAAGCCTAGGTAGCCTTCCTGGTTCCAATATTTTTTGTTATGGAAAGACTCAAAACCCTTTTGGGCAAAATTTGATACCTCATAACGATGAAGGCCAAGATTATCAAGTTGGTCTATCAAATAAGAAAAAATATCAACTTCGAGATCAGAATCCATTAGGTCAAGCTTTCCTTGCTTTTCTAGAGCATAAAACCTTGAACCCTTATCTAAAATTAAAGAATACCAAGAAATATGCTTAGGTTTTAATTCCTTAACCATTTCCAAATCTCTTTTCACACTAGCAAAATCTTGACCTGGTAAGTTTAACATGAGATCAAAGGAAAGATTATCAAAACCTGCATTTTTTATCATTTCAATATCTTTGATGGCTATTTGGCTAGTATGGTTTCTACCAATATTTTTTAAAACCGTATCATCAAAGGACTGGACACCTAAGGAAATCCTATTAATTCCCAAAGCCTTATAGGTTTGCAATTTTCTCATGTCAAGCGACTTAGGGTTTGCTTCTATGGTAAATTCCTTAAGATCGGTCTTAAATTTATAAATTTCACCTACAATTTTCTCTATAAATATAGGATCGATATAGGAAGGCGTCCCCCCACCAATGTAAATTGAATCGATAAGGACATCCATCCTCTCCCTATAAAGTCTTATTTCTTTAATTAGATTTTCTACATAAGGCTCTATCCAAGATTCCAAGTTAGGAAAGGCTGCAAAATCGCAATAATAGCACTTTTTCTCGCAAAAAGGAATGTGGATATAGGCTCCAACCTTATTCATTCTTACCTGTCATTTCTATCAATACTACTTTGGCATCAGATCTTGATATAATCTTAAAATCCTGGCCTTTACTTATCCTTAGGGCATCGGCTGGAAAATAAGTATATTCCTTATTTTCAGAAATAACCCTAATCCTACCCTCAATAACAATAATATAATAAGGATTGTCGCTATTTTTTGGAACGAATTCATTTTCCTTTTCAAAATACAATCTCTTTATGATTTCAGAGTCTGATTTCAATACTAATTCTTGGCTCGCTTTAGGATTTTTTTTCTCTTCCACATGGCCAGTCTTATTGTTTTGATAATCTTCTTTAGTAAAAATTGTTTGATGGACAGGCGCTACAATTCCAAGCGGAATTTTCACAATATGGCTTCCATAATAAGTAAAACCCAATTTTTTCTGAAAAGACCTAGACTTAAAATTGTTCCTAAAATAACCAGCTGAAATATAGTCAAGGTCTAATTCCTCAAAGGCATATTTCATAAGGGCTTTTACAGCTTCGGTCATTATTTTTTGCCTTTGGAAAGCTTCGCTTAATACAAATCCTATTTCCTTGCCCTTTTTATCTTCAAAGTCTTTATAAAACTCAGCATCCACAGGATGAAGTCCGATTGATCCAATAACTTTCCCATCCTTTTCTATAGCAAGAACATCCTTGTTTTTCTTAAATCTTTCTAAAACTTCCCTAGTATCATCTATACTTTCATGATGAGGCCAGCCAGCCATTTCTCCAAGTCCTGGTGTCTTGGCGTATTCGTAAAAATCTTCCAAGTCATTATCATTAAAAGCTCTTAGTGTTAGCCTGTCAATTCTAATTAGCAAATCAGTAAAATCAACTTTAATATCCATAATTTCTCCTTTGCTCTGATAGGAATACTATACAATAATGGATTTTTTTTTAAAATTTTGTAAGATATGATTAAGTTATTTGTCTACTATATGAAGGAGGGGTCATGGATATAGAAAAAATTTATAGGATATATTTTGACGACTTATATAGGTTTTTGCTGTATCTATGCAAAAACAAAGAAGTTGCCCAGGATATATGTTCAGAGTCTTTTATAAAAGCTATGAAAAATATAGAAAATATAGAAGATTCAAAGGTCAAATCCTACCTATTTCAAATAGGCAAAAATACCTATTACAACTATTATAAGAAAAACAATAGGATTGTACTAACAGAAAATACCGAAGATTTTGACTTAGCTTTGGAATCTTTTGAGAAAGATATTTTGGAAAAAGAAAATTTAACTGCTTTAGAAAGAGCAATAAATAAGCTTGAAAATCCCTACAAAGATATAGTTAAACTCAGACTAAACGACTTATCTTTTAAGGAAATTGGAGAAATTTACAACAAAAACCAAAACTGGGCCTGTGTTGTCTACCACAGGGCAAAAGAAAAATTAAAAATATTATTGGAGGAAAAAAATGAATAATTGTGAAATTATAAAAGATTTGCTTCCCTTATATCAGGAAGATCTCTTAAGCGAAGAATCAAAAACTTTTGTAGAAGACCATTTAAAAACATGTCCTGAGTGCGAAAATCTTTTAAAAGAGGAAATTAAAATTGAAAGTAAAAATACAAAGCCACTTGATTTTGTTGAAAAAAGGATTAAAAAAGAGGCTCGATACTCAACTCTAGCTACTATCGCTCTAATCGGGTCTATCCTAATTTTTATCATGTCATACCTAAATACTCCAAGGCATATTGAGTATGACAAGGACTTATATAAAGTTTATAGGAATGATAAAATATATACTGTGGAATTTTCTGACAAGGTAAGTGGAATTGATTACACTGATACAGAAGACGCCATCTATCTTGATGCCTATTCTACAAAATATGACGAGATTTTTAATAAAAGAAGGCTGCGAAAATCTTTAACTTTCCATAAGGATAATTTTAAAACAGTTCTATATCAAAACCACGATTCCATGCCAAATATGGTTATTGGCTCTGGAGAAGTTCACCAAACCCTCCTTCCTAGATTGTTATTAGGATTTTATGCAAGACTTTCTTTAATAGGTTTTGTAGGCCTTGTACTATTAATATTTTTGATAGAAAAATCAAGAAAAAAAGCCATAAGTCTACCAATAAAAACCCTCCTAATAGGAGCACCCCTATCGCTTTTCCTAGCAATTATTGCTATTAAGGGACTAAATACACCGACCTATTACCCAATGACCGATTTTAAATATATCGCCTTTCTAGCTTTAGGAATATATTTGTTTTTGATCTTCCTAAGCATAGCAAGGGAACAAAAAAGGATGTGAATTTCACATCCTTTTAAAATACCTATTTTTTATTCATCATCTAATTTTAATACTGCAAGGAAGGCGTCTTGTGGAACTTCAACGTTACCAAGTTGACGCATCTTCTTCTTACCTTCTTTTTGTTTTTCAAGAAGCTTTTTCTTTCTTGAAATATCGCCGCCGTAGCACTTAGCGATTACGTCTTTTCTAAGAGCTCTAACTGTTTCTCTTGCAATAATCTTGCCACCGATAGCAGCCTGGATTGGAACAGCGAATTGTTGTCTAGGAATCTCATCCTTTAGTTTTTCAACAATACCACGGCCCCTTGAGTAGGCATTATCCCTATGAACGATAAGAGAAAGGGCATCAACGTTTTGCTCGTTAATCAAGATATCAAGCTTAACTAAATCTGAAACTTGGTAGTCAGTTACTTCATAATCAAGTGAAGCGTAGCCCTTTGTCCTTGATTTCAAAGAATCAAAGAAGTTGTAAATTACCTCGCTTAGAGGGATTTTGTACTTGATTGACACCCTGGATTCATCAATGTAGGTCATATTTATCAACTCACCACGTCTAGATTGGGCAAGGTCCATTACTTGGCCTATATAATCTTTTGGAGTGATAATTTCAGATATAGTTACAGGTTCCTTAATATATTGGATTTCTGTTGGATCTGGGAAATCATTAGGATTTTGTAATTCCTTTTCATTATCCTGACCCTTTAACTTAAGCTTGTAAATTACAGATGGAGCTGTTGCGATGATATCAAGGTCATATTCCCTTTCAAGCCTCTGGGTAATGATATCCATGTGTAAAAGTCCAAGGAAACCTGCCCTTAGACCAACACCTAGGGCCTGAGAATTTTCTTGTTCAAATACTAAGGCTGCGTCATTTACCTGGAGCTTTTCAAGCGAGTCCCTCAATTTATCAAAAGATTCGCCTTCTGCTGGATAAATACCAGAATAAACCATAGGTAGGACTTCCTTATAACCAGTAAGTGGTTTATCTGTTGGATTTTCTACTGTTGTGATAGTATCACCAACTCTTGCATCCTTAACTTGCTTTATAGATGCTTCGATAAAACCAACGTCACCAGACCTAAGTTCTTTGGTAGCAATCCTGCCTCTTGATGTATAGCCAACTTGGTTTACTTCAAAAACCTTGCCAGTATTCATCATCTTAATTTCATCACCAGGACGAACTACCCCTTCAAAAACTCTTATGTAACAAATTACTCCCACATAGGAATCGTAATAAGAGTCAAAAATAAGAGCCTTAAGCGGTTTATCATCGTGATCTTCTGGTGCTGGTATATTTTCAACTATATCTTCTAGAACATCTTCAATATTTAGGCCGGTTTTTGCTGACACCAAAGGTGCCTTATCAGTATCAAGACCAATTTGGTGTTCAATCTCAAGTTTAACTTCATCAACTCTAGCGCTTGGTAGGTCGATTTTATTTAAAACTGGAAGGATTTCCAAATCTTGTTCAAGTGCCAAATAAGTATTGGCCAAAGTTTGTGCTTCTACACCTTGACTAGCATCAACAACAAGAATAGCCCCCTCACATGCCTTAAGAGATCTTGAAACCTCATAGTTAAAGTCAACATGGCCTGGAGTATCAATTAGATTTAGGTCATAAACTTTTCCATCATTAGCCTTGTAGTGGATTTTAATTGATTTTAATTTAATTGTAATCCCACGTTCCTGCTCAAGCTCCATATCATCAAGCATCTGCTCTTTTATATCCCTTTGGCTGATATTTTCGCTTCTTTCTATAAGCCTATCAGCAAGAGTTGACTTTCCGTGGTCGATGTGGGCAATGATAGAAAAATTCCTAATATTATCTTTTTTCTTTGTCATATAACTCCTACTAATTAATTTCCATAAGGATTGTTATCAATTAAACCTGCATCTTCAAAAGGATAAATCCTAAAAAATGCATGGCCTACAATCTCTTCTTTATAAATTTGTCCAAAATCCCTTGAATCATTAGAATTGGCTCTGTTATCACCAAAAACTAAATATTCCTTATCACCAAGGACCCAACCTGTTTGTTCTGTCTTGGCAAGGGTTTCGTCAACTGAAACATATTTTTCTTCAAGTTTTTCACCGTTGATGTATACATCACCATCTTTTAACTCAACAAGATCGCCAGGAGTACCGATTACTCTTTTTACATAAAGTCTGTTTGGATAATCAGGAGCATGCAAAATTACAATCTCTCCCCTCTTATAGTCCCTAAAATGCTTGCCGATTTTATTAACCATAAGCATATCTCCATCGTGGAGGGTATTTAGCATAGACTTGCCCGCTACCCTTGTTGCATCAATGATAAAAGCCTTAACAAAAAATGTAATAGCCAAGGCGATAAGGATGGTTTTAACCCAATCCCAAATGGTATTTAATAGTGAATTTTCTTTTTTTATTTGTTTGTTTTCTTCATTCATAGCTAACCTCTCATTCTTATTAATTATATACTAGTTTGGGTCAATTCTCAAAAATTTACATAAGATAAATAAAAACTTGAGCTTTTTAATAAATTATGGTAGAATACATAAGTCAAGCAAAACAGAAGAGAGGTGAAAAATAGATGGCAAATATTAAATCAAGTCAAAAAAGAATAGAAGTTGCTAAGAGAAATAACCTTAGAAACAAATCTAGAAAATCAGAAATCAAGACATACATCAAAAAATTTGAAGCTGCAGTAGAAGCAGGCAATCTTGAAGAAGCTAGAGAAATCTTTAAAGTAGTTGACAAAAAGCTAAAACAAGCTGAAAGCAAAAATGTTATCCACAAAAACAGAGTAGCAGCAACTACATCAAAATTAGCTAGAAAACTAAACGCATAATAAAATGAGTGATAATCAGTAATGGATCCTAACATATGACTACTGATAATCACTCATTTAATGGTAGCACAAATTTTGCAAGCAAAATTTGTGCGTTTTTCATTATTTTACAAGTGCGAAGCACGCAGGAAAATAATAGAAAAACCTTATGCAGCGGAGAAAAAAGGACGCGACGAACAGGAGCGTTCTTTTTTCGTAGTCGCAAATTACACGTGTTTTGCAAGCAATATCTGCTCGTTTTTCATTATTTTACAAGTGCGAAGCACGCAGGAAAATAATAGAAAATCTTTATGCAGGGAAAATAGTCCAGTGCGATGAATTTATCCCGAGCGATGTCGAGGAATTAATTAAATATAAGTATCAAAAAAGAGTGGTTACTCCACTCTTTTTA
Organism: Anaerococcus murdochii; assembly: GCF_019957155.1. Lineage (NCBI taxonomy): Bacteria > Bacillati > Bacillota > Tissierellia > Tissierellales > Peptoniphilaceae > Anaerococcus > Anaerococcus murdochii. The sequence continues at coordinate 1,540,093 of NZ_JAIPME010000002.1, read as the reverse complement.
AATCCCCACAAAAGCGATTAATTTCATCAATTCATCCTTCATCTCAAAGGCTTCGGACTTTGATCTTATTTCCATATCCATTAGCCTTTCATTTATATCTATCAATTCGTCTAATGAATAATTTCTTATATTAGCCTTGGCTTTTCTTAATTCAAAAGAACCAATTTGGGCGGCCTTAATTATAAAAGAATCATTATAATTTGCCTGGATCAAACTTTTTACAGCTGTCAAAATCCTAAACTGTCTTATTAACATATGGTAAATCATAAAGAGGTCTTCTCCAGATTTTTCCATTAAAAGAAGGGTTTTTAAGGCTTCTTTTATATTTTTGCTGGCAATAGCATCTGTAAGATTAAAGATATTTAAATTTAAAACCTGGTCTAGCTGGTCATCTATATCTTCTTTTTTTATTATTTCGTCATTTGAATTTGAAATTATCTTATCAACCGAATTTACAATCTCAAATAAATCAATTTCGCTATTATAAGACAAATAAGAAAACCTACCTATAATCTCATCTATATAAGCATTTGAAATCTTTTTATTATTTTTTATAAATCTTCTGCCGATAAAAGACCTTAGTTCATTATTATTTAGTCTATCAATTTCGACAATTGTCCCATTTTTAGCAATTTCCTTATAAAATTTTCCCTTAAATGGTTTGGTGTCTGAAAAAATCAAAAAACTTGCATAAGGAGGAAAGTCCTTAGCATCTTCCCCTAGCTTATCTAAAATTTCCTTATAATTTTTGACCCCATCCTTGGATAAGTCTATATTTTGCCAAATAATAATCTTCCTATCTTCCATGACCGGATAAGTTTCGTAGGAATTTTTTATTGTGTCAAAATCGGTCTCTCCCTTTATTTTTATAAGGTTAAAATCTTTTATATTTATAAGTCTTTCCGCTTCTTCGATTATAGTTGTATTTAAATATTCCTCTTTGGAATCAAATAAATATATGCCAGATGTTTTTAAGCCCGAAAAGTTTTTAAAAAAATCAATATATTTCACCTAAAAAATCCTCCCTTCAAATATTTTTCTACCTTGACCCTGCCCTTATAAAAGTTGATTTTTACAAGACCATCAGTTTGGGTGTTATATTTTTTAATATCGCCAACATTTTCTAGAACTTTTTTATTTGGATGGCCGTAAGTATTATCCCTTCCAGCAGAAATTAATACCATCATTGGATTAACTTGATCTATAAATTCCTTGGAGCTAGATGAAGCTGAACCATGGTGGGATAATTTTAAAATATCTGCCTCGACTTTAAGTTTATCTTCATAAGGCGATGATAAATCCCCCATAGTCAAAATTTTATTGCCCCTAATGTTAAGTAAAAGCCCTAGGGACTGGTCATTTTTATCAAGGTCTCCCCCAGCCCCATCATAGATACAGGTAATTTTACCAGATTTTAACTTAAACTCATCACCTATTCCCATAAAACTTGGCTGGTATTTTTCTATAAATTCTTTTGAAACCTTATTATCAGTTACAATTTTCTTAATTCTTATATTTTTCCTTAATATATCAAGATTGCCAGCGTGATCAGAGTCTTCATGACTTATAAATACGGCCTCAATTTCCTTGATTCCAAGACTTTTTAAGTAAGGCACAAGGATTCTTTCTCCCGAATCATAGTCCTTGTACTTTGGTCCACCCACATCTATCATATAATATTTGCCCCTATCATTAAGCAAAAATGCGTCTCCTTGGCCAATATCTATCATTTGGTATTCTATTGGTCTATCGAGACTTCTAACAGCCATTGATAAGATAACAATGACAAAAGAAGCCTTAAAAAATTTACCTAAGCCTTTTTTATTTTTTATATTTGTAAGTACAAAGATAAGTGCAAAAAGGTAGAGGCTTATAAAGATACTTTCTGCTATAAAATCAAAAGATAAAAACCTAATTTTTGCGAGTATTTCCGTCATATTAAATATTGACCTAATCATTATATCAAGGACCATAAATCCTGGTTTTAGTAAGCCTTTAAAAATCGGATATAAAAATATCAGGCTGAAAATAATATACATGCCAAATTCAAAAACAGGCACTACCAAAAAGTTTGCAATGATGCTAAGGAAATTAAAATACCTAAAGTAATAGGCAGTAAAAGGCAGAGCTGCGATTTGGATACTGGTTGTAAAGGCAAGGTTTTTCCTAATGAATCCTTCCTTAAAATAAGCCTTAAGTCTTGGATAAATCTTGTAAATTGCAAGCATGGTTACAAAGGTAAGAATAAAACCAGTGTTTAGGATGGCAAAAGGATTTATAAATAAAATCAAAATTGCTGCAACCATCAAGGCCTTGACCCTATCAACTCCACGTCTTAATAAAAACCCAAGAAAAACAATTGTACTAACTATTATTACCCTAAGGATTGAATAGGCAAAACCAATTATATAGCCATAAAGACTAGCTAATATTAGTGAAAGTATCATGGATTTCTTATAGGAAAGGCCAATTTTGGATAAGATTAAAACCATAAAATTCATCAAGAGATTTAAGTGAAAGCCTGAAATAGCAAGGATATGAGCAAGACCAAGCTTATTTATATCTCCCTTTTCAAAAAGATTGTCCGCCAAAATTACCGAAATAACAAAGTCAGCAGAATCTTTGGATAAATATTCCCTAAAAATCCTGTTTAAATAAGATGTAAAAGATCTTCTTAGACTTAGGAAAATATTCGAAGATCTCGTCCTTATAACTTCTTGATTTAGGTTTCTAGGCTTAAATTCAAGACCAATTCCCTTTGAAATAGCATAAGATCTATAGGAAAAGAGATTTGGATTGGTATTTCTCCTTACAAGCTTAAGGTCTCCAGCACATGAGATTTTATCTCCAATATCAAAGTCATTTTCATCAAACATGAAGGCTTTTTTCCCATTTTCATCAATTTTAATAGTATATCTTAATGAGTTTTTGCTCATCTTTTTATCAATTATAGTAAAATTTATATTTACATTTTTACTTTCCTTAGGATTAATCCTAGAAAATTTAAAACTTGCCAAAGAAAATCCTATTAGGATTGCAAGAAAAAATATAGCGTATTCTTTGCTTTTCCTATAAAAAAATAAAAAAAGGGTTCCAAAAATAAGTCCAAAAAAAAGGATATTCACATTTTCAAAATTAATAAAGCCCAGAATTCCAAGGATTAAACCCAAAAGAAAAGGGGCGATTCTTTTTTTCATAAAAACCTCTATTTCATTATATCATATGATATAATAGATTAGAGGAGAAAATCATGAAAATTTACGAAAAATATCCAGAAATCTTATCCTTCACCGCAGAAGTAAAAGATAAGAGATTTAAAAATAATATTAGCCAGCTTCTAGTAGAAAAAACTATCTTTATGCCTAGTGATGATTTTTTGATAAACGATTACAAGACTGCAGGAGGTCTTGAGGTTGTCGAAGTCAAGGAAAATAAAGGCAAAGACCTTATTTCTGTAAAGGGCAGATATACAGAAGATACAATCGAATTAGTTGTTGATAAGGCTTTAAGATACAGAAACCTATCCTACAATACAGCCTACATTCTCTTTCAAATTTTCCTAGAAGGATTTTATGGTAATGTTAAAACAAACTTATTTCTAAGCGAAGATAAGGCTTATATTACCCTATTAGATTGCACATCTGATATAGATGCTGAGCTTTTCGATGAGATGATAAATTACGCCATCGATTCTAACCTACCTATCACAACAAAAGCAGGAATTACAGAAGTGGCAGGTCTTGGCACTGTGATTAATTCTTATATCAATTTTGATAATACTTATAAAATCAGGAGATTTAAGGTTTTAGACATCAGAAAAGAAGGAAAAAATACTATCATTTCCTTTGCTACTGGTAGATAAATATTTGACATAAATATTCTACCGTGGTAAATTATTAGAAGTTTAAAGAAAGGAGAAAAGAAAAATGACAAAATTAAGAAAAAGAAAGAAAACCCGTAACTAGTAAGTAAGGATAGCTCCTTGACTTACATATGAAAAACCAAGGAGGATGCCGAATTTTCGGCACTATGAAAGAATTTAAATTTTTGATTAAAAAGATGGCTCATTTGGAGCCAATTATGTTTTTACTAATCGCACTTTACGGTCTATTTGTAGGGATCAAACCCTTCTTATGGATTATTTCGCCTGCCTATATACTAGAAAACTACCAAGGAAATCCTGAAGTTTTTCCCATGTTTTTCATAGGCTTATTTTTTATTTCTTCATTAATTAGCTTTTTTGATGCCTTTGTTATGGGCAATTACAGGATGAGGATGAACCACGTCCGCTATAAGCTAATGAATATGATCACAGAGTATTCGCTCTACCTACCCTACGCTCTTAAAAAAGAAAAGAAAGAATCCGAAAAAATAAGTGATGCCATGAAGGCTGTAGAATCGCCTTGGCTCGGAGCTGGTGGCATTATGATGGATCTACCAAATGTCTTTTCCATGATGATTTCTATCGGTGGATTTTTGTGGATTTTTACTACAATGGATCTTTGGGTCTTAATCACAACACTAATCCTAACTGGCCTTTCTTGGGCACTTTTAAACCAAGTCCCAAAATCTTATAACAGATACTGGGACGAAGTGAGTCCAAATTGGGATAAGTTTGCAAAGCTTAATAACGAAATGAAATCTCCCCTATCTAAGCAAGATATTTTGATTTTCGATACCATAAGGATATTTAAATCTTATTATGGCAAAACAAATAAAGATAGGATAATTCGCCTCGGAGATGTTAACACAAAGACTCTAAGAATTTTTACCTTGGCAAATATTTTTAACCTAATCAGAGACGGTCTTATTATTTATTGGCTAATGACAGGCCTTATTGGAGGTGGAATTTCTATAGCATCTTTCTATGTCTATTTTACAGCGATTTTCGCATTTATTGCCTTTAACCACCAGACCATGTGGGTTTTTTCTGATATCAGGAGAAACTTCACTATGTTTAAGCCATTTTTTAAGATTACAGATGTCTATAAGGACCAAAAACAAGAAATTTATCCAGAACAAGTAGAAATTGTACTTGACTATGTTTCTTTTAAATATCCAGGTACAGATGACTATGTTCTTAGAAATATAAATTTAAAGATAAAAGACTCAGAAACAATCGCCCTTGTAGGTGAAAATGGTGCTGGTAAGTCTACCCTTGCCCTCCTTCTTGCTGGACTGTACGAACCGACAGAAGGCAAACTTTTGATAAATGGTGAAGATATAAAGAATTCGCAAATAGATTATAAAAAGCTAATCTCAGCTGTCTTTCAAGATTCAAATCTCTTGCCATTTTCCTTTAAGGAAAATATTCTAATGTCAACTGAGAATAGAGATATAGACGATATTTACAAGATGACCCACCTAGATGAAATCATAAATAAATATGATAAAAAAGATGACCAGACTCTTCTAAGGATTCTGGATAATGACGGGGTTGATTTATCTGGTGGTCAAAAGCAAAGACTATTTTTAGCCAGAGCTATTGCAAAATCTAAGGCTAAGCTTCTTATTCTAGATGAGCCGACAGCCCAACTTGATGCCCTTAACGAAAGAGAGCTTTATATGCTCTACGATAATCTCACCAAAGATAAGTCTTCGATTTTTATCTCCCACAGACTGGCATCGACTAAGTTTTGTGACAGGATAATTTATCTTAAAGACGGTAAGATTCTCGCAAATGGGACTCATGATGAGCTGATGAATACTTGTGAGGATTATAAAGACCTCTATAATCTCCAAGCAGACAATTACAAGGAGGTCCTATGAAAAATATAAGAAAACTTTTTAAATTAATAGACACCTACCGCCCAGGTTTTACCCTCAAAGTCATTATAACAAACCTAGTCCTTGGGTTCTTGCCTCTTATAAATATTTTCGCTCCAAAGCTAATTATAGATGAGCTTATGGGACAAAAAAGAATTTCATTTTGTCTAGGCCTTGGCCTCTTGGTTATAGTCCTAGGTTTTATCAAAGAAGTAACCTATAGATGGCTAAACAATTATCTGACTCTCACCTTTGAAGATATGTCAGACAAACTCACCTTTAAGATAGCAAAAAAATCCCTAAGACTACCCATAGAAAAATCCGACTCCAAAGAAATCCAGGACATGATGGAGCAGGCCCACTATGCCGTTTGGGAAATGTACACCCTTTATGACATAATTGTCTTAGTAATATCGGCAGTGATAACAGGAATCTTATCTTTAGGAATACTTGTAAAGCTAAATCCTGCTATCATTATCTTGTTGGTTTTGTTAGTTTTGATAAACAAGAAAATTGTGACACTAATTAAAGAAAACGAACTAAAATACCAAGAAAATAACATCTCTGACCTAAGGTCATACAGGTTTTTTGCTAATTTTGCATCAGATCTAAGATATTTTAAAGACATTGAAATCTATGATGGTCAAGAATTAGTTCTTGAAAAAGCTGATTACTACCAAAATGAGATGATTAAATCATCAACCGACTACTTCAACAAAAACGGAATCTACACTGGGATTATGAATGTAAGTGCAAATGGATCAATAATACTTACTTTAATTTACCTAACCTATAAATTAATCGATAAGACAATTAGCCTTGCAAACTTCACCATGTACTTCAACTCCTTAATCCAGGTTATAAACGCAACTAATCTCATCCAGCAAAACTACGCTAAGGTTATTTCTGTAAATTCCCAACTTGATGTATTTTTCAATTTCCTTGAAATGGAAGAAGGCCTGCTTGATAAGGGAGAAATTACAGATATTGATACAAATGAGATTAGGATAAGATTTGAAAATGTATCCTTTAAGTATCCAGCAAGTGAAGATTATGTCCTAAAAGATTGTTCCTTTGAAATAAAAAATGGAGAAACCCTTGCACTTGTAGGCAAAAACGGAGCTGGCAAATCAACAATAGTAAAACTCTTGTGTAAATTTTACGAACCCACTGAGGGCCATATCTACCTAAACGATATAGATATATCTGAGATTTCAACAAAAAAATATTATGAAATCTTATCTCCTACCTTCCAAGACTTTAGGCTCTTTCCTTTTAGGATTAGCGAAAATATTACTAGTAAACTAAAGGAAGATATCAGTGATGATGAATACAGGGATATGGATAGGGCCTTTGACATCTTAAATTTGTCGGATTGGATAGGTAAACAATTAGAAAAGGAAGATACCTTCCTTACCTATCTTTTCTCAGATAAATCTGTCGAGCCATCAGGTGGCATCGGTCAAAAAATCGCCCTTGCCCGTTCAATCTTCCATGAAGGAAAGTTTTTTATCATGGATGAACCAACCAGCGCCCTAGATCCGAGAAGTGAACAGGAAATCTTTGAAAATATGCTAAAAATTTCTAAAGGGCAAACTTCCCTTTTCATCTCCCACAGACTATCGTCTACCAAATATGCAGATAGAATAATTGTCTGTGATGCTGGAAAAATCACAGAAAACGGGACCCATGACCAATTAATAAAAGAGGACGGCCTCTATAAAGAGATGTTCACAACGCAAGCAGAATTATATGTATAGAAAAAAGCTTAGGCGAGAAATTGCCTAAGCTTTTTAAGTCTTTATAATGTCATCCCCTTATAGTATATAAAGGCTATTACAAAAACCAAGGATGCTATAAGGTTCATTGATAAGGCAAGGAGAGATTTTTTCTTATAGGATTCTAAATCTGCCAAATCCTTACTAGAAATATTTTGTATAGGATATTTTTTCCTACCAATTAAATATGCTAGCAAAAATGCATTGCCATTATTGCCTGAAATATTTAAGACACCCAATAATCTAGGGTGTTTAAGTCCCCTCGCTTTTGCATCAATTTGAGTCATTTGGTAGATATTATATTGGAGGATAAAACCACCAACCACAAAAACTGCCCCGCTAATTATCATTATTATTAATTTTATATCCATATCTTTCTCCTAAAATCTTTTAATAATCTCGCTATAAACTAAGCCTGTTACTATTACTGCAAGGCTAAATATTGAAATCAAAAATACTTTTTCTGGCAAAAATTCTGTAAAAAGTGCCATTACAATCATTGCTATTAAAGCAATTACTATAATAAAAATGAGTTTTTTGTTTGATTCTACAATGTTTGTTGATTCTTCTAAGTGTTTCATAAAATTATCACTCCCTTTTAAAAGCTCATCAAGACTTATTTGGTATAAGTCTGACAAGGCGATTACATTTCCAATGTCAGGATATGTTTTGTTATTTTCCCAGTTTGATATTGATTGCCTGGAGACAAAAAGTTTTTCTGCAACTTCTTCTTGGGTCATGGATTTTTTTAACCTGGCATTTTTTAATTTATCTCCGATTTTCATTCTTACCTCCTAAGTCTATATTAAAAAATTTTATTTATTTAGTCTATCTATATCACTTTACACTCAAGTTTTTTTATGTAAAAACCCTTTTACATTCTTTAATTTTAAGGGTTTTCTTAAATATTTGACCAATTTTTCAATGTATATGATAATTATATAAGGAGGATTTATGGAAGGAATTATTATTGGCGTCGTGACATTTTTTTTAATAGGAATTTTTCATCCCCTTGTGATCAAGGGCGAATATTATTTTGGGAGAAAGGTTAACAAATTTTTTATTTTATTTGGTATAATTTTTGTTGCCCTTTCCCTTTACATCAAATCTCTTATCCCTAGCATCTTTGCTGGTGTAATTGCCTGTTGCTGTTTTTGGTCAATTGGTGAAGTTATTGAGCAAGAACAAAGAGTTCTTAAGGGTTGGTTTAAGGAAAATCCTAAAAGAAAAGCCCACTATGATGAATTAAGAAATAAAAGAAATCTTGACAAGTAAAAATTTCAGCTTATAATGATAATGAACAATGTTCATCTAGGAGTCATATATGATTATATCCAAAGAAAAAATCCTTAAAGAGTCTAGAGATTTAGTTGCAAGCGAAGGCTTAGATGCCCTAAGCATAAGGAAGTTAGCAAAAAAATGTGACCTTGCAGTAGGTACAATCTATAACTACTTTTCATCCAAGGATGACCTTATGATTTCAACTATAGAAAGTGTTTGGGAAGATATATTCCGAATAGAAGATCAAGACCAAAAAGCCGATGACTTTTTGAAATACCTATCGGATATTTTTACCCACCTAAGTCTTGGCATAGAAAAGTATCCAAACTTTTTTACCATCCACTCCCTAAGTTTTAAATCGCAAAGTATTGGTAAGGCCAAGGACTCAATGGCCACCTACATCGAAAAACTCAGAGAAAATTTGATTTATATCCTGGATAAGGATCCCAATATCAAAAATGATGCTTTTGACGATGACTTTACTAAGGATGATTTGGTTGAATTTATCCTATCAACTAGCCTTTGTTTTATTGTTGATAAAAATTATAACAAAGACTTGCTATTAAAAATTGTAAAAAAGACCTTATATTAACCCGCTATTTGAAGCGGGATTTATAAGGCAATAAAATGAACAATGTTCAGTAAGGAGTTTATATGCAAGCATTATTTGAAACAATTTTTGATATTTTTTACCTAGGAACTGTTATATTTCTCGGCACAAAAATGCTCAAAGAAGGAAAATTTGATAGAGTATACTATTTATTCGGTCTAATGGCCCTGGTTTTAGGCTTTGGTGATGCCTTTCATCTGATACCGCGTGCCATAGCCCTAAATACAACAGGTCTTGAATCTTTCACAAGATCACTTGGCCTTGGCAAGCTAATCACTTCCATAACTATGACGATTTTCTACCTAATCCTCTACTACGTTTGGAGAGAGCGTTATAAGATTATAAATAAAAAAGGACTTACCTTTACTATCTGGGTCTTAGCAGTCTTAAGGATTTTACTAGTTCTTTGTCCAGAAAATAAATTTTTAACCAGCCCATCCCCACTTGCCTGGGGGATTTATAGGAATATTCCATTTACAATAATGGGTCTAATTATAATTATAATATTTTACCAAAAATCAATGGAGAGAAAAGACACTGCCTTTAAAAATCTCTGGCTTACCATTCTCTTAAGCTTTGGTTTTTATTTACCGGTTGTACTTTTTGACCAAAGCCTACCATCCATCGGCGCCCTTATGGTGCCAAAAACTTGTGCCTATATCTGGACAGTTTTAATCGGCTATAAGGCTATGAAAGGAGAAAAAAATGACAAAAAAATACTTTAAGACATCATTCATCTATGCACTTTTTGGCTTATTTATAGGAGCTTTCTACAGAGAATGTACAAGGATTATTGGTTTTAAAGGTCCTACAAATTTAGGACTTGCCCACACCCACACTCTTGTCTTAGGTTTTATTTTATTTATAATCCTAAGCTTATTTGCTAAAAGTTTTGATCTAAGAGAAGACAAAAAAGAAAAAAGATTTTTCAATACCTATAACTTTTCTTTGATATTAGTCATAGGAACCCTAATTGCAAGAGGTTTTTATCAAATCTATAGCTTAGATAATAGTGCCATAAGTGCAGCCATATCAGCAATCGCTGGCATCGGCCACATAGGAATTTCATTTGCCTTTTACTTTTTATACACTTACCTAAAATCATATATAGAAAAGTGTTAAAAGTTAAGTATATTACTCTCTTAAAAAGCTCTCCGGCTTGAAATTTCCAAGTTAGAGAGCTTTTTAGTGGATAAATCTATCAAGTATCATTACTATAGGAAGGGGTAGCATAAGAATAAGACCGATTAGCTCAGCTAAATCTAGCTTATCTCTACTCTCCTTGTACTTTCTATAGGTGCTTGGAATAAAGAATATATTCCCAAGGACGAATAAAAAATAAATAAGTAGTCTTAACATATCTCCTCCTATTTTTTGTGGGCTGTCTTAAGCCTATTTTCAAGCGTAATTCCTAAAATTATATAGGACATAAATTCTATTATAATAAATAAAATCCTCCTATACCTTGTCATATCGGCAAAATTATTCAAGACTAAACCCAAGGCCATAAAGATAAAGGCAAGGGCAAAGGAACCTTTCGCCATAAAAGAATTTGCAAAATACCAGTTTTGCTTGGACTTCATTGAAAGTTCTGTCCTATAGCCGTATTTTTTATCAATGGGCTTATCCTTTATCATATTTGAAATGAAGCCAACTATTACAAAGTAGGCTGGGAATAAAAATATTAAAAAATCTTCAAATTTCATTATTTCTCCTACAAATATTTTTTAATTAAAAAGTCAAAACCAAGGGCCCAGGCCATAGAATAAGCAAAAATGCTAAGGGGTTTACAAAGAAGAATGATTGCAACAAATTTCTTTACAGACATTTCAGTAAGGCCTGTTAGGTAGCATAAAAAATCATCTGGTGCAACTGGCAAGAAAATAGCAAGGGCAAAAAACTTGTCGTACCTATCTTCATTTAGTTTTCCCTTATACTTATCATAAAGTTCTTCACCAAATATTCTTATTACAATAGACCTACCAAAGGTTCTTGAAATGAAAAATACAAGTATAGATCCTAGGCATATTGATATGTAGTTATAAATAAATCCCCAAAAGGCTCCGAAAATCACCACTCCTGCAACACAGGTAAGACCACCTGGTATCACCGGCACGATTATTTGAACTATTTGTAGGCCCATAAAAACAATAGGTGCCCAGGCTCCCTTGGCCAAAATTAATTCCCTAAAAGTATCAAGAGAATTAAAGTATCCCTTATGGAAGCCAACAAAACCCAGGATAATACCCAAGATTAAGATTATTGCCCCTATTATATTAAAAATTTGATCTTTTACAAACTTTTCCATATTTACTCCGCTGTATGATGTATGTAGTGCTATCATACATCTATCTTTCCCATCTGTCAATTACTACATTATGATACCATACTTTTGTGAAGATTTGGTAAAGATAGAAATTTTACAAATCAAAACTACCAGCTTAGCTGGTAGTTTGTGCAGCGCCTATAAGGCGCGAATACCGGCACGCCCCTATTGGGGCTCCGAATATTCCATCACATGCACCACTATCCCAACTACTGCTGAAGCAGTTTTTTATTTGTTTTTATTTACTGACTCTCCCGTAAACGGGTCATGGTATTCTTTTATACTTATTTGGTCAGCATAATAATCTTCTTTTAATTGATTTTGTATATATTCTTTTATTTTCTTTTCATTTCTGCCTACAGTATCTACATAGTATCCTCTACACCAAAAATGTCTGTTTCCATATTTATATTTTAAGTTGGCATGTCTATCGAATATTATCAGCGAACTTTTTCCTTTTAAATATCCCATTATTTGTGATATTGAATATTTTGGTGGTATTTCTACCAACATATGGACATGATCTGGGCATAACTCTGCTTCTATTATGTTTACTCCTTTTCTTGAACATAATTCTCGAAGTATGCTTCCTATATCTTTCCTTAGTTGTCTATATATTACTTGTCTTCTATATTTTGGCGCAAAAACTATATGATATTTGCATCTCCAGCTTGTATGTGATAAAGTATTTTTATCCATGATTACCTCCTTGTTTAATTGTGCATGTGACTATCACAATTATACTTTAAGGAGGTTTTCTTGGTGCTTGAAGCTAAAGCTAAATCCCTCCACCTGCATAGCAGGTGGTTTTTTGTTTCGCTCTCTTTCGTTCGCTCAACTCACTAAAGTGGACAAGAAAAATCCAAAGACCAGACTCGGTCAATGGATTTTATTTTTTTATACAACTATATTTAAAATCTTTCCTGGAACATAGATTACCTTTCTAAGTTCTTTATCTTTGATATAGGTATTTACATTTTTATCTAGGTTAGCAAGAGCTAGGGCTTCTATTTGGGTAGCAGTTTTTGAAATTGTAATCTTGCCACGCATCTTGCCATTAACTTGAACTGGAAGGTCTACTGTATCAAGGCTAAGCTTGTTTTCATCATAAGTAGGCCAAGTAGTATCTGTTAACCTTCCTTCAAAGCCTGCCATTTCCCAAAGCTCTTCTGTAAGGTGAGGAGCAACTGGATTTAATAAAGTAATGTAGGTCTTGAAATCTTTTTTAGTAATTTTTCCAAGTGATCTCATCTCATTTGATAAAGTCATTAATTGAGCTATAGCTGTATTAAACTTGAGGTTTTCATAATCTTCGCTTACCTTTTTAATTGTTTGGTTGGTTAGGATTTCTAATTCTTTAGAATAATCATCTCCATCTTCCACTAGGTCTAGAAGGTTATAAACTCTTTCAAGATATTTCCTACAGCCCTTGACTCCCTCATCTGACCATTTTGCAACTGACGAGAAGTCTCCCATGAACATTTCATAAGTCCTAAGTGTATCTGCACCAAAATCTCTGATGATATCATCTGGATTAATTACATTTCCACGTGATTTACTCATCTTTTGTCCATCAGGACCTAGGATCATGCCGTGGCTTGTCCTCTTCATGTAAGGCTCTTTGGTAGGAACAACTCCAATGTCGTATAGGACCTTATGCCAAAATCTTGAATAGAGTAAGTGGAGAGTGGTATGTTCCATTCCTCCATTATACCAATCAACAGGTGTGTAATAATCAAGGGCTTCCTTGCTTGCAAGAGCTTCCTTGTTATATGGATCTACATATCTTAGGTAGTACCAAGATGATCCTGCCCATTGTGGCATGGTATCTGTCTCTCTTTTGGCAGGTTTGCCGCAGTGAGGACAGGTTGTGTTTACAAATTCGTCAATCTTTGCAAGTGGAGATTCACCTGTGGCTGTTGGTGTGTAAGACTCAATTTCAGGTAATTTTACTGGTAGGTCTTTTTCATCTACTGGCACCCAACCGCAGTCATCACAATAAACCATTGGAATTGGCTCACCCCAATATCTTTGTCTAGAAAATACCCAGTCACGGAGTTTGAAGTTTGTTTTTGCTTTGCCAAGAACTTTTTCTTCTATATATTCAATAGCTTTTTTCTTTGCCTCGCTTGCAGTAAGTCCATTTAAGAAATCAGAATTAATTGAAATTCCTTTTTCAATATCTGTAACAGGAAGGTCTTCTTCTGAGTCATATACACGGACGATTGGCATATCAAATTTCTTAGCAAATTCAAAGTCACGTTCATCGTGGGCAGGAACTGCCATGATAGCACCTGTACCATAACCCATTAAAACATAGTCAGAAACCCAAATTGGAATTTCTTTTTCATTTAGTGGATTAATTGCAGATAAACCATCAATCATAACACCTGTCTTATCCTTATTTAATTCTGATCTTTCAAAGTCAGATTTAAGACTTGCTTGGTGTTGATATTCTACAATTGCATCGTAGTTTTTAATTTCATCTTTATATTTTTCAAGGATTGGGTGTTCAGGAGATACAACCATGTAAGATACACCAAAAATTGTGTCAGGTCTGGTTGTATAAACTGTTAGCTTTTCTTCCTTGCCCTTGATTTTGAAATTAACATCTGCGCCGTGGCTTCTGCCAATCCAGTTGATTTGGCTAGTCTTTATCCTATCTTCAAAATCAACTCCCTCAAGGTCATCGATTAGCCTATCGGCATAGGCAGTTATCTTTAGCATCCATTGGTTTTTAAGTTTATGCTCAACATCTGCCCCACATCTTTCACACTTGCCGTCCACAACTTCTTCGTTTGCAAGACCTACAAGACAGGATGGACACCAGTTTACTGATGTTTCAGACTTATAGGCAAGGCCCATCTTATACATTTGTAGGAAAATCCATTGGGTCCACTTATAGTATTCTGGATCTGTTGTATTGATTTCCCTATCCCAGTCGAATGAGAAACCAATTGATTCCATTTGGCCCCTAAAGTGGTCGATGTTTTTTTCTGTAATAATAGCTGGGTGGATTTTGTTTTCTATTGCATAGTTTTCTGCTGGAAGGCCAAAGGCATCCCAACCCATAGTATAGATTACATTTTCTCCCTCAAGTCTTCTCTTACGAGCCACAACATCTATAGCTGTGTATGGACGTGGGTGGCCAACGTGAAGTCCTTGGCCTGATGGATAAGGAAATTCTACAAGTGGGTAAAATTTCTTTTTATTTGGATCTATTTCGGATTTAAAAGTTTTTTCTTCTTTCCATATTTTTTGCCATTTTTTCTCAATGGCATTTGGATTATATTCCCTCATCTTTCCTCCTAATTTTCCCTTGCAAAGGCGTTTACATATCTAGGATAGGCAATCACGTCCCTGATGTTTTTCATACCTGTTACATACATCATAGCTCTTTCAAAACCTAGACCGTATCCAGAGTGAACAACTGTACCAAATCTTCTTAGGTCAAGGTAGTTTTGGTATTCTTCTGGTTTTAAGCCATTATCAATCATGGATTTTACAAGTTCATCATATCTTTCTTCTCTTTGAGAACCACCGATTAATTCTCCAACTCCTGGCACAAGCATATCAAAAGCAGCAACAGTCTTACCGTCGTCGTTTCTCTTCATGTAGAAGGCCTTGATGTCTTTTGGATAATCTGTTACGAATACTGGACCACCTACGATTTTTTCTGATAGGTATCTTTCGTGTTCTGTTTGTAGGTCCATGCCCCATTCAACTGGGAATTCGAATTTTTCGCCAGATTCTTTTAGTAATTCAATAGCCTTTGTATAGGTAATTCTTGCAAATTCAGAATCACGAAGTTTTGTTAATCTTTCAATTAAGCCTTTGTCAATCCATTGGTTGAAGAATTCCATTTCATCTTTGGCATTTTCTAGGATATAGTCAATTGCATATTTAATCATATCTTCAGCTGTATCCATACATACATTGTAGTCTGCAAAGGCCATTTCAGGCTCTAGCATCCAAAATTCTGCAGCATGCCTTGGTGTGTTTGAAACTTCTGCCCTAAAAGTTGGACCAAAAGTATAAACATTACCAAAAGCAAGGGCATAGTCTTCTGCTTCAAGCTGACCAGATACTGTCATATAAGATTTTTTGCTAAAGAAGTCTTTATTGTAATCAACTTTACCATCTTCTCTTCTTGGTGGGTCATTAGGGTCTATTGTTGTTACGTTAAACATCTCACCAGCACCTTCAGCATCGCTTGCTGTGATGATTGGTGGGTTTACATAAACAAAGTCTCTTTCTTGGAAGAACTTATGAAGACCAAAGGCTAGGATTGAACGAAGTCTAAAAACAGCCCTGTAGGTATTTGTTCTTGGTCTAAGATGTGGGATAGTTCTCATAAATTCAAAGGTTTGTCTTTGCTTTTGAATTGGGAATTTTTCTGATGATTCGCCTAAAACGCTAACCTTATTTGCTTGGATTTCGTAAGGATTTTTGTTATTACCTGTTGCTACAAATTTTCCTTCTACACTTAGACTTGCAGATAGGTGTTGTTTGTCAAGTTCGTCGTAGTTTTCGATTTCTTTACCAACTACAACTTGGATGTTCTTAAAAGTAGAACCATCATTTAGGTCGATAAAACCTACGTTTTTGCTAAATCTTGAGTTTCTTATCCAACCTTCGATTTTTACTTCCTTATCAACAAAGCTATCAGCTTCTCTCATTAATTCTCTAATCTTCATTTTTGCCTTCCTTTATTTTTTCTAATCTTTCGATCATTTCTTTTTCATAGCCTAAATATTTTGCCTGGTAAAATTTTTCACCAGCAAAATCATCTGGCAAGTAGTTTGTGTCTACATAACCGCCGTGGTCGTGCGGATATAAGTATTCTTCTGTAATCAGATTTTTACTTCCTGCGTAATGGCTATCCTTTAATTTATTTGGTACGGTCTTATCCTGGTTGGTTCTTACAAAGTCAAGGGCCTTATCAATTGCAAGATAAGTTGAATTACTCTTTATTGCTGCCGCTAGGTAGGTTACCGTTTGGGCAAGGATAATCCTTGCTTCAGGCATACCTATCTTGTTTACCGCCTCAAAAGTCGAATTTGCCAAAACCAAGGCAAAAGGATCTGCATTTGATATATCCTCTGCCGCAAAAATTATCATCCTTCTTGCTATAAATTTTATATCTTCTCCAGAAACTAGCATCTTTGCCAAATAATACAAACTCGCATCTATATCTGACCCTCTCATCGACTTTATAAAGGCCGATATGGTATCATAGTGCCTGTCACCATTTTTGTCATAAACAGCAATTTTTTTTGTTGTAGAATTCTCTATAGTTTCAGAGTCTATTTCTATTCTACCATCTTTTTCATTTTCTGAAAATATGGCGATTTCTAAGGCATTTAAAAGGGCTCTCGAATCACCATTTGAATATTTTATTAACTTATCCCTAGCAGCTTGGCTTAGGTTTATGTTTTTATTTTTTAAAACCTCATCAGTATTCAGGGCAAGATCAATCAAATCACTAAGATTTTTTTCTGTAAGTTCTTTTAATTCAAAGACATACATCCTTGAAATCAAAGCCTTATTTACCTCAAAATAAGGATTTTCTGTTGTTGCACCAATTAATATAATTGTGGCATCTTCCACAAAAGGTAAGAGGTAATCTTGCTGGCTCTTATTAAACCTATGGATCTCATCTACAAATAATATGGTTTTCTTATTTTCGTAGGACAGGTTATCCTTGGCTATCTGAATTTTTTCCTTAAGGTCAGATATCCCACTTGCCACAGCTGAGACTTCCTCAAAAGCCATGTTGGTTGAGTTTGAGATAATCTTTGCTAGGGTAGTCTTTCCTACACCAGGCGGCCCATAAAAAATCATTGAATAAATCCTATCAGCCTTGATCATCCTTCTTATGATTTTGCCCTCTCCTACCAAGTGGTCTTGACCTATGTATGCATCTAGGCTTTTTGGCCTAAGCCTATCAGCTAGAGGGGCAGATTTTTCTAATTCAATTTTTCTATTTAGTTCAAATAAATCCATTCTTCTTCCTTAAAGAAAAAAGATGCTAAGAATTAGCACCTTTATCATCTTTTAAATTTATAATCTCCTCATAGAAGGACTCCAAATCCTTAAATTCCCTATATACAGAAGCAAATCTGACATAGGCTACAGAATCAAGGTCTTTTAGCTCATCCATGACAAGCTCGCCTATATATGTTGAGGTCACTTCCTTTTTACCAGTGTGGTTGACTTTGGTTTCGATATTTTTTGCTACTTCTTCTATTTGATCCATAGATACTGGACGTTTTTGACAGGATTTCACTATACCTGATATGACCTTTCTTGGGTCAAAGGCTTCTCTAGTATTATCCTTTTTTATTATCATGACTGTAGAATCTTCATACCTTTCGTAGGTTGAAAATCTCTTGTCACAATCTTCGCAAAGCCTTCTCCTACGGATGGCCCTGTCGTCATCTGTCGACCTTGAGTCAACTACCCTAGTATTTGTTGAGTTGCAATAGGGACATCTCATCTTATTTTAAGAAGTCTGGAAGATCTATATCATCAAAAGGATTTGATGATTTTCTTTGTTGGCTAGGTTGGGAATTTCTTTGTGGAGCTCTTAGTTCATCAGCTCTGTTAGAATTTCTATCAGCCCTACGAGATCTAGAACTGTTGTCAAAACCTGTTGCGATAACAGTAATCTTGATTTCATCTCCTAGAGATTCATCTTGGCCAACACCAAAGATGATGTTTGCATCAGAGTCAATTGATTCTCTAATTAATTCTGCAGCTTCGTTTGCTTCCATTAAGCCAACTTCTGCAGCTGTTACGTTAAGAAGAACTGCGTTTGCTCCGTCAATGCTTGTTTCAAGTAGTGGAGAATTAACTGCAGCTTTAGCAGCGTCAACAGCTCTATTTTCTCCGCTTGCCCTGCCGATTCCCATGTGAGCAATACCTTGATCACTCATAATTGATTCAACGTCAGCAAAGTCAAGGTTGATTACATTTGGAACTGCGATTAGCTCTGAAATACCGCTAACAGCATCCATAAGTACTTGGTCAGCCATTTGGAAAGCTTCAACCATTGATGTTCTTTTTTCAACTATTTGTAAAAGTCTATCATTTGGAATAGTGATAAGTGTATCTACATTTTCCTTTAGTTTTTCAATACCTGCTTCTGCTTGAGTTGCTCTTTTTCTACCTTCAAATGTGAATGGTTTTGTAACTACACCTACAGTTAGGATGTCCATTTCTTTAGCAACTTGAGCTACGATTGGAGCTGCACCTGTGCCTGTACCACCGCCCATACCGGCTGTGATAAATACCATGTCAGCGCCCTTGATTGCTTCTTCAATTTCGCCCTTAGATTCTTCTGCTGCTTTTTCTCCAACACTTGGATTTGCACCAGCACCAAGACCTCTAGTTAGTTTTTCACCAATTTGTAGTCTTAAATCTGCGTTTGATTCTTGAAGTGTTTGTAGGTCTGTATTTAGAGCTAAAAACTCTACTCCTGATAGTCCGTTGTCTCTCATTCTGCTGATAGCATTGTTGCCACCACCACCAACTCCTATAACTTTAATCTTAGCTAAAGAGTTGTTGTCCATATCAATGTTAATATTTGCCATAAAATCCCCCATTGTTTTATTCTACTTATTAAGATTTTTACTAAAAGACTTCTATTTTACAACCACAAGAGGATTATCTCCATTGTTTAAGTTGATGCTTACAGCTTCTAGTCCCTTGCTTTTAATGTCTTGTAAAATTTTCTCCAGCAATTTAATTTTATAAGAAATATTATTTAAATCGCCAAATTTAACCTCAATATCTTGTATCATTATACCAATATCAAGCTTATTTTCCAAATTTAATTGGCTTAGGCTCCCTATTAAAGAGGAAGCTTGCAATTCTTTGATAAAATCCCCTATTGCCTGTGATGAAGTGAAACTTTGGCCAAGAGTAGTTTCTACACCCTTGGTTTTTATTTCTATAAGCTTCGCCTCCTTGCTATAAGGCTTTTTATCTGTAACCAATCCGTTATTTGTCACAATAATTTCCTTGCCGTATTTTTTAATTACAAACATAGGAAAATCTTCTTCAACCTTAACAGATAACATCTTTGGAAAAACCTTCCTCACCTTGGCCGATTTTATATACTCTAAATTTTCTATATCTTCTTCGTACTTAGTCGGATTATATAATAAAATATTTTTGCCTAGAGGTGACTTAAGTTTTTTTATAATCTCAGTATCCTCAGTAACCCTATTTCCATTTATGTATATATCCTGGATTTTCATAAAAGGGTGGGTGTAGAGATTGTAAAAAACTCCCAATAAAAAAGCCAAAACTAAGAGAAAAATAAAGGCTTTCGAATTCCCTCTTTTTTCTTCTTCCAAACTGCGTTTTTTGGCTATATATTTTTTGTTAAATACTCTAGATCCTTTTTTTATTAACCTATCGTCGTTTTTATTTGTCATCTATATTAGCTCTTCGATTTGCTGGTAAATCTTGTCTAAGGCATCTTCATCAGCAAGGTCGTAAGCCTTCTCCCCCATTTGCTTAATTTTTTCTCTATCTTTTATTATACTCATAATCTCTTTTTTTAGGAGGGAGCCAGATAAATCTTTTTCTAAAATCATTAGACTTGCTCCATGATCGACATAGGTACGGGCATTGTATTCCTGATGGTTTTCAGTTGTGTAGGCTTTTGGAATCAAAATCGAAGGTCTACCAACAGAAGATATTTCAGCCAAACTCATAGCTCCGCTTGAAGCAATGACTAAGTCTGATACCCCATAGAACAAATCAATATTATCTATATAAGCAAAGGCTTTAAGGTATTTCGATTTATGAGCCTTATTAAGAAAATCATCATAAAACCTATTTCCTGTTTGGTGGAGGAGATAAAATTCTCCATTTAAATCCCCGCTCATTTCTATAACCGCCTTATTTAAGGCGAAAGAACCATTTGATCCGCCAAAGGAAAATACAACTGGAATAGATTTGTCAATGCCTAGTTGATTTAGGTCTTCATCCGTAAATGACAAATCAAAATTATTCCTAACTGGATTTCCTGTAACTACAATATTGTCTTTGTTTTTAAAATGTGCGGCAGCTTCCTTGTAGGAAATCAAAACCCTGTCGACTTTTTTTGATAAAAATTTAGAAGCCATTCCTGGATAAGAATTTGATTCGTGAACAATTGATGGTATTTTTGCTTTGCTTGCTTGGTATAAAATTGGGGCACAAACATAACCGCCTGTTCCAATTACAAGGTCTGGCTTAAAATCTTTGATGATTTTTTTTGCTTCCTTAAAACCCTTAAGATTTGTGGCTAGGGCCTTAAAAAGCCTTTTATTGATTTTTCTAGGAATCCCCATAGCTTCAATAGCTTTAAATTCATAGCCATTTTTTGCAGCAATCTTCTCTTCTGGGCCACCCTTAATTCCAACATAAATTATCTGGCTATCTGGTTTTTCTTCCATGATTTTTTGTCCAATAGCAATGGCCGGATAGATATGTCCACCCGTTCCACCACCTGATAGTATTACTCTCATTTTTCTTCCAATCTATTTACAAGGGCCTTAAACTCATCTCCCCTTACCTCATAAGATTTATACATATCCCAAGAAGCACTAGCTGGAGAAAGTAAGACCACATCGCCCTTTTCACCGTTTTCATATGCTGTATCAATTGCTTCTTTCATATCCTTAACCAAAATATATTTAATCTGGTATTTTTCGCACAAAAGCCTTAATTTTTCCTTGGTCGCTCCCATTAGAACCATGATCTTGCCATTTTTCTTAAAAGCCTTAACAAAATCAGTGTAGTCAATATGTTTATCATAGCCACCTGCAATTATAAGTATTGGTCTATCAAAACTTTCTATTGCCTTTACAGAGCTATCTACGTTTGTTCCCTTAGAATCATTGTAAAAATCTATTCCATCAAGGGTCCTCACATATTCAAGTCTATGGGAAATTGATTTGAAAGTTTTTACTGCTTTAACAATATCAACTAAATCTAAGCCATACAAATAAGTAAGCAATATCGCAGCCATAACATTCTCGTAATTGTGGTTTCCAATTACAGATAAGTCTCTAACATCTAGGATTTCTGCAATATTACAACCGCCATTTCTAAAGCAGATTTTATTATCATCAAGGAAAAGACCCCTTTCCACCATATTTTGGCTTGAAAACTCATAAACTTGAGCCTTAAAATCTCCCAAATGGTTCTGGCTTATCTCATCTTCGTGGTTAATAACCAAAAAGTCGTTTTCATCTTGATTTGACGCAAGTTTTAATTTGCTATCTATATAATCTTCAAAAGATCCATGCCAATCTATGTGATCTTCTTTGATATTTAAAATTGCACCAATATGTGGTTTATAAGTCTGTGTATCATGAAGTTGAAAAGATGAAAGTTCTTCTACAAAAACTCCTTTCTTATCATACATCTGCCACAAAATTCCCTCACCGATATTTCCTACAGCGTAAGCAGGATGACCACACTCATTTAAAATATGAGTGACCATAGAAGTTGTAGAAGTCTTACCATTTGTGCCTGTTATAGCAATTTTTTCCTTATCTGGAAAAAGTCTCTGACTTGCTTCTATATCAGATATTATTTCATTATCTTTTTCTAAAATTTTCACAATATCATCACTTGGCTTGATTCCAGGCGATTTTAAAACAAAGTCGTATTTGCCAAAATTTTCATCAGAAATAGGGCTATAGTCATAGCCCTCAAGTTCTTTAATATTTTTTTTATTTTTATCATAGGTGTAAACTTCATATCCAAGCTTATCTAAAGCCTTAACTGAAGATATTCCTGTTACACCGAGTCCGTAAACTAAAACTTTTTTCATAGTATTGCCACCAAAGTAATTAGACATAGGATCGTAGATAAAATCATAAATCCTACTACAATTTTTTGCTCCTTATAACCTTTTAATTCAAAATGATGATGGATAGGTGTCATTAGAAATACTCTTTTCTTATTCCTATACCTATAAGAAATGACCTGGATAATTACAGATAAGGTCTCCATCACATATACTCCTCCAAATATCACAAGATATATTGGAATTTTTAGGTTAATGGCAAGGGCCACTACAGCTCCACCAATAGCCATTGATCCAGTATCTCCCATAAAAACGCTGGCTGGATTTGAATTGAAAATTAAAAATCCTAGAATTGCGCCTAGCATAATTACAGCAAATAATTTATTTGTTCCACTTCCTGCAAGAATTGCAAGAGTTATAAAAACTGGAATAGACACACTTACCAAGAGTCCATCAAGCCCGTCAGTTAGGTTTGTGGCGTTTGAAGTTCCTACAATTATAAAAATCATTATAGGAATACCAAGGACTGACACTGGTAGGTAGGTAGTTGTAAATGGTATTAAAAGTTTAGTTATAGATTCTTTGTCATTTAAATATGCAAGGATTGTTATTAAGGCTGCCAAGGCAAATTGTAAAACCAATTTTTGTTTAGGTTTAAGGCCTTCAGACTGGTGGAGAACAAGTTTTCTAAAGTCATCAATAAAACCAATTGCTCCAAATCCCAACATAGAAATAACTAAGATAAAAGTTTCTAGATTTTTTGGTAGAATAATTAGACTCATAGCAAAGGCTACTATTATAAATATAATCCCGCCCATAGTAGGTGTGCCTGCCTTAGCCATGTGGCTTTGAGGTCCTACCTTTCTGATATTTTGTCCAATTTTCTTTCTTTCAAGCATGGGAATTATGACTTTCCCAAGTCCCATACTCAAACAAATGCCAATAATAGTTATTAAATATATATTGTCCATAATAATTCCTAACGGCAGTTAATTATTTTTGTCATTTTTATAAACCATGCCCAAATCTTCGATAGCATATCTTTGAATCCTGTTTAGGTCAATTGCCTCATCAAGATTATCTTGAAGTCTGTTTCTTTGGAGCTCATAGCTTACAATTTCTGCCTGTAGTCTATTATACTCAAATCTGTCATTTGACAAGTTAATTCTCTTAATTATTAATAGAGTTGTCAAAGCTCCTATAAAGGCAAAAACCAATAAAGAAATAGCGTATTTTACCTTCCTATCTCTTTTCCTAAGCTTATCTACCTGGTATGACCTCATAACTTTTGGTTTTTCCTTGACTTTGAGTCTGACACGGTTTTTATTATTATTTTTTACTAATCTTTTTTCAAAACGTTCAGCCATATCATATCCTTTGACATACTCTTAATTTCGCAGGTTTTGACCTGGAATTTTCTTTTAGTTCATCAGCCTTAGCTGTAATTGGCTTTTTGGTAATGATTTTTACCTTAGCCTCGTGATTACATACACAGACTGGGATTTCTGGCGGGCATATACACCCTGTTGCCAAATCCTTAAATTTATTTTTAACTATCCTATCTTCTAAAGAATGGAAAGTAATTATCGCTAGTCTGCCATCTTTATCAATAAAATCTATTATTGTGTCGATTGCCTTTGTTAGGACATCAAGTTCCCTATTTACTTCGATTCGTAGGGCTTGAAATACTCTCTTCTCAGGATGAACTTCCGAAAATCTCGCAGATTTCATAACAATATTTCGGAGTTTGAAAGTGGTATTAATTCTTTCGGTTGCGCGAGCTTTTACAATATTTCTAGCTATGGCTTTGGAAAATCTTTCTTCACCGTAGTCGAAAAATATTCTAGAAAGCTCATCCTGGGAGTATTCATTGACAATTATTTCTGCTGTTAACTCATTTTGCCTATTCATTCTCATATCAAGAGGTCCATCGTGCATATAGGAAAATCCACGCTCTGGATTGTCAATTTGATACGAAGAAACGCCAATGTCCATTAGAGCACCATCAATTTTATCAAAACCTGCTTCAGTTAAAACCTTTCCTATGTTTTCAAAATTAGTATTGAAAAAAACCTTGTTGTCATAGTCCTTTAGGTTTTCTGAAGCCGCTTCAATGGCAGCTTTGTCTTGGTCTATGCCTATTAATAGTCCCTTTGGTGAAAGATTTTCTAAAATTAATTTAGAATGACCTCCCTTACCAAGGGTCAAATCTGCATAAATTCCATCAGGTTTTATATTTAAATTTTCTATACATTCCCTATAGAGAACTGGTGTATGTTCAAATTTCATATTATTCGTCCATAATATCGGACAAATTCACCTCGACTTCATTTATATATTCATCCCAGATATCCTTATCCCATATTTCTATGGTTGTGTTATTACCAATTATCATGGCCTCATCTGAGATCCCGGCATAGTCCTTCAAAGATTTGTTGATCAAAATCCTCCCTTGCTTATCAAGGTTGACTTTGACAGTGGATGAGAAAAATAGCCTTTTTATGGCACGATTTTTCTTATTTTCATAAACTAGTTGGTCAAGTGCGGCTGATCTTTTTTGAAATTCTTCCTCGGTATAAACAATAAGAGACTTTTCTGGCCCCTTAGTAAGGTAGAAATATCCGTCAAGATCTTCCCTAAAGTCACTAGGCATCATTATTCTATTCTTGTTATCCAATTTATGAATGTATTCACCTAGGAACATTTTGTACCACCTTTTACCACTATCTTCCACTTCATTTATATTTTATCCTATTTAGCAGAAAAAAGCAAACAAAAAGACCGGTTTTTATAACCGGTCGAAATCTTTATATTATTTAAATTTGATAATCTTATCTTCTTTTAGTTTTTTCTTTTCTTTATAAAAATGTGGTGGGAGATTTTCCCTCTTGGCATAAATTAATAAACAAACTCCTACAACCATAAATACGATTGAAACAAGCTGGGCTGTTCTTAGGCCAAATACATATAGGGAATCAGTTCTCAAACCTTCTACAAAAAATCTGACAAGGCCATAAGCAAGGAAATATATTCCTGAAATGAAACCCTTAGACGGATTTTTCTTTCTATAGAGAACCAAAAATAAAAATATCAAAAAGTCCCCAAAAGATTCGTAGAAAAATGTTGGATGGACCTTAACCCCATCAATGATAATTCCCCATGGAAGATCTGTTGGATAACCGTGGGCTTCGGCATTGGCAAAATTTCCCCAACGGCCAACTGCCTGAGCAAAAGCAAGGGATGGAGAAAGTATATCTGTAAGGTCAATCATTGGTATGTCACGCCTTTTACTAAAGATATATAGGGCGATTAAGCCAAAGATAATCCCCCCTTGGATGGCAAGACCTCCTCCTCTGATGTCGATAATTTCATTTGGATGGGCACCGTAGTAGTCCCATTCAAAAATCACATACCAAATCCTTGCACCAATTACTCCTACTGGAAGGATGGCAAAAAGAATATCGTCAACAATATCAGCCTTATAGCCCCTTCTTTCGAATTCTTTTTTTGCAAAAATCGCTGAAACGAGGATGCCAGCTACAATTATTATCCCGTACCAATAGACATCTAGGCCAAAGATTGTAAAGGCGACCCTATTTATGTCAAATTCCATCCTAGTCCTCGCTTGGGCTAGCCCAGTTGTTGTAGACTTCTTGGACGTCGTCGTTATCTTCAAGGGCGTCTACTAATTTGAAAAGTTTTTCATGATGGTCAGGGTCAACCTCAATTTCGTTTGCTAGGTAAGAAATATTTGCTCTTTCGATTTTATAGCCCATTTCCCTAAGTTTATCAACAGAATCGTTAAAATCACTTACTTCTGTTAGGGCTTCGAAGTATCCTTCTTCAAGGTCATCTACATCACTTGCACCCGCTTCTAAGGCATCCATCATAAATTCATCAAAATCCTTGCCTTCGCCATTTACAACAATTTCTCCTTTTTTCTCAAAAAGGAACATTACAGATCCGTCTGTACCGAGATTGCCACCAAATTTATCGAAGATATGTCTAATATCTGGTGCAGTCCTGTTTTTATTGTCAGTTAGGCAGTCAACTATAAAGGCAACTCCGCCTGGGCCGTAGCCTTCGTAGATAATTCTTTCAAAATTACCACCACCTGCCTCACCGCTTGCCTTTTTGATAGCCCTATCGATATTGTCATTTGGCATATTATCAGCCTTGGCCATTTCGATTGCAGTTTTAAGGCTGGCATTATAGTCAGGATCAAGTCCGCCTTCTCTAGCAGCTACTGTGATATTTCTAGCGTGTTTGGTGAAAATTTTGCCTTTTTTGGCATCTTCACTACCTTTTTTATTTTTGATTTTACTCCACTTATTATGTCCAGACATTTTTAACTCCTTACTTCATAGAGCATCAGCTCTTCTTTTTTATTTATAATAATATTTGCACTTGTCATATTTATTAGGTCTTCAGAAAATTTCTCGTACCTGTCACTTCTTACGTAAAGCTCAATTTTAACTTCATCTGTGTAAGCCTTGTCAATCACTTGGTACTTTTCTTCATTCAAATAATTTTCGATTTGACCTAGGATAGTATAAGACAAAATTAATTCTACTCTCAAATAGTCTCTTTTGTAAAGGGCATTTGGGCCGACTGTATCAGCCACTCCCTTGGTGTAGGCACGGATTAGCCCGCCCTTGCCAAGAAGTTTGCCTCCAAAATACCTTGTTACGACCACAGCTACATTTGTGACTTCCTCTTTTTCTAAAACTGATAACATAGGAAGTCCTGCAGAACCCTGGGGCTCGCCGTCGTCATTATATCTTTTAATTACAGGGGTTTTGTTAATTATATAGGCTGTGCAATTGTGAGTTGCGTCCTTATATTTTTCCCTAATTTCTTCTATAAATTCTATGGCTTCTTCTTCACTTTCAACGTGCTTAGCAGTTGTGATGAAGACTGATTTTTCAACCTCAAACTCAGAAACCACAGTACCCTTTATTGTCTTGTAGTCATTTGTTGATGTAGGATTCATACTTACCATAGTCTCCCTTATTTATCTCAAGGTTAATAATAGTCCCCTCATTATCATAATCTGTTTTTAGAATATCGTAATTGGTCATAAAATAATCAAGGACCGCTCCCTTAGAAAAAGGAATGTGCATGGTAACCTCTCTATAGTCTTCCTTGATGACCTTTACAATCTCATCTTTTAATCTCTCAAGATCCTTATCATCCTTAGCCGAGATAAAAATCCTCTCATAGTCCCTCTTGTACAAAGAAACCGCTGTATCATCCTTAATCCTATCCATCTTATTGAAAACATAGATTATTTCCTTATCATCCATCTCAATTTCAGATAGGGACTTGTCTATAGTTGCAATTTGCCCTTCTATATTATTTGAAGAATCAATTACAATTAAAAGCATATCAGCAAACTTGATTTCTTCTAGGGTTGTTAGGAAGGAATCATTTAATTCCTTTGATAGGTTGTCTATAAAACCAACAGTATCTGTAAGAGTGACCTTGGTATTTGAAAAATCAAGGCGTCTTGTGGATGTATCTAAGGTTGCGAAAAGAAGGTCATCAGAATAAACATATTTTTCTGACCCAAATAATTTCATCATTCCATTTAAGATCGTAGATTTTCCGGCATTTGTATAACCAACTAAGGAAATATTATAGGTACTATCCCTAGATTTACGATTTAGGCGCTTGGTTTTTTCTATATCTTTTAGGGCCTTTTCTAAGGACCTGATGTCCCTTTCAATAGCCCTCCTATCAGTCTCAAGCATGGTTTCACCTGGACCTCTGGTTCCAATTCCACCTGCCTGGCGTGATAGATAGGCAAACCACTTGTTTATCCTTGGTAGTTGGTATTTAAGTTGGGCTAGTTTTATTTTAAGCCTAGCTTCCTTGGTATGGGCCCTTTGGGCAAAAATATCCAAAATTAAAGATGTCCAGTCAACAACCTTTAGTTTTAATTCTTCTTCTAGGTTATATAATTGACTGGCCGATAATTCCACATCAAATATTACTGTCTTAACTTCTAATTTATCTGCCAAATCTCTGATTTCTTCAAGCTTGCCCTTGCCTATATAAAACCTTGGGTTAACCTTAGTCACAACTTGGCTTACAAAGGCAACTGACTCGCCACCAGCAGTGTTAATCAGAGATTCTAATTCATATATTTTTATTTCTTCGTCATCATCCTTACCTAGGACGTTGACTTGTATAACTTCTTGCATAAAAATCCTTTCCATTTCATTATACTTTTATCTAAAATTTAATAAAGGATGGAACTTACCCGCAAAAAATGATAAAATAGAAGTAAGTATAAATTAAAAATTAAACGGAGGCCACATGACTAAAAAAATATCCGCTATCATATTAAAACTCCTACTAATAGTTATCCTATTCATAGGGTCGATTATGATAGTTTTTGCAGGAATAACCGGAGGAGCAATCCTTGAAGTTATGAAGACTGCACCAGAGATAGATGCAGATGCAATCAAATTTGAAATGAGTCAAAACTCGACTGTCGTTGATGAAGATGGCAACGAAGTTGATGCAATTGCTACAAGCCAATATAGAGAAATTGTTCCCTATGATCAAATACCAGACAATTTAAAAAACGCCTTCATAGCTGTTGAAGACGAAAGGTTTAAGGAACATAAGGGTATAGATATTGTTTCTATAATTGGTTCAATGTTTGAAAATATCAAGGCAGGCGGCATTGTTAGAGGTGGGTCAACTATTACCCAACAGCTTGCTAGAAATACCTACCTTACAAACGACCAAACCTACCAAAGAAAGATTAAGGAAATATACCTAGCCCTTGAGATAGAAGACCACCTTTCAAAAGAGGAAATCTTAGGTGCCTACCTCAATAGGGTCTTTATGGGGCAAAATTCCTACGGTGTCCAAGCTGCTGCAAATACTTATTTTAACAAGGATGTAAAGGACTTAAACCTTGCCCAATGTGCGGCTCTTGCAGGTATTGTCCAATCTCCATCAGAATATTCTCTCTATAAGGCTATTAAGACAAGTGAAGTGACTGATGAGAGAGTTCTTGGAGAATTTACCATTGACGGGACAAAATATTCTGCAGTTTTTAATGATGCACCACTTAAAAGAGAAAATTATGTCCTAGATAAGATGCTAGAGCTTGGTTATATTAGCGAAGAGGAAATGGAAGAAGCGAAAAGCTTTGACATTGCCAAATCAATAGAACCTGCCGAAAGGGCAAATACAGAAATTACATCATATTTCAACACCCTTCTTGAAAAGCAAGTTGTAGCAAAACTAATGGAAACTCAAGATATGAGTGAAAACCAAGCTTGGGACAGGCTTTATTATGGCGGACTTAAGATTACAACAACCCTTGACCAAGAAATGCAAAGAAAACTTGAAGATATATATGCTAACTTTTCATCCTACCTCATGGGTGATACTTCTGGTTGGAATGTTCCTCCCCTCCTTGACATGAAATATGATAAGTGGGGAAATATTGTAAATTCAAGCGGTAGGCTCCTTTACTATGCAAGGAATAATTTCCTAAATGAAAACAACGACATCAGGCTTTCAGCCGATGATGCCCACCTTGATGATAAGGGAAATTTAGTTTTAACTACAAATAAGGCCTACCTAGACCAAACCAAGCTAGTTTTTAGAGACTACTATTCCCTAGATGAGGAAAATAAAAACCTAAGAACCCACAGGGTTGGTATGGTTGATCTTACTTCTAATAAAAATATCTACCTAGACGATGAAGAACATATTGTTATTGCCAAGAATTATTTAGATGAAAACGAAAACTTCATAAAATCTTACGAAGACGGAACATTTTCTGTAAGCAAGGACTTTTATGCTATGGACCTAGAAGGGGTTATCCAGCCTCAATCATCATCTGTAATTATTGACCACAAGACTGGCCACATCAAGGCAATCATGGGTGGACGTGATCAAAAAGGCCAAAGGATCTTAGACAGGGCCTCATCTGTTCCCCGCCAACCTGGTTCATCAATGAAACCTCTTGCAACTTATACCCCAGCCCTTGACAATGGATTTAACCTTGCAACAGGCCTTGATGATGTACCTTTTATGATGGATGAAGATGGCAAGCCTTGGCCAAACAACGTCTATGGATACTTTATGGGAGTTAAGCCTCTAAGAGAAGCCCTCAAACTTTCCATAAATACAACTGCAGTATCAACCCTTGACAAGGTTGGTATTGACACATCACTACAATATCTCAAAAACTTTGGCATTATAAAAGAAGATGGCAAAGATAACTTTGTAACAAGTGATGAAAACAGGGAAACCAACGACGAAAACCTTGCAGCTATGGGACTTGGTGCCATGACAAACGGCCTTACAGCCCTAGATATGACTGGTGCCTACGCAGCCCTTGCAAATGGCGGTAAATATCTTGAGCCACTTACATTTTCAAAAATAGTTGACTCAACAGGCAAGGTTTTATTTGAAGATAAGGATAAGATTTCTCACGAGGTTACAAGTCCAGAAACAGCTTACCAAATCACTTCTGCCCTAGAAGATGCGGGCAAGTTTTATGGAAATATCTTCCTAAACGGAACAGAATTTGCTACAAAAACTGGTACAACAGATGATGATAACGACTTTTGGTGTATGGGTTATACCCCTTATTATACAGTTGGAATCTGGATGGGTTGTGATAACCAAAATATTTCCCTAACAGGTAACTCTGCAGATCGTGCAGCCCTCATGTGGAATGTGATAAATAATAAAATCCTCGAAGGATATGAACCTGCACAATTTGAAGTGCCAAAAGGAATTATCTCTATGGAAGTTGATACCATGAGCGGTATGCTTCCAACAAAAGCTTCATATGCAGATCCTAGGGGAACTGTAAGAACAGAAATATTTGGACCAAACAACAAACCAACACAAAAAGATGATGTCCACGAATGGGCTACTGTCGATTCTAGGAACAACCTCCTAGTAAGTGAACAGACTCCTGAAGAATTCGTAACAACAAGGTCCTTTATAAATCCAAAGTCCAACTACAATCCAGCAAACTTCGGCAATATCTATCCTAGAGACTGGAAAAACAGGATGCCAAAAGCCTATTCAGACCTAGGCGAAGAGGAAGATGAAGACGAGGACGAAGAAAAAGATAAGGATAAGGACAAAGATAAAGATAAAAAAGGAGAAAATGGAGAAAAACCTGAAGGCGAAGAAAAAGAAAGTCATCCAGAAGAAAACCCTGAAAATCCAGAACCATAAGTTAAAAGGGACTGCAGACGCAGCCCCTTTTTCTATATAATAATTTGTTTCATATGCAATATTTAACCAATAATGCTCTCCTCTATTGATCAAATTACGTTCAAGTTTATTATGTAGATTTCAAATTGTATTATTCTTAAATAAAATATATTGATTTGCATATAAAAAAGCCAGGCTCAAGCCTGGCATAAATTCTTATTTTTTTCGGTTTTGGATTAATCCTAGGATGAATAATAAAATTACTGCACCTATTACAGCTGAAATTATTTGTGAGAATTTGCCTCCCATATAGTTTCCAAGTAGCCAGTTACCAAGGTAACCACCAAGCACACCTGTAAATATATTTGCAATGCCGCCCATTTCGGCGTCTCTTTTCATTATTCTACTTGCAATATAACCTGCAAGGGCTCCTATAATTAATGTCCAAATAAATCCTAAATTTCCCATATTTCCTCCTTTGGGTTTCATTATTTTCTCCTTATATTTATATCCAATTTTCATTATTTTAAACATTAGCTAAAGATTGACGAAATATTGGCCTGAATATGGTATAATAATTGTGGAAGGTGAACTATGGAAAAGATTAAAATTTTAATAATAGAAGACGAAGAAAGTATCAATAATATCGTTAAGTCCTACCTAGTCAAAGAAGGCTATGAAGTTTACCAGGCCTTTGACGGTGAAGAAGGACTAAAGAAGTTTTTATCAGAAGATATTGACCTTGTTATCCTTGATCTAATGCTACCAAAAATGCTTGGCGAAGATGTGATGAAGGAAATCAGAAATAGGTCCTCAGTACCAGTAATCATGCTATCTGCCAAGGTTGAAGAGGACGATAAGGTCACTGGCCTAAGGCTTGGAGCTGATGATTATGTAACCAAACCATTTTCTGCAAGGGAGCTTATAGAAAGAATCAAAGCTGTCCTTAGACGTATCGAAAAATACAATATCCCAAGGGCTGATATTATTAAAACCCTTGATGGTAGGCTTGAAATGGACCTTGAATACAACAGATTTTTCAAGGACGGTGTGGAAATATACCTAACAAAAAATGAATTTTCTATCCTTAAGACCCTATTTTCAAACCCTAACAAGATTTATACCAGGGATGAGATTATAGAAATTACCTTCGGTTATGACTACGATGCATATGACAGGGCTATTGATACCCACATCAAAAACATCAGGCAAAAAATCGAAGACAATCCAAAAAAACCAATGTATATCAAAACCATCTACGGCATGGGTTATAAGTCTGGCGGTATAGATGACTACCCTCAAGAATAAGATAATAAAAAACTTTATAGCGGGGATTCTTTCCTGTATCTTAGTTTTTTCTATCCTTATTACCCTCCTTGTCACAATCAACTACAATGACCTTTTTAAGGCTATAGACGATAAGAGGCCCAAGGAAGTTGTAGAGCAATTTACAAGGTTAAACAACGATCCAAATATAAGCGGCCAATCTATGTGGGCTTATCTTTCGAATATGGCCATCGACCAAATGGTAGATATAAAATATTACGATGAAAATAATAATCTAATCAAGGAATTGAAGGGCCGTGACGAGTCGGACCATTCAAAGATTTTGACCAAGGAATATAGTTTTATCGATGAGAATAACAATTCCAAGGCAGGAAAGATAGAAATTTACTACAATAGAGACTACACTGGCGTAAATGAAATGAAAGGTAATTTTACCCAGGCAGTTTTGTATGCAATCACAATTTCCCTTGCCATTGGCCTTGTGATAGCTATTATTCTTTCGACAAATATTTCAAAACCAATTATATCTATAGACGAATCAACAGTTGCCATCAAGGAAGGAAACTATGATGTAATTGTGGAAGATTCTGATATTCAAGAAATAGAAAGCTTAAGAGATAATATAAATTATCTGTCAAACAACCTAAAAAAACAGGAATCCATAAGAAAGCAATACGCCCAGGATATTTCCCACGAGCTTAGAACTCCCCTTACCAATCTCAAACTCTACATTGAGGCTATGAAAGACGGTGTTGTGGATGCAGATCCAGCGACTTTGGATATTTTATCAAATGAAATTATAAGGCTTGAGGGCCTTGTAGTAGGTCTTAAAAATACCTTTGATGAAAATGTGTCCTATGCCATTTTATCTAAATCTAATGTTAATATTACTGAATTGATTGAAAATATTGCATCTACCTTTCTTGCCAAGGCGAGATTAAATAATATCACTATTGAAACCCACCTTGACAAGGATGTTATATTTTCAACTGACAGAGATAAACTCACTCAAATTATCCAAAACCTTGTCTCAAACGCTATCAAGGCTATTGGCAAGGACGGAACCATTGATATCCACCTTAGAGAAACTGACAAGGAAATTATTATAAATGTAATTGATACTGGTATTGGTATCGAAGAAGATAATATACAGAGAATTTTTGAAAGATTTTATAGGGTTGAAGATGCTAGAAATACTAAGGAAAATGGCGTTGGCCTCGGCCTTGCCATTACAAAAAATTTCGTCGAAGCCCTATCTGGCAAGATTAAAGTAAAATCAAAGCTTGGCGAAGGCAGCGATTTTGCTATAATTTTCGAAAAAAATAACAGGATGACCAATGACAAGAAGAAAGAGAAATTACTCTAGAAGAAAAACAGAAAATACAAGAAGGAAAGAGTCTAGGCCTAGTCAAATCAGGATTGTAAAAGATGATGAAAATCTTACTCCAAGAGAAATATCTAGGAGAAAAAGATCCAGGCGTGAGAGAGAAAGAGTCTACAAAAGGCGCAGGATAATTCTCTCTGCCCTTGCAGTATTACTAATAGTAATTCCAAGCTTTTTTATAATCAAAAGGTTAAATACCTATGCCAAGACCGGCTATCCTGCCTTCAGAGATGAGGTCCTTGATGACCTATCAAAAACAGCTTTCATCTCCTCTACCGAAGGCAGGAGTCTCACCAGTGCCGAGAAAAGCGCTGACTTTGATATTCTCTATGAAACCATAGTCAAAAATTTTGCTGTTGATAAGTCAAATGCAGAATCTTTTGGAGAATTTACAAAAAAAAGCGATGAATACAGGAAAAAAATTACCAGCTCAAAGACCGACCAAGATTTCTTTATGCTCTTAGGTGAATATTTGAGCCTGATAAATGACTCCTACACAAAGATTTTGGATAAGGATAGCTATACCGACTTATTTAACTACTATAAAAACAAAACCGGATCTGCCATGAAGGAAATTTTGGAAAATCCACAGGTTGTAAACCGCTATAAAAGGATAATAAACGATAAAAATGTTAACGAAGCTTCAGTTGGCATCGAAAGCGGCTATGTTTTAAGGATTTCCCTACCAAATTTTAGGGTAAATGACCTTAAAAAAATTATTGATGAAGTAATTAAAAATGTCACAGCAGCACCTGGTATTTCTACTATGGTAATTGACTTGTCAGATAATAATTCGCTAAACAATTTATTTGTAAACGAATTTGCCAAGTATTTTATCCACCAAGACTACACCAAGAAAGACTTGATTTTCTACAGGGGAAATTTGATTGAAAATAATCTAAAAGATATAAAATCTGATGAAAATTCACCTTATCAAACAGCCTTTGTAAAAAATCTTTCTAGTAAATATAAGGAAAAAATCGAGCATTTCGACCTTGATCCTTATATGTACTACGACCAGGTTTCCTTAAAAATTAAAAAAGACCCGACTTTTGCATCAAGAAATATTTATATTTTGACAAATTCAAATACGGCCAACGAAGCGATTAAGCTTGCTTCAATCCTTAAGGAATCATCAAATGCATATGTGGTGAAAAACGCACTTGATCCTAATCCTACAGCTGAAGATAGGATTTACGAGTTTCCACCATCTCTTTTCGTTCTTGACCATTCAGGGCTCATTATTTCCCTAAATACAGCCAGGTCCGAAAACCCAAATAGGTATCTAGAGTACAACCAAAGAATAAATTCAAAATATCCAATCTCATCCATACTTTCAATCATTGGATAAATGGACAAAGAAATAGACCCAAGAGGGTCTATTTTTATGCT
Source organism: Anaerococcus murdochii (assembly GCF_019957155.1). NCBI lineage: Bacteria > Bacillati > Bacillota > Tissierellia > Tissierellales > Peptoniphilaceae > Anaerococcus > Anaerococcus murdochii. The sequence continues at coordinate 1,504,252 of NZ_JAIPME010000002.1, read as the reverse complement.
TATCTAAAGTTTTTTACGGCAAATTCTTCACCTTTTCTACCAGCTATTGCTGATATTGCTAGAGCTGCGATTAGGCCTAGGAAGGTTAGAACTGAACCAATAGAAACTGCGTTTGATGCCTTGTCAGCACCTTTTTTAGCTTTTTCTACTGTCTCGTCTGCTGTAAGTTTTGCTTCTTTAGCAAGTTCATTAATCTTATCACTTGCCTGATTGATTGCCTTGCTTGTTTCAACAGATGCCTTATCAAGTTCATCATAGATGTTCTTGCCTATTTCTTTAGCTTCTGCTTCGCTTAGTTGTGAATTTTCTGCTACGGCACTTGCTATAGCATCTTCATCTGCTGCATTTGCAATTGTCTCAGCTTTCTTAGAAAGTGATTTTGTTAGCTTATCAATTTCTGATCCAGCATTTTCTGGATTAAGGGCAATTGCCTTAACTGTTGCAGCAATTTCATCCTTACTTTCCTTTACTTGGCCTTCAAGATAGTCAGGTTGAAGTTCCTTAACATCTGTGTCAGCTAGGTATTTTTCAAGGTTTCCTTGAAGTTCTTCTGTATCTACATCACCAAGTCCTTCGCCAACCTTATCAACTGCTGCTCCAATAGCTGAGCTTGCTGCATCTCCTGCACCACTTAGGGCGCTTCCAGCTACATTTGCCGCTGTTCCTGCAACAGCTCCTGCTGCTTGACCTGCAATACCAAGTGTGGTTGCTACTGCGTTAAATACAAGGGTAAAAAGTAGTAAAACTGTTACTGCCCAAGTAATTGCACCATGTAGTAGACCTGTAGATCTTGCCGCATAACCTGCTACAAAACCACCTACGCAAAATGAAACTATAAGTGTAATTGCTGTCCAAAGGCCAGTGAAAAATCCGATTCCTGCAAATGGATTAGCTGATGTTGCAGAAAAAATTCCAAAGCCTAGGGCTGCTGTCAAAAGACTTAGTACAGTAAATACTGCCGCACCTGAAACTGCTCCTGCTATGATAGATCCCCATGAAAGGTTTCTACCTGCTTCTAATTTGCCTTCTCTTTCGATGGCAATATCTCTTCTTCTTTCTTGACGATTTTTTCTTAGATTTTCGCCTTGATTTTGATTGTTTATGTCTGTCATAATTCCTCCTAAATACATCGTTACAAACTTGCGATGTAGGTTCATTATACCAGACCTTAAAAAAATTTAAAGTTTTTGTCAATTTTCTTTAATTTCTTATTAGAAAACTAAATTATCTCTAAGGATTTCTGATACCATGTCCCTGCCCTTGTGCATCTTCTTAATATTTTTTATATCTAGTATTATAACTTTTTCCCTCAAGAGCTTATTTCTAGCCGCATCTGTAAGATAATTAGAATTTATAATTAAAACTGGAATTAAATCATCAGCCCCGCCCCTAAAGTCTTTTATCATTTTAGAAATTTCTTTCTTTGACACCTTGTGACCATACTCGTAATTTCTTATTTCTAGGGCAAAACGCCTGTCATTCTTTTTGGCGTAGAGGTCAAAACGGTGACTTCTTTGGTATTGTTCTTGGTAAGGCTCTACCCTATAACCAGCTCTTCTGAAGGCTTCTGAAATAAATTCCTGGCTTGATAGGTCAAAGTGGATTTTCCTTAGGGCTCTTAAAAGTCCCTCAGGATAAATTTTAAATATTCCCTTATATTGAATCTTATCGTCAGCCTGCCTTTTGATATCAAAACCAACAAGCAAACCTTCAACCACATTGAAATTCCCATGGGCTATGGCATTTCTTACGTGTCTTAAAAGGCTCATTGTCTTAGTCTCACCGTCCGCTAAAGTCATAACGATTTTTTGATCATTTGGGCAAATTCCACCCCTAAAATCATCCACGATTGACTTTTTTATTGCCTCGGTAAAAAGTACATCCTCATCCCTAAGCTTCATGGCAGCCATCAATTCCACAAATACGTAGTCGTCGTATTCCATGTTGGTAAGAAGGTCTTCTTTTTTGGCCTGCTCAGAATTTATATTGGGCACATACCACAAGAGGTATTTAATGGCTTCATCAAGGTTTGGATCAAGCTTAATAGGCACATCTTCATGCTTTATCTGGTATTTTATTTTGTTTTTACACTTTTGAAGCTCAAACTTCTTACTTAATTCCATACTATCCCTTAATTTCAACCTGGTCTTTCCTATCCCAAATAGCCTCTAATTCTCCCCTATAGAAAATATCAATTGACATATCATAGGTGGATGGTTTCCCATCTTTATAAGTATTACCTATCCCATAAAAGTGAATGAGGCCTTGGCCGTAGGCTTCTTCAATAATATCAAAGGTGTAGTCCTTAAATTCATCTAGACTTAAATTTATAGGATTTTTTTCAAAAGCAAGTATTCTCACAGGATAATCCATATTAGCTTCTATATCTATAAGGTCATGGCAGATGATTTTAGGATTATTGATAGCAAAAGTCTTGCCATTTTCAAAAATAACCATACTTGATAAGCTTATTTCAAGGTTCCTTTCCCTTCTATTTATATAGAAAATTTTCGAATCGTGTAGGCTAAATACAAGCTTTTCGGGTTTTAAAATCATAGATTCTCCTTAAAGTTTTAGGCCTATTACAAAGTTACCATTCCTATTTTCAGCAACCTCTATATCTATGGCAAGGTCTTTTGCATAAAGTTTTGCCAGATAAAGACCCATGCCTGTTGATTTATGAATCTTGTCAACTTCGCCTGTGAAGGCCTTTTCAAAGATAAAGGCTAGGTCTTGGTCGGCAACCTTTGGTCCGTTATTTCCTATATAAAGATTTTTACCCTTATTGGTGATATTTATAACTCCATCACAGTATTTAATGGCATTTGAAATAATCTGGGAAATGATAAATACCAGGGTATTTTTGTCAGTGAAAACTTTGGCTTCTCCTACTTCTTCCTTTATAATAATCCCCTCTTCTGCAATCAATGGATAATAGGCCTTGATGGCTTCATCCAGGCATTCTCTAAGGAGGACATCTTCCATCTTGTAGTCTTTTTTGTTTGCATCTACTCTTGCGTAGTAAAGGATTTGGTTGATATAATTTTCTATATTTGTGTTGGCAAGGCTTAACTTATCAAGGATTTCCCTGTCAAAATCATTTTTGTGGTTTTCAAGAAATAAATTTGCAAAAGCAAGGGGAGTTTTTATTTCGTGGGCCCACATTTCTATAAAATCCCTATAGGATATTAGCTTAGCCCTTGATTCTTCGAGCCTCTTATCCTTAATCTTTATAGCCCTTTGAAAGTCACCAAAGATTTGACCATAATCATGGCCAAATTCTGCTACAAGCAAATCCTTGGCCATAAAGGAATTATTTAGCAAAAATTCCTCTAGTAAGGCCTTTTTCTTATCATTTTTCCTTTTTATTGACCTAAGAATAAAGGCAAGGGCCAAAATTGTAAATAAGAGGATAAATATTATGAAATTTCTTATTAGGCCTGGACTTATTAGGTAAATTAAAAAAATAAATAAAGCATCCAAGGCAAGAAAGGCTATTATCCAAAGAAGTCCATCTTTTAATGTGCTATTCATCTATCTCTCCTAGACCGTAGCCCTGGCCTCTCTTGTTATAAATATTATAAGGGCCCAGATTTTTAAGTTTTTTACGTAGCCTTGTTATATTTACTTGCAGGATATTTTCGTCAATGTAAATTGTAGACCAAACTGCTTTTAAGAGGTCATCCTTTGTCACAATCTCTGGATAGGATTCCATTAGTTTTTTTATAATATCGGACTCTGTTTGTGGCAAAATTAGGTAGGCTTCCTTGTAGGATAATTTACATGTTGATAATTCAAGGCTTAAGTCACCTACACTTATAATATCTTGGAAATGATCAAATAGATCTAGGAGTTTTTCCATCCTCAAAATCAATCTCCTGGTATCAACTGGCTTGGCTAGATATTCATCAGCCCCTATTTCAAGACCCTTTATTTCATCTTCAATCCCAACCCTAGATGTGAGCATCAAAACAGGAATATTTGATTTTTCTTTTATTTCCCTACAAATATCAAAACCAGAAATCCCAGGAAGATTTATATCCAAAATCACAAGGTCAGGCCTCATTTTAAGGGCAAGATCATTTGCCTTTAGAAAATTATCCACGCTTGCCACTTCATATCCCATATTTTCAAGAAATTCCCTTAGTTCATTTAGGAGGTTTCTATCATCTTCAATTATTAAAATCTTCTTCATAATTAAGTATCCTTTCATAGCTCATTCTTAGGATAAACCTCAAAAATAGGCCCATTAAAATCAAAAGTGCTAGGCTGATTAAGGCTAAGCTTCCAATTATTTTGCTAAGTTTTAGTTTGAAAAATATATTCATTGTATATGGTATTTTGGTAAATAAAAATATTGACACAATAAGTGAAACAAGACCTACAGTGAGAAAAAGCGTTGTGTATTCCTTTTTGATTATAGCCCTTATTTCATCCATATCCTGACCCATCAAGCTTAGGATTCTTAATTTTTCCTTGGATTTTTCAAAGAGGATAAAGATCCTAATTGTAAAAAAGCTAAGCCCTGCCAGAATAAAAATAAAACTCAAATAAAAATAAGTGTAGAGATTTTCTGTAATTTGAGAAATAGCATTTTTCGCCTGCCAGATGTAGGATTCATACTTATAGCCCCCGTCGATGAAAGCCTGTCTTAGCATATCAGATCCTTTGGAAAAACCAAAGGAGTTTACAAAGTCTTTTGAAAGATTTATATTATAGGCAAAGGGTTCTTTTTTAGAAATCAAAGAGTCATAAACCTTATCATTAACAACAACCATACTGGCTAGGCCAATTACATCGTTAGAAAAAATCTTATTTGATTTTACAATATTTCTTAGCCTATAATTTTTGCCCCCTATTATAAGAGATGAGTCTTTCTTAGCTAGTGTCTCTTCAAGGGCATATTTTTCATTTTCTGTTTTTGCAAGAACAATAGCTTCATTATCTCCTAAGTCAGCTTCTATCTTATAAATATTTTCAAAAGAAGACTCTCTTAATAAAAACCCGGGCTCAAAATAAAATTCATTCCTACTTTGTCTATCAAGGCTGATATTTGCCTTAACCAGATTATTAAGTTCATCTGAATCAATATCCCAATACTCATAACCAAAAACCGGATAAATTTCCCCTATCATTTGAGCCATATCTTGGTCTTTCGATAGGATATCTATCTTTTCCTTAGAATCATAAAGGGTAAAGTCAGCTGGCCTTTCTAAGGCATTTCTGGACGCTATACTTGTTAAGATTGTGTAAGCCAGGATAAGGGTCCCTAAAATAAGCATAAAGCTTGTAAAAAGCAAGGAAGCCTTGTCTTTCTTAAAAGTTAGGCTCAAACTTTTCCTTACAATCAAATTCTTCCCGCTGGTCTTTTGGAGAATTTTTGATAATATAAAAAAAAGTATAAGCAAAAATATACTTATAAGACTTAGTAAGACCAGTAAATCTTCCCAAAAATAATCATAATTTAAAATTGTTCCTAGTAAAAACAAAACTAGTGCCAAAAATAAAAAAGAATCTGACCTTGACCTTATTTCTCCCCTAAAAATTTCATCAGGATTTTTCTTATAAAAATCTCTAACAATAGTGTAAATTGATAGGCTGTTTAAAAACAAACTTATAGCCAGGGTCAAAATAATGGCCTTAAATGATACGCTAAAATTATGGAAAGTCAGACCCAGACTTAGGACCTTTACAGTCAAAAGGTTTATAAATTCATTGATGAAAATAGATATGGATAGGCCCAAAATATTTGCCCTCAAAAGGTCTTTTAGGGAGTCTTTAAAAAGTAAGATAAATAATTTCTTTTGTCCTAGCCCTTCTGCCATCAAAAGCCCGATGTCATTTTTCCTCTCGCTTATCATGTAAAAACTTGCATAATAAATCAAAATAAAAATAAAAATTAGGGAAACTAGGTAAATTAGCCTGACCGTATCAAGGAGATAATACCTATTTTCCTCGTAGATATAGGAAAAAACTTCAGACTTATCGATGGATAAAATTATGTAGGATGTGATGGAAGATATTATTAAGATTAAAAGATAAAGTTTTTTGCTAGATTCATTTCTTTTCATCTTAAAAACTTCCTATCTGCATTTTCAATTCTTTCTAGAAATTCTTCCCTAGACTCATTTTCCTTACGTCTAAGCTCGTTATAAATCTTGCCGTCATCTAAAAATAAAACCCTATCTGTAAAAGAAATTGCTCTTGTGTCGTGACTTGCCATTATTATTGATCTTTTGTGGACCTTATTAAAAGTTTTTAAAAGTCTTAGGACATTTGCACTAAGCTTACTATCTAGAGAACTTGTTGGCTCGTCTGCTAAGATAATCTTTGATTCTTTTATCAAAGCCCTAGCTATGGCTACCCTTTGCTTTTCCCCGCCAGAAAGACTTTCCGGATAAGAATCAAGTATGTCCTCAATTTCTAAAATCTTTGCAATTTCTAAGACCCTTGCCTTATCTATTTGTTTATTTGAAATATTTAAAGGCAAGATTATATTTTCATAGGCAGTGAGAATATCAATTAGTTTAAAATCTTGGTAGATATAGGAAATTACATTTTTTCTATAAGAAGAAATCGCCCTCCTATTAAAAAGGGAAATATCCTTATCAAAATAGGAAATAGAGCCCTTATTAAAGGACCCTATGCTTGCTAGACAATTAAGGATAGTAGTCTTTCCCGAGCCGGACTTGCCCATTAAGCCTAAAAACTCGCCTTCAAGAAGGTCAAAGTTTAGCTGGGATAAGACTCTTTTGTCTTCCTTACCATAATATTTTTCAAGATTTTCTACTTTTAAAATTCTCTCAAATTTCATTGCTTACCTTTGTTTTTTATTTGACCTAAATCGTCAACCATTGTATAGGTGTCTTTTAGGCCTAGGAGCTTCTCATAAGTTTCATTAACATCTGCGGATCTTGAAACAATAACTTCTTTCCACCTACCTTGGCTGTTGTCTGTGAAGGATTCAATTAAGTTAATATCCTCATCATAGATATCATATGATCCCTTGTTTAAATCATCAAGACTAGTTACTTTGTAGCCGTTTTCTAGTTTTTCGACTTCTTTGTCGTAGCCATCTAAGAATTTTTCGTAAATCATTTCTTCATTACTAGAAATTATAGAGTCTTCCTTAGGATTTTTGCTATAATCGAAAGTATCTGTATAATAAATCTTTTTATTTGTATCTATCCAACATCTTTCATTGCCTTTTCTAAAGAAGATTACCCCATCAAGCCTGCCGCCAATATCAATATTTATTTCTGAATCTCTAGCTTGTATATATTTATATGACTCGCCTGTATCAAGGTTTGTATTTTCGCTAACAACCACACTTGGATCTTCATCCTCGTGATTTAGATATTTTTCTACAAATTCTTTTTCTACTCCATCAACCTGGCCCAAATATTCTTCTACCTTGGCCTTCTTATCTCTTAATTCATTTTCATAGTCTTTTTGTCCTATAGATCCAGATGCTTTTAGAAAAATTCCTCCAAAAACTATTAGACCTATAAGTAACATTTCTTTTGCGTGTTTCATGATATCCTCCTTATTTTTTGTTAATTAAATAATAACATGAAATAAGGAAATATTTAATTACAAGTTTTGTAAGTATTCATTTGCTCCACCTAGGTCTAAGATATTTTCTATAATATAAATAACTTTCAAAGAATCTGGTACAAGGACCATAAACTTATTTAAGGAAATATAGCCTTCTATAAGCCTTGGATTTTCAGCAAGATAAGCTTCTATATCAGAATATTCAAGTGGATTTTCCCTTAGGTTTTCAAAGTCTTTTTTAATTTTCGGTCCCAAAATAGTTGAAGACTTATCTTCTACATAATAATCAAGGGACTTTGTTTTGATATTTAGCATAAGAGCCAGGGTTTTATTTATTTTTGTTGACCTAAAAGTCCTAAGGCCAGTCTTGCCATCGAGGTCTACAAAATGATAAGCCTCTTCACTTATCTCCTCGCATAAATCCTTTATTATTTCTTTTATTTTTTCATCAAGGTCAAGGCCCTCAGGATTTAATAAAATTTCTTCCATCTTTGCCCTTACTTGACCGCTAATTTCAAATCCACCTGTTCCAGCAAAACTCCTGGCGTTTGCCTTATCAGAAAGGCTGACTCTAATTTTTCGAGTCTTGTGGTTTATGGCTTCGATTTTCCAAACCCCTCCAGAAAGGTAAATCCTATCGGCGATTCTTAAATTTTCTCCAAGTTCAATTTCTCCCAAGACTAGCTTATCAGTTTGGACCTTGTAAGTTTTTTTCGCCACAAATTGGTTATAAAAAGATCCCATGGTCATTAGTTTTTCAGCTTCTTTGCCGACTATATATTGGCCGTCAATTTCTTCCACAAAATCTTTATCTAAAAGATATTTAGTTATGGTCTTAAATTCTTCATCAGAAATATCTGCGAAAGATTTTAAATCTTGGTTTAAATTGTAAAAATCCTCAATTAAAAGACCGTTTTTTTCAAGTAGGGTCGATAAGACCTGGTGGGCAAAAATATCATAAGATTTTCTTGGAACGTCAATTTTATCAAGCTTGCCTTCTTCAAAAAGCTTTAGTGATGCCAAGGCCTGGACTAAGTCCCATTTATCTGTGGCGATTTGATGGATGACTGATTTTCGAGTCCTTCTTCCTGACCTACCGAGTCTTTGAGATAAAGATAAAACCGAAGCTGCAGATCCTACTTGAATTACTTGGTCAACCGCCCCTATGTCAATTCCCAGTTCTAGGGTAGAAGTTGCCACAATTATAAAATCTTGCCTGCTAGTTTTGGCAAAATTTTCTATCTCAGTTCGCTTTAGCTTTGATATTGACGAATGATGGGAGAAAACCCTAATTTCATAGGAATTTTCTGCCACAAGTTTTTTTAGCAAGTAAGATAATTTCTCCACCTTTGCCCTAGAATTTGGAAAAACTAGGGTTGATTTTCCTAGGGAATATTCCAAAATTTTTTTAGCAATTTCTTCATTTACATCTGTGCATTCTATATAATCAAGACTAGTCACTAAGTCGTTTTTCGACCTATCAAGGAGGATATTAGTCTCCCTCCCATTTAAGAAAAAATTTTTAGCTAAGTCGTAGTTTTTATCCCCTATAGTTGCAGAAAGGCCCAGCATTCTAGGGTTTTTTTCTGTATAATTTTGTATTCTTACAAGGAGAGACTTTAATTGTAATCCCCTATTTGAATCCAAAAATCCGTGGATTTCATCAACTATGATAAAATCCAGGTCCTTAAATAATATTTCTGCCCTCCCCTTATCGGAAACTAGCATGGCTTCCAGGGATTCTGGAGTTATAAGTAAAATACCCGAAGGATTTTCCACAAGTTTTTCCTTTTGACTGACCGATGCCTCAGAATGCCAGCTAGTGACACCAATATCAAGGTCCTCACACATATCAGTAATTCTTTTAAATTGGTCATTTATAAGGGCAATAAGAGGTGAAATATATAAAATTTTTAGCTTATTTTTAATATCTGTGGACTGGGATATGGCTGGCAAAAAGGCTGCCTCAGTTTTTCCAGATGCTGTTGGTGCTGCTAAGATTAAATTATTCTCCGAACCATATAGGTGTTTAATAGCAGCATCTTGGATTTTTGTAAGTGATGGCCAGCCTTTTTCGTAGATATACTTTCTCATATCCCTGGCTAATAAATCATAAGAACTTGTCATATCACTTCTATTTCATCATCTAAATTGTCAGGGTCTTTGGCAACAGGAAGAATATTTCCAAACTTATCAGCTAAAAGATCAGAAATTTCTGTCTCTGGATTTTGTCTTTTAATATCAAGTATTTCTATAAAGTCCTTGATTACTGCCCTTGGGGTCAAAAATTCATCGGCACCCGGCCTATTTAGCTGACCTTCCATGTAGGAAATTATTTCAGAACTTGATACATCTATTTCAGCTTTATAATGAGTGTTGTAAATATTTACCAGATTTTCAAGCAAGGTGTAAATCTCTTCGTCACTTAATACCTTAAGGCCAAGGACAGTTTTATTGGTATTTACAAAATCACTATCCATAGAGGCTTCGCTTCCAAGCCTGCCTTTTAGGGCACCATAGGAAGCAAGTCCCCTCGATTCGTCAAAAACAGTCTTTCTTGTTGCCCCAAAATTTATAAACAAACCCTTGGCTTGGTTTGACTTACATTCGTTGTAAATATTTAAAATCTTTTCGTAATTTCTTTCCCTGGTTGTGGCGTGTGGGAGTTTGTAGAGGTTTACCGCCTCATCAAAATTTATTACAAAACCAGCATAGCCAATTTCTTGAAAAAGCTCGGCAAGATTTTTTATAGCTTCAAAATAATTATCATCATTAATTATTTCATTTATGCCCAAGTCTTTTTTAGCTTCTGTCTTTGTGGTAATATCTCCCCTTATCCACCTCATAGCCTTAAGCTTTAAGATTCTGTTACCCGTAATAAAGCCCTCATAGTATGTTGAAATTGCTTGACCTAATTCATAGGAAAGCCCAACTGTCCTAAATTTTGCCAGAGTTTCAAGGATAATTCCTATTACATCGTCCTTATATTCGCCTCTCATCAAATCTTGTAAGTCGTATCCTTTGTCTGCGCTTAGCTTGGCAAAGATATTTGAAATCCATTCTTCAAAAATTATTTCAATTACATTGCCAGTCCTGGCGTTTTTTGTCTTGAGGTTTTCAATAATTGTAGAATATAAGTTTACAGCTTTCCTGTCTGTCGCATAAAATCTTCTTGATGGATTTAGATCAATGGTTGATGCTACAAAGTTTTTAGAAAGGGCTAGGTTTTCTATGGTTTTAAGCATAAAAGACTTGCCGGACCCGAAATCGCCAACCCAAAACCTTAGGTCAGAATCTCCATTTTCTATATTTGCCAAAATCTTTATAAGCTCGTCAACTTCAGCCTTTCTGCCTACAAGGAGGTGGCCAAGGCCAATGTCTGGCACAACTCCCGCTTCAAGACTTTTTATAATAGTGCTCGCTTCTTTTGGATTTATCCTATCCATCAATTAACTCCTTTACCATTTGTTCATAAAACTCATCAATAAGGATCCTGTCATCCTCAATTACCAAAGTCTGATCATTTATATATTCAAATAATTCGTCATTAATATTATTAATAAAAACATTTAAGAAAAGCCCTTGATCCATAGCAAGGCCAGTCGCTTCCTTCTTTGAAATAAAGCCTTCTTTTAAGATTTTTTCTAGAAAAGATTTTGCTGATGAAGAAATCTTTTCATTAGAAATTTGATTTTCTTCCTTTTTATCCTCGGTCTTAAGTTCTTCTGGAATTTCCTCATTCACAGGAAGTTCTTCATCTCCGCCAACAAAATCATTTATGGTTTGGACTGTCTTTGACAAGTCTTTCCTTGATTTTTTCACAAGGCTTTTATCAAGTTTAATCCTCTTAGCCTTAATTTCCCTAAGGTCTAAAACTTCTGAAACTAGGTCAATATCAAAGTTTCTATCCTTAATTAGGTCCAAAAAATCTTGGTAATTTTCGTCCCTAATTATTTCAAAAAGTGCCTTTTTATCTTTTGGTCTTTCCATATTATTTTTGAAAATATAGTAAAGTGCCAAGACCCTTGTCGGCGTAAAATCAGCTTTTAAAAGACTATCTAAAATTTCTCCAAAATTTTCCCTATTATCAAAAGACCTTAGGATTTCTTCTTGGCGGTCAAGATTCAAACTTTCTATGAAAGCCGCTATATCATTTGATTTTTGAGGATTTTCCTTAAGATATCCCAGGTAAATTTCTTCTATTTTTTTATTTTCCAAATTATCAAGAAAAACTAATTGATAATCCATAAAAACACTCAAGATGTCATCGCATTGGTTTTCTAAGAGAATATCTATAGCCCTTTGGGTTTTAATCCCAGCTAAGAAGGAAAATTTATTCCTAACATTAGCCTCTGTCATTATAAATAGGCTATCCAAAAGATTTTTCGAAAGTGTATAGGGCCTGGCGTAAGTTTTTAAAATATCGCTATTAATTTCAGGCCTTGTAAAAATTATTTTCAAACTTTTAAGGAATAAATTTATAGTTAGGTCTGCCAAAATCGGATTTTCCCAAAGGACATTTCTCCTTTGACTTAATTGGAGTAGGGCCCTTTCCTCATCTTTTTGAAAATCATACCTATCACGAAGTTTCCCATCCATATCCCAAAATACAGCCACTTTCCCTGATGCGGTTAGGTTATAAAAATCAATTACATCCTTGCTTAGGCTTGGAAATTTTTTTAAAAAATCTTCAGCAACTGGACCAAAAAGAGGTTCTAAATCTCTATTTATAAGACTTTTTATGTTCCTATAGATCCTTGCCGATTTTTTTTCGTGGTAGGGATCTATAAAATCCTCAACATAGTCACGGGCTAGGACGTAAAGTTGGTTATAAAAATAAGGAGACTTTGTAATTTTCACTTCTTTTTCGCCAAGCCTTGCAAACTTTATATAAAGCTTTAGGCTCTGTGACTTAACCTGACTTGGCACATCCAAAAGATTACCTGTAAGCCTTAGTTTTGACACGTAATAGCCGTCGTTTTTCTCTCCTAGGTCAAGGTTGATAGAAGCTTTGACTTGGTCAGTATTAATTTTTCTTTTAATTTTCTTTTTATCTACATCTTTGATATCATTAAGTAAATTTTCAATCAAAGCCTTAATATCATCCATGGCCCCTCCTTTTTCTAGCTTATGTATCATTATACTGCTGTAAGGAGCTTTTCTAAAGGCAAAAAATTCCAATAAAAAAAGTGCCGAAGCACTTTTTTACTTAGTAATTATCTTCATTAGGTCATTTACAGATGAATCGTAAACTGGACCAAACCTTAACATATATTTCATTAAAATATAGAGTCTATAGAAATTAAGACGTTGTTGATAGCCTTCATCAAGTGGCATTAGGTCCTTGTATTCCTCATAGAAAGCCTTTCTAAAACCGCCAAAAACTGTTGAAACTCCAATATCAAATTCCCTATCACCATAAAGTGGTGATGGGTCAAATACGATTGGTCTTTCGTCTTCATCAAACATAAAGTTTCCTGCCCATAGGTCGCCGTGGAGTAAAACCGCTTCTGACTTATGTTTATCAAGCTCTCTTTCTATGACAAACCTTACTTCTTCGTACCTAATCCTATCCTTATCATCCCAAAGTTTGGTTTTTATAAGCATATCTCTTAGCTTGTCCATTCTCTCGAAAAGAAAAACTTCCTTCCAAGTGTCTTTAAATTCATTGTCAAAATCACAAGCTGTACCAATAAATGGATAAGGAAAACCAAATTTCCCATCAGGACTTTTTATCTTGTGAATATCTGCAATAACCTTAGCCAAGTCTTCCTGGCTACCAGCTCTTTCTTCGTGATGGTAGGTCATGAGTAAATATGCTGACCCATCTATATCCCCACTTGCGAGGGCTCTTGGCGCAAAAATTCCATTTTCTTCAAATAACTTAAGTCCGGCTTTTTCACATTCAAAAAATGAAGCATCTTTGTTTTTATGGACCTTCATAAAATAAGATCCACCATCAGCCTCAAGCTTGTAGGAATCATTCACATCCCCACCTTCAATTGGGCTGATATTTGTTACATTATTAATAGGTAATAATTCTATAATTTTTTCCATAATATCCCCTATTCTTTCTTTACTTATAATTTACTATATTTTTTAAAATTTACTAGAAAATCCCCCAATCATAAAAGATTAGGGGATTGTAATTACTTATTGTTGTAACATTTTTTCTGCTTTTTGAATTAATTTTTCTGACTTATCCATCAGTGCTAAAAGTCTATCTTTGACTTTCTCTACCTTTTTTGGAGCTGTTTCAAACAAAAATTTTACTGCTGATATTTGTGTCTTATTTTCGCTGATAGATTGTTCTAATTTTTCTCTTTGTTCTTTAGAAAGTTTCTTATCTGTTTTAGGGCTTTCTTCCTCCTTAGCTTGACCAAAGTACATTGTGTAGTCACCAACAAGACCTGTCGCATTTGAGTCTGACTTATCAGCGTAGCCAAATTCAACCCCTACATAATTTAGGTCACCAGCATAAATTATGCTTAGACCCATGTGGTCGTATTCAGGGTCAAGAATAATATGAAGGTGGGCGTTGCCGTTGTTGTAAACACCGTTTGATTCTTTCAGAAGATCATATTCACTCTTGCCTCCATAATTTGCCCTCTTACTGTAAGCCCATTGATTGAAGGCTTTTTCAGGTGTATATGGATCAGAGTTGTTTGCAAGGATTTCAGCATAGGTCCTTGTACCACTTGGAAGCCCTGCTGTAGCACAATCACTACCGTCAGGTCTTTGGTGAGAAAGTCCTGTAAGACTAACTTCATACATCCTTTGAATGGTTATTTTTTCAAGGTCTGTTGACCACTTTGTTCTATTGATGTAGGCTTCTTTTGATGTGATTCCCTTAGTCTTTAAATATTCTCTTAGCTTCATATTAGTTGGATTTGATTCAGCATCAGAAATATATGGTACATTTTCATCCCACATCTTTGCTCTTAAGTTTCTAATTGCTGCAAGTGCTTGAGATTTATTTTCCTCATCTTGTTTTAAATTTAAGGTGATAGCCTTACTTTCAAAATTTTTTGTAGAAATACCAAAATCAAGCTTTTGGCTCGCATAAGCTACATTTTCACTTTGAGGATTTACAAATGCTAGGCTATTTGCTGATAAACTTGCTAATAGCGCTAAGGCTAGAACTTTTTTTGTTTTTTTCATGACTGCTCCTTTATATTTATTAGTACTATTATAACATAAGTTACTTTTATAACAAAATATTTTATTGTAAAGTTACATTAAAATCTTTAATTATTTACCTTCAAAAAAATTCAATATATCCTCATAGACCATTTTTTTGTCGGTTTCATTTAGAATTTCGTGTTTCATATTTTTATAGACCTTATTTTGGATATTTTTATAACCAATTGATTTTAAAAAATCTAGACTGGACTTAATTCCCTTATCTCCCTTGGTTATAATGTCATCTTCGCCAACCATATTATAAATTTCCAAATCCTTATTTTTACATTTATATGTGGATTTTTGGCCTAATTTTTTATTAATCTCTACTAAGACCCTTGAATAACCAGTCTTAAACTTAAAAATCCTAAGTGGGTCATTAGCTTTTATTTCTATATTTTCCCCATCATAAGATATAAATTCTAAACCCTTTGCCCCAACAAGGGCATCGATCAACCTGCTTTCTCCCTTATCTCCAAAGTAAAAACATCCTATATTAAAGAAAAATAAGGCAAAGGCTGATAGAGGATTTGTTGGCACAGTTCCAGTTAAAATAAGTTTGTCTATTAAATCATCGTTTTTCCTTATAAATAATCTAGCAAGCATAGATCCCATTGAATGGCCCAACATATAATATTTAAGGCCTGGATATTCTTTTTTCATGTATTTTGCAACCATTATCTCATCGTCCACGATCTCTTCTGCCCTTTTCATATAGCCATTTGGATAGGTAGTTGAAATTGATTTGCCGTGGCCCCTGTGATCGCCTATTACAACTATGTATCCATTTTTATTTAAAAAGTTTGCAAAATCTAAATAATTTCCCGAATGTTCTGCCACACCGTGGATTAGTTGAACAATAGCCTTGGGATTTTCACAACTTAATATCCTTACAAAAGAGTCAAAACCATCGGTATTTGTAAGGTAGGCTTCCTCATAAAATCCATCTTTTTTTACAGTCTGCCTCCTAAAAAACTTCTTTGTCATATCAAGTGACTTATAACGAATTTCCTTAATCAAATAATAAATTTGTGGAATGAGTAAAATTAATAAAATAATTATTATTTTGTTCATTAGCATATCCTCCCTTCTGCTTTGGCCAAGTCTTCCTTGCCCTTGTATGCTATCGATGTTTTTATAATAATTTCTACAGCCTTGACCATATTTTCAAGACTCATAGATCCCATACCCCTCTTATCTAAAACCTGGGCTGGCAAATATGGGACATGGATAAAGCCTGCTGATATATTTTTGTATTTATCGGCAAAATACAAGTCGTTATACATGATGAAATTGCAAACATAGGTACCAGCTGAGTTTGAAACTGAAGCAGGAATTTCTTCTTTTCTAAGATTTTCAACTATTGCCTTAATTGGCAGTGTCGAAAAATAGGCATTTTCTCCATCCCATCTTATTTTTTCATCAATAGGCATCTTCCCATCGTTATCAGCAATCGAAGCATCTGCTATATTTATAGCCACCCTTTCTGCTGTAATATCAGTCCTCCCGCCTGCTTGACCAAGAGAAATGATTATATCTGGCCTTGTCTTGATTATTTTCTTTTCAAGTATATCTGCACTTCCAACAAACTTAGTAGGAAGAAAGAGTTTTTCTAACCTGTGACCATCAATTTCATCTCCGAGCTTATTTAAAATTAGACTTGCTGGGTTTATTTTTTCTCCGCCAAAGGCATCAAATCCTGTAATTAAAATTTTCATAATTCACCTCTATATTTATTTACCATAAAGTGTCAGTTTTTAAACAAAATAATATAAATTTATGGTATAGTGATGAAAAGGAGATAAGTATGGATATTAAAGCAATTTCAGGCGACGACTTATTAAAACTTGACCCAACATATAAAATTATCGACGTAAGAACTGAAGAAGAATATAAAAATGGCCACATCAAAAATGCCATAAACATTCCACTTGATAAAATTTTGGAAAATGACTTTGACCTTGGAAAAGATGAAAAACTCATAATCCATTGCAGGACAAATGGCAGATCTAAGATGGCTGTTAAAAAACTAGCTGCACTTGGCTATAAAAACCTAAGCCTTGCCCCAGGAGTTGAACTCTTTGACTATAAGCTAATTAAATAAAAGGCCTTGCCAGGCAAGACCTTTATTTGTTTATGTTTTTTTCTAAAACTTTTCCTGCCAAGTATCCACATAGGACTGACAAGACTATAAGCATCAACCAACAAACTATAAAATGACTTACATTGGAGTAGTCAATAAATTTTCCAACACCATGGAAGGACCCAGGTCTTTCAGTAAAACCTGTTAGTCTTAAGATGGAATCATAGCCATTTTTACTAATCATAAGGCATGATATGGCTTGGAGATACAATTTTTCAAGTTTGATATTTCCTGCCAAAACCAGTTGAATTAATAAGACAAAAGGCATGACAGTCATTGCTATTTCTGTATTTTTAACTGCTGCAGAAATTAAAATTCCAAGGGCATTGGCAGCATAGATAATAAGGAAAAAACTAATAAATAATCCAAGAATTACAATATAATTATCCATATTTTGATGGTAAAAAATTGTAAGAAGTATTGTTATTATTAAAGCTTCTATTAAAACTATCAAAAGACCGAAGATCATATGACTGGCTATATATGATTTTATATCTAGTCCTTCCCTATATTCGTGCTTTATTATGTCTCTTTCCTTGCAAATTGATGTGATGGAGTTAAAAATCCCTAGCCACAAACAAGCACAAGCCAAGATAAATACAGCTGTTCCAGCATCAGACGATGTTGTTAAAAAACTATCTGGACCAGTTATGAGCCTTACTATTAAAGGTGTAGTGATAGCTCCTAGTAAAATTACTAATTTTGACTTATTTTTAAAATCCCTAATTAATTTTCCATAATAAACTTTTATCTGTTCTTTTTTAGATAGATAATTCATCTCTTTCCCCTTTATTAAATTTTTCTACATAATAATCCGTATCATCTAAAAGTCTATCGACAATTGTTTCAATATTTTTTGTATCAAAAAATTCCATAGCTTCATCTGGGCTTCCATAAAAGGCTAGTTCACCACAATTTTCAGTCTGACTTTTACCCAGAACTAAGATTTTATCATATAATTCTACAGTCCTATCTGGGCTATGGGAAATTACCA
Organism: Anaerococcus murdochii; assembly: GCF_019957155.1. Classification (NCBI taxonomy): domain Bacteria; kingdom Bacillati; phylum Bacillota; class Tissierellia; order Tissierellales; family Peptoniphilaceae; genus Anaerococcus; species Anaerococcus murdochii. The sequence continues at coordinate 1,486,376 of NZ_JAIPME010000002.1, read as the reverse complement.
TAATTATCTTGCCATTATCTGCTATTGTCCTTAGGTTTGCCATAATCGACCTTGCATTATAGCCGTCAAGCCCAGAATCTGGCTCATCTAGCAAAAAAACTACAGGTGATGCAATATATTCACTGGCTATGGATAGCCTTTTTCTCTCACCTCCAGATAAATCTTTTACTAAGGATTCTTTTAACCTTGAAAGGTTCATCATATCAAGGATTTCTATTACGTAAGCATCTAATAAGTTATCATCCTTGGTAAAGTCCCTAGGAAGTTTTAATTCCCCAGAGTTTTTAAGAGTCATAAAAACCGTATCATTGTCTCTAGATAGGTCAAATTGAGGTACTGTCGACACCATTCTTTTGGCCAAATCAAAGTTTTTGGCAAAGTCTATATTGCCTATACTTATTTGAGCCTTTGAGTTATGTTCATTTAAAAATTCATTGAAAAATGTGGATTTGCCAGCTCCTGATGATCCTAGCACTAAGATAAGTTCCCCTGGTTTTGCTTCAAATTTAATATCCTTAAGTAGGGTTTTAGGACCATTTTCTGTCATAACCACTTTTTCTTTAATATCTACATCCAGGATATCATCCTTATCTATATTTACAGCAAAAATAGCCTTGGATCTTTTCTGATAGTCTTCTAATTCTTTTTGATAAATTAGGAAATCATCCCTTAGGATAAACATCCTTCCGTCTTTTTGGACAAAATCATTATTATTAAATAAAATTTCATCATAAATTTTTTTATTATTTAAGAAAAGTCCCTCAGAAGGTGGCTTGATTACAAGTCTAGCATTTTCATATCTTATAAAATCGACATCTAAGTTAAAGCTTCCATCAACTTTTTGCTTTTCCCATATAACATCTTCCTGGTCTAAAATTGTATAAATTAGGATAAGGCCTTTTAATTCTATTAGATCATTGTTATGAAGATAATATTTATTGGTGGAGTCTATAATTTTTTTGTTTACAAATAGGTTCGAACTTGGATTAACCTCAATATAATAGCCCTTATAATCATTTGCTAAGACAACATCATTTTCTAAGATAATTTCCTTATTAAACTTTATAATTTCGGGATTTTCACCTATTTTAATTATAAGAGGATAAATATCGGTATTTAAAATCTTATCTGACGCATTTATGCTTTTACTGAGATTGTCATATATATCTATAAGAGGTTTTGCAATTGGTCCAGTCTTTTTTGTCGTATCCTTTAAATCAATAAAAGACGTCCTCTTAACCCTAGGCCCGTCGTTTCCTACAAGAATTCCACAATTAGGGCAATATTTATAGCCTATTTTTAATTCATAAGAACACTGAGGACATTTTTCTTTTAACAAATACTTATCCATTTAATTCTCTCTTTTGTCCGCAAACAGGGCAAAAATTTGCGTTTGCCTCATATATGGCCCCGCAATTAGGACATTTTCTAGTTGCATTTGTTAGGATAATTATTTGCTTATTTAGGTCTGTGAGTCTTTCATATAATTTTTTTATATTTTCTCTTTCCTCTTTAAAATCTGGTAGACTTTCGCCTTTTTCTAACCTATCATAAAGCTCACATCCCATAAGCCTTAGAGCTTGATTCATCTCTTCTTCCAAATTTTTATATTCTTTTTTTAGTTTATTTTCTTCTATTTTTGTTTTAGCAGATTCACTAACCTTGTTAGAAGCCTTACTAACTTTTGAAAAAACACTGTCTAAAAAATCCATAATTAATCCTTTCTTATGATTCTATACTAGCACAATTTAGCTTGTTAATCAATTGATTATTTTATTAGAAATTCAATATGCAAAAAAATCCCTCAACCGAGGGATTTTTACTATAATTTCTTAACTTTTTTTGCTTGTGGGCCTCTTGGGGCATCTATTTTTTCAAATTCTACATTATCTCCAGTATCTAGCCTCTTAAATTCTTCCTCAGAAATAATATCTGAAAAATGGACGAAGAGGTCTTCTCCGCCCCATTTTATGAAGCCAAATCCTTTTTTATTATCAAAAAATTTAACTACACCTATACTCATTTTGCCGCCTTTCTTGCTGAAAATAGGACTCTCAAAGTTTCCTCATTTACATCGTCAAGTGTATCCTCGTCAAAAATCCTTATATCAGTAAAACCAATCTTTTCAAGCAAAGTTTTTACATAGTCAATCCCGTAAATCCTTTCTTGTTGGTATTCTTCTATTCTCCTGTATGTTCCGTCTGGATTTTCTACGAAAAAGTTTAGATTCATATCAATTAGGTCATCTTCCATATAATTATCCCAAGTATAGAAAATATCCTCATACTCGTAGACATAACATTCTGACCCAAAAATTTCTCGCATTTTCATTTCTGAATTTATATCAAAAACCAAAAGCGAATCGTCCTTGAGGTTGTTATAGGAGTTTCTAAATAACTTCTCAAGGTCAGCTGGATTTGTGACGTAATTTACACTATCCAAAAGGATTACTATTAGATCGTAAAAGTCTTTTTTCTCGTATTCTACCATGTCATAATAGATGAGATTTACCTTGTCATTGTCGTATTTTTCTGCAAAACAGTTTAGCATATCTGTTGAAATATCAAGGGCGTCTATCCTATCAAAGTCATCGAAAAAATATTGGGTGAGCATGCCTGAGCCACAAGCGAGCTCAAGCATATTCTCATTTCCAATTTTATAATCTTTGGCCAAATCCTTGATATTTTGAGCATAGTAGTCGTAATCTATATCAAAACTTAATTTATCATAGATATAGGAAAACTCTCCGTACATTACTTATCCTTTATTTCTTCAAGGCTGGCCTTTGTTTTTTCTAAAAGATCCTTATAGTCTGCTAGTTTTTCTTTTTCTTTATTTACTACAGCCTCTGGAGCCTTGTCTGTAAAGCCCTTGTTTGAAAGCTTGCCTTCTGCCCTTTTGATTTCAGATTCGATTTTCTTAATCTCGCCTCTTAGACGTTCTCTTTCTTTTTCATAGTCCATCAATTCATCTAGGGACATATAAACTGAAAATTCGTTAAAGACAAGTTTTACAAGACCGTCATCAGAAATATTAGCTTGAGACTTTTCTAAAACTTCTACTTCGCTTGCACTAGCAAGGTTGATAAATTGGGCCTTGATTTGTTCAAGTAAGTCTTTATTTTTATCATTTTCTGCTACTATAGTTAATTTTTGCTTAGTCTTTGCAGGTACATTTAGGCTTGCTCTTTGGTTTCTGATTGCAGTTATTGCCTTGATCACAGAATTTACGTTTTTCTCTTCTTCAGTGAAGTTAAATTCTTCCTTAATCTCTGGCCATTCTTCAACAATTAGCATGTCCTTTTTGTTTGGAAGGGAAGAATAAATTTCTTCTGTTATAAATGGCATAAATGGATGAAGGAGGATTAGCATTGATTTTAGAACGTAAAGAAGAACTTTCTTTACATTAGCTTTTGCTTCTTCATCATCACCATAAAGTCTAATCTTAGCAAATTCTATATACCAGTCACAATATTCGTTCCAAATAAAGTCCTCTATCCTATCAGCTGCCAGACCTATTTCGTATTTATCAAGGTTTTTGGATACGTCTTCTATAACTTGGTTAAGCCTTTTTAGAATCCATTCATCTTCGAGTGTAAGATTTTTGCCATCAAAGTCCAAATCATCAGACTCATCTATATTCATAAGGACAAATCTTGATGCATTCCACAACTTATTTGCAAAGTTTCTAGATGCAAGGAGCCTATCTTCGTCATATCTCATGTCGTTTCCTGGAGAATTGCCTGTAATTAGGGTAAACCTAAGGGCGTCTGCTCCGTATTTATCAACTACGTCTATTGGGTCAACACCATTACCAAGTGATTTACTCATTTTTCTGCCTTGGCTATCTCTGATTAGACCTGTAAATAAAACGTGGGAGAACGGAACTTTTCCAGTTGTATATAAAGAAGCAAATACCATTCTTATTACCCAGAAAAAGATTATGTCATAGCCAGTTATTAAAATATCTGTTGGGAAGAAATAATCAAATTCTTCGTTTTCTTCTGGCCAACCTAGGGTTGCGAAAGGCCAAAGAGCTGATGAGAACCAAGTATCGAGAGTATCTTCTTCTTGGGTTACTTTTTTGCCTTCTAGCATGCCATTTTCATCTGGTTCGTCTTCTGAAACTATGATTTCCCCGTCTTCTGTATAGAAAACTGGTAGTCTGTGACCCCACCAAAGCTGACGGGAAATTGTCCAGTCTCTGATATTTTCAAGCCAGTTCATATAGGTTTTTGATAGGTTTTCTGGAATAAGAGTAAGTTCGCCTGAATTGTAGGCATCTATACACATCTTAGCAAAGCCATCCATCTTAACAAACCATTGCTTAGAAATAAGTGGCTCGATTACAACATCAGTTCTCTCAGAATAGCCAACTGCGTGGTCGATTTCTTCGATTTTTACAAGTAATCCTTGCTCTTCAAGATCAGCTAGCATTGCTTTTCTAGCTTCATACCTATCCATACCAGAATATCTTCCATAGCCATCTACAATGTGGGCCTTAGTGTCAAGAACAACACATTGGCCAAGGTCGTGGCGGGCGCCAACTTCAAAGTCGTTAGGGTCGTGGGATGGGGTTATTTTTACACAACCTGTACCATATTCCATATCTACATAATCGTCAGCAATTATTGGAATTTTCCTACCTACAAGTGGAAGAATTAAATTTTTGCCTATCTTATCTTTAAATCTTGTATCTTCTGGATTTACTGCCACAGCCAAATCGCCTAGCATGGTTTCTGGACGGGTTGTAGCGATGGTTATAAAATCATCAGAATCTTCATAATGGTATTTGATATACCAAAGCTTGCCTTTTTGGTCTTTGTGGTAAACTTCTGCATCTGAAATAGCAGTTTCAGCCATTGGATCCCAGTTTACAATCCTGTTGCCCCTATAAATCAAACCGTCATCGTACATTTTTTTGAAAACTCTTTTAACAGCACAAGTTAAGTTTTCATCCATGGTGAAGGAATCGTGATCCCAGTCGCAAGAAACACCTATTGTCCTTAGTTGTCTTTTGATTGTGCCGCCGTATTCGTGGGTCCAATCCCAAGCTTCCTTAAGGAAACCATCCCTGCCGAGGTCCGCCTTGGTTTTTCCTTCTTTGGCAATCTTCCCAACTACCTTTGCTTCTGTAGAAATAGAAGCATGGTCAGTGCCTGGTATCCAAAGGGCTTCAAAACCAGCTAGCCTCTTATACCTAATAATAATATCTTGCAAAGTGTTATTTAGGGCGTGGCCTAAGTGGAGTTGGCCTGTAACATTTGGTGGTGGCATAACAATTGTAAATGGTTTTTTGTCAGGATTTACTCCTGCCTTAAAATAGCCGCCTTCTTCCCATTCTTTGTAGATTTTTTTCTCAAAATCCTGTGGACTATATTTTGTATCCATATTTTCTCCTCTCAATTAAAAAAATGGCAACGCATTCTAGGACGAATTATCGCGTTACCACCTAAATTTCTTATAAAAAGACTCTCTTTGCATTTATGCATGCTACATTAACATATATGAAAGCAACCTTCACCTATTTATTCCAAAGATTTTCACCAACCATCTTCTCTCTAAAGGACTTCCTAGGCTAATCCTCTTTCATTGTTAGTATTAAACTGTTGGGATTATTATATTAATAAATCCCCAAAAGTCAATGTTTTTTATCTTTGTTATCTTAATGTCAATCTCTTACATGATATTGATTTCCTTTTTCTAATAAATATGAAAAATATTGATAAAAAGCCTATGATTATCATAAGATTTTCTATTAATTAAGGATATTTATAAATTTTTGATGAAAATATTTTCATTATTTTAATTTTTTTGGTATAATAGCTATAGAGTCTTGGTGTAGGAGAAATTATGAAATTAATAGTATATATAATCTCAGATGGTAGCTCTATTGGCCTAATAGATATAGTAAAAGAAACTATGAGCCACTTTAATCAACCCTATGAAATAAAGATTTTTGATAGGATTATTAATAGAGAAAACTTAACTAAGCTACTAACATCAATTACAGATTCAAATTCTTCGATAATTTACCACTCATTTAGAGATTCTAAAATGAAGGCCTATGTCAAAAACTACCTAGCTAGTAGAAACCTTAGGGAAATTGGTCTAATAGATTATTCTGTAAGGGAAATGAATGAGTTTTTGGAAAATCTTCCACAAAATAAGAAAAACAAAAATTCCTTAGACCCAGTCCACCAGAGGAGGCTAGCAGCCCTTGATTTTGCCATTGATTTTGACGATGGACAAGATTTTAGGGGACTCGCATATTGTGACATAGCAATAATTGGAGTTTCAAGATCTTCTAAGACTCCCCTATCCATGTATCTTGCGAGTATGGGATATAAGGTAAGCAACATTCCAATCCTTGTAGACTCAAAGGTCCCACAAGAATTATTTGAAATAGATCCAAATAAGATCTTTGGCCTTACAATCGATAAGGATGTCCTAAAAAAAATCAGGGAAGAAAGACTCAAGTCTTTGGGCTTATCTGTAGATTCTCTTTATTCGTCAAAGGAAAGAATAGGCAAGGAAATCGATTATGCACTTGAGCTTATGAATGACTTGGACTGCACAATCATTGATGTGACTTACAGGTCTATAGAAGAAACTTCAGAAATTATCACAAGCAAATTAAATAAAATATAGAAAGGGAAAAAATTATGAGCACAAAATACGTTTACAATTTCGATGAAGGTAACAAAACAATGAGAGACCTTCTAGGCGGCAAGGGTGCAAACCTAGCAGAAATGACAAATATGGGAATCAATGTACCATATGGTTTTTCTGTAACAACTGAGGCATGTATTAGATATTACAAAGAAGACAAAAAACTTTGGGATGCCTTAAATGAAGAAATCACAAACCACATCAAAGACCTTGAAAAACACAATGGCAAGACCTTTGGTAACAACGAAGACCCACTTCTAGTATCAGTTAGATCAGGCGCTCCTATTTCAATGCCAGGTATGATGGATACAATCTTAAACCTTGGTCTTAACGATATAGCTGTTAAAGGCCTTGAAAATAAGACAAACAACAAGAGATTTGCCTATGATTCTTACAGAAGATTTATCCAAATGTTTGCTGACGTTGCTATGGGCCTTGACAAAAACAAATTTGAAGAAGTCCTAACAGCTAAAAAAGAGGAAAAAGGCGTAAAAACAGACCACGACCTAGTAGCAGAAGACTTTGTTGACGTTGTTGAAAAATATAAGGTAGTTTACAAAGAACTTGCTGGAGAAGAATTCCCACAAGATCCTAGAAAACAACTTGACCTTGCTATTTCAGCAGTATTTTCTTCATGGAATAACCCAAGAGCTATCCTATATAGAAAGTTAAACGATATTGATGATAAAATGGGTACAGCTGTAAACGTTCAAACCATGGTATTTGGTAACATGGGAGAAACTTCTGGTACTGGTGTTGCTTTCTCAAGAAACCCAGCAACTGGTGAAAACGTACTTTACGGTGAATACCTAATGAACGCTCAAGGTGAAGACGTAGTAGCAGGTGTTCGTACACCAGAACCAATCAGCCACCTTCACGAATTAATGCCTGAAGTTTATGATGAATTTTATAATACAGCACAAACTCTTGAAAAACACTACAAAGACATGCAAGATATGGAATTTACTATCCAAGAGGGCAAGCTTTACCTACTTCAAACTAGAAATGGTAAGAGAACTGCCCAAGCAGCTGTCCAAGTAGCAGTAGATATGGTAGAAGAAGGATTAGTTGACGAAAAAGAAGCCCTATTAAGAGTCAACCCACAAGATCTTGACGGACTTCTCCACCCAACCTTCACTCAAGAAGCTGTTAAAAAAGCCCAAGCTTTAACAAAGGGTCTTGCCGCATCTCCAGGAGCAGCTGTTGGTAAGATTGCTTTCTCAGCACCTGAAGCAGCTAGAAGAGCAAAAGACGGCGAAACAGTTATCCTTGTTCGTGAAGAAACAAGCCCAGAAGACCTTGAAGGTATGGTATCAGCAGTTGGTATCCTTACTGCAAGAGGCGGTATGACTTCCCACGCAGCAGTAGTTGCAAGAGGTATGGGTAAGTGCTGTGTATCTGGTGCCCAAGATATCCACGTTAACGAACTTGAACATACATTAAGAGTAGGCGATGTTGTCCTAACTAGCGAAGATACAATCTCAATTGACGGTTCAACTGGTGAAATCTTTGCAGGTGCCCTTGCTACCCAACCACCACAAATGCACGGTGCTTTTGGTAAATTCATGCAATGGGTTGATGAGTATAGGGATATGAAAGTTAGAACAAACGCTGATACACCAAGAGATGCTAAACAAGCCCTAGAATTTGGTGCTGAAGGTATTGGTCTATGTAGGACAGAGCACATGTTCTTTGCAGATGACAGGATTTTCCAAGTTAGAAAGATGATCCTTGCTGCTGACGTTGAAACAAGACAAGCTGCCCTTGATAAGATTCTTCCAATGCAAGAAGAAGACTTCTATCAAATTTATAAATTAATGGAAGAAAGACCAGTAACTGTAAGACTTCTTGACCCACCACTTCACGAATTCCTACCAAAGGGAGAAAAAGAAATAGCTGACCTTGCCCTAGAATTAAAAATCCAACCAGCAAGAGTTCACGAAAGAATTTCAGAACTTCAAGAAGTAAACCCAATGTTAGGTTTCAGAGGTCTAAGACTAGGCGTTATCTATCCAGAAATCTCTAGAATGCAAGCAAGAGCAATCATGCAAGCTGCTATTAGACTAAATAAAGAAGGCGTAAATGTAGTTCCAGAAATCATGATTCCACTATCTTCAGATGTTCACGAACTTGCCTATGTAAAAGATATAGTTGTAAAAGAAATCGAAAAAGTCTTTGAAGAACAAGGCATGGAAATCAAATACCTACTTGGTACCATGATTGAAATTCCAAGAGCTGCTATCACTGCCGATGAAATCGCACAAATCACAGACTTCTTCAGCTTTGGTACAAACGACTTGACACAAATGACCTTCGGTCTATCAAGAGATGACGCAGGTAAATTCCTACCAGCATACATCGAAAAAGACATCCTAGAAAAGGATCCTTTCCAAGTTCTAGACCAAAAAGGTGTTGGTTTCTTAGTAGAAACAGCTGTTGAAAAAGGTAGAAAATCTAATCCTGCCCTCCACCTAGGTATCTGTGGTGAGCACGGTGGAGAACCAAACACTGTTAAATACCTATACAACGTAGGTCTTGACTATGTATCTTGTTCACCATTTAGAATTCCAATCGCTAAACTTGCAGCAGCCCAAGCAGCAATTGAAAAAAATAAATAAGATTAAAACTAATCTCCGACTAGGAAAAATCCTAGTCGGAGATTTTTTCGCCTAAAATTTGCAATTTTTATATATTTGGGATAAAATCTTCAAATAATCTTAAAGGAGATTTTATGGAAAAAATAAAAAGCATCAAGGGCATAAACGGTGCCCAATTAAAATATATAGCCTTCGCTTCAATGTTTATAGACCATTTCAACAAGGCAATCATAACACCATTTTTAACAGGAACTGGCCCTATGGTCATTATTACAACAATCTTTGACATCTTGGGAAGGATTGCCTTTCCAATCTTTGCCTTTATGGTTGTGGAAGGTTTTTTCAAAACAAAATCACGCTGGTCATATTTAAGGAATCTTTTGATTTTTGCGGTAATTTCTGAAATTCCTTACGATATGTTCCAGTCGGCTGAATTTGTAAATACCTGGTCACAAAATATTCTCTGGGGCCTCGCCCTTGGACTATTTACAATCATGGTAATTGATAAATTAAAAGATTACATTAAAAAAAGACCCCTATGGATTTTTGTTTCTATCTTAATAGTTGTCCTTTCAAGCCTAGGCTCCATGCTCATTTCATCTGACTATGAGTACTATGCCATTATAATAATTTACCTATACTATCTTTTCTATGACAAAAGACATCTGGCATCAGGACTTTCCTACCTTGTGATAATTAAGGAAATATACGCCATCCTGGGTTTTGCAACTGTACTTTTCTATAACGGAGAAAAGGGCAAACAAAATAAAATATTTAACTACCTATTTTATCCAGTACATTTGCTAATATTCGGAATAATAAGAATGGTCTTTAAAATCTAAAATACAGCTTAATTTTAAGCTGCCTTTTTATTTTGCAATTTTTTTCTATGAGATTTTATTAATGAAATGGAATTTATAAGAATTGAAAGAGCCACACAAATCCAAAGGGCCTTAGATATGGTTGGTATGGTATCCATTATGCCGCTCCAATCCTCTCTAACAACTCTTCCTGCCCCATCGGCGTAAAAAGCGCAGACGGTAAGGCTTGTGATAGATAAAGACAAAAATCTAAAAAGATCAGATAGGTTTTTGAAATTCATTATATTTAAAAGGGCGGTAATTATTGCACCCGCCCCAAAAATAAGCCACATTAGAAAGCTTCCTTTTTTATATATTTCTTAACTATGATTCCAAAATATATTGACATCAAGATAGCTACAACTCCTGCAAGAGCTCTTTTTGTCATTCCCACAGCCGGGATAAAAATCGCTATGGCAAATAGTGAAAGAATCGCTATTGTATAGATAGATAAGACAATGTCTCTTGTTGCCATTTTCACTGTAGTTGAATTTTTATCTTCAAAAGATTTTCTCAACACAAAATAGAAAAATCTCATAAAAACTATAATAAGTAATAAATAAAGTGCTTTTCCTAGAATTTCCATATTTTATCCTTTCTTATAAAATCTATACTTTACCTAATATAAAATCCCACACCATCAAAATATTTAAGAAAAAAACAGTGGATTTGACCACTGCTATTTCTCATCATCGCTTATATTTAATTCCAAAACTAGGGCCGATAGATCTTTATTATCTTTAAATTGAGACCTAAAATCTGGATTTCCTATGCCTATAAATGAAAATTCATTTGAATCAACAAGGAAGGCTGCAAATACAGGGAAAGGCTTATTTTCCTTAAGTAATCCGCCTTCTGTCCATTCCGAAACCTTGAATTCCCCATTTGTAAAAACTTGATTTTCATAATCAAATTTAGTAACTTGGGAAATTTTCTTGTCTGAAATCTCATAAACGTTGACTTGGTTTGAAGAAAGTTCAAAACCTAGTTTTTCCCCTTCTTCCAAATCTGGAAGGCTAATTTCAAAAATTTTATTTTCTTCTCCATTGTCAAAACTTGTGAGTTTCAGTTTAAGATTTGAGTCTTTGCCGCCCTTAATGGAATAAACTCCAGTTCCAAAATCGACAATATTGCCACCATCATATTTATCCATGAGATCAAGGTCAAAATCTTCTTTTACAAGTCCCACTTCCCCAGGACTTTGGCTTTCGATTTTGCATGCCCCTAGGATTATTATGAGCAATAGACTTAATAGTATATTTTTCTTTTTCATTTCAATCTCCTTAGTGCCTTGGAATTAAATCAGCATATAAAAATTACTCTGCCTCCTTATCCAAAATAAGTTCATAGGCCAATATTTTAAGGTCCTTATCTTCATCAGTCATTTTTTTAAGGTCTTCTTTTGTGATATTTTTTATATCAATATCCTTATCATCTTTAGACATGCCAACAAAGAGGATGGTTGACTCCTTATCTTTTATATCAGCTTGGTCTAGCCAATAAGTCTTGTTAAAATAGTCCTTGTCCATAGCGGCATCTGACTTATAAGTTGAATTATAATTTACTTTATCTCCTTCTATCCTAAAGTCTGTATAGGAATTTTCATTAAAACCAATACCAAGCAAAGAATTTTCTTTAGCATCAATTAAAGGTCCATCTACAAAGTTAGAAACTTCCCCGTCTTTTATAGTAAATAAGTTCATTTCTAGTTTTTCTGTATCAAGTCCTTTTAGGGAATAAGTATTATAGGCAAGGTCTAAATTCTTTTCTTTGCTAAAATACTCTTCCACATCCACATTTGTCTTAGCCTCACTTATTTTTACACCTTCTTCTAGATTGGCTTCCTTATTACAGCCTGTAATAGCAAGGGCTAGGGCACAAATTAACAAAAACTTTTTCATCTTATCCTCCTTTATCTTGTTACTTATATAATACCCAAAAAAAGGATTTCCTAAATAAATTTCACAAAAAAAGCGGCCGAAGCCGCTTGTAAACTTTTATAGAATTATTAATAAGAAGATAAGCAAAAGTACCATCCATACCTTGGCACCCATGGGCAAGATTTTAACTTCCTTTTCCCAATCTGTGCTCTTATACATTTTTTGATCCTCTATATATGAACTCGTAAGGTACAAGGATTTTATATAATAAGCTAAATTTTCCTTAAATTTAATGATTTTGTCTTTCAACTTGCTTTCCTTCTTATATTTTCTAGAATAAGTTTATTATATTATCATTTTCGTCAACATCAATGTCTAGGGCGTTTGGATGTTTTGGTAGGCCTGGCATAGTTAGGACCTTGTTAAGGTAGGCAACTATAAACCTTGATCCAGTCTTGATTTTAATATCAGAAACTGTAATTTCAAAGCCTTGAGGTCTACCCTTAATTTTGCCATCATCTGTTAGGGATGCTGGGGTTTTAGCCATACATACTGGGAAATTCCTGTAGCCCAGTTGGTCGATTTTATCAAGGACCGCCCTTGCTTCATCTGTAAAGTTAACCTTGCCTGCACCGTAGATTTCCTTGGCGATGGTGTTGATTTTCTCTTCTGTTGATAGGTCATCTTTGTAAAGAAGTTTCATTTCTTCCTTATTATTTTCAACTAAATTCACAAGTTTATTAGCAAGGTCAATCGCACCGTCACCGCCTTTTGCCCATACTTGGGTTAGGGAAAATTCAACGTCAAAGTCCCTTGCCCAGTCTTCCATAAATTTGATTTCAGCATCTGTATCTGTCACAAATTCATTGAGGGCAACTATTACAGGAAGATTGTATTTTCTCATGTTTTCTACGTGCTTTTCAAGGTTTTTAACCCCTTCTTTTAGGGCATCAAGATTTTCTTCGGTGAGCTTACTTTCATCAACCCCGCCGTGAAGTTTAAGGGCCTTGATTGTTGCAACTACAACAGCTGCCTTTGGTCTTAGACCTGAAACCCTACATTTGATGTCTAAGAATTTCTCAGCACCTAGATCTGCACCAAAACCTGCTTCTGTGATTACATAATCGGAGTATTTAAGGGCTGTTTTTGTTGCAATAACAGAGTTACAGCCGTGGGCAATATTGGCAAATGGGCCGCCGTGGATGATTGCTGGGTTGTTTTCCAAAGATTGAACAAGGTTTGGATTCATGGCATCTTTAAGGATGGCCACAACTACACCTTCAACGCCCATATCTTTTGCAAAAATAGGTTTGTCATCTTGGTTATAGCCTACCATGATATCGCCAATCCTAGACCTTAGGTCTTCTAGATCTTCTGCAAGGCATAAAATAGCCATGATTTCACTTGCAACTGTGATGTCAAAAGAGGAATCTCTCTCGTCCTTGCCATTAGCGTTGATTTTTATCCTTCTAAGGGCCCTTTCGTTCATGTCCATGACATAGTTAAACAAAACTTCCTTAAAACCAAGTTCGTTTCCTTGGAAGATATGGTTATTAATTAGGGCCATAATCGCATTGTGGGCAGATGTGATGGCGTGAAAGTCCCCATTAAAATGTAGATTTATCTCATCCATTGGCACAACTTGGGCGAAGCCTCCGCCTGTTGCCCCACCTTTTCTACCAAGAACTGGTCCAAAAGATGGTTCCCTAAGTGCAACTGTAGATTTTTTGCCAATTTTATTTAAACCATCAGATAGGCCTACAGTAACAGTTGATTTTCCTTCCCCAGATGAGGTTGGGTTTATAGATGTGACTAAAACAAGATTTTCAGATAAATTATCAAAATTTTCTCTTTTTATCTTTGCCTTGTAGTCACCATATTTTATTAATTTATCGGCTGAAATGCCAATCTTTGCTGCAACGTCTTCTATTTTTTCTTTCTTTGCTTGTAAAGATATTTCGTAATCAGTCTTCATTTTCCCTCACTTTAATGATAAATGTCCGATGTCTTTTCTATAGAAAAGATTGTCACACTTGATTTTTTCAACGTCCCTATAGGCGGCTTCTCTCGCTTCTGCCAAAGTTTCTCCTTCGGCACACACGATTAAAACCCTGCCGCCATTTGTAAGAATCTTTCCGTCACTTTCCTTTGTACCCATATGGAAAACTTTTGAATCAAGGCCGTCAAGACCTGTAATTTCAAAACCTTTCTCATAGGATTCTGGATAACCCTTTGATGCAAGGACAACTCCTATATAGGCCCTATCCTTCCACTTAATTTCCATTTCCCTACCGTCTAGGACTGCCTGAGCCAAGTCGTAAAGGGAAGTTTCCATAGACAAGAGGATAATTTCTGTCTCAGGGTCACCAAAACGGACGTTGTATTCTATAGTTTTTATTCCATCCTTGGTTTTCATAAGGCCTGCAAATAAGATTCCCTTAAATGGGCGGCCTTCCTTAATCATATCCTTAGCTGTTGGTTTTAGGACCTTTTCTAAGGCTTCTTCAATATCTGCGTCAGTGATGTGCTTAATTGGCATATAAACGCCCATGCCTCCAGTATTTAGGCCTTGGTCGTTGTCATAGGCCCTCTTGTGGTCTTGGACAACCTTCATAGGCATAACTATTTCGCCTGACACAAAGGCTAGGAGGGAAAATTCTTCTCCCTCAAGAAATTCTTCTATAACAACAGATGCACCAGCTTCTGCAAATTTCTGATCAACCATAATCTCTTTGAGGGCTTCTCTTCCCTCTTCGAGATCTTGGGCAATAATTACACCCTTACCTGCAGCTATTCCATCAGCTTTGATTACCAAAGGAAACTCAGATTTTTCAACATAAGCTAGAGCTTTTTCGTAATCTGTAAAAGTCTCATAGGATGCTGTTGGTATGTCATATTTTTTCATCAAATCTTTGGCAAAAGCCTTTGAGCCTTCAAGGATGGCAGCGGCCTTATTTGGGCCAAAGACCCTAATATTTTCTTTTTCTAAAAGGTCTACGATTCCGTCAACCAAAAAGGCTTCTGGACCTACAAAAACCAGGTCAATTGCATTTTCCTTGCAAAAAGCTGGAAGCTCTCCGACCTCGCAAGTGATGCATGTTCCAAACTGGGCCACGCCAGGATTTTCTCCCAGCATAAATATTTCGTGGCCTTCCCTATATAATTTATCAGAAATGGCATGCTCCCTGCCGCCATTTCCTACTACTAATACCCTTGCCATATTAATGTTTAAAGTGGCGCATACCAGTAAATACCATGGCTATGCCGTTTTCGTTACAAGCTTCGATTGATTCTTGGTCTCTTATTGATCCACCTGGTTGGATGATGGCCTTGATGTCGTGTCCCGCTGCCTCATCAACGCTATCCCTGAATGGGAAGAAAGCATCTGATGCAAGGACTGCGCCCTTTGCCTTATCGCCTGCTTGTTTAAAGGCAATTTCAGCTGCACCTACCCTATTCATTTGACCAGCACCCACACCTACAGTTTGGCCGTCCTTGGCAAGTAAGATTGCATTTGATTTGACGTGTTTTACAATCTTGTAGGCAAATTCTAGGTCCTTTAGGTCTTCTTTGCTGACCTTTGTATCTGTAACTGTTTCTAGTTTTTCAAAAACCTTGTCATCGTAATCTTGGACTAGGATTCCGCCTCTTACAGATTTTATTAATTTTGGATTTTTATTAGTTTTCTTTGGAATCTTATAAATTCTAACGTTTTTCTTCTTTTCTAGGATTTCTAGGGCTTCGTCTTCGTAGTCATAGGCAAGAATTATTTCAAGGAAAATTTCGTGCATTTTTTCTGCAGTTTTCTTATCAATTGTGCCGTTAATAGCAACAATTCCACCAAAAATAGAAACAGGATCTGCTTCAAAAGCCCTAGTCCATGCCTCATAAACAGTCTTTCCTGTGGCAACCCCGCATGGGTTCATGTGTTTAAGGCCAACACAAACTGTCTCGTCAAATTCTTGCAAAATATCAAGGGCAGCTGAGGCGTCTTGGATATTGTTGTAAGACATTTTCTTGCCATGTAATTGGACACAATCTTGAAGGGCATAGGAAACTTCCTCGTCTGAAACGTAGAAGGCCGCTTTTTGGTGAGGATTTTCTCCATACCTTAGTTCGTCTTCTAATCTAAATGTTAAATTCAAAGTTTCTTCACTTCCATTTATTTTATTAAAATAAGAAGCGATTAGAGAATCGTATTGGGCTGTTTTGCTAAAAACTTTGCCTGCAAGCCTTTGTCTTGTTTCTAGGCTTGTCTCTCCCTTTTCTTCTAATTCCTTAAGAATAGTTTCATAGTCATTTTTATCTGTGACAACTGTTACAAATTTATAATTTTTTGCAGCAGATCTTAGCATAGAAGGACCACCGATGTCGATGTTTTCAATTATTTCATCATGGCTTACCCCAACTTTAGCAAGGGTTTCTGCGAAAGGATAAAGATTAACGCAAATTAGGTCTATATAGCCTATCTCATTGGCCTTAAGCTCTTCAATATGGCTATCATTATCTCTTTTTGAAAGAAGACCACCATGAACTTTTGGATGAAGGGTCTTTACCCTACCTTCTAAAATTTCTGGAAATCCTGTGTAGTCTTCTATGGAAATGCAATCAACTCCATTTTCCCTAAGGTGGTTTAAAGTCCCACCTGTAGAAATTATTTCAAAACCATTTGCCACAAGACCTTTGGCAAAATCTGCAACACCAGCCTTATCGCTCACACTTATCAATGCTCTTTTCATTTTTCCCCCTTTAAGATTTCTGCTCCTGTCTTTATGTAAAGCCTATGCTCTAGGTCATGAACCTGACTTTCTATCTCATCTAGACTCTTTGTATAATCAACCTTAAACTTATCTTGCGCGAGGATTTCTCCGCCGTCGATTTCTTCGTTTACGTAATGGATTGTAACTCCGATATATTCCTCTCCCGCTTCGTAAGCCCTTTTGATTGACTCTATGCCCTTATATTTTGGAAGGAGGGAAGGATGTATATTAACCACCTTGCCCTTAAATTTTTCTAGAAAATCTTTAGATAAAATCCTCATATAACCTGCTAGGAAAATATAATCTAGGTCTTTTACCTTTTCTAAGATTTCTTTTTCGTAGGCTGCCTTATTGTCATAGTCTTTTGGATTAAAGACAAAGGTCTTAATATTTTTATCCTCAGCTTTTTTTATAACCTTGGCTCCAGGCTTGTCGCAAACCATGATTTCAATGTCTGCCAGTTTTTTTATCTCATCTGAACTTGCCAAAGCATCGAAGTTTGTGCCTGTCCCAGAGGCAAATATTCCTATTTTTTTCATAGAAGGACGATTCCTTCCTGATCTGTGACTTCTCCTAGGATAAAGGCGTCGTCGATTAGGTCAAGGACTTTTTCCTTGTCAGCATCATCAACAATTACTGCAAGGCCTACTCCCATATTAAAGACTTGGTACATCTCGTCGTGATCGATTTTGCCTTCTTCTTCAATAAACTTGAAAATTTCTGGAACCTCATAAGAATCCCTGTAAATTTTCATGCCCAGACCTTTTTTGAGGGCTCTTGGTAGGTTTTCTATAAAGCCACCACCTGTGATGTGGGAAATGCCAGCAATCTTTACATTTTCTAATAAAGTTTTTACTTCCTCAGCGTAGATCCTTGTAGGTCTTAATAGGGCCTCGCCAATGGTTTCCCCGTTAAATTCGTCATTTAAGCTTATATTTTCATCCTTTAGGACCTTTCTAATTAGTGAAAATCCATTTGAATGAAAACCAGTAGATGGAATACCAATTACCGCTTGGCCAGGCTTTGTGTTTTCTGGATTTATTAAATCTTCCTTTTCGGCAGCTCCAACAGCAAAACCTGCTATGTCGTATTCGCCTTCCTTATAAAAACCTGGCATTTCAGCAGTTTCCCCGCCTACTAAAGCTGCCCCCGCCTGCCTACAACCATCAGCCACACCCTTTACAATAGCTTCGATTTGGGCTGGGTCGTTTTTGCCACAGGCAATGTAGTCTAGGAAGAAAAGTGGAATTGCGCCTTGGGCAAGGATGTCATTAACACACATGGCAACAGCGTCGATGCCGATTGTGTCGTGCTTATCCATGTCAAAAGCAAGCTTAAGCTTGGTTCCAACCCCGTCTGTCCCGCTAACAAGAACTGGATTTTTAAAACCGTAGGCAGAAAGGTCAAAGGCTCCGCCAAAAGATCCAATCATATCCATCATGCCCTTGTTTTTTGTGGATTCGACGTGTTTTTTTATTCTCTCAACTGATTCATAACCGGCATTTAGGCTAACACCTGCCGCCTTGTATTTCTCGCTCATTTACTCCCCTTTGCTAAAAATTCTTTTTGTATATCTGTAAGTTCCGCCTTAAATTCTTCTTCGTAATTTCCTAAGCCTTCGACATAGTCGCCTGTGAAAATATCTAGGGAAATTCCCTTATTTGGACTGTCAAAGTCAAAGCCAACCGCTTCCTTAAGGCCTTCAACACTTATAAATTCCAAACTATCTGCACCGATCAAATCCCTTACTTCGTCTTTTGTAAGGTTGGCAGCGATTAGTTCCTTGGAGGTTTTCATATCAATTCCAGAAAAAGATGGGAAGATTATCTCTGGTGAACCTATCCTTAAGTGAACTTCGCTTGCTCCTGCCTTTTTAAGCATGGAAATGATTCTCTTTGAGGTAGTGCCTCTTACGATTGAGTCATCAAGTAGGATTACCCTCTTATTTCTCACAACATCAGAAAGAGCTGATAATTTCATCTTTACTGCAATATCCCTAAGATTTTGGGAAGGCTCGATAAAGGTCCTTCCTATGTATTGGTTTTTGATAAGGCCCATCTCGTATGGAAGGCCGATTTCTTCCGCATAACCTGTTGCAAGAGATAATGAAGAATTTGGTACACCGACAACTATGTCAGCTTCCACAGGATATTCTCTCGCCAAAACCCTACCGGTATTTTTCCTTACTATGTGGACGTTTTTGCCAAGGATGGTTGAGTCAGGCCTTGCAAAATAAATAAATTCCATGGATTCGATGGCTATATTTGACGCTTCTGTGAAGCTTCCTATTTCGTAACCTTCATCGTCAATTTTTATAATTTCACCAGCAGAAATATCCTTTAGAAAGTCTGCTCCAATAACATTTAGGGCACAAGACTCCGAAGCGATTGTGTAAGAATCTCCGAGTTTTCCAAGGACTAGAGGCCTTGTTGCGTGTCTATCAACGGCACCATATAAGGCATCTTGGGTTAGAAGCATTACAGAAAATGATCCCTTAAGCTTGTTTAAAGCTTCCTTAAATCTTTCTTCGATACTTTCTTTTCTGGACCTTCTAATTAGGTGCATGATGATTTCTGCATGGCTTTCTGAGTGGAAAACTGCTCCCTCATCTTCAAGCTCGGCTCTTAACCATTTGGCGTTATTTAAATTTCCGTTCATGGCAATTCCTAGGTGGCCGTCGTTAAATTTATACAAAAGTGGTTCTATATTTTGAACGTTGGTAGAATTGCCGCTTGAGTACCAAAGGGCACCCAAGGCAGCTGATCCATCGATTTTTTCTAGTTTTCCATTATCCTTAAAAACATCTGCTAAGAGACCAACATTTCTGTATCCCCTAAGTCTAGTTCTTTCTGTTGAGACAATTCCTGCACCTTGTTGGCCCCTGTGTTGAAGGGCGTGAAGGGCATAAAAGGCAACACTTGGAGCCTTTTCTATATTCCAAATTCCAAACATCCTTACTCCTTATAAAAAATCTATCTAGTAAAATATTTCACACCATTTTTAAATATGTCTTGCCTATCCTTTAGGGTATTGGTTTTGTAAAGGGTCTTGTAAGACCTTTCTGAATGGCCCATCTTTCCTAATATTAGACCATCTTCACTCACCATTCCCTCTATGGCTAGGGCTGATCCATTTGGATTGTATTTGCCGTTTAAGGTCGCATCCCCATCGGCGTCTACATATTGGAAGGCTGCAAGGTGTTTGAATTTCTCTATATTATTTCCAACGAGTCTTCCTTCTCCGTGGCTAAATACAAGTTCATGAAGGTCACCAATTTCAAATCCTTGGGTCCATGGTGACTTGGTAGATGCCACTCTAGTAATAGCTGTATCTGATATATGCCTAAAACCAACATTCCTAAAGAGGCTTAGGTCGTTTTCGTCAAGGTCTGTGATCTTTCCATAAGGTAAAAGTCCAGATTTTATAAGGGCTTGGAAGCCGTTACAAATACCAAGGATTAGCTTTTTGTCAGCAAGGTGGGCGTGAATTGCATCTTTTACCTTGTCATTTTTTAGGATATTTACTATAAATTTCGCTGACCCATCTGGCTCATCACCTGCAGAAAATCCACCAGGGAAGGCTATGATGTGGGAAGATTTAATTTCCTTAACAAAGGCATCGATTGATTTTTCAATATCGTCTTCCTTTGTATTTGTAAAGACAACTTGAGTTACAGATGCGCCTGCCTCTTCAAAGGCCTTTTGGGTATCGTATTCTGAGTTAGTGCCAGGAAATACTGGAATTACTACCTTAACCTCATCAACTTTTTCCTTGTAATAGACAGCTTCAGTTTTTTCTGATACGAGATTTTCAACCTTACCATCATTTTTGTTGTAGTAGGTTGGATAGATTTCCTCTAAGGTTGACATGTAGGATTTTTCAGCATCATCAAGGTCGATTTTAATTCCATTTATAGAAATTTCTTCGCTCACCCTACCAATTTCCTTAAAGTCTAAATCACAATTAGATTCTACGACGATTGAGCAAGGATTGAAATCAAGGGCCTTGTCATAATCAATAGTAAATCCTAATTTATTTCCTAAAGACATCTTGATTAAGGATGAAGTGACTGATCCAAAATCTTGGACATAAGCGGAAACGACCTTTTTATCCTTGATATAAGAATTTAATTTCTCAAAGTCTGCCATGGCCTTAGCTAGGTTTGGATAGGCCTTTTCGTCTTTTTCTATTTCTATTATATATAATTTATTACCGACTTTTTTAAGGTCTGGTGTAATTACGTCTTCGATTTTTACTGGTGTACATGCAAAGGAAATCAAGGTTTCAACTACATTTAGGTCGTTAAAAGATCCTGACATTGAGTCTTTTCCACCTATAGAAGGTCTACCAATTTCCCTTTGGGCTATGATTGAACCAAGCATTGCCTGGCTTACCTTGCCCCATTTTTCTGGGTCATCTAAGAGTTTTTCAAAATATTCTTGGAAGGAGAAGTACAAATCTTCCTTATTTCCACCAACCGCATAAACTTTTGCCACAGATTCTAATACTGCGTAAATGCTTGATAGGAATGGAGAATATTTTGAAATCTTTGGTATAAAACCGTAGGCCAATATGGTCGCTGTATCTGGTGTTGAATAAAGTGTCGGAATGGCTGCAACTGAGGCTTGGACTGGAGTTATCCTTTCCTTGCCTGAAAATGGCATCATTACTGTTTGGGCACCTACTGTTGAGTCAAACATTGAAACCATACCCTTTTGGTTGGTCACATTTAAATCTTTTAGCTCATCTAGGATTGCTTCCTTAGTGACTTCTTTTTTGACAAAAGGATTTTCCCTTACATTATCAACCAAATCTGCCTGGGCGTGTTTTCTGACACCTGCTGTTGCTAAAAATTCTGCGCTAAAGTCTACAATTTTTGCGTCTTCGTAGTACATTTCTAGGCGGTTTCTGTCGGTTATGTTTGCAACGTGAACGTATTCGAGATTTTCTTTCTCACACTCTTTTACAAAGGCCTCGTAGTCTTTTTTATCTATACCTACTGCCATTCTTTCCTGAGATTCAGAAATAGCTATTTCAGTTGGATTAAGTCCCTTATACTTGGTTTTAACCCTGTCAAGGAAGATTTCAATACCTTCTGAAAGCTCGCCTATGGCTACAGATACACCACCAGCACCGAAGTCGTTTGATTTTTTGACAAGTCTTGTGACTTCTGGTTTTCTAAAGAGTCTTTGGATTTTTCTCTCTTCGACTGGGTTTCCCTTTTGAACCTGACTTGAAGCTGTAGTTAGGGATGAGTCATCGTGGATTACAGATGATCCTGACGCTCCTTGGATGCCGTCACGACCAGTTCTGCCGCCAATCATGACAACTATATCACCAGGAACAAGCTCTTCTCTCTTGTAATCACCGTCTTTAACAGCTCCTACAACTGCCCCAACTTCCATGGTTTTTGCAACATAAGAAGGGTCGTAGATTTCTCTAACAAAGGTAGTCGCAAGGCCAATTTGGTTACCATAAGAAGAATTTCCTAAGGCCTTACCCTTTGAAATTTCAACTTGTGGTAGCTTGTTGGCAAGGGTTTCTTCTCTTTTTTCTAGGATATTGCCCGCACCTGACACCCTCATAGCTTGGTAAACATAGGACCTTCCTGAAAGTGGATCTCTGATGGCACCGCCTATACAGGTTGAAGCACCGCCAAATGGCTCGATTTCTGAAGGGTGGTTGTGGGTTTCGTTTTTAAATTGGATAAGCCACCTTTCCTTCTTGCCCTTATTTTCAATTTCTGTAAAGAAGGAACAAGCGTTAATTTCTTCAGAAACTTCAATATTGGTATCGCCCAAAACCTTGGTGTGGTATTTGCCAAAGATTGATGCCATATCCATAAGCCTAATTGCCTTTGTAATTCCAAGTTCTTCCCTTAATTTCAAATAATAATCAAAGGCGTCTTGCATTTCCTTTTGGAAAAGTTTTGAGCTGATTTTTACCTCATCAAGGCTTGTTTCAAAGGTTGTGTGCCTGCAGTGGTCAGACCAAAATACATCTAGGACGTAGATTTCAGTTTCACTTGGATCCCTTTCTTCTTTTTTGTAATGGTCTTGGATAAATTCTAAATCTTCTAAATCTAGGGCTAGAGAAAGGTCTTTAATAAGTCCTTCTAATTCTTCTTTTCCATAATTCCTAAAACCTCTTAAATCTTTTAGAGGTTTCATCTGTGAATCTATGGCAAAGTCCATTTTACCAAGGTCTTTTTCGCTTGATTCGATTGGGTTTATAAGGTATTTTTTAATTTCTTTTAGTTTTTCCTCTGAAACTTCCCCGTCTAAAACAACAAGTTTGCCTGCCCTTACCAAGACATCTACCTTATCGTCAATTAACTTTAGGGCCTGCATTGCAGAGTCTGACCTTTGGTCATATTGGGCTGGGAGGGTTTCGTAGGCTATGTATGTTCTGCCAGATAAATCAAGTTCTTCAAAAACCTGGTCTGTCATTATTTCTGAAAAAACTCTAGTTTTTGATTTTTCATAAAGGTCATCGCTTATGTTATAAAGGTCGTAGATTACATAAGTCTTAAGGTCTTTTAAGTCTAGATCAAAGTCCCTATTAAAAAGATTTTTTAAATTTTCACTTTCCCTGTCATAGGCTGGTCTTTTTTGTACAAATATTCTTTTATTCAAAGTCATCCTCCAAATATACGCTTCCTAAAAAGTTCATGTGTCCGATTTTCCTGTTGTGGCGAGCTTCCTTTTCGTATAAGTGAAGGTAGCCTTGTTTCTTGGTGATTAGGTTTATAAAATATTCTTCGTTTTGGCCTAGGATATTATATAAAGTCGCTTCCCTGTTTTCGATTTTTCCTACCTTAAGTCCGCAAATACCTTCTATGTGGGCCCTAAATTGGGATTTGGTCGCTGATTCTTGGGTAATATGGCCAGAATTGTGCACTCTTGGGGCAATCTCATTGAAAATTACCTCTCCATTTGATATGAAATACTCAACTGTAAGAACTCCATAATAGTCATTGTCGGCTAGGATTCTTTTTGTATAATCGATAGCCTTAGCTTCTTGGTCCTCTGTAATTCTTGCTGGAATATTTGACCTATAGAGAATGTTGTTTCTGTGTTCATTTTCAACCACAGCCACAATCTCGATTCCCTCGATATCCTTAACAGCAACTACAGAAATCTCCTTATCAAGGTTGATTAATTCTTCAAGGATAGTATCTTTTTCAACTTCCTCATTTGAAGAAATAATTTTTTGCCCCTTGCCGTCATAGCCAAACCTGGTGGTTTTCATGACATACTTGCCGTTAATATCGTAATCGTCAATGTTTGCATCAAAGTATTTTACAGTTGGAATCCCAAGTGATTTGGCATATTCCTTCTCTCTTAGCCTGTGCTGACTAATTTCCAAAAGCCTTGAAGATTGGACGAAATTGTACTTATTTTCAAGTTTCTTATAGGACTCTATATCTATATTTTCAAACTCAAAAGTCACTACATCACTCATTTTGCAAAGTTTTTCGATATTTTCGTATACATTAAAAGCACTATGGATAAAATAATCTGCAAATTTTCTTGCGCAGGCGTCTTCACCCGGATCTAGAATTGCTACTTTATAGCCCATTTCCTTTGCGCTCATAGCGAGCATCCTTCCAAGTTGGCCGCCACCGATTATACCGATAGTGCTTTTGGGTAATATAGTCTTGATCATATTTTCATATCTTCCTTTACTATATTTTCTAATTCAATTTTAAAATCCCTGTACTTTTCTGCTAATTTTTCGTCGTTTATAGCAAGAATTGCAAGGGCAGTAATAGCAGCGTTTTTTGCACCTGCCTCTCCTATAGCCATGGTTGCAACAGGCACACCATATGGCATTTGCACAATAGAAAGAAGCGAGTCAACGCCGTTTAGGGTTGATGATTTAATTGGGACACCAATCACAGGTAGAGTAGTTGACGCAGCAACCATACCTGGCAAATGTGCAGCACCACCAGCCGCAGCAATAATAAGGCTGTAGCCGTTTTTCCTAGCATTTTTCGCAAAGTCAACCATTAACTCAGGTGTCCTATGCGCACTAACAACCCTCTTATCGTAGTCTATGCCAAACTTATCAAGTACAGCACAGCACTCTTTCATAGTCTTGTAGTCAGATTTTGAACCCATTATGACAGCTATTTTTGACATTTTAACTCCTTAACTTTTCTTCTACAAAATTAGTATATCTATTTTATTATTTTTTTCAATGGTAAAGTGAAAATTAAATTTTTTATGAAGTCGGCTTGACAAATTATTCTTAGTAAATAAAATTTATTTGTAAGAAAGTCGTAAGTATTATATCATTATTGTAAATGTATAAGGAGAAAATAATGGATTTAATTTACAAAGGCAAGACTAAGAACATCTACAGCCTCGAAAATGGCAACATCTTGATGAAATTTAAAGACGACGTTACAGGCAAGGACGGCGTTTTTGACCCAGGTGAAAACCAAGTCGGCCTATCAATAGAAGGCGCAGGCAATGCAGGTCTTAGGATGACAGAATTTTTCTTTAATAAACTAAATGAAAAAAATATCCCAACCCATTATGTAAAAGCAAATGTAAGTGAAAACACAATGGAAGTTAGAAAAGCTAGAGTATTTGGCAAGGGTCTTGAATTTATTTGCAGATACAGGGCTGTAGGATCTTTTTACAAAAGATACGGCAAATACATAGAAGAAGGCGCTCCACTTGACGCATTTTTTGAAGTAACAATCAAAGATGACGCAGCAGGCGACCCTACAATTTCTAAAGACTGCCTAGAAGTTCTAAATATCGCAACAGCTGACCAATATGAAGAACTAAAAAGGCTTACAAAAGAAATTTGCGGCATAATCCGTGACATCCTAAAAGAAAAAAATCTTGACCTTTATGATATAAAACTAGAATTCGGCCTAGATGAAAATGACAAAGTCATCCTAATAGATGAAATATCTGGCGGCAACATGAGAGTCTACAAGGGCGATGAATATATCGAACCACTTAGACTTACTGATTTGGTTTTAGACTAATTATAAAAATCCCTTTTTAAAAAACTTAAAAAGGGATTTTATTTTATTGAAAATCTCAGTTATATATATTTGGTATACACATTTGTTTTTTAATAATGTTATTATACTATAGATTTATAAATCGAAACTCAATAAAATCTTTATATTTAAAGATGAAATTTTTATTCTAAACTTCTTATTCTATCTACAAGACTATTTTGGCTATGCTTTTCATAGAATCTACCTGTAAATATTATACCAATGATAATATTTACAAAGTTTACAAGTATAAGTGGCATGATTACAAATTTATAGGAAGTCCACTGAGTCTGTTCAATAAAATCCATCAAGATGTATTTATCTACAAGAAGCATAATGATGAAAGAAAATATTAAGCCACATAAAGAATAGATCAAATTCTTTTTCACCAAATATTTTTTAATATTTTTCTTTGTCATTCCAATTGCTTCAAGAATTGATAAGTTAACCATATTTCTCAAAATTTCAGTAGCAATAACATTTATAAAATTCAGTACAGAAATTAAAAACAATACTATAGATAAACTATAACCCACAAATTCTATAAGATTTTTGAAATCTTTAAAAGACTTTATTTGAAGATCTCTTGAGTCATAGGAAAATCCTGGTTCATTTTCAAAAGATTTTAATAACTTATCAAAATTTTCCTTTTCGCTATCTACTACATCAAATCCATAGGACATTATACTATTATCACCTGTGAGTTCTTTGTACAAATTAGGATTTAAATAAAAATATTCTAAATCTAACTCAGGGCTAGACTCATCAAATTGATTTTCCTGGATAATAGGAAAATATCTCAATCCATCGGAAAAATTATAATTAATCTTTCCCATAATTTGGACTTCTTTGATGCTATTTTTTACTTTGATCTTTATTTTATCGCCAGCTTTAAATGCAGATTTTTTATCTCCATATTCTCCTATGATAACATAATTTCCTGTTTGCCATTTTTCTTTATCAAATTCTCCATCTATTATTTTTTGTTTATTTATTAAATAATCATCTATTCCCAATAATATTGGAGCAACTTTATTGTCTTCTATTTTTATAACCGGATATGTGTACTCATATCCGTATGAATATAAGGCACCTCCACTTTTAAATCCTTTATGGTTTTCTATTTCACCAATATACTTTTCATTAATACCGTCTTCACTTCCTGAGTACATATACCTAAAATATTTTGGGCTTGCTATATTATAGTCCGTTGCAATTACATCAGAAATTCCCTTTTCTAGATCAATATTGCTTGTATAAGTTAAGACACTATTCAAAATAACTGCAGAAAGGCTAATAGATAGAACTATGGATATAAATCTAAATTTATTGGAAAATACTTGTCTTCTAGCAAGTTTACCTAGAGAAATATCCTCGCTTTTATACTTATTTTTTATTTGGATTTCATTGTATCTGCTGGCATCTATTGGAGAAACTTTTGCTGCGAACCTAGCTGGTCTCATCACTGATAGAAATACTGTAAGCAATGTAAAGGCTGTCGAAAATAAGATAATTAAGATTATTACAGCAAGTGATAATTTTACATCCGTTAACATCTCATTACTTGCAAATATTTTGTTTAAAATGATTTTTCCGATAGAAATTCCAATTATATCTCCAATTATTATTGAAGGAAGTGCGACTGCTAAAGACTCAAGATGAATAAGCCTTTTGATTTGTGGCTTTGTCATTCCAATTGTTTTTAAAAGTCCTAGAAGTTTAATATCTTCATTTACGGATATCTTAAAAATATTATTTATTATCAGATATCCCGCGACTATTACCAAAATCAAAAAAGCTAAGAAGGGTAGAAATGTTTTAAAATCAAAACTAGAATCACCAGATAAAAGATAGGCAAAGTTAACACCAATCCTTATTTCTTTGTCGGATAGATTTCCAGGGTCATCTACCACTTTATAACCATTTCTCTCAGCAATTTTTAAAAGCTTATCCCCTATCTTAAAAGAATTATTTAACATTACTCCCAAATCGCTATTATTTTTTGGAAGGGATAATTTATCTACATAAGCTTTTGATAAATAGATTTGACCTACACCGACATTAGAGTCAATAGGATTTTGAAAAGTCCCCGATATAATAAATTTATCACTTTTATTTTCGATAATTTCTCCTGTGTAAGGTTTTTCTATATTGTAGGGAATTTCAATCTCTTCTCCAATTTCACCCTTATAACCTAATTTTTTTGCAGTTGCTAAATCTATAAATACGTCGTTTTCTTTTTCAGGAAATTTCCCTTTAACTTTTTCTATTAGCGACCATTCAAATCCATTTTTGTCCATATAGGATAGTTCTGCACTTATTTTTTCATCATTAAGAATACCAACTTTCTCTCTTATTGAAAAATCCTTTATGTCTTTATCCTTGGATAAAATATTTATGTCTTTGTCAGAAAGTTCTTTAAAACAGCCATGGCTGATTGTACCAATAGTTTTCATTGTTTGGGTTTCCATGCTCTTTCCTAACCCTAAGGCTACTGAAAATAGGCTCGTAAATAGTATAGAAGTTAAGGCAATTGCTAATAAGAGAATATTTCTCCTGCTTTTATTCGCATTTAAAATACTTTTTGCAAGACGTCTTATATAAGCTTTATTTTTGACTTTCATTTTTTCCCGCCAGCCTTCCATCTTCTATCCTTAAAGTTCTTTCTGCGGCTTGAGCTACCGCATCATCGTGAGTGATCATAAGAATAGTATTTCCAAGCTCTTTATTAATCTTTTTTAGTAAGTAAACAACTTGAGAAGATGATTTTGAATCTAAATTTCCTGTAGGTTCGTCAGCTAAAATTAAAGAAGGTTTGGTAACCAAGGCTCTTGCTATAGCAACTCTTTGTTGCTGTCCACCAGATAATTCGTTTGGCATTTTATATTTTTGATCACTTATCTCTAGAATGTCTATTACGGAATCAACATATTTCTTATCTACCACATCCCCATCTAGACCAAAGGGAATAATTATATTCTCATACACATTTAACATTGGCAAAAGATTATATGCTTGAAAGACAAAACCAATATTTCTTCTTCTAAAAATTGTTCTCTCATCATCTTTCAATGCATAAATGTCAGTATCATCAATCAAAACTTTTCCGCTTGTAGGATAATCAAGTCCTCCTAGTAAATGTAATAGGGTTGATTTACCAGATCCAGATGCTCCTATAATAGAAATAAATTCTCCTTTTTCTACATCGAAAGATACTCCATCAAGAGCTCTTACTTCCACATCATTTGTTTTATAATATCTTTTTAAATTTTCCACTTTTAACATATCTATCACCTCTTTACATTTAATATTAACATTCATATCTTACAAATTACTTACAAGACTTCTTACAGTTTTGTAAGAAAAAAGACTTCTCACAATGGGAAGTCTACTGAAAATTTTATTCTGTTATTATCCAAAGACGCTCTTATATTTCCGCCATGCTTTTCTATAATTTCTCTGGCTATAAAAAGACCTAAACCCAAACCATCCTTTGAAACTGAATTTTTTCCTCTATAAAATCTTTCAAATATCTTCGGCAAAGCTTCTTCTGATATGTCTTTGCACTCATTTTCTATGTCTAGATTATAGTTTAGGTAAGATTTATAAATTGAAATATTAATAGTAGAACCATTTGGCGAGTATTTTATAGCATTATCTACTAGATTGTGGATAGCTTCTTTGAGCCATCTTTCGTCTAAATTGAAAATTAAGTCTTCGTCTTTTAAATTTATGCTTATGTTTTTTTCATATAATATTACTTTAAATTCTCTCAAAACATCTTCTACTATGTCTTTTAAATTTGCTTGATGTTTTTGTAAGGAAATAATATCTGATTCAAGCCTAGAAGATTTTACTAGGTTTTGAATTAAAAATTCTAGTTTATTAAGCTCATACTTTATAATTTCAAGATACTCATCTTTCGGATCATCTTCTAAAAGACTGATGTATAAAGAAAGGTTGGTAATGGGTGTCTTGGTTTGGTGTGATATATCTGCTATTAAATCTTTTGTTTTACTTTTTTCTATATTTATTTTCGCTTCTTTTACTTGGCTGGCATACAAAAACTTAATGAGCTTTGATTTTATTTTAGATAATTCCTTTTCATCAAATTCTGTGATTTCTAAATTTCCATCCAAAGCCTTATCAATATAGTCTGAAAGTTCAAGCATTTCATTTCTCAAGGTAATATATTTATATAAAAGAATTCCAATTATAATTACTAAAAGACCTATTAAAATTTCCATTTATATCCAACTCCAAAGACTGTTTCTATTGGGTCATAGGGTTTTAATTTATTTCGTATCCTAGAAATATTGACGCTCAATGTATTTTGATCAATAAAGTCATCATCTATTCCCCAAACAAAATCAAAAAGTAATTCCTTAGTAATAACTTGAGACTTGTTTTTTATCATGTAGTATAAAATTTTTGTCTCTGTTCTTGTGAGATCTATATTTTTATTATCTACATAGAAAGTATTTTCATTGAAATTAAAGTCTAGACCATCTTTCTTATAAAGATTTAAATCACTAGACACTATTTTTTCAAAAGCTCTTTTTATCTTTGCTTCTAAGATTCCTAAAGAAAAAGGCTTGGTTAAATAATCATCTGCACCTAAATTTATGGCTGAAATGATATATGCTTCTAGATCTATGGCTGATAAAACTATAATAGGAATTGATGAAGTTTCTCTGGTATATTTTATTATTTCAAGCCCATCTCCATCTGGTAAGTTCATATCAAGTAAAATCAAATCCGCATCATCAATAAAAGATTTAGCTTCACTAATTGTGTTTACAGAAAAAACTTCATATTCTTTATTTAAGGCTATAGAAAGCCCTTTATTTAAATTTGTATCATCTTCAATTATTAATATCTTTTTCATACCATTTCCTATTCATAAAAATCCTAATAAAAAATCGTAATACGAATTTGAATATATTTAAACTCACTTATGCTAATTTATATACTATCTATAGTAACTATACCATAAATAAAAAACAATTTTATAACATCTAAAACATAAGAAAAGCAAGTCTTAGACCCGCTTTTTTCATTAAAATGATATTCTAAATATGACTGCAATTAAACATAAAATAACTGCTAAAGGTACGTATAGGAATTTTCCAATATTGTACCAAGTATCGCCGTAGACTTTCTTTGAACCTAGGTTTATTGCACCGAGTAATTGGTCTTTTTTCAAAATCCAGAACCAGGTCACTGCACCAATCATTGCCCCTATTGGGATTACATAGATTGAGATAATGTCCATAAATGGCCCCCACTGGCTAATCATTTCCATATTCACACCAATGGCAAAAACTACGATTCCGATTAAAACTAAAACCAAATTACGTTTTAATTTTGGATGCCTTTGCATAAGGGATTCTGCTACTACTTCAAACATATTTTGTAGGGATGATATACCGCCGAAAACAACTGCTACGTATAAAATAATGGCAAAAATTCTTCCTGCTGCCATGTCTTGAAGAATTGTTGGTAGAACTTGGAATAAGAGTCCAGGTCCACCTGCTTGGTCCATACTATAAACAATAATTGCTGGAATCATTACAAAAGACGCTAGCATGGCTGCTAGAGTATCAAGAAATCCTGTCATTTTTGATGATGAAACTATATCTTCATCATCAGAAAGATACGCACCTACTACTAGCATGCCCGATCCTGTTACAGATAGGGAGAAAAATGCCTGGCCCATGGCCTGAAGGATTGTTCCCCAAGATAGCATTTCTTTATCAAACCTAAACATGTATTTGTAGCCTTCTATAGCATTTGGAAGTGTTAAAATCCTAATTGCTAAAATTACAAAAAGTACAAAGAAGGTTGGCATCATAATTTTGTTTGATTTTTCAATGGTTGTTGCTCCACCTATACATGAAAGCAATGTAATTGCAATTATAAAAAAGTGGTAAGGCACTACTGAGAATGGCTTTAAGGAAAAACTATCAAAGTAAGATGTAGTGTCAGTAGTTAATAAAAATCCAGATAAAGAATCAACCAAGGCTTTTAGAACGTAGGCAACTATAACTGCATAGCCAATAGCTATTAATAAAGACCCAATTAATGGAATGTAGCCTATAAACTTGCCTACAACTGTGTCTTCTTTACGGCTTTTGAAAGCCTTGTGGTAAGCACCGAGTGTGCCTGTTTGAGCATATCTTCCAACTGCAAACTCACTAGCGAGTCCGCAGTAAGAGAAGACACTAACAAAAAATATGTAGGCTATTAAAAAAACTAAGCCTCCTTTTTGGAATTTATATGGAAAGCCCCACACGTTTGCCATACCGACGGCCGATCCGACTGCCGTGAGGATAAATCCTAATTTCGAACTAAACTTATTCATTTTTTTCTCCTTTATTTATATAAAAATTTATTTTCTTTGTCGGTATATCACTTTAAAGCATAGTCTAATTATAACCCATTTTGAAAATAATTCAAGAAAAAAAATCTCCTACAAAGATTGGCTATTTACCTAAAAACTTGGAAAGTTTCTAGCAAAGAATCTCTGTAGGAGTAATATTTAATGGAAGAGTATTGCACCTATACAAACTATTATTACAAGCGGTGTATATACATACCTACCAATTTTTATGAAATTTTCATTTTTTTGCTTTTTAGCCCCAAGATTTATCTCTTTTAAGAGAACCTTAGGATCCATTACGAAAAACCAAACCACAGCGCCAAGCATGGCCCCAAGTGGGATTAGGTAATAGATTGTTATGTCCATCAAATGTGACCACCTAGCTAGTGGGTGGAGGTCAATTCCCAAAATTAGAACAAGTGTACCTACTAATAGAAGAGCTTGTTTGTCATCCATTTTAAATTCCTTGTTTAGGGTATGGGAAATCGATTCGAATATTGTTTGAAGCGAAGTCAATCCCGCCATTATTATGGCCATGTAAAATAAAATTGCAAAGCCACTTCCTATCCTCATAGAATTAAAAATGCTAGGCAGGATGTGGAAAATTAAGGCAGGTCCCTCAGCGTGACCCATAGAAAAAACTGCTATTGCTGGCACAATTATAAAGGCTGACAAAAGAGCAACTATGGTATCAAAAAGTCCTGTAAGTTTTGAGTTTGTGACTATATCGTGGTTGTCAGCAAGCATCCTTCCCACAAAAATCATGCCAAAACCCGTAATAGAAAGGGCAAAGAGGGCATCTCCCATGGCAGAAATTGCTGTGCCAATATTACAATCTTTCCAGTCAAACCTAAAAAGTAGTCTGTAGCCTTCCCCTATGTTTGGAAGCATTAACATCTTTACTAAAACTATTAGGTAAATTACAATCATTGATGGCATCAAAATCGAGTTTAGTTTTTGAACCGACTTAAAACCACCGAGACTTATCAAAATTACCATGACAATTATCAATAAATGGACTTCCATAACAGCAAAGGACCTTGAAGAAAAGTCTTCAAACCAAACTGATGGTGGGGTTAGTAAAAGTTTACCATTTATGGTATCCACCAAGGCCTTGGCCACATAGGAAACTATTATTGTATAGCCAACCGCTATGATTAGGGAAATTAAAAGTGGAAAATAGCCATAAATTTTTGCTATTTTTGAATTTGGGCGGGATGTTTTTATGGCTTTTTCGTAAGAATTTACAACTGATCCCTTGCCCATCCTTCCTATGGCAAATTCGCTAGATAGGCCAACATAGGAAAAAAGCGAGATGAAAATCAGGTAAAAAATCAGGAAAAATAGCCCGCCCTTGTGAAACTTATAAGGAAAACCCCAAACATTTGCCATACCAACCGCAGAACCTGTGGCTGATAGGACAAAGATGGTTTTGGATTTTGTCTTAGGGAGCTTCATGGCTAGCCCCTATATTTTTCTTGGATTTCTTTTATAAGTTCTGTATCTTCAAAATAATCTATACCCATGGCAGCCTTGACTCTTTCGATTTTCTTAGCGCCTTGGGCCCTAGCGTCAGCAGTGCCTTTTTCTAGGATTTCAAAGACTTTTTCTATGTCTTTTTCGTATTCGGCACGCCTTGCCCTTATTGGTTCTAATTCCTCTTCTAGGACCTTGATTAAAAACTTCTTGCACTTAACATCACCAAGACCTCCCCTTTGGTAGTGGGCCTTTAGTTCGTCAAGATTTTTGTATTCTGGTAAATATTTTTCAAAATGGCTGTCATTTGAAAATACATCTAGGTAGGTAAAGACTATATTTCCCTCCACCTTGCCAGGATCGTCGATATTGATATGGTCTGGATCTGTGTACATGGCCATGACTTTTTTCTTGACAGTTTTTTTGTCATCTGCAAGATAAATCGCATTTCCTAGAGACTTGCTCATCTTAGCAGCCCCGTCAATTCCAGGCATACGGCGAGCCATTTTTGATTCTGGCAAAACTGCCTTTGGTTCTACAAAAATTTCTCCGTAGATATTATTAAAACTTCTTGCAAGTTCCCTAGCTTGTTCTAGCATTGGTTCCTGGTCTTCACCAACCGGTACAACATTGGCATCAAAGAGCAAAATATCTGCAGCCTGGCTTACTGGATAGATTAAAAACCCTGCTGGAAGGCTAGTTTCAAAATTTCTTAGCTTAATTTCTTGTTTAACAGTTGGGTTCCTTTCAAGTCTTGAAAGTGTAACTAAGTTTAGAAAATAAAATGTCAGTTCTGTAAGCTCTGCCACTTGTGATTGAACAAAAATGCTCACCTTTTCTGGGTCAATGCCCACGCTTAGGTAGTCGAGGGCAACTTCGATAAGGTTTTCACGGATTTTTGCTGGATTGGCAAAATTATCTGTAAGGGCTTGGCTATCTGCAATCATGACATACATCTTATCATAGTTACCTTCATTCTGCATCTTTACCCTATTTCTTAGGCTTCCTACATAATGGCCAAGGTGAAGTCTACCTGTTGGCCTATCACCTGTTAAAATTATATCTCCCATAATTTTCTCCTTTTGATGTAAAAAAGGGGAAGCTATTGCTTCCCTATTAATTTTCATTTTTTGCTAGATAAGCGTCTATAAAGCCTTGGATGTCCCCATCCATCACTGCTTCTACATTTCCCATCTCGTAGTTTGTCCTGTGGTCTTTGACCATGGTATAAGGTTGGAAAACATAAGATCTTATCTGGCTACCCCAGGCAATTTGCGAATACTTGCCTTGGATATCTTCTATTTTTTCTTTTTTCTCTTCTTCTTTAATCTGAATTAGTTTTGAAATAAGGAGGTTCATCGCTGTTTCCCTATTTTGCATCTGGCTTCTTTCAGCCTGGCTTGTGGCAACCACTCCTGTTGGAATGTGGGTGATCCTTACCGCAGAGTCAGTCTTATTTACGTGCTGGCCGCCTGCCCCACTTGCCCTGTAGGTATCAATCCTTAAATCTGATGGATCAATTTCTATGCTTGTATCTTCGTCTAATTCAGGAAATATATCTACTGAAGAAAAAGAAGTGTGGCGCCTAGATTGGCTGTCAAATGGTGAAATCCTCACAAGTCTGTGAACCCCTTTTTCTCCCTTTAGATAGCCGTAGGCGTAAGGGCCCTTGACATGGAGGGTAACAGACTTAATCCCGCCTGCTTCCTCGTTGTTTAAGTCCTTGACCTCAACCTTAAAGCCCCTTTTTTCGCAATACCTGGTGTACATCCTAAAGAGCATGTCCGCCCAGTCTGTCGCCTCAAGACCACCTGCACCTGCATTTATGGAAAGATAGGCATTGTTTTTGTCATATTCTCCATTTAATTGGGTCTTAAGTTTTAGGCTTCCTAGGTCTTTTTTGATTTTTTTAAGGTTAGAATCAACCTCTTCTAGAGTGGAAAGCTCTTCATCATCGCTTAATTCTACCAAGTCTATCAAATCTTGGTTATCTTTGATAGCATCTTCAATGTCAGTGTAGGCTTTTAAATCTTCTTTCTTATCAGAAAGGGTCGCCATGACATTTTGGGCCTTGTCAGAATCATCCCAAAAATCTGGGCTAATTGATTTCTTTTGTAGGCCATCTATTTCTTCTTTTAGCCTAGCCGGGTCAAAGACTATCTCCGACTAGGTTTAGAGTTTCTTCGAGGTTTTTGATTTCTTCTTTTAGTTCAAATATTTCTCTCATACTATTTCTTTACAGTTGATTTCTTGGCTTCACGGTCTAATCTTCTGCGTTCAGCTCTG
Source organism: Anaerococcus murdochii (assembly GCF_019957155.1). Classification (NCBI taxonomy): domain Bacteria; kingdom Bacillati; phylum Bacillota; class Tissierellia; order Tissierellales; family Peptoniphilaceae; genus Anaerococcus; species Anaerococcus murdochii. Next base: position 1,450,439 of record NZ_JAIPME010000002.1, on the reverse strand, counting down.
TTTAGACCTTCGTAGTCTTCTTCATCTGTAGAAGGACCTGTTATATCCTCGTGGCTAGCTTCTTCTGGAACAAGAATTTGCTTTCTTTGGATATTTTGTCTGATTTCTACATTCATCATGTATCTAACAGTGTCTTCTTGGATTGCTCTGGTCATTTCTTCGTACATATCAAAACCTTCGTTAGTGTAGGCTCTAACTGGGTCTTCTTGACCCATAGCCCTAACGCCGATTTCCTTACGCATTTGATCCATTGCATCGATGTGGTCCATCCATTTTTGGTCTATAACCCTAAGAAGTATTACTCTTTCAACTTCTCTCATGTTTTCTGGTCCGAAAGTAGCTTCCTTGTCTTCGTATTTAGCAAGGGTTGCACCTGTGATATAGTCAATTAGGTTATCTTGGGTGTAAGAATTTATATTTTCAAAATGAAGTTGGGTTACAGGAACTCCTAGACCATTTAAGTAGTTTAGAAGGGCTGTCATTTCCCAATTTTCAGGCTTGACTTCAGGATTAGTGAAGGTATAAACTGCATCTTTTATAACTTGTTTAATCATATCGACGATGGTTTCTTTCATGTCATGACCCATTAGAACTTCACGTCTTTCGTTGTAGATGATTGTTCTTTGCTTGTTCATAACGTCGTCGTATTGAAGGACTCTCTTTCTTGTCGCAAAGTTATTTGCTTCTACTCTTGTTTGAGCCTTTTCAATTGACCTTGTCACCATTCTTGATACGATTGGCTCATTTTCGTCAAAATCTGCCTTTTGAACAAATTTTGCTACAGCTTCACCACCGTTTAATCTGATTAGATCATCTTCTAGAGATATAAAGAATCTTGACTTACCAGGGTCTCCTTGACGGCCTGAACGTCCTCTTAGCTGGTTATCGATACGTCTTGATTCGTGTCTTTCAGAACCGATAATGTATAGACCACCTGCCTTGATTACTTCGGCTTCTTCAGCCTTGATTCCTGGTCTAAATTGATCTTTATAATGTCTAAATTTCTTTCTAACATCAAGGATTTCTTGGTTATCTGTTGCTGAGAATGAGTCAACTTCTTCGATTAATTCGTCTGAAATTCCTTCTCTTCTTAGCTTTTGTTTAGCCATGAAATCTACGTTACCGCCGAGGGTAATATCTGTACCACGGCCCGCCATGTTGGTTGCGATTGTTACTGAACCAAGACGTCCTGCTTGGGCAACTATTTCTGCTTCTCTTTCGTGGTTTTTAGCGTTTAGGACTGTGTGCTTGATGCCAGCTTGTTTTAGGGCATCAGAAAGTCTCTCACTTGCCTCGATTGAAATAGTACCTACAAGGATTGGTTGGCCTGTTGCGTGGACCTTGTTAATTTCGTTTATAATTGCGTTGAACTTGCCGCGTTCGTTGATATAAACGTGGTCGTTGTCATCTTCCCTTTGAACTGGTCTATTAGTTGGAATTTCAACTACGTCTAGCTTGTAGATTTCGTCAAATTCGTCTTCTTCTGTTTTTGCAGTACCAGTCATACCTGAAAGTTTATCATACATTCTAAAGTAGTTTTGGAAGGTAATGGTAGCAAGTGTTTTACTTTCTGCCTTAACTTCTACACCTTCTTTAGCTTCTATCGCTTGGTGAAGACCATCTGAGAATCTCCTACCTTGCATGATACGACCTGTGAATTCGTCTACGATTTCAACTTCGCCATGGTTTACAACATAGTCAATGTCTCTTGTCATTGTTGTATTAGCCTTTAGGGCGTTGTTGATATAGTGAGATAATTCTAGGTTTTCTGTATCAGAAAGGTTGTCGATACCAAAGAATTCTTCAGCCTTTTTTGTACCTTTTTCTGTAAGGTTTGATGATTTTCTCTTTTCATCTACAAGGAAGTCTACGTCTTCTACTTTAAATTCCCTATCAAATGGGTCAATATCTGCATCTTCATTAGGATCTAAGATTCTACCTTCAAGAGTTTGGATAAACTCATTTGCCTTTTGGTAGGTATCTGTTGATTCATCGCCTTGGCCTGAAATAATAAGTGGTGTTCTTGCCTCATCTATTAAGATTGAGTCAACCTCGTCTACGATTGCGTAGTTTAGACCACGTTGAACCATGTCTTCCTTATAGATAACCATGTTATCCCTTAGGTAGTCGAAACCAAATTGGTTGTTTGTACCATAAGTGATATCAGCGTTATAATTTTCTCTTCTTTCGCTATTTGTAAGTCCGTAAATTATACAACCTACAGATAAACCAAGCCAGGTATGGACCTTGCCCATCCACTCTTGGTCACGCTTTGCAAGGTAGTCGTTTACTGTTACTACGTGAACACCCTTTCCAGATAAGGCATTTAAGTAAGATGGAAGTGTTGCTACAAGAGTCTTACCTTCACCTGTCTTCATTTCTGCTATCTGTCCATTATGTAGTACAATACCACCTAAAAGTTGCACTGGATAATGCTTGATTCCTAGTACCCTATCACTTGCTTCTCTAACTACAGCAAAGGCCTCAACTAAGAGGTCATCAAGGGTTTCTCCGTTTTTTAATCTTTCTTTAAATTCAACTGTTTTATGTTTTAAGTCTTCGTCACTTAACTTTTGCATATCTTCATCTAGTGCTAAGATTTTATCGACAATTTTTTTATTTTCTTCGATTTCTTTTTGACTAAATGATTTAAATATATTAAATAATGCCAAATTTTTCACCTTCCAATTCTTCACTTATCCTACCCTTATTATACAAAATTTCAATCAAAAATAGGCAATCTAGGCAAGGATTAATCCTTTTATACTTAAGTATTAATTTTGTAAAATAAACTGATAATGATTTTAATCCACTATACATTATAATAGCTTTCTATGGTTAATTCAATCTATTTTCCTAATTTAAGGCAAATTTAATAGAAAAAAGCCCTAAATTCCTTTAGGACTCCTTGTATTAATTGAAAATCAAATTTTTTTACTTAATATTTTGAAATTTTACAAACCTAGGATATTTTTATATTTTTCAAATTCCTCTGGGACTTCCTTATCAAAGACCATTTCCCTGCCGTTCTTGTCGGTAAAGGCCAAATGGGTGCAGTGGAGAAGTGGATGGTCTAGGTTGAATTTATGTTTAAAATTGCCATAGACAGGATCTCCCAGAAGTGGATGGTTAATGTCTGTCATGTGAACTCTTATTTGGTGGGTCCTACCTGTTATGATGTGGACCTTCACTAAGCTAAAACCGTCTACTTCGCTTAGAACTTGGTATTCAGAAATTGCCTTTCTCCCACTAGGACGAACTGCCATCTTGCGCCTATTATGAGGGTCCCTATCCATGAAATTTTCTATCCTGCCAGACTTTTGTTCAAAATTTCCAAAGACAATGGCCAGATATTCTTTTCTTACCTGTCTGGTTTCAAAAAGCTCCTTTAAATATCGATAGGATTCATTATTTTTTGCAATCACCATTAGGCCTGTCGTATCCTTATCAAGTCTGTGGACAATCCCTGGCCTATCTTCCCCGCCAATGTGGGAAAGGCCGTCGTAGCCGTATTTAAAAAGCAGGGCATTCACCAAGGTCCCTGTCACAATTGACCCTGCTGGGTGGACAATTAGGTTTTTTTGCTTGTTAATTATAGCTAAGTCATCATTTTCATAGACAATATCAAGTGGAATATCCTCTGGTACAATCTCTGGGACTTCAAAAAGTGAATCATCTATAAAAATTTCATCGCCCATCTTAAGCTTGGTTGAGGGCTTTACTTTTTCATTATTTACTTTTATTAAAGAAGCTTTGATAAAATCTTTTATCTTCTCCCTTGGTATTTCGTCAAGTTCGTCAGATATGTATTTATCAACTCTTATAAGGTCATCTGCTATTAGTATCATATGATTATTATATGAGAAAATTAATTTTCTGCATTTAACTTTTCAAAGTAGGACTGAGTTTTTTCTAGGATTTTTTCTGAGGCCTTGATATTTCTAAGAAGAGGTCTTCTGATCCCAAGACTTTTCTTTGGAGCTTCCTTTAGGATTATATTCCCCGCCATGGCCGCTGACTTGTTATTATAAAAGGCTATGGCAAGCTTTCTGTTAAGGTCAGAATTTAAATCCTTATTGGTATAAAGAAGCCTTACTAGGTTTACAATCATATCTTCCTCACTTTGAATAGGCTCTTTAGAAAAATTTGCCAAAGTCTTTTTAGATTTGTCCAAAACAGCCTTTGAATTTTCAATTTGCTCGCTAAGGACAGGTCTAATTTGGTCTATGGCTGGCAAATCAGACTCAAGGAGAGTTTGGCCTGCGTTTATAAAAATTTGGTTTTTATAGACAGCATAGGCAAGTTTTTTCTCCTTGCTATCAAGCCTTTCCAAAAGCTTTGCTTCGGAGATTTTCTCCTTGTTTTTATTAGCAATTTCATATTTCTCGTAGGCCTTAGCAACTTTTTCTCCAAGCTTATTTATGAGGAGGATTTGGTTGTAGGTATCCATAAAATCATCATTTTCTGTCATGAGACTTATTATATAAGCCTGGGATCCTGTTTCTACAAGGGCGACGTCGTTTTCGATGTGGGCTAGCTCCCCAGTTTTGTTCATGGTTTTATAGGTTGGATTAACATTTTTTAATAATTTAACCCTCTTTGTAGAAGAATTGGACAAGGAAACTGCCATATCTTGGCCAATTTCACTATCATTTCTATAAATCTTATACAAGGCTATAGTTAGGTCCTTAGCATTGGCGGTATTTTCCTCGCCTTTGCCTAGCATCAGTCTATTTAAACTTGTCCTGTCATTTTTTGTAAAGGATTTTATATAGGAATTTACTTCCTCAAAACCACCTATTTCCTCAATTAGCCTATTTGTCGCATCATTGTCTGATAGGCGAAGGCTTAGATCAAGGTCTTTTTTGATTTCTTCTGTATAAATCATCTGGCCATTTTCAACCTTTTCTAAAAGAGCTAGGCCTATGAAGGGCTTAATGGTAGATGCCGCTGGCAAGGTATCTTTGTCGGCATTTGCCATGTAAATATTGATATCACTTGGTCCGTAAACAGTTTTTATATTTACCTGATAGTAAAACTTGCCATCAATAGTACCTTTAACGGCTTGATAAAGATCGTCTTTAAGGATTTTTTCATCATCACTTGCAAAAGATTTTCCAATTAAAGTCAAATTTATCAAAGCAAAAGCACAAAGAATCTTAAATATTTTTTTCATAATCTTACAAATCTCCCAAAGCAGTTTTAAAAATTCGGCCTAGGATTTCCTTGCCTGGTTGGTCATCGGTTGTAAAAATTATGCTGATATAAGAACCTTCATCTTTTACGGCTAGGATTTTAGGATTTGAAAAATGTTTACTAACTATAGGAAAGACCGCCTTGTCAAAAGGCACAGACAAGCTATATTCGTCTATTTCATCGCTTATCTTATCCTCAATATTGAAGCCTTCAAAGCAAAATCTATAGGCAAAATCGTCAGTAAATTTATCAAGGCTTTCACTTGCATCATAATAATTGTTGACACAAGTTAAAAGAGTCTTATAATCTTCCTTATTTTTCTCCATAGTGGTTGCAAATAGTGCACCCATATGCTTAAAAACAGCATCAGATTTTTCTGTAAGGGTAAATCCATCTTCATCCTTATATAAGTATCTTTTTTCAAGAAGACTTGCCACAATTTCCCTAGAATCGTCGATAAAATATCCATCTATATCGTAAATTTCTTCTTCACCACAAGTATAAATTGTTGAGTAATAAAGGCAAAATTCAAATTCCCCTATTGTTAAATCGTAGGCTGGCGCGATGAAAGAATAGAGATTTCTCAATTTTTCCTTGATTTTTTTATGGTTCTTGTTAAAGTCATCCATCAACATCACAAAATGTGTGAAGGCCTCGCCGTCCTCCATTTCATCAGCATCCAAGTCTCCCATTTCAATCACATCCGAAAAGTCTTCCGCATTTACAAGTAGACTTGTCTTAACCCTTCTAGAATTCATAGTGTATTCAATTTCTACAAGGTGCCTGCCATCTTTTAGGTAGTTTTCAACCATATCGTCAAAATCTTCCTCAAAGTTTTCATCATCTTCATCAAGGTCATCAAAGGAAGGCTCCTTATATTCATCAAAATTAATTATAGATAGGTAAGGGTATTTCTCATTTAAGGCTTTTTTAAGGTCCCTCACTAATTCATAACGCCTGGTATATTCAGGATCTAGGTCACCATCAGCTTTTATATCCAATATGTACTTATCATTTCCCAAAATCCTCAAATCATCAAAAAGGTAATTTAACTTATCAATCACGTCTGTATAGGCAAAATCAACCAAGTCTTTGCCACGACCAAAATCATCAAGGAGGCTTGATAGCCTTTTATCTAGGTCTTTTGCAAGGTTTTTTGCCTTTTGGGTGTGTAAATATGAATAATAGTAATTGTCATCACTTTGATTTTGAGTTTCTATTTTCAAATATCCCTTATCAACCAAAGATAAAAATTCTTCCAAAACGTCTTCTCCCTTAAAAAACCCACTAGAATCAAGGTTTTTAAAGATTTCACTCCTCTCAAAATGAATACTATCTATTAAAAATTCAAGTTCACTTAGGCTTAGACCATAAACTGCCGCAAAAAATTGCAAACAATGGCCGATTTCATCTTTTACAAAATTATATCTTTCAGCGACATCAAAGATGTGGGCCAGGTCGGTTTTAAAATAAGAATTATTCATGCTTGCCTCCTTTATCCTACTAATAATTTTATCATAATTTGCAAATAAAGGGAATTAAAGACAAAAAAACGGCACCCTAAGGTACCGTTTGATCCTAGATTCTATTTAATTTTCTTATAGCCGATTCCTGCACCAATTAGAGTAACAAGAGCAAGGCTTGTGCCTACTAGACCGGTTTTTGGGTTTTTAGCAGACTGTTTATTCTTTCCTGCCATTACTTCTTCGATTTTTATAATCTTTCCAAATTGGGCTGGATAAGATGTGAGAACTACATCATTTGTGAAAATCTTATATTCCTTGCCTTCTTTGATTGTAAGTTTACCGAAGTCTTTTTTAGGAACAAGGTACTTATCTTCCTTGTTTGACTTTCTATAAACAGTCACACCATCTTGGTCGATTTTTTCTACTACAAAGATGTCAGAAAGAGTTTTTTCCTTAGCCTTTTCTTCTTTAGCTGGTTTTTCCTTAGATTTTTCAGGTGTTTTCTTTTTATCAGCAGGCTTTTCTGCCTTTTTTGGAGCTTCTTTTTCTAGCTCTGCCTTTATTACTTTCGCAAATTGGGCTGGATCTGAAGTTAGGATTTCTTCTGATGTTTCTATTTTATAAGTCTCGCCTACTTTTGGCATAGCTTTTCCAAAGTCTTTTTTAGCTATATTATATTTGCTATCTTTGTTATCTTTTTCGTGAACAGTCACCATATCGTCGGCAACTTTTTCTACAACATAAGATTTCACCATAGTTTTTGCTGGCATCTTCTTTTCTACAATTGAGAAAATCTTGCCAAATTGAGCTGGGTAGGATTTTAGAGAAATATTATCAGATGTAATAGTAAAGACCTTGCCTTTTTCGACTTTCATATCCTTAAATTCAGATTTTGGCACATTGTAAAGATTTGATTCGTTTCCTACTTCATAAAGGGTGACGCCTTCTTCGTTGATTTCTTTAACAACAAAATCTCTTACGACCTTTTCTTCCTTAGGTTTTACTTCACTTATTTTGTGGATTTTTGTAAATTTAGCTGGATATGAAGCGTAAAGTACATCATCTGCTACAATTTCCACTTCTTTTCCTTCTTTTAATTCAATATCCTTAAATTCTTTCTTAGGAACATTGTAAAGGTCATCAGGATTTGATTTAAGGTATAAATCTACTCCTTCTTCATTTATGGTCTTAATTACATAAATATCAGAAGTAACGTGGCTTTCCTTGCCTTCAATAACCTTATAAACCTTGCCAAATTTTGCTGGATCTGATTCTAAAATTTCCCTATTTGTATAAAGGGTGAAAATCTTACCTTCTTTAAGGTCCATGCCCTTAAAATAAGATTTTGGAACATTGTAGACATCAGCTTCGTTATTAACGTCCACAATATCAACCCCTTCTTCATAAATTTTCTTTACCTTGTATTCTGCAACTTTTGGATTTGTAATAGGGTCTTCTGCTTCGATTTCATTTACTTTTTGATCATTTCTCATTTCGCTAGCATAGGCGCTATTAATCAACATAGCTGACACTGCTAGGGCTAGTAATAATTTAGATTTTTTCATGACACCCTCCTTAAAAATTCTTATATTAGTGTCTTCTTAACTATATAATACCCAAAAAGGTGTTAATTTTGTGTTAAATTTGTAGAAATTTTGAAAGTTTTTTTAAAGTTGTATATTAATAAGAGAGAATAAATAAAGAGAGGTAATTATGAAATTTATTTCATGGAATATAGATTCACTAAATGCTGCCCTTACATCTGATTCTGCAAGGGCTTTATTGAGCCGTTTGGTTTTAGATAGGCTTGTAAAAGAAGATGCTGATGTAATAGCCATCCAAGAAACCAAACTTCCTTATTCTGGCCTTAGCAAAAAACATGTGGAAAAACTTGCTGAATATTTCCCAGAATATGATTATGTTTATAGGCAAAGCGAGGAGCCTGCGAGAAAATCTTATGCAGGGACTATGACCCTTTACAAAAAAGGTCTAGAAGTAGAAGCATCCTTCCCACAAATTGGTGCACCTTGTACTATGGATTTTGAAGGCAGGATTATCACCCTAGAGTTTGATAATTTTTATTTCACCCACGTCTATACACCAAATGCTGGTGACAAATTAGTAAGACTTCCTGATAGGCAGGTTTGGGATAGGCTCTATGCTGATTATCTAAAAAGTTTGGATCAAAATAAGCCAGTAATAGCAGCTGGTGACTTTAACGTTGCCCACAAGGAAATTGACCTTGCAAACCCTGATAACAACCACGAATCAGCTGGTTTTACGGATGAAGAAAGGGAAGGCTTTACAAATCTTCTTGATAAAGGATTTACAGACACCTTTAGACACATCCACGGCGATGTGGAAGGTCGCTACACTTGGTGGGCCCAAAGGGTTAAGACAAGTAAAATCAACAACTCCGGCTGGAGGATTGATTATTTCATAGTTTCAGATAGGATTAAAGACTTAATTACAAATTCGGACATGATCGACTCTGGCGAAAGACAAGACCACACACCAATTGTTTTAGAAATTAATATATAAGAAAAAAACCTTGAAGGATCCATTTTTATGGTCTTCAAGGTTTATTTTTATTTGCAATGTATTTTAATTTTTAAATAGATTTTACACTCTTAATTTTTTATCACCCATGTAAACTTCATCAATAATTGCAGATCCTAGGCATACTTCTCCGTCGTAGAAAACTGCGGCTTGGCCTGGGGTTACGGCCTTGGTGTCGTCATAAGTCACTTCTACCTTGCCATCTTCAAGGACTTTCACATGGGCCCTTATATCTGCTTGCCTATACCTAAATTTGGCTGTGCAATCAAATTCCTTTGGACTTTCCTTATCAGAAATTGTAGAAAATTCTGACCCGTATAGCTTATTTGAAAATAAAAGCGGATTATTTTTTCCCTGGCAGACTAGAAGTTCGTTTTTCTCAAGGTCTTTTCCATAAACAAACCAAGCTTCTCCCTCACCGCCTATGCCAAGTCCACGTCTTTGGCCGATTGTGTGATACATCAAACCGTCGTGTTTTCCCATGATATTGCCTTGGGTATCGACAATATTACCTGGCTGGGCTGGAAGGTAGTGGGATAAGAATTCGTTAAAATCTCTTTCACCAATAAAGCAAATTCCTGTCGAATCTTTCTTATTAGCAGTTGCAAGTCCTGCTTTTTTGGCAATTTCCCTTACTTCTGATTTTTGTAAATCTCCTACTGGAAATAAAACGTCTTTTATTTGTTCTTGGGATAATTGACTTAGAAAATATGTCTGGTCTTTGTTGGAATCAAGACCTCTTAGCATTTTTGTTTCTCCATCGGTCCTGTCAACTCTGGCATAATGTCCTGTTGCTAGATAGTCCGCCCCAAGATTTTTTGCAAAATCCAAAAAGGCCTTGAATTTAATTTCCTTATTGCACATAATATCAGGGTTAGGAGTCCTGCCCTTCTTGTATTCATCAAGAAAGTAAGAAAAAACTCTGTCGTAATATTCTTTTTCAAAATTTATGGAATAATAGGGAATCCCGATTTGGTTACAAACGGCTACTGCATCTTCGAAATCTTCTTCGGCAGTACAAAAGCCATTTTCATCGGTATCATCCCAGTTTTTCATGAAAATCCCTGTCACATCATAGCCCTCTTCCTTCAAAAGAAGGGCCGCAACAGAAGAATCCACTCCGCCTGAGATCCCAACTATTACCTTTATATCTTTTTTATCTTTCATCTAAAGCTCCTAAAACTTCTAATAGCCTGTCAATATCCGCCCTTGTATTTTCAAAACCTAGACTTATCCTAAGTGAATGGCTGGCCCTGTCTGGTCCATAAATTCTCTCAACAACCTTTGAAGGAATCACAGCTCCAGCCCTACAAGCAGAACCTGCGGATACGGCAATCCCGTGCATATCAAGATAAGTTAGCAAAAAGTCTGACCTATAGTCTTTGAAATAAATATTTACGATGTGATCGACTGTCTGATCTGGATTGCCATTTATCTCGTAAATTATCTTTGATTTTCCAAGACTTTCTAGTAAATATCCTTTCAAATCCTTGATCTTTTCCCTTTCTTCAATCATATAAGGAAAAGATTTGGCCATGGAATAAGCGCCCATTACATAGGAAGTGCCTGCCCTGCGGTATTTTTCCTGCTCACCGCCCTTTATAAAAGAAGGGATGTTTTCTCTTGCGTAAAGAATGCCAAAACCATTTATGCCCCCGATTTTGTGGCCAGAAAGAGATAAGAAGTCAATATTCATGGCATTCACATCAATATCCAAATGGCCGTAGGCTTGGACGCAGTCGACGTGAAAGTAAATGTCCTTATCTTTTAGAAACTCACCTATTTCCTTAATCGGCATTATAAGCCCCATTTCATTATTTACCATCATGACAGAAACAAGTTTGACATCGTCAGTGAGTTTTTCCTTTATTTGATCAAGGCTTATGCCTTTTTCGTCTGCTTCAATAATAATGGTGTTTTTAGGATTGTAGGTATTTTCAATAGAGTCGTGCTCGATGTTACTTGTAATTATTTTTTCGTCTTTAAAAGCAGAAAGAACTGTATTATTGGATTCGCTGGCTCCAGATGTGAAAATTATCTGGCTTGGCTTTGCCCCGATGGATTTTGCAATGTCTTTTCTCGCATCTTCCAAAATCTTTTTGGCATCCCTTCCAAAAGAATGGCTAGAATCGGGATTTCCGTCAAATAAGTCCGCCTTACTTAATATTTCTTCTAAAATTTTCTTTCTTTTTATGCTTGTTGCAGCATAGTCAAAATAAATCTTCTTCATTCTCTCAATATACTTTTCTAGGGCTTGTATTCAAGGTTTTTGGCCAAGTAAAAACCGCCCACAGGCGGCTTATCATTATTTTAATTTTTTATAGATTAGTATTATCGGTCCAAAGACATAGGAAACTAGGTGGACGGTCCTGTGTGTTAAGAGAAAAATATCTCCAATTTTCTCATTAACTATATCGTAAACAAAAACCATGGTAAAAACTGAAATACCAAAGTATATAGTTGGTATGATGGCTAATCCTTCAAAAGGATCAACTTTAAAATATTGGGTCATTACTAAATAATATCCACCAAAACCAACAAGTCCAAAAATAAATACTAAAAAATCGTAAAAATCAAATTTCTTTTTCATAAATTTCTTCCTTTCTCATGTTCTTTGTGTAAATAGTTGCTAAAAATATAAAATAAACAAGGACTATTAAATAAAGCGTATCATCAATACCGTCGAGGATAAAATTATAAGTTATTGCAAGGCTTAGTGGCCTAAAAAAGCTAAAAAAGTTTAGGTCTTTTTTTATAAGTTTATTAAGGTCAAAGCAGGCAAAAATTATTAAAAATATTAAAAATAATTTATTTTCCATTCTCTTCCTCCCCAATTTCTAAGCAAATTTTGGCACGTCCTCCATTTTGATTTTCAAGAACAAGCCTTCCTCCCATAGCTTCTATATAAGAATTTCCTATAAAGAGTCCCATGCCAGTGCCTTTTCCGGATGTTCTGCCGTAATTATCTGTATAAAAAAGATTTTTTCCATCTTTTAGGCTTTTTTCATCAAAACCTGCCCCATCATCGGCTACTGTGATTATGATTTGCCCATTTTTCTCATTTAATTCTATCCAAACTGCACTCTTCCTATGTTCAAAGGCATTGGTCAAAAGCTGGCTTAGGGCCTTATCAAACCTTATTTTGTCAATCTTTAGGTAATATTTACTTCGAATATTAATTTCATTTATAAGACCAATTTCCTCTTCCCTCATGTCTTCAAAAAGAGATAAATTTGCCTTTAAATTGGCCAAAAATTCTAGCAGAGAAATTTTTTCTAAGCTTATTTGGTCAATGAATCCCCCACTCACTTCCATCAAATCGTCAATGTAAGCAGCGATTTTGTCGGTCTCACCTTTTATTTTTACAACCCTAGCCTGGTTTTTTAGATCAATAGGCTTAAGAAGGGATAAATTTGTATTTATCACTGTTAGAGGAGTTTTCATATCGTGGGAAATGGCTGCTAGACTTGTTTTGATGAAAGTATCCTTCTCTCTTATTTTTTGGTTTTTATCTTTTAAAGTCTTGGCAATTAGGTCAAATTCTGCTAATTCCAAGTCCTTGTCACAGTTGTCTTTTTTGATAGATTCTTCTAGAATTCTTAAATCATTAAGAATATTTTTGTCGATTCCAATGTAAAATTTCCTTAGAAAATAAAGGGAATAAATCATAAAAACTCCCATGGGAAAATCTTTTTTTAGCTTAAGGGGATACAGGTATTCTTGACCTAATTTGAGGGCAATAATTGTTAATATTCCGTAGACTAAGACCCTTAAAAAATTATCTAAGAGAAGTCCTAGGGCCAAATTCTTTACTCGTTTTTCCACTTATAACCCTCCTTCCAAACATTTTCTACCGGATCATCTGCCCCGATTTCTAGGATTTTCTTCCTAATGTTATAAATATGGGTCACAATCGTCCTCTCTGATGCAGAATCAAAATTATCCGATGCCATAGAAAGAAGGCTCTCTTTAGAAAGGACCCTGCCCTTATTGATAAATAAAATTTTTAAAATCTTTTTTTCCTGACTTGTTAAATAGATTTGACTTTGATTTTTCTTAACCAATCCAGTTTCAAAATCAAAAGTGGTCCCCTTGTAGGAAATTTCTGAATTTTCATTTATCCTTAATTTTGATTTTATCCTAGCAAGTAGGATATCCGGATCAAAGGGTTTTTTGATATAGTCATCTGCTCCAAACTCTAGGCCTTTAAGCTCATCTTCTTTGCCACCCTTGGCAGTTAGGATTATTATCGGCCTTTTTATCTCACTTCTGACCATTTTCAGAAAATCCAAACCATCAAAATTACCCAACATAAGGTCCAAAATTATCAAATCATATTTATTTAATATCAGATAATCGTCAATTTCCCCAAGGTCAAAAAAATAGTCCACCCCATAACCTTCATTTTCCAAGAGGTCTTTGAGGGACTCGACCAGGGCAAAATTATCTTCAATTATACAAATGTCCATTTTCTCACCTCTCCTATATTATAAATGAATTTTATCAAAAATTGGTAAAGACAAGAAAAAACCAGACCCAAGGCCTGGTTAATTTTATTCTTCTATGTCTATTTTCATCTTTGCAAGGAATGTCTCCCCAGCTTTTAGGATGTAAGGTTCTCCGCCCTTTACAAAAGATTTTCCATTGTAGCAAGGCTCCACACACCTGTAATCATCTAGAAAATCTGTCCAAATAGCAAATTTGTGGAAATTTTCTGAAGTGATTTTAATGGAGAAATTCTCCGCCTTAAAGGAAACCTCACTTGCGTCTAGAAAATAAGTATCTTCTAATTTAAAATCTCCAAAATCTAGGCCATGGACTTCAAAACCGTCTCCCGCCCTAAAATATGGGTGAAAACCTGGTGCGACCGGCAAATCTTTGTCAGACTCATTTATCATTTTAATTTCAGCAATCAAAGATTTATCAGAAAGCTCATAAGTAATAAAAGAGTCCATGCCCTCATAGCCACAGGTGCCGGCAAGTTTTAAAATAACTTTATTAGGGCTTTTTTCTACCACTTCCCATTCAAAATCCCTGCCATATCCATGGTCTTTTAGGTCATTTATCTCGCTTGGTCCAAAAGATGGAAGACATGGGTGAGATCCTCCCCTAGTTTTCTTTTTGCCAGCAATTTCTGTCTCAAATTTTGGGAAAAATACATCTTTGCCATCGTAGGTAAATTCTTCTATGTAGGCACCATTTGTGTCTGCGGTTAATCTTGTTTTATCATTTGTTAGTTCAATTTTCATCTTAACTCCTTTTTAAAGGACCATTACCAAGGTCCCAATACTTATTAATATTGCGCCAATTATAGCTTTTTTGCTTGCTGCTTCTCCCAAAATTATGAAGGCAAAAATAATTGTGAAAACCACGCTTAGCTTATCGATTGGCACAACCTTTGATGCGTCAGTCATTTGTAGGGCCTTATAAAAGGCTAGCCATGAAATGCCTGTGGCAAGACCTGAGAGAATTAAAAATACCAAAGTTTTTTTGCTAATACTTCCCAAATCATGCTGGCCACCGACCACAAAAACCATTATCCAAGAAAAGACAAGGACCACTGTAGTTCTAATGGCTGTGGCTAGGTTTGAATTGATGTCGGAAATGCCGATTTTAGCCAAGATTGATGTCAAAGCTGCAAATATCGCTGATAAAAAGGCGTAAAAATATGCCATATCTTCTCCTTAGAAAAAAACTCCCCCATCAAGGGAGAGCCTAATTAGTCTTCGAATTCGTCAGCTAGGATATTTTTTAGGACTTCTGCCTCTTCTGCTGTAAGGGTGATGCCCTTGCTCATCCTAGTGTGGTCTTCGTTCCAGTCTCTGATGTCGTATTTTGGCTCTCTTTCATTCCAGCTAACAAGGTTTAACTCCTTGGTCCAACCCTTTGCATTTGTTGAAAGGATGCCAATATTTTCTACTATATCATATTTAATTGCCATAATTCACACTCCTAGTTACAGTATATGTTTATTTTTTATTTCTTCAATCTTAATTTTTTATCAACATCTTTTTGGACTTGATTATAGTTATAGCCCGCATATTTGAGGCGTTTTTCCCTTTCCTTACCCTCAGCCCAGTGACCGTCGATTATTTCCTGGATAAGGTCATTGTAATTTTTCCTAGACTTACCCTTAATGATTAAAGGATAATCCCTATAAAGAGTATTTAAGTCAAGGTTGCCTGGATAGCCTGCAACCCTACCCTTGTGGGCATATTGCCAGATGTCAAATTCTGTGTCGGTATAGCCTGTAAAACCAACTCCGTCATAATCGGCAATCCAGAAATTGCCCCTGTTTCTTACTTCCCTATTTAGGTGGTTTTTGGCAAAATGTGGGTAGGAATAAATCCCTGCTACATAGCCGTTTCTCTTCATGATATCAAGGAAGGTGTCAGCCACTCTTGAGAGTTCTTCCCTAGAAACCTTGGACTGTCTCATATTATCTTCCATATCCAAAAATATTGGCAAGGAAATGTTTTTGCCCCTGATATAATCAAGAACGTAGTTTGCTTCCTTGGTCGCTTCTTCAACATTTGTCGCCCTTGAATAGTGGTAAAAACCGATTGGCACGTTTCTGGCGTTTAGGTTTTGGTAGTGGCTATCAACTGTGAGATCACGCCTTAGGTAATAGGATTTTTCCCCAGTTTCCTCGTCTTCTTTGAAGGTTGTAATGGATGATCTTAGGATGGCACCGTCAATTTCCTTGGCAAAAACATCGTAATTTACAGCCACAGGATTTTGGTGCTCACTCATATCTACAACCTTGGTATAAACCGCAGTTTTTGGATAGACTACTGGTTTTTTCTTTTCTTCCGCTGGTTTCACGGAAGGATTTTTCTTAATTAGGGCCTCGCGCCTGGCCTTAACTTTTTCACTATCAACCTTAACTCCATTTTTGATTAAGACCTCGTCAAGACTAGTCGAATCGTATTTTACGACATCGCTTGCGTGGGCTAGGCCTGGCAGGCCAATTAAGAAGGCCACTCCTAGGGCCATTATTTTTGTAAATTTCTTCATTTTATCTCCAATACATCGCTTAAATCAATGTGGCAATAGCCAGCTGGGTTTTTCTTCAAATAGTCTTGGTGATAGGTTTCTGCCACCACATAAGACCTTAATTCTTCTACTTCTACTAGGATTTTCCTGTCTGCTTGCTTTTGCTTTTTGCTTAGAAAATTTCTTGCAAATTCCAAATCTTCTTCATTTTCAGAATAAATCCCTGTCCTATATTGTCGGCCTAGGTCATTGCCCTGCCTGTTTAGGGAAAAAGGATTAATTATATAATAAAAATGTTCAAGGATTTGATGTAAAGAAATTTTTTCTTCATCAAAAGTTACTTTGACTGTTTCTGCAAAGTCTGTTTTGTATAATTCTTCATAAGTAGTTGTGGGAGTTTTTCCATTAGCATAGCCACATTCTGTAGCAACAACTCCATCAAGGCCCCCAAAATAGGCATCTACTCCCCAAAAACAACCACCTGCTAGGTATATTTCTTTCATTATTTTCTCCTAAATTTTGTAAAATCTGTCCTTCTTTGACTTCTCCATTTAAAATTCTTAAGTGAAGCTGAAAATGAAGATGACAACAAAACACCAAAGGCAATAGCTGCTGCAATTCCTAGGGCCTTATAAAAATAAGAAAGGGCCACAAGATTTTCATTAGCTATAAAATTTGTCATCGATTTATAAATGGCTTCACCTGGGCAAAGATTGATTATACCTGGAAGGATAAAAACGCTGGCTGGATAATGAAAAACCCTGGCCAAAACCTCTGCTGTTGCAGCCATTACAAGGGCAGAAACTAGAGATCCTAGATATACAGAACCAGTAACTTCCATAGTTATTTTATAGATTACCCAACCAAAACCTGCTGCCAAACTTGAAATATAAATAGCTTTTTTGGGTAAATCAAAAATCAAACCAAAACCAACTGCCGCAATGGCTGAAATTATAAATTCTCTAAAATAAATCATATTAACCCCAAATCTTCATAATTGTAATAGGAGTACCAACTCCCATGGCAAGGGCTGTCGATATTAAAATACCAATTACAGCTCCAGTTAGGCCACTAGTCGCATCCCCACTCATCAAGTCCCTCATGGCATTTGTAATCATTATTCCCGGAAGGAGTGCCATCATGGATGAAACAATGATTATACCAGATTCAATTCCAGGAAGATAATGGGCAAAAATTATGGTTAGGAGGGAAACAATGACCCCGTAGAGGTAATTTACCACAAAATAACCAATTCCATTTTGTTCCATAAAGTTTGCTGCATAGTAAGAAAGGAGTCCCACTATAAAGGAAACTGCCATCTCATCCTGACCACCACTTAGAAGTAGGGAAAAAGCTCCAGCTGCTATGCCCCCGCCTAGGATTTTTTCAAAAAGTGGTTTTCCTGTAGAAGCCTTAATCTTCTTAAGCTCCACTAAGGCCTCTTCCAGGCTTAATTTGCCCGCACAAAAATCTCTTGAAAATTGGTTGACCTTGTCAACGTAAAATAATTTATTGGCCCTGTTTTTTACCCTCCTAACATTGGTATGGACCTCGTTGTCATAGGTAAAAGATAGGATAATTACGTTAAAAGTTGAGTAAACATCAACATCCTTGGCGTTTGTCTTAGACCTTATTATTCTTTCTACTGTATCTTCAACCCTATATATCTCCGCCCCGCTTGCAAGCATGATCGCGCCAGCATCTGAGGCGACTTCTGATAATAGGACTGCTGCTTTTTCATTCTTAATTGTATCGTGCATGGTTTTTCCTATAAATAATTATTCTTGTACTTCTTGATATTTTCTTCAGACAAAAACTCATAGGCATCGTTAATTTCTTGGAATTTCTCCTTGGCACCAGGCTCTTTATTCAAATCTGGATGGTATTTTTTAGCAAGCTTCCTATAAGCAAGTTTTACATCATAGATGTCTGTATTTAGTGGCACTCCAAGCTTACTTGTTGCATTTTCATACCTTTCCTTAAAGCCAAGGTCATTAACCCCAGAAAATCCACCGCCATAATTTTGGTAGCCGCCATAATTACCACCAGAAAAACCACCAAAGTCACCCTGGTTAAAATCCCTAGTGTCATAGTAGGTGAAATTACCAAAGAGGTCTTCAAAGTAGTCGTACATTTGCTCTTGGCGGCGACGAGCCTCTTCTTCTGCCTGTCTTTGTCTTTCTCTTTCTTGGTCAATCTTGTATTTTTCAGAATAATCTGAAATATTTTCAAAGCCGACCCTCTCCCCTGTTATCAAATAATTTGCCCTGTCATACATCCATTCAGTAAGGACATAATTTCCATACCTTAGAATCGAAATAAATTTAGGTCCAAGGACTGGAATTACAAGGATAATAAAAATCGCATACCAAACCTTGGCAGGCAAAAATAATAAAAGAGTTGGAAGGAAAATGAAAGTCGAACAGCCCACCATAAAGACAAGGGCTAAAAGAGATCTTATTCCTTCGAAGGTCATCACTAGTATATTCATAAAGTTAATTAGAACTGCAAAAATAGTTCCGATTAGGGTTGCAAGTCCATGAAGGAACTTGCCAAATAGTTTTTTCATAAAATGTCCTTTCTTTCCCATTATATTATACATCTTTAGATAAGATTACCAAGAAAAAACAGACCACGGGGTCTGTTCTTTTTAGCCGAATAAATCTGTGTTATTTGAATTGTATAGGTTGTAGTAGACTCCCTTTTTGGCTAGGAGGTCTTTGTGGTTGCCTCTTTCTACTATGCCGTCGTAGGTTAGGACTATGATTTCATCGGCGTTGATGATGGTTGATAGCCTGTGGGCGATTGTTAGGGTTGTCCTACCCTTTGATAGTTTTTCTAATGAGGCTTGGACTATAGCCTCGCTCTTATTGTCTAGGGCACTGGTTGCCTCATCTAGAATTAGGATTGGTGGGTTTTTGAGGAAGACTCTGGCTATTGATATTCTTTGCTTTTGCCCTCCGGATAATTTCACTCCACGCTCGCCTATATAGGTGTCAAGGCCATTTGGCAAATCTTTTATAAATTCATCTGCACCTGCAAGCCTTGCTGCTTCCTTGATTTCTGCTTCTGTGGCATCTTCCTTGCCGTAGGCGATATTTTCCCTAACTGTGCCTGAAAATAGGTAAACATCTTGCTGGACGATTCCAATATTGTTTCTCAAAGAATCAATTGAAAGGTCCTTGATATTTGTATTATCAATCCTAATTTCCCCTTCATTTACATCGTAAAATCTTGGGATTAGCTTTGAAATTGTGGTCTTTCCTGCTCCTGACGGACCGACTAGGGCAATATTTTCCCCAACATCAATTTTAAAGGACATGTCTTCTAGGACATAAGGTTCATTTTCTGCTGAGTTTGGATATTTAAAAGATACCCCGTCAAATTCGATCTTACCCTTAACGTCTGCTAGGGTTTCTGGGTTTTCTGCGTCAAAAATATCCCTATCAAGGCTCATGATTTCGATAAAGCGTTCTATACCGGTTGTCCCTCTTTCATAGGTGTCGGTGAAGTTTATAAGCCTTTCAATGGTTGCAACTAACATATTTAGATACATGGTAAAGGCGATTAGGTCACCTGGGGTGATTTCTTTATTTATTACAAGTAGACCACCGATTACAATTAAAACCAAATACATGAGGCCTGAAAAAGTGTCCTTGACCATAAAATATTTGGCCATGTTGTAATATTGGTCGGCCTTGATGTCAGCAAACTTGTCGTTTTCCTTGGCAAATTTGGATTTTTCAATATTTTCATTGGCAAAAGATTTTACAACGCTGATGCCAAGTAGGGTATCTTCCACGCCTGCATTTATTTCCCCTATTTGTTTCTTAGAATTTTTTGTAGCTCGCCTAAATTTGGCCCTAGACTTCCTTGAAACAACGTACATTAGTGGGATTAGGATATAGATTACTAGGGCTAATTTCCAATCTATTGTCAATAAGACTATAAAGGAAATTATTAGCTTGATGGCCCCAACTAGGAATTCCTCAGGAACGTGGTGGGCAAATTCTGTAATTTCAAACAAATCAGAGGTAAGCCTGGTCATTAGCTGGCCGATTTTTGCTTCATTAAAA
This sequence comes from Anaerococcus murdochii, assembly GCF_019957155.1. Lineage (NCBI taxonomy): Bacteria > Bacillati > Bacillota > Tissierellia > Tissierellales > Peptoniphilaceae > Anaerococcus > Anaerococcus murdochii. The sequence continues at coordinate 1,430,146 of NZ_JAIPME010000002.1, read as the reverse complement.
AATTCTGTATCCATTTCCATGAGGTGGTTGAAGACGTCTTTTCTCATGTCTCTTTCGATCGATGCCCCCATGATGTGGCCCATAGACTGCATGAAATACCTAGCTATGACTGAAACCGCCTTTGTTATGGCATAAATTATAGCAACTTTCACTATCCTTGGCGCATCAAGGACGCCTATTTGTGCCCAGTCTGTAAGGTAGGATAATAAAAGTGGCAAGATTAGCTCAGATACTGTTGTAAAGGCTGCTGCCAACAAATCTATGGTTAAAACCTTCCTGTAAGGTCCATAATAAGGTATGAACTTTTTTAGGAGGTATTTGTTTGTGTATTTTCTTTGATTTTTTTCCATAATACTCCCTTCTTTTTTATCTCAATAGGTCTATAATACTATATTTTATAAATAATTCACCTTTCCTTGCCTTTCAATTTTTACATATTTATTATTGTGAAGTATGTTATAATTAAAGATATAAATCTTTGTCTAAAGGAGGACTTATGGCAAGAATAATAGAAAAAACAAATTTGAATGATACAACCATCAAGTTTGTTGTGAAGGCCCCAGAGATTGCAAAAAAAGCTCTGCCTGGCCAATTTATAATCCTAAGGCTCGATGAAAGGGGCGAAAGAGTGCCTTTTACCATTTCAGGAGTCGACGGAGAAAATGTTACAATAATCGTCCAAGTCGTTGGCGGCACAACTATGAGAATGAACGGCCTTAAGGCTGGGGATGGATTTTTAGACTTCGTAGGTCCCCTTGGCAAACCTACTGAATTAGACGATTTGAAGGGGAAAAATATCTGCGTAATCGGCGGCGGTCTTGGAACTGCAATTGCCTATCCACAGGCCAAATATCTCCACGAAATCGGAGCCAATGTTGATGTCATCATGGGTTTTAAAAATAAGGACATAATCATTCTTGAAGATGAACTTGAAAATTGTTCGGATAATCTTTACATAACAACCGATGACGGATCTTACGGCAGACAGGGTTTTGTAACCCAAGTTTTAGAAAACCTTTTAAATGAAGGAAAAATCTACGACCACGTCCTTACTATTGGCCCTGCTATCATGATGAAAAATGTGGTTAACATTACCAAAGTCCATGATATACCAACAACTGTGTCTATGAACTCAATTATGGTTGACGGCACAGGTATGTGCGGGTGTTGCAGACTTACTGTTGGCGGAGAAATGAAATTTGCCTGCGTTGACGGACCTGATTTCGATGGATTTTTGGTAGATTTTGATGAGGCCATGAATAGGTCAAGAAACTACGCCACAGAGGAAAGAGAACACATTTGCAACCTAACTGGGGAGGTAAGAAATGGCAAAATTTAATATGTCAAATGAAAAAGTAAAGATGCCTGAACAGGACCCAAATATTAGAAATAAAAATTTTGACGAAGTTGCCACAGGCTATACCGCAGAAATGGCCCTAGAAGAAGCCACTAGGTGTGTCCACTGCAAGAACCAGCCTTGTGTTTCTGGCTGTCCTGTTTCCGTAAAAATTCCTGAATTTATCCAATTTATAGTTGACGGCGACCTTGATAGCGCCTACGAAAAAATCGCTGAAACCAACAACCTTCCAGCCATTTGCGGAAGAGTTTGCCCACAAGAAAACCAATGCGAAGGCGTTTGTACAAGAGGAATCAAGGGCGAACCTGTTGGAATAGGCAGGCTCGAGAGATTTGTCGCAGATTATCACAACAACAAAAAATATAAAAAACCAGTTGAAGTTTACGCTAACAAGGAAAAAGTCGCTGTGGTTGGTGCAGGCCCATCTGGCCTAACTGCTGCTGCAGATCTTGCAAAACTAGGCTATAAGGTAACACTTTTTGATGCCTTCCACACAGCAGGCGGGGTTTTGATGTATGGAATTCCTGAATTTAGGCTTCCAAAAAAACTTGTAAATACAGAGCTTAAAAACGTAATCGGACTTGGAGTAAAACTTAAAACCAACACAATAGTTGGCAGGACCCTTTCAATTGAGGACCTCTATGATCAGGGCTATGAGGCAATTTACATTGCATCTGGTGCTGGACTTCCAAAGTTTTTGGGCATTCCAGGTGAAAACCTAAATGGAGTTTATTCTGCAAATGAATTTTTAACCCGTATGAACCTTATGAAAGCCTATAAGTTTCCAAAATACGACACACCAGTCCATGTGGGCAAGAAAGTCTGCGTAGTTGGTGGCGGAAACGTGGCCATGGACGCTGCAAGATCTGCAAAAAGACTTGGGGCTGATGTGACAGTTGTATATCGTAGGAGTTTTGAGGAAATGCCAGCAAGGGCAGAAGAAAGCCACCACGCCATAGAAGAAGGCATTAATTTTATGAACCTCCACAACCCAGTAGAAATTATTGGCGAAAATGGTTGGGTTAAGGCTGTAAAGGTTGAGAAAATGGAACTCGGCGAACCTGATGCTTCAGGCAGAAGAAGACCAGTTGCAACAGGAAAATTCGAAGAAGTTGAATTTGAATCAGTAATTGTTTCAATCGGCCAATCACCAAACCCACTAATCAAGCACACCAATCCAGATATAAAAACCGAATCTTGGGGCGGAATTATAATTGACGATACCACCATGACCAGCAAGGACGGAGTCTTTGCAGGAGGTGACGCTGTTTCAGGCGCAGCCACAGTAATCCTAGCCATGGGAGCCGGCAAAAAGGCCGCAGCAAACATTGATAAATATATAAGAAATAAAAATGATTAATTATATAGGGCTAGCTCTTTTTGCTTATATCTTAGACTTTAGGGTATAAATTAAATAAATAAAAAAGAAAGGATTTATCAATGAAAATAGGATTATTAGTAGGATCACTTAGAAAAAATTCATGGAATAAAAAGCTTGCCAAGGAAGTTGCAGAACTTCTAGATGTTGAAACATATATGATAGATTTAAGCGAAACACCTTTTTATAACCAAGACCTAGACATGGGCGAAATTCACCCTGCCTACATTAAACTTAGAGAAGATGTCAAAAAATGTGACGCCTTTATCTTTATAACACCAGAATACAACAGGTCCCTAGCCCCAGTCTTAAAAAATGCAATTGACATTGCATCTCGTGGGCCAGAAGGAAACCTATGGGCTGGAAAGCCAGCTACAGTTTTTAGCTCTACAATCGGTACAATGGGTGGGGTATCAAGTAACCTTGCCCTAAAGCAATCCTTTACTTGTGTAGACCTCATAGCAATGAGCAAGCCAGAAGTATACCTAGCTAAGATTAACGAATTATTTGATAAGGATGGAAAACTTATCGAAGAAACAAGACCATTTGTAAAAAGTGCCTGCGATGCCTTCGTAGACTTTGCTAAAAAATTTGTAGACTAAAAAAAGGTGATGCAGAATAGGTAAATCTATTCTGCTCATCACTTTTTTTCTTGTGTATTTGTATCAAGCCATTAATTTTTATAGAGTTTTTTAAGATAAGAATAAATTTTCCACATTTTTATTAAAATTAGGGTCACTTAATAAAGCTATCTATCATGAATATTTTTTTCCTAAGCAGCTTTGTATTTTATAATTTCTAAGTTCTTATTTTCTATTTTTGATGCCAGTTTATTTAAGTTTAATGCAATAGAAAGTAGGCATATTTCGCTTATTATATTTTCTTTTCCTCTATGGTGGAATCTGTTGTAGTTTAGTCCTGATTTTATTTTGGAAAAAGCTCCCTCAGCTTGAATAGACCTGTTTAGTCTTTCTTCTATTCCCTGGTCGGATATTATGTTTTCTAATGATTCTTTCCTATATTTTTGAAATGTTTCTGCTATGTAGATCCCTTTAGTTTTTTGACCATCTTTATTCCAGTCAAAACACCTGTATACTTTTGTAGTTGTTACATATCCCCTTTTTCTTTTACTGTATCTATCATTGGATCTTATGAATTCTTTGCCTTCTTTTGATATGTATTTGTCTTGGGTTTCATCATAGACTAGGCTTTTTCTAAATTCTTGTTCTTTTTTATATTTTCGTGTTTTGGATTGATCGTAGTTTGAAGGTTTTATGTAGGATGTTAGATTATGTTCTGCTAGGTATACATAGTTTTCTTCGCTTTCGTATCCTGCGTCTGCTACTATTTTATCTAGTTTGTTTGGATAACTTTTTAGTAGTTTTGTTAAGAATGGTTTTAGGGTGTAGATGTCATTTGGATGGTGGGATACATTTTCTCCTATGATAAAGCCTGATGCACTTGCAAGGTCCTCCACGAGCCGGACGGGCTAGTTAATTATATGCTGGTTTTAGTTGACCGTTTCTCATATGGTCTTCTTTCATTCTCATGAAGGTTGCGTCATGGTCTGTTTTTGAGTAGGAGTTTCTGTAATCTCCCATTATTTCTAGGTGTTCTTGATAAGTTTCTAACTTGTTTTTCCAATCTTTTAGTTGTTCATATTCTCGTTGAAGTTGGTGTTTTCTTTTTCCTTGACCATGTACGAAGTTTATTTTCTTTTCTCTACATTCTTTACTTACTTGATTAAATACTATTTTTACTACTTCTAATACTTGGGATGGTGTTAGGTCTTTATTTAAATTGAAGTGCTTTATTATTCTAATTCTTAGTTTTTCTTGCCATTTTTCTGTGCTTCCTCTCCATACAAAACTATATCTGTTGGCATAAGCTTCTATTTTTGTTCCATCTATGTATATACTTGATAGGTCTATTTGCTTTTCTTTTATTAGTATTTCTACTAGTTGACTTAGTAGGTTAGGTGTTAGATTTACTATTTTTTGTCTAAATCTATTGATTGTGCTATGGTCTGGTGGATTTTGACCATCAAGAAGATATTTTATTCTTAGATCATATTTGCATGATTTTTCTATTTCTCTTGATGAGAATATTCCTTCAGAGTAGCAGAATATTATTATTTGAAGCATTGTTACTGGATTTACACTAGGTTTTCTCCCAAATGATGAGTAGACTTTTCTTAATTCTGTTAGGTCTATCCTTTCAATTATATTTTTTACAAGCCTTAGTTTTATGTCATCTTGGATGTATACTTCTGTGTTAAAGTTTAATTTTAATTGAATTGTATCATCAACTAGTGTAAAATTAGTTAATGATATTGTATTTTTACTTGTTTTCATAAATACATTGTATCAGAAAAAGACGAGGATGTTTAGTTTCCTCGTCTTTTTTCTATACTGGGACTTTTGCAACAGCCCCTTCTTTTTAAACTTTACTCTAATACAGAGACTTTTCAATTTTACTTTCTAATTGAAAATTTAACGAAATTAGTATTTAATGATATCTATCTATAAAAACTGATAAAATCCTTGCAATCTTGATTGATATAGTTTATAATTAGCTGGAGCGATTAATAATGATTATCATAATCGCAAATTATTATTCAAGGAGATTTTATGAAAAAAAGACAAAAAATAGCCATCTGCCTGGCCCTATCAGGTGTGATTTTGGCAAATACAAATATAGAAAGACAGATAGGTCAAAATAATTTTAACCTAGTAGCCTTTGCTGATAGCCCTAGTTTGATAAAGGGATCTAGGGGTGGATTTGCGACAAATACAATTATTTTAGACCACGAATTTATAAATAATATAAAAAGTGTAGAGGTTAAAGGATCAGCCTGGAGCGAAGACCCTAGCAATAGTAGACCAAAAAACAGGGGAGTTTATTACCTATCCAAAGGAGAAAATGGCGATGAATTTTCTATAGTTTTCACTAAACTGGATGAAGGTGACAAGGTTGTCATAAAATCAGATAAAAAGATCTTATCTTTTACAATAAAAAATCCTTATGCATGGGACGATAATCTTATAGATAAAAATTCTATCAAAGAAGAAAACATAGGCGCAGAAAAAGAAGATCCACAAAATAATGAAGAGCCAGATCCTGGAAAAACTGATGAAATAGCCTTTAGCTATAAAGAAACCTTTGGAAAAAATATCTTGGGTTTAGCAGATGGGAGAAAGGTCGATAAAAATAAACTTGAAAAAATAATTATTAATGGCAAGACTCAAACAGAAACCTCATCTCCTTCATCCGTTTTTGGCAATAATACCTATGCTTTTTCAATGGATGGTGATCTCTGCATAGTTGGGCTAAATAACAATGATTCGCTTTCCATTACCTACGATGGAATAGAATACAATTACTTATACAAGGATAAAAAACTTGTTGATAACAAGAATAAAAAGGATGTGACCTACCAAATAAGACTAGTAGGAAAGTTTGACAATCTTTTAGTGGGTCAGACAAAGTTAGACGGTTTTTCTGGCGGTAGCGTCTCAGTTTCAAACAATCCTAATGCTGTATCCGTAGAGTACACAGACAAAGAAAAGCCTAGCGAGGATGATTGGAAAAAACTAGAAGACAGGGGCAATGAATTTAACGAAGTCAAAGCTGTTGTTGTAGATGAAAATACAGGCATAGAGGCAAACTTCGCCCATGGTTCTATAATCCTTGGCGGAAGCCCAACAAAGACAGGTACTTTCAAAATAAAAATAAGTGCAACTGATATTCGTGGAAAGAAAGTGGAATCAAATGAAGCTGAAGTAGAAGTCCATAACCTAGGAGAGCAAAGCCTAGAAGAGCTTTTATCAAAAGCTAAATTCATCCAAACTCAAGATAAAAAATATATGTGGGAAATGAGTCCATGGAAAATCACAAAATTCAATGACTCAAACAATATTGTAAATGTGCGAAAAGACCTCAAGGCATGGTTTGGATCTCACCAATCTGGCACCTATGGAGAGTTAGGTTTTGAGACCATTGATGAGCCAACCCAAACCCTAGTTGTAGGCCAAGGAGCCAACCTCACCTTCAAAAACATGAAAATCCTTGGATCTGTAAAAATAATTGTAAAAGACGGCGGAATCCTAAACTTAGATGACTCTGTAGTCTTTGGCAAGATCGAAGTTTCTAATAGTGGAAAATTAAATGTAAATTACAACCCACACGATGACAAAATTACAACTGGCGCATCAATTTGGGGCCAAGTTGTCCTAAAAGACGGGGCTATTCTTGGAAATTCTTCTATTTACTCAAATACAAACTCCGCTGCCCAAGGCAAGATTGTAAACACAAATGACAAGCCAATCATAAAGGTAGAAGGTAGAGCTAGGATAGAAGGCGAAGTTTCCGTAAGAGGCGACGAGCAAGCAACATATGGTAAATCTGGTCAGCCAGCCCTAGAAGTGGGCCCAAATGGAAACCTAGAAATAACAGAAAACTCATCCCTAAACCTATTTGGCGGCGGTGTATACGCTCTCACATCTGTTGGTGGAGACGGTCTAAAGCTTGATGGCGGAAATGTGACCGGCAAGGGCAAACTCGTAGCTATAGGCGGATCTGGCTCAGGCAAAAAAGGTGGATCTGGCGTATCAGGCCATGGTTCTATATCTGTAAGCACCGCTTATATTAGGGGCGGCAATAGCTCAAAAAATCCTGCCAAAGCAGTAGAATCCGACAAGATAAAATTTGAAGGCACAAAGGGTATTGCAATTGACGGCAAAAAAACTACAAATTCTGACCTAATTATCCCAGAAGACTACTGGAGTGGAACCCAAAAAATTTCTGATAATACTTTAAAAACTATAAGCGATGCTCTAACAGAAAACAAAGATAAACCTATAAACCAAAAGTCTAATACTGAAAACTCCAAAACTGAAAATGGTGGAGGCAAAAAAGAAGAAAATAAGAATCCAAATTCTGGTAAAGACAAAGATAAAGGCCCGATAAAACCAGACAGGACTGGAGAGAAAAACCACTATTCAAATTACCAAGTAGATTATTTGCCAGATTACTTTTTAAATGAAAGTAAAAGCAAAAATTTTGACAGAGAAAAATATAACAAACTAAAAGAAGCCTATGAAAGATCTGTTATAACATCAAAGGCAGCTGTTTGGTTATTAGAAAATTGTCCTGAGAAAACAAAAAACATCAGAACAGACCTCTTAAAATTAATCGAACAGTCAGAAAAATTAAGACAAAAAGCTGAAATATTGCTCATAAAAATGAATCCTGATTTTAAAAGTCTTATGTAAAGTTCAGGCTAACTCAAACAACAAATAAAATTTCCCAAGCTTGAGAATAGCTTGGGTTTTTTGTTAAAAAGATTTTGCTTAAATTTTGAAAATGGTATTACATTTATGAAACGTTAATTATCTTATCGGAAAAAATTTGTTATTGCTCAAAAAAGGGACTGTTTCAGAATGAATAAATCGATCCAATATCATCAGGGGGTCTCAATAAGCCGACAGGCTATTTTCTCGTGAAGTTTCGCACCTATGAGCCGGCGGGATTAAAGTGGACTGCCGGCTCTAAGAGGCAAAATTTGAGATATAACCCTATGATGATGGGACGATAATTATTCACAATTTGCAACAGCTCCCTTTTCTTTATCCTCTTCTTATCTTATCAAGCCACTCCTTATTTTCTGGGTCATTAGAAAATCTTTCCTTCCTATCAAGGCTGGCAAGAGCGTTCATGTCCTCTTGGCTAAGGTCAAAGTCAAAAATCGAGATATTTTCCTTAATCCTTCCCTCATTTGAAGATTTAACAAGGACCATAGTTCCCCTATCAATATTCCATTTTAGGGCAATTTGGGCAGGGCTCTTGCCATACTTATCCCCTATTTCCTTAAGGATTTTTTCATCAAGCAAGTTAGATTTTCCCTGAGAAAGTGGACCCCAGGCCTGGTGGAGAATTCCATTTTCCTTTAAAAATTCAACAGTTTTATAGTCTTGTAGGTAAAGATGGCTTTCAAGTTGGTCAAGGACTGGTTTTTCTCCTAGATTTATTAGTTCTGTCATCTGATCAATGGAGAAATTACAAACTCCGATGGCTTTTACAAGACCCTGGTCCCTGTAGTCCCTAAAAACTTCCCAAGCTTTATCAAAATCTTTGCCATACCAATGCAAAAGCGCAAAATCTATGTAACCTAGGTCAAGATCTTCCAAAGATTCATCTAGACTCCTCTTACAATCATCTGTATCAAAAGATGATGGCCACACCTTAGTTGCAACTTGATATTCTTCCCTTTTTAGGCCAGTTTCTTTCAAATATTTTCCTAAAATCTTTTCATTTTCGTAATATTTCGCAGTATCAAAATACCTATAACCTTCTTCTACTGCCTTACCAATGGCAAGTTCCATATCGGCTTCTTCAGTAATTTTAAAGGTGCCAAAGCCAATAGCTGGCACTTTACTTCCATTATTTAACCTAAAATATTTCATAATCTCTCCTTTTTTCTTACTATTTATATACCCATATGATATAATAAATAATATGAAAACAGCATTAATAACTGGCTCTTCTAGGGGAATTGGGGCGGCTATCGCTAGAAGACTTGCCAAATCTTATAAAATCGTAATAAATTATAATAATTCGGAAGAGCCTGCCCTTGCTCTTTTAGAAGAATTAAGGCAAATTAATCCCTATGTAATCGCAGTTAAGGCCGATATGACAAAGGAAGATGAGGTAGACTATCTTTTTAAAACTGCCGAAGAAAATTTTGGCCATGTTGATATTTTAATAAACAACGCAGGCAAATCCTATGTCGGTCTTATCCAGGATATGGACTTTGAAAAATGGCAGGAAATGGTAAATACCAATCTTAACTCAGTTTTTCTTGCGACAAAAAGGGCCCTTGGGCCAATGATAAGCGAGAAAAACGGGGTCATTATAAATATTTCTTCTATTTGGGGAAAGGAAGGCGCAGCCCTTGAAGCTTGCTATTCAGCTACTAAGGGTGGTGTTAACACCTTTACCAAGGCCCTTTCAAAGGAACTTGCTCCGTCAAATATCAGGGTAAATGCCGTAGCCCCTGGAGTTGTCCTTACAGATATGATGAAAAACGACTATAGCGAGAGAGAGCTCGATTTGATTAAGGAAGATATTGGTTTGGGCCGTTTTGCAAATCCAAAAGAAATCGCAGACCTTGTTACCTTTTTAATCTCAGACGAGGCTTCCTATATCACAGGTTCAATTGTCGATATAAATGGTGGATTTTATTAACAAAAAAGCTAGGATGAGGATTTTCCCTCTATCCTAGCTTTTTTTACATTTCTTGGAATTCTTTAAAATTGTACCAATAAATTAGGGACTTCCCTACTTTCTTGCCCAAGGCTTCCTCAATTGCTTCCTTGTAGATACTAAGCTGGGTCTTATAGGCTTCTTCTCTTTTTACCATGTCAGTCTTAAAGTCAATTAATATTACCGAATCTTTATCCTCAAAAATCAGGTCGATCTGGCCATTTACATAGTATCCGTCATAGGCCATGAGGAAGGATTCCTCTGATCTTTTTGGAACATTCTCGTCAATCAACTTCCTAATCAAATCGCTTTGATAAAAACTCATGAGCTTATCAAAATCAATTATTTCCTTGATTTTCTCATCAAAAATTTTCTTTTCGATTAAGATATTTAGCTCATCTTCAAGGTCTTTTTCTGTGTAGGCCTTCATCGGAAGTTTTTGGAAGACCTTGTGGATTAGGCTTCCCTTTTCGGTTGGGCTGTAGGTTTTTTCCTCTTCCATAAAACTTGGTTTCTTAAAGGAAATATTGCCACTTGTGCCTTCCGCATCAAAAGTTTGGTAGCCTTCACTTTCCTTGTTAAAATCCTTGGCAAGTTCTGTTACAGATTTTTTAAGGCTTTTACCTATATCATCTTGACCTGGATAGGCAAATTCCAAATAATCTTTGATTTTCTCAAAAATATCCTTATCTGCCTTTTCATTTAAAAGATCAAAAAGATTCTCATCTTGGTTTGCTTTTAAATCAGCGACTTCTTCTATAAAATCAAAGGAAATTCTTTTATCAAAGGCGGACTCTTTTTCAATTCCAGTGAAAAATCCGCTTGTAATTCCATCAAAGGAAAGAACAGCTAGTAGCCATTCCATGTGAGAATTTAGGGAAAGATAAGATTCATTTTTGTAGACCTTGTCCATAGCCTTGTCGGTCTTATCGAAATTGCCTGTAATGTATAGCCTTTCTTCTGCACGGGTTAGGGCAACATAGAGTATTCTCATCTCCTCTTTCTTGTCATCTTCCCTTGATTTTTCGATAATTAACTTCCTATTTATACTTGGAATTTTAATCTTTTTATCATAGTCGGCAACATTTATACCAATCCCGATTTTTTCATCAAAAATTATTGAATCTGTCCTATTATTAAAGCCCTTGTCAGCTCCAGCAAGGATTACAATTCTAAATTCAAGGCCCTTGGACTTATGAACTGTCATAATCCTAACCAAGTCCTCACCTTCTGAAAGGTCACGGGTTGGGCTAATTGAGTCAGACCTGGTTGATTCCAAATTATTAAAAAAGCTTACAAAACCATATAGGCCGTTGTCGTTTGCAGCATCATAATCAGCCATTAATTCGATTACCGATTCAATATTATTTATCCTATCTTCTGCCAAATCTCTTGCTAGAAGAAAATCATAGAGGCCAGATTTTTCAAAAAGATAATTTGCAAAGTCGTATAAGTTTAAAATGGCGAGCTTATCCTTCAAATCCTCAATCAAAGCCTTAAAAGATTTGATTTTTTCTCCGACCTCATCGTCATTGTCATAGGCATTGAAAGCCTCATAAAACTTATAGGAATCAGATGCTAGCTTGATTTTCGCCAGGTCATTTTCGTCTATATCAAAGATTACAGATCTTAAAATCGCAAGCAAAACAAGGTCGTCATTTGGATTTGTCAGATATTTTAATAAGTTAATGAAAAATCCAACTTCAGACGCTTGGGTTGAAACCTTGGAAATATCGTTAAAATAAGGAATATCTGCCTTTTTGAAGGCTTCTTCGTACTTGTAGGATTCAGTTCCGTTTCTAAGAAGAATGGCTATATCCCTGTACTCGTAGCCTTCTGCGATTAAGTCCTTGATTAGACTTGTTAGATAGATTTCTTCCTTAACATCTGGGCTAAGTACTTTCATTCCAACTCTAGCAGAATCCAGAAGGTCCTTTTCTTCCTTGCCATAATTTAGCCTGTGGCCGCCATTTTTGTAGTCAATATCGGCCATGTCTTTGGTCATGAGCCTATCAAAAATATAGTTATTAAAATCGAGAATTAACTTATCGGTCCTGAAGTTTTCATTAAGATTTATCCTCATAGAATCTTGATCTTTTTCGTAAGAATCGAGTTTTTCTATAAATAAATCAGGCCTTGCCCTCCTAAAACCGTAAATTGATTGCTTGACATCGCCTACAAAAAATAGGTTTCTGTCAGATTTTAATTTATCTACTATATAATTTTGGATTTCGTTTGAGTCTTGGTATTCGTCAAAGAAAATGTACTTATACTTAGTTTTTAGCTTTTCCCTGGCGGTTTCATTGTCAAGGAGCCTTATAAATTCATGTTCTAAGTCATTGAAATCAAGGTAGTCCTTGGCTCTTTTTTTAGAATCAAAAGTCTCTTTGAAATCTTTTGTAAGTTTATAAATCTCCCTAAAAAGTACCTCTTCTTTGGCATTTATAAAATCAAGGGCCTTGGAATCGGTATTTGTAATCATGGCCTCAAGGTCTTTGACAGCGGCCTTATAGGCATCCCTTGCAGCATTTATTTCATTAACCAGGTCATCATCGCCTATCTCAGTTTTGATCTTTTTGGCAAAGGTCGCATATTTTTTACTTGCAAGAGCCTTTGGAAAATCATCCCAATTATCAATCTGATTTCTGATAGAAGCAAGCATTTCATAATCACTTGCTATCAAATTTACAGCTGATGCTGGAAGGTCTGGGTTTAGCCTAGCTCCTAGATTTTCAATTGTTTTTAAAATCAAATCAAACTTGTTTTTAATAAAATCTTTGAAATAATCGAGGTTTTCTCCCTTGTTTTTGGCTTCTTTTAGCCATCCCATTCCATCAATCATACCCACGATTTTTTGGTAGGTTAAAAGAATAATTTGTTTTGCATTATAATCTGACCTCTCACCAGAAAAGTTTTGCAAGAAAGGGACAAAATCATCGTCCATTTTCTCATATTCCCTGTCAAAAACCTCATCAATAGCATCGGCCATGTAGATTTTCCCTGTAGAATCAGGCATGACCTTGAAATTCGGGCTGAGATTTTCTAGATAATAGAAATTTTCCCTTAGCATATCAGAGCAAAAAGAGTGGAGAGTCTTGATTTGGGCAAGTTTTAGGAGTTTAAATTGCCTTTTTATAAAGGTTGGATCAAAGTCATCCGCCCTTTTTTCGAGAGCTTCTCTTATCTTATCCTTCATGTCTTGGGCACTCTTGTTAGTGAAGGTTACAATTATCATCTTATCGATGTCGATGCCTTCTTCTACCATCATTGAAATCACCCTGTTTACAAGGACCATGGTCTTTCCAGAACCTGCGGCGGCTGATACTATTATATTTTTATCTCTTTCGTAAATCGCGGTCCTCTGCCCGTCGGTTAACTTAAGTTCAGTCATTTTTAGCCTCCAAATTATCCAAGCTTAAACTCCTGTCAAAGTCCCTAAACCTAAAAGTATCTATGGTCTTATCAAACTTGCAAATCCCCTTGTAATCGCAATAGGTACAGGCAGTTTTGTCCTTGCTTTCCCTAAGAGGAGCGAGATTGATTTTCCCAGCCTTGATGTCTTTGACCAAGTCTTTTACCATATTTTTTATATATGTGGTTAGGTTTTTGAAATCTTCTTCGCTTATCTTATAATTGCGTCTACCAACCACAATTGGCGATTTTTTACCATCTGAATCCCTATCCATCAAAGTCAAGGCCTTGCCGTCTCTATCAAGAAGAATCCCATCAAGGGCAAATTTCTTATCAAGACTTGCGGCAAGTTTCGCATCATCTGAAATAGAATCCCCAAAGCTTTCAATTTCGTCTTTTAGGGAAATATAAAAGGCACCGATAGGCTCTAGATTTTTCCTATCGTCATTTACTGCAATCATGTAAATTATAAGCTGGAGATCCTTACCATTTAAAATGGCGGCTAGGTTATAGCCCTTTGACCCAGTCTTGTAGTCAATTACCCTAACCAGATTTCCTGCCATATCTATCCTATCTATCCTGCCCCTTAGGTAATTTTCTTCATCCACATAAACTGGGTCAAAAAATCCGCCCTTGTCAAAGGCTTCTTCAAAGTATTCAAGCTTGAAATCACCCTTGTTAAGCTGGTCTATAATCTGTCTGGTATTCCTCTTGGCAGCCTGGTTTATATTTTTTAGGATATACTTATTTTTTGGATTATCCTTCCTCTCCTTATCGAGGTTTTCGTCAATTCCTTCCCTAAATTTATTGTCCAAAAGTTCGTCAATTTGATCAAAATCAACGTCTTCTAGGTCCATATCCTTAATTAGTTTTGACAAGTCTTCAAAGGACTTATGGACGATATTTCCAATGTCTGGAGCATCTACATCAAATTCTTTTTCCACATCTGGCCTTAAGCCGTAGGCTATAAAGTGCTTGTAAGGACATGCCGAATAGGCCTCGATTTCTGACACCGAATAGGCATGCTTTTTGTAAAGAACTTCCCTTATGCTTGGATCAAGTGGTTTCTTATTATTGTTATAAAATAGACCTTTCTTAATCTTATCGTAAATTTCTTTATTTTCTAAATCTGAAGGATTCTCCCTCAAATATTCCATGAAGGCAATGCCAAGGTCCTTATCCTCCTCAGATAATTTTTCCTTGTTTTTTAGCTTATTTAGGATATTAAGTGTGTATTTTTTTAGACTTTCCTTGGCAAAAAGAGCGTCATCTGCCTTTGTGTCAAGCAAAATATTTTTCTTAAGATTTGGGAAAATCTTTCTAATATCGCGAATTACAAGACTTTCGCTCAAATCCTTGCCCTCTTTGTCGGAAAGTGCGTAAGATAAGATTAATTTATCAGACCTTGAGATAATCTTATAAAGGCTTAAAAGCTCAGCCATATCACGGTCTTTGGCGTATAGCTTAAGGTCAATTTGTGCTTCTTCAAGCTCTTCTGCCTCGTCGGGACTAATTAGGTAGTCCTTGGCCTCTTGGGATGGAAAATATGAATCATCCATGCCCATTAAAATATTTATCCTTTTGTTTGAAACCCTATCGCGGGCGAAATCTGTAACAATGAGGTGGTCTCTAGATGGCGGAATTAAGCCTATTTGCACATCTCTAGCGACCGATTCAATTAGGCTATAAACCCTAGCTAGGGGCATGGTTCTCTCGCCCATTAATATTACAAGCTGGTCTAAAGTTCCTACAAACTCATCCCAAATCTGTTCATTTTCCTTATAGTCATCAAGGGCCCCATTTGCTAGGAGCTTATCCTGAAAATCGTTGATTCCCGCCCTAATTCCAGGATCTGAAATCATTTTATAGATTTTTGTAGCAAGGTCTTTTACTGTCATGTCTTTCTCATCAAGACCATAAATCAAACCTAAAATCCTCGCCCTTGCCTCGTTTACAATCCTGTATTCCTCACGCTTTTTAGCAATTTTTATATCTTTTTTAGGATCATTTGCCAGATTTTTTTGGTAAAAATCTTCGTCCATGGCAAAGTACTTGTCATTTTCAAACATAGATCCCTTGATTTTTCTGTAGGTTAGGAAATTCACTAGTATATCGGCATCTTCTTCTGTTATACCAATTAGTTTTGAATTTAGGATATAAAATAAGTCTTCAGACCTAAAATTATTTACCCTAAGCCTTAAAAGGGCCAAAAAAGTCTTTATGATATGGTTATCTGCCATCTTCCTACGTTTATCAAGAAATATTGGAATTTCATACCTTGTGAAGGTTTTTATCAGCTCATTTTCATATTGGTCTGCGTCTGTCAAATAAATTGCCATGTCCTTAAAGCGGATGTCGGTATTAGTTTTTATAATTTTATTTATCAAAAGTGCCATGTTTGCAACTTCAGACTTAGTTGAAATTGATTCGTAAAGCCTGATATTTTTAGGATTTTCTTCATATACATCTGGCTTATACTTTTCAAAATTATCCCTTAAATGGTCAAGATCATCAGCCCTTGGATCTTCATCTAAACTTACAAGTTCAGTTTCGAAACCCTCCCTAAAAAGATCAAAGGTCCTTGCTGGACTATCAAAAATCTCAGGTCTTACTAGGGGATTATTCATATATTTTGGGTCTATATTTAAGGAAACATTTATATCAAGGCCTTTTTCATAAAGGGCATAAATTAAATCAAGCTTTCTTTCTTCAAAAAAATCAAACTTGTCTATAAAAATCTCATAACCATCAAGAAGGTCAGTTTTTCCAAGGTTTTCTGCCACAAAGGCAAGAATATCTTCCTTGTCTAAGTATTTTCCCTCAATTTCTTTTTGGTAGGTATCGAGGATTAGCTTTATTTCTTCAAATTTTATTTTAGAAATCTCAGAAACATTACTTTCTGACACAGACTTAAAAAATTCATCATCAAAATTATTGTCCTTAAAGGCTGAAATTAGGCCAACAAGTGAGTTTATAAAGTCTATATTTTGGTAGGAATTTTCGAATAAATCAAGATCGTCTTTGAGATCTTGTAGGATATTGGTAAGGAGTAAAACCTTGCCTTCTTTATTCAAAAATTCGAGCTTACCCTGGTTAAAATTGTCCATAAAAAAGCTTGCAAAGGATGAAAAGGAAAGGACCTTGGCATCCATTACAGCCTTGTATTTTACAGATCTTAGGAAGTTTATATCAGTTTCTAGGGTGTACTGCTCGGGTACTATTAGGATTGATTTTTTCCCTGTCTCGAGCCTATCTTCAATTTTTTTGTAAAGATAGAGGCTAGCCTCTCTTGCCTCCTTCGAAATTATTAGTCTAATCATTTACAATCTCCAAACTTGACCCACAACTTGGGTCGTATGTGATTAAAATCTTTGCTTCTATAGCATCTTTGAGTTCGTCAACGTGTGAAATTAGTCCAACAAACCTGTCTTCCTTTGAAAGTTTTTCTATGGTTGTGATGGCATTTGCCAAAAATTCCTTAGAAAGAGTGCCAAAGCCTTCGTCTATAAAGAGAGTATCTATCCTTATTCCCCCGTTTTCCGCTCCGATTTCATCTGAAAGACCAAGGGCAAGGGACAGACTTGCGAGGAAATTTTCCCCGCCAGAAAGGGTTGATGCTGGCCTTTTCTTGCCTGTGTTTGAATCTAGGATTTCTATATCAAGACCCATTTTTGACCTGGCATCTGTCGCCTCTGTCTTTCTTACCATTGAAAATTGGCCGTCTGTCATGGCATTAAACCTCTTGTTGGCAAAATTTAGGACCCTATCAAAATAAACAGAGAGAATAAAGGTCTCAAAATCAAGCCTTTCAATCCCCTTCACAGCCCCTGTGACCCCGTTTGCGAGATCTGAAAGAGCTGATACAATTTGGGCAGTTTTTGAAAGTCCATCGAATATTTCATGAATTTTTCTTATCTTTTCACTATCTTTTTGGCTCTGATCGAGCTTAGTTGCAGCGGCGATTTTTTCTCCATCGAGGATTTCTTTTTCCCTTGCGACTTCTTTGAGATTTTCCTCAAATTCGCTTAAGTCCAATGGCTTTTTATCCTTAAATTCTAGGAAGTTTTCCCTAGTGGTTTTCTCCCTTTCAAGATTCTTGAAGTATTCTTCTATAAAGTCTTTTTGGGCCCTTAATTCACCTTCTCTTGCCAAATAACCTTGGTAAGTTTCTATGTTTTCAAACCTTTGGCCAAGCTTTTCTGCAAATTCTTTTTCAAAATCTTTTTGGTCTTCTTCTGCCTTAGCAACATTTTCTCCAAGGGAAGTTAAGATTGACTTTTCCTTAGAAATGGCTAAAACTAGGTCTTGATGTGCTTTTTCCTTTTCTTTTATAAAACAATCTTGCTTTGATATTTCCCCTTCTAGGGTCTTTTTCTCCTCTAGAAGCTTTTCCCTGTCAAGACCTGCCATTACCTTCTCTCCAGCCAAATATTTTATCTTTAAGTCTTCCAGGTTTTTAAGCTTGTCAGAAATTTCTTGGTAAGATTTTTCCCTTACTTCTTTTTGATTTTTAAGGGCCTTGCCATTTTCTCCCATTTGGCTTAAACTTTGCCTTAAATCTTTTATTTTTATCTTATTTTTATCTGCCAAGTCCTCATAAGTCTTTAATAAGTCCTTATTTTCAGAAATTATCTTTTCAATTTCATTTAATTTATAGGCTGTGCCAAGATCTTTGAGGTTTTTTTCGTAAATTGCCTTGGTTTTTTCAAGGCTTATCTTCAAATCTGCAAGATCTTGTGAGATTTTTTCTAAGTCAAAATCCCCCACAGGTAATTTTTCCCTCTCTCCTGTGTGGGCCTTGCCACAAACAGGACAAAGTCCCTCGGCATTAAGCCTGTCGATTAATTTGTTGATTTCAATATGGTCGTGGTCTTGGTCTGCCTTTTCCTTAAGTTTTTCAGTGCTTTCAAGGTCTTTTGCAATTTTACTAAGCTCTTCCTCATAGGCCTTGTTTTCCACAAGTTTCTTATAGTCCTTGCCAAGATTTTCTATTTTTACATTGAGGGTAGAAATTTTTTCCTTGTAGGCAAAGTCTTCTTCCTTGACATCAGCCAAATCCTTGTTGGCCTTATCATAAGCTTTCCTGAGTTCTTCAAGCTTTTTCTCGTCTTCTTTAATCTTGTCCCCAAGGATTTCCAAATCCTTATCCAAATCTTTTATAGATTCGTAGGATTTTTTCACCTCAAGAAAGTCTTCGAAATCAGCAATTTGCTTTGCCTTTTCAGAAAGTAAAATCTTATCCTGATCAAGTTTATTTTTTAATTCAGGAAGCTTTTCCATTTCTTTTTCAAGGTCAATTAGACTTTGGTTTTTATCTTTCAAAACTTTTTGAGCCTTGCTTTGATTTTCCAAAAAACCTTTTAGATCGGTCTTGGTTTTTTCAAGCCTTTCCTGGTAAATTTTTATGGAAAGGGCGTAGGCTAATAAATCCAAGTCAGCTTTTATCTTGAGATTTTTTTCCTCATCTTTTTCTAATTCCTTGTAGGCACCATCCGCCCTTTGGTATTTTTCAATATTTTCATTTAGGGTCTTTGCCTTTTCAAGATCGCTTATTAAGGATTTTTCCCTTTTTTCTAGATTATCCAAGGATTTTAAAATTTCTTTTAAAAATGAATCCTGGGTTTTTTCTATATCTGAAATTACTTCAAAAATACTTTTAAAATCGTGTTTAGAAATTAAATCAGAAGTGATTTTTTCTGCCAAAATTTCATTATAGGAAACCACATTTTCTAGGTCCTTATCAATTTGGGAAAGTTTTTTCCTATTATCAAGTGCCCTGGTTTTAAGCTCATCCTGGATGGCCCTTTGGGCGTCGGTCTTAAAAATATCAGACAAGAGGGCTGCCTTTTCGTCAGATTTTGAAATCAAAAACTTTTGAAATTGGCCCTGGGCAAGAAGCATGACCTTTGAAAACTGGCTCTTATCAAGGCCTACAATTTCCTTAACCTTATCGTCCACTTCCTTGATTTTATCAGCAAGGAGGATTTTTTCGCCTGTTATATCATAAAACTCAACCCTGTGGCCGATATTTTTTGGATTTTTAAGCTCAACTGCCCTCTGACTTGGGACCCTAACAATTTTATAAATCTTTTCCCCAAGGCCAAATTCTAAGTCCACATAGGTAAAATCGTCCTCTTCAGAAAGGTAGTCGCTCCTTAAGTCTTCCATAGCAATTTCCCTAGGCACTTCCCCATAAAGGGCAAAGGAAATGGCGTCAAAAATAGTGGTCTTGCCTGATCCGGTTGGGCCAGAGATTAAAAATATTTTCTTTTCAAAAAGCCTGGTAAAGTCGATTTCAATTTCGTCCTTGTAGGTTAAAAATCCCCTTAATTTTACCTTCCTAACCTTCATTTATAGCCCCTATCACGTCTTCTAGGACGGTTTTTTCATCAGCTGTCATCTGGCGTTTATCCTTGTAGGCAACAAAGTCCTCAAAAAGTTCCAAAGTTGACTTATTTTCAATGTCGATATTAATCTCTTCGTTATCCATGGCAAAAACAGACCTGGATGCGTAATTTATAAGGACTGCGTTTGGGAATTTCTTCTTAAATTTAGCCATGGCATTTTCGATTGTGGCCTTATCTTCAAGGATAAATTTGATATAGGAATCACTAGCCTGCTCGCTTATCAAATCGTCAAAATATCCTGTCCTTACTTCAAATTCTCTTAAAAGTTTGATTGGAATTTTCTCTATATCTATCGAATCTTTGCCCAAGTCAACTATTGTCACCGTCTTATTTACGTCTTTTTTATCAAAGGAATAAGGCATAAAGGTACCCGAATACCTGATTTTGGGATCAAGAACGTAATGGGCAGAGTGAAGATGGCCCAAAGCGGCGTAATCAAAATCCATGAAAAGACCAGCATCCATAAAATCTGAACCGCCGATAGTCAGAGGCTTTTGGCCCTCATTGTAGGCTTTTTCAAGGCCCTGGCTTATTTCTGATGCATAGCAATGGGTAATTATGACATTTCTGTCTTTATAATCGTAATCTTTTAAAGCTTCCCTATACAAATCTGTAAAATCTGCTATCTCCTCGCCAAGAATTACCCTGGCCTTGGCAAGGGACATAAAAGGCAAGAGGAAAAAGTGGATTGGCCCGTATTCGTCTTCTAAGGTCACGACTTCTTTTGTAAACTCCCCCGCAAGATAATATTTGTTTGTCTTATAAAACCTCTTATTCACATCAAGACGCTTGGCAGAATCGTGGTTGCCGGAAATCGCCAAAACTGGAATTTTTATGTCAAAAACGATTTTTTCTATAAAATAATTATATAAATCAAGGGCCTCAGCCGAAGCAACCGCTGTATCAAAAATATCGCCAGCAATCATTACCGCTTCGATTTTCCTATCATTAATGATGTCTAAAATCTGGTCTAAAACGTATTTTTGATCTTCGAGAAAGGAAAAATTTCCCAAAGATTTTCCAATATGGAGGTCTGATAAGTGAAGGAGTCTCATTATTTGTCCCCATTTCTCACAAAGGTTAGGGTATCAGCTGTCGAATTATATGGGTCATAGACATAACCATTGATATTTAGCTTTTTTACCTCTTCAATATCCTCAATTTTCCTTGCAATAATTTCCTTAAGCATCTGACCCCTCGCCTGCTTCATGTAGGAAACAACTGACTTTAATTTGCCGTCGCGAACTTCTTTAAAATCCACAGTCAAAAACTTGTCGTCATCCTTCAAATAAGGCCTAATGGTCTTGGTATACTCCTTGCTCGCAAGGTTTAAAACTAAATCCCCATCCTCGAAAAGTTTTTTATACAAATCGTCACCCCAAAATTCGTAGAGGTCGTACATGGTGTTGTCAAAATAAAGCCTATAATCCCTAATCCCAGTCATTGGCTTTAAAAGCCCATAAAGAGCTGAAATAATATAGACGTGGTCATTTAAATATGGGATATCATCGAAATCTTTAACTTTAAACTGCTTAAAAACAAGGCCGTCATAGGAAAAAAGTGCCGGATTATTAAGCCTATCAAAGTCAAAGTATTGGTAATCAACATAAGCTTTTTCAGTTAATTTATCATTGGTAAAACTAAGGTTACCAATCTCATTCATGGAAAGCTTCTTAATTTTATCAACCAAAATCCTAGTCTTTTCAGGAAACAAAAGCTCTTCAGTAATAATATTATCAAAATGTTTAAAACTCTTAGCCGGTGAAATAATAATCTTCATAAAAATCCTTTCTATATATGTAATATTATATCATACTAAGGTGTAAAAAATCCCAGCGAAAAGGCTGGGAAATTTTATCTAGTTGCTATTATAACCATTATTAATTGTATCAAAACATTTTTTCCAATATTGTTCTCTTTCAATTATCTTTTCTGGATCATAAGACCTATTAAAAAATTCTATTAAAGTAAAAGTAAAATACTTTTCAAAATATTCTTCCCCTTCTTTATTTTTTAATTCAATTAACTTTTTATTTCCTCCATCCTTACTAGAAAAATAATCGCCCCACCTTTGTCTTACACCTTCTATACCTGTAGCTGAGCCAATATAAAGCTTACCTGTATTTGTATCTGTCAGACAATACACACCACTCACCTTACTTAAGGCTTCATAATAAGTAGGTAAAATTTCACCTTTAAAAATTTTAGATAATTTACCAAATGGCAAGTAAACTCTATCATAACCATCAAATTTATCACCGCTATAAAGGCATGAAAGAATTTCCTTAACACTTATCTTCTCAATATATGAACTTAAATTAAAAGTATATCTTGCAAATGTATGTCCTTTATTACAATTAATAACAAGTCTACCAAAAAATGGCTTGAATATATCTAAAATCTCAACTTTTGCCCAATCATCCTCTGGAACTTCTAGAACCTTACCAGCAGAAATAAATAACCATTCATCTCCACTTATCCTAGAAAAACTAAAAACCCATTGATCTGGATAAAAATTCCTTTGGCTTGTGCCATACCAACCCCAGTAAGAACACTGTTCACATGTACCATTTATTTTATCAATATCATTTTGTTTAAGCCAATAGTCTATAAAATAATCTGCTTTCGACCCATAAGTCATGTTAAATTCTATCTTGCTATTATTTATTTCTTCTTCTGTCAAATTAAAAATATCATTTAGTTTAAGTTCCATAATCTCTCCTTAAATCCCATATAAATTTTCTTTCAAACTTTCAATAATCGACTCTCTTAGACTTTTTGGCTCTATCACTTCCACATATGGGAGAAATTGCAGAGCCCGGTATTCTATACCTTTTTCGGGCGCCAAAAATTCTGCGAGATAATAGTCACCATCTTCTCTAATTTTTATATCCGTTCCAAATTGATCAATTACATAGTTTAAGATTTCCTCCTTAAAGCGTATTTTTATAAATGATGGCTTGCCAAAAAAAGCATGGGTCGCCTTTTCTATTATCCTATTTAATTCTTCTTCCCTAAAGTCATCCCTTTTTTCGTCTAGGATTTTTATATCCTTTATAAAATCTAGCCTGAAGGACAAAATATTTGTAAAACCTGGCGTCGTTCCCAAAAGATAGTATTTTTTATTGTCGGATAGAATCCTATAAGCGTTTAATTTGTAGGGTCTTTTTCTTTTTGGCACAAGTTTCTTGTCTGGCCCATAGGTCAGGTAGGTAAATTCTATTTGTTTATTTTTATCTATTGCCTCATTTATAACTTCTATATTTAGGAAAACTTCCTTATTTAAAGTTCTTTTTGACCTATAAAAGTCTGGCTGGCTTATATATTTATCAACTGACCTTTGGTATTTGGACTGACTTTTCCCAATCTTCCTTAAAAGATCTGTGCACTGGTCCCTGTCAATATAAGAAAGGGAAAATATGGCATCCATTAATAGATAAGTCTCGCTTTTTTCAAGCGGGCGATCTATAAGATAATAGCCCTTGCCATTGTCAGAAAAGGTTGAAATATCAAGGCCAAAGTCGATCAAATCATTAATAGCACTGGTAATTGTTCTCCTGTCTAAATCTACATTATAATATAAAGAAAGTTTTTTCCTTATTTCGGCCATTGAAAGTATATGGTCGGGGTCACTTTCTTCACGAAGAATTTCTAGGATATATAAAATATTTAATCTTGAACTTGCCATAGGTCCTCCTAGAATTATTATATCATATTAAAGCATTAATTTTATAATCTAAATAAGAATAAAGGCTGGCTTTAACTAGGCTTGTCTTATCCCAAGTATAATTAAGTTTTCTTAGGTAGTCATCTTTCTCTGGGTCTATTTCTGGAAGAATATCAGCCTTAAAAAAACTTATGTCATAGGCAAGTTTCCCAGCTTCTTCACTTTCAAGCCCATGATCCAAATAATAAGCAAAAATTTCTTCCCTATTTGATGGATAATTTCTATTAGCAAAGTCTATAAATAAGGAATATGCCCTGGTGTAGGTTAGTGTTAGTCCTAAAAGATATAAAAAATCTCCATAGGTTTTTATATTTTCCTTAAAATTTATATTTTCCAAAGATTCGGTCACCTTTCTTGGAAATCCATTTTTCAATTCAAGTTTCTCGTTCAAAAAATTTTCAAATAAATATTTTTTAAAATCTTCCATATCTATGTATTTTAAGATATTTTTTTCATAATATAAGGGATTTAACTTATCAAGATAAATAAAGCGAGTAAAATATAAGCCACATTTTTCCATTCCCTTGTATTTACACCAAAGATCCCCAGGTCCATAGTCATAATATTCCAATACCCGGAACCTTACTCTATACTCATATTTTTTATCAATCTGAATTTCAAAATAAATGTCATTTTCAAATGTATAGGAAGGATCGATATTAAAACCATCTCGGCTAAAACCATCCTTTTTTTCTAAATCAGCCCCATATTCGACTCCGTCTACAAAGATAATATCCCTGGTTTTCTCATTGTAATAATGGGCAGGAAGTGGGTTTATTAGGCTAAGACCCAAAAGATACAGACTTAAAAAAGGCAAGTTTCCGATTAAGATATTTTGGTCAAGATTTTCTTTTAAGAACAAGAGAAAGTCAATTTCATCTTCTGAGCATTTTTCTCGTATTACTTCCATTTCTTTCTTTATTCTGTCTTCTATATAGAGATTTTCTCCGTATTTGGTCCTAGATATGTCTATAATTTTTTCTTCAAGATTCATACCATCACCTCTTAAATTTATTATAGCAAAGGTCATATACAAAAAATTGTATAGGGTAAATTTCCCATAAAAAAGTGACCCTCTATTCCTCATTGAAATAGGTATTTTGTAAAAATAGTTTGGTAAATCTTTAGATTTTAAGAAAAAAACTATGAGTTTGAGCACTCATAGTCTTACCTCTGATTTATATAATTTTCCGACTGGCATAAAACCATATCAAATACTTCTTCACTCAATTGATAAAGGTATCCGTTTTCATAAAGAAGCTTTACTAAATCCATTTTTAGTTTTACTTATCATCTCTTCCAATAAAAATTTTAATGTCACCAATATAATATCCAATAGTTAGAGAACCTAAAGGTTGAATTCCTGGATAGACTTTTTTCTATTTATTTACTTCTTTTCTTCTATCTAAATAAAATATAATAAAAATACTTATAATTTCAATAAATGTTACTACTATACTGCCCTCTGGCCCATAAATTTCATCGTACAAGTTATAATTTAAAATTTTAAAATTAAGTAAGCTATCAAATCCACTAAAGCCACTTACGT
Organism: Anaerococcus murdochii; assembly: GCF_019957155.1. Lineage (NCBI taxonomy): Bacteria > Bacillati > Bacillota > Tissierellia > Tissierellales > Peptoniphilaceae > Anaerococcus > Anaerococcus murdochii. Next base: position 1,405,054 of record NZ_JAIPME010000002.1, on the reverse strand, counting down.
TTAAGCCATAAATCATTGCCATGGAAAAGTTCCAACCTGCATGTACTCCAGAGGTCAACATAATATTTTCTTTATAAAATAGTAATTTTGCAAAAAATATGCCCACCAGGATTGTGTTAAGGGTTGATAAAATTGTAACTCCTTCATTACCCAGGTGCAAAAGTCCAAAAAATATCGAAGGTAGTAGGATTGCAACGTTTCTTCCAAATTTATCAGATAAGACCCTAGTTAAGATACCTCTTACCAAGACTTCTTCTGATGTTGATTGGATAAAAAATCCTATAAAGTAGGCAAGGAATATCAAATTAAAATTACCAAAGCTACTTCCACTGTATCCTAGAACTCCCCTCCCCATATCAAATAAGACATAAATTGAGATTTGCAGTAATCCTAGGAATAGCCCAATGCAAATGTTCTTGGCAAGGCCTTCTTTTTTAAAAAAGATGTAATCAATTTTCTTTTTTAAAATAAACTTCACAAAAAATATACCTGCCAATAATTGACCCGTAGTTCCCATTAACATCACTAGGTTTGCATTTTTATAGTCGCTATTAAAGTAGGTTTTTCCATAAAAAATTAGTGATAGGGCAAGCATAATCCCGCCAGTGAAAACGGCGATTGCCAGCAACAATAAAAAAATCCTTAAGATGATTTTAAAAAAATTCTTTATTTTATTTTTATTTTCCATAATCTTCTCTCCTGTCTTCTATTAATATTTTACATAATTTATCATAGGAAAATCCTATATTTCACCTCTTAGGTCATTTCACTTTGAATAATTTTTCTGTAATATTATACCATGCTTTACAACTTAATATTTAAACATTTCGTAAGTTAAACTTGGATTAGTTTTTACTAAATAAATTTAGGAAAATGTTTTGAATCAAAACTACCAGCTAAACTGGTAGTTTGTACAGCGACTATAATGCGCGAATAACGGCACGCCCCTATTGGGGCTGTCGAGTATTCCATCACATGCACCACTTTCCCAACTACTGCTGAAGCAGTTTTTTTATTTGTTCTTATTTGACTTCCTCTCTCGTAACGGGTCATAGTATTCCTTTATACTTATTTGGTCAGCGTAATAATCTTCTTTTAATTGATTTTGTATATATTCTTTTATTTTCTTTTCATTTCTGCCTACTGTATCTACATAATATCCTCTAAACCAAAAATTTCTGTTTCCGTATTTATATTTTAGGTTGGCATGTCTATCAAATAATATTAATGAACTTTTTCCTTTTAAATATCCCATTATTTGTGATATTGAATATTTTGGTGGGATTTCTACAAGCATGTGGATATGATCTGGACATAGTTCTGCTTCTATTATTTTTATTCCTTTTCTTGAACATAATTCGCGAAGTATACTGCCTATGTCTTTTATCAATTGCCTGTATATTACTTGTCTTCTATATTTTGGTGCAAAAACTATGTGGTATTTTCATCTTCACTTGGTATGTGATAAACTATTCTTGTCCAAGTTTTAACCTCCTTGTTTAATTGTGCATGTGATTATCACAATTATACTTTAAGGAGGTTTTCTTAGTGCTTGAAGCTAAAGCTATGTCCCTCCACCTGCATAGCAGGTGGTTTTTTGTTTCGCTCTCTGTCGTTCGCTTAACTCGCTAAAGTGGATAATAAAAAATTCTTTATTGACATACTCTAATTAAAAAACTTTTTAGTTTTTATTAGTTTATTCTAGTAATTTTTAGTAATAAATAGTTATAAATCCACTTGAATTTGTGTGTGGAATGAGTTAAAATAAAATGAAGATTTAGGAGTAATAGCATGGCAGTAGAAAAATGGGTTTCAATGGAAGAAATTTGTAAACATCTAGACAGTAGTAGAGATACTGTTAAGAAAATGGTTAATACTCAGGGACTTCCTGGATATAAGATAGATAGAAAATGGAAATTTAAAATTAGCGAAGTTGACTCGTGGGTGCGTAGTAAAAATCGAGTTGTTGGTGCAGAAAGTCGAGGTAAATCCGATGATTAAGGTTATTGATTTATTTGCTGGTGCGGGTGGCTTAAGCTATGGATTTTATTTAACTAGAGAATATGAACTTGTTGCAGCAGCAGAAATAAACGAGAATGCTAGAGAAACATATAAACAAAATATTGCAAAACATTCAGAAGGGTTTGAATTTATAAACAATGTGATAGGATACGACTTTGGTGCGTTGAATAAAAGAAAAGATAATGAAATAGATGTTGTAATTGGAGGGCCCCCTTGCCAAGGATTTTCCAACGCAAACAGGCAAAAAAATCATCTTATTAGCATGAATAACAGTCTGGTAAAAGAATATTTTAGAGCTATTAAACAAGTAAGACCTAAGGCATTTGTTATGGAAAATGTGAGTATGCTAGAGTCCGATACACACAGATTTTACGATTCATATAAAGATAACAATGAAATTGAAGAATTGATTGCACAAGGATTTAATATTCCGAAGAGAATTGATTCATTGGTACTGGCTGACCATGTGTTTGCCGATATAGATCTAGAACAGTTACCGCAGGAGAATCTAGCAGTATATGATATACCCTTTCAATTGAAACATTTGTTAAGTGTTCTGAGGAAAAACCTAGATAACAATAGGAGACTTCCAAACTTTTTAACGAAAAATACCTCACTTATAAAAAAGTTGATTTCAGATTACATAACTGATAATCAAGAAGCTACGGAAAATGGAACAATAATAATGACGAATAAATTATCGTTAATATTATCAGCCTTAGAAAATGAAAAATTTGATGATATTAAGGCAGATCTTGACTATGTTGTTAATTTGCAAAAACTGATAGAATTCATCCGTGAAATAACAAGTAATGAATTAATAGGAACATATGACTATTCAGAAGAGCAGGGATTAAGATTTATAACCAAATCTTATTCAGTAATTGATTATGTGAATGCAATACTTGGAAATGAATATATACAAAAAGGAAATGTGTTTAATGCAGAGTGGTTTGGCGTTCCGCAAGAACGCAGAAGATATATAGTGCTCGGAATTAGAAAAGACATATACCACAAATCAGGAAAGGAGTTGGACTATACAAATATAAATAAATCGGAAGTGATACCTACGGTTGGAGATGCAATCAACGATTTGACAAATTATGAAGTTGGATATGATAAAAAACAAAATTTACAACCATATAAAATTAATGATGAATTAAGTGAGTACGCAATGCTGATGAGAACAGGCAGTAAGGGAGTAACAAATCAAATTACAACCAAAACAACAGAAAAAGCGTTAGACAGATTTAGAAAAATAAAACAAGGCAAAAATTTTCACAGTCTGAACATTGAGGATAAGGATACTTATTCTAAGCCAGAAAGAACACAGAATACGATTTATTTGCGATTGGATCCAAATAAGCCCAGTGGTACAGTCGTTAACGTCAGAAAATCCATGTGGATTCATCCTACTTTGGATAGAGCAATATCCGTAAGAGAAGCCGCAAGATTGCAATCATTTCCAGATTCATTTGTGTTTATTGGTACAAAAGATTCACAATACCAACAGGTTGGAAATGCTGTTCCACCTCTTTTGGCAAAGGGCATCGCCGAAATATTATTAGAATATTTAAAATAAAATATATATAGCAAAAAAATAAGCCGTAGATTATTACAAATCTACGGCTTATTTTATATAATAAATAATCTAGCTCCAAATATTTTAAAAATGTTACAAATATTTAAGAAATATTATTGACTAAAAACGATCGCAGAAATATAATATAAGAAACATATGGAAAATGGAGGTAGTTATATGCCAAAAGAACGTGAAACAAAAAGGCAAAAATTTGTAAGACTTGCAGAAGCACGCACTAACAAAATAATAGATATGCTACAACTTCTTGGAAATTGCTCAAATTCAAGCGCATATGATTATACACAAGAAGATGTTGATAAAATTTTCTCTGCTATTGAATCCGAAGTAAAAGAAGCTAGAAAAAAGTTTAATAAGATTGAAAGCAATAAAAGTAAAAGATTCACACTGAATTAAGGGGGACTTATATGGGACTAACACCTATTCCACAAAATTACAAAAGAAATGTTGATTGGATTATTGGTGCATATTTAGATGCTGGGGTATCTTTTCCTAATGGATTTCAAAAAGATGCTATTCAAAATGCTGTGGGCGCGAGAAAGACAAATAATTGGAAGAATTGGAAATGCGATATTTCATATAAAGAAAATAGTTATGGGAAATTTGTTATTGTCTCCGATAGTGGAACTATGGGTTTGACTGGCAAAAACACTCCTGCAGAAGAGATTAATGCAATGATGGCAAGAGAAGAAACCCTTCCCCCTGAAGAAAGATTATCTCGTTTTACATCTATGTTTAATTCTGGTGGTAATTCCACTGGAGGCGGTTTGTACGGTGCAGGAAAAAGCGTGTATTCTGTTGCGTCTGAAGATTATACTTACTATTTTGATTCTTTACGTGAAGATGGAAAATATGTAGCGAATATAAATAAAAAAGGGCAAGTAGAATCCGTTGCTTATGAAGGAAATGAAGCTAAGAAATTTATTTTTGAAAATACCGGACTTAGCGAGAAAACAACTGTTGGATCAAGAATCATTATTGTTTCTCCAAAAGAAGAACTTGTGAACGCAATAAATGATGGCACTATTATTAATGATATTCAAGAATCATGGTGGATTATCATAAACCGATTAAAGGCTGATGCCGCTATTACCGTAAATGGAAATAGAGTTGCTGTTCCAACCGATATTAAGCAAAGTACTCGTACTTATGAATTGCCGTCGCCAGAAAAATATGATGTAGGATATAAAGTTAAACACTTTGGGTTATATGTATTTGATGACGGAGACAATAGGTGGCAAGGTATTTCATACTATAGAAAAGGCATGAAAATCGGAGAGATTGATCTCAAAGATATACCTAAGAAAGTTGATGGTAAGTATTGGGGATATATTGAGGTTGATGAGCAGTGGGAGGAAAAACTCTCTGAAATTGAAGACAAGGTTCATTTTGGTGTAAGTAAAGGTAAAAAGGGGAAGTTGCAATATCAAAACCTCAGGAACTATACCCAAAATAAAGTAACTACTTGTTTAACTGAGTGGGGCTACATTAAAGATAAAGAAAGCGAAGATAAAAAACTAAAAGATGAATTAAATCATATTAAAGAAGAAATTCAAGATTTATTTAAAAAACTTAATTTTGAGAATCTCGGTAATGGGCCTAAGAGGGCGGATTTTGATGTTCGCTGGCAAAACATTAGATACCCTGAAGAAAATTCTGAAAGAGTAACTGGCGGGGATACTATAAAATTTTCTGTTAGAATGAGTAGCTCATACACGGTTAATAAGAAATTTGAATATAATTTATCTGTTGTGAATCCTCAAACAGGTTCTGTTGTTTCAATAATAAAAAAAGACAAAATATCCATTGAATCTGGGGAGGTAAAAAAGCTTGACTTTGAACATCAAATTACGAAGGATAACTCTGTTCCATTTGCAGAGAATAGGATATTACTTTCTGTAAAAGTAATAGGAAGCAGAAAAGAAAAACGAAAGGAATTGCCTTATTTCTTTGATATTGACAGACCAACTAATAGTAGAGAAGAAGTTAAATTAACACTTCATGAATGTATTTTTCCTACAGAAAGTAGTCGTAGGGTAAATTTCAATGAAAAATTAAGAAATGTCACCTACTTGATTGATAACAAGAGAAATGAGTCATTAAATTACCGTCTTAATATTAGTATTCATAACGCTAGCGATATTACTAATCCTAAGATAATTGATGTTACGCAACTTACAGGAAAATTGGCTCCGTTTGAAGAGATTGTTACAGATCCAGTTAAAGAAATTGTTTTTGACGAGGCTATATACTCAAAATATCTATCTGATGGTGTGTTGGAACTCAGAGCAAGATTGATTGCAAATGAGGACGATTCACAATATGAAAAAGGTGACAAAATAACATTTTATCATTATAAGATTTTCTTAAATTCAGATGAAAAACACGGAAGTGCAGATTCGTTTGATATAAATCTTGTAAAGTCTCCGGAAGATTATAGAAGATCTTGGAATACTCCCGGAAACGGAAGAACTATTACATTGAATATAGGACATGCTGCGTACACTAACTTGGAGAATTATGCAGATATTCAGCATGACTATTTGCGTGAGCAAATGTTGAAACAGTTCGTGCTATTGTATCTGTCTGAAGGAAGATATGACATGTTCGGAGACGTTGGAAAAGACTTTGTAGAGCTTGAACCTCAAGATGCGGCGGAGCAGGTATTACAGAAAATTGAAAGTGTTTATTATCAAAGTTTGAAATAATAGGTGATAAAAATGGGACATATAGTTAGATTAGATGCTGAAGGACATTTATTATATGAAGGTCTTTTATCGTCTCAAGAAATCGCAACTATAGATGAAATTCTTAAAACTTTAAAAGAAGAAATTCCTCAGATAGAAGCTGATTTGGAAGAGACATATGGAAAAAGCGTACTCTACAAGTACAATTTAGGTAAAATCTTAGGAGAACTTTTAACAAAGTACGATATCTCATTTATAGAGCGTAGAAAGTTCTGGGATGAGATAAAGAATTTTGCTACAAAAGAAGATAGAAAAAGAAACGAAGGAACTAATGCGGAGACTCGTAGCTTCTATGGCCAATGTTATAGACTTTCACAATATGATCAGGAGATTGTTGAAAAGTTATCATGGAGGCAATGGCAGGATATTTTAGACCGTGTTGGAAACAGAGAAGATGAAAGAATTTTTGAATGGATTCGTCATAAACGTGAAAAAATCAGAGAAGATGATTGGAGAGAATTTGAAAAAGGATTGCATCTCTATCTAAAAAAGAAAGATACTTCTGTTTTTACGGACAATGAGTTGTTTGAAATATATGACTCGATTCAAGAGATGGCTAAATATTGGAGAATTTCATTTGGGCAATTTTCTAAAGACTTTCCAAATAGTGCAAAAATAAAAAGTAAGGCGAGAAGATCAAAAAAATATCAGGCAGAATGTTTCAGAATAAAAAAAGAACTAAGAACAGTACTTGATGATAAGATTTTTTCACAAGCATTTGAAAATGCAATGAGATGATCTCGTATATTTGTTTAATTGAATGGATGATATATTCTCACTTACCATTTCGGTACTCGAGATAACAAAAATGACCACACTGAGGCAAATCAATTCTCTAGTGTGGTCATCTTGCTTTCCTATGCATGAAGGCGGTTACTCAAAAATCCGTTAATTTATCAAATCTCTAAGTTGCATCCCCTATTTGGAGGTCATTTTCTTTAATTTTTCTCTTATTTTTTTAACTATTGCCACAATTACCAAGGTCCCTATAGCTATCATTACTATGGCGCCGCCTGGTTTTAGGCCGTAGTAGAAGGATATGGTGATTCCTGAGATCATAAAAATTACCGAAAATATTAGGGAGATTAGGTAGGTTTTTTTGTAGGAATCGCTCATTAAAAGGGCTGTGGCTACTGGGATTACCATTAGTGATGTAATCATCAGTGCCCCTACGATTTTGGCTGAGATAGCTATTGTGATGGCTGTTAGGAAGGTAAATACTCCATTTACCATTCCTGCCTTAACGCCTGCAAGCCTTGCCATTATCGGGTTTATGGATATAAATAGGAGGGCGTTGTAAAAGTAGAGGGACATGGTGACTACTAGGGCAAAAATTATCCCTACTAGAATGACATCTTCCCTTGAAACTGTTGTTATTGACCCAAAGAGGTAGGATTCAAAAGATTTTCCTCCTGGGGCAAAGTCTGATAAAATCGCCGCAAGGCCTATGCCAAAACTCATGATAATGGCTGTGGCCATGTCGCCAAAGTCCTTGAATTTCTTCCTTATTATGTCAATAGCGAAGGCTCCTAGAACGCAAAATACCAAGGATGTCCACATAGGATTTATAGCGAAAATTAGCCCCATAGCTATGCCCGCTAGTGAAGAGTGGGATAGGGCGTCGCCTATCATGGATGTTTTCCTATTTATCATTACTAGGCCAATCATTGGAATGATTATGGCTAGCATCCCCCCAACTAGAAGGGCCCTTCTCATAAAATCATAGCTTAGCATATTAGGCCCTCCTTAAGTTTAAAGACCTTGTCCACATAATCGCCCAAAATTTCCATTTCGTGGGTTATCATCAAAATTGAAATCCCGTGGTGGGTATTTAGGTGGACTATGAGGTCAAGGAAGTCTTCCTTGGATTTTTGGTCGATTCCTACTGTTGGTTCGTCTAAAATCAATATATCGGGATTATTTACCATGGCCCTTGCGATCATAACTCTCTGGGCTTGGCCACCGGATAGGGTGTTGACCGGCCTATCTATAAGGTCTTTAATTTTTAGGGTGGAAAAAGTGTTTTCGATTTTCGATTTTGATTTTTTTGTGATAGTGTTAATAATCGAAAATTCCTTATAGAGGTTTAGGCCCACATATTCCCTAGCAGATACCGGAAAGGCAATCTTGATGGCCTCGTTGACCTGAGGTACATAGCCAATCTTATCAAAGTTTTTAAAGTCTTCCATTTCTATTCCAAAAAGTTTTATGGACCCATGGTCTTTTTTGAGTTCACCAAGTATTAGCTTAATTAGAGTGGACTTGCCTGATCCATTTTCGCCGGATATTACGGCAAAGTTCCCCTGGTCAAGTTCTAAATTTACGCCTTTTAATATTAAATTTTCATTATAGCCAAATTTTAGGTTTTTTATCTCGATTTGTTTCATATATATATTATGCTAGTGACTTATATATATTTTCAAGGTTTTCTTTGATTATTTCTTGGATTGTGACTTCCTTGTCAATTTCTTCTTGGGTTGCAAATTCCATTGTTGATAGTGGGGCCACTTCTGCACCGATTTCATCAGCGATTGTTTTTGCTGCCTTGTCTGAACCGCCTTTTTCAAAGAAAACTGTCTTGATTTGGTTAGCTTTTGCAAGGTCTGTTACTTCCTTCATAACCTTGGCATCTGGGTCTGCTGTTGATGTTAGGCTAGCTAGAGGAATTTGTTCAAGACCAAAATCTCTTGCTACATAACCAAAGGCTTCGTGAGGAACGATGAATTTCTTGTTTGTTACTTTTTCAAATTTTTCCTTGTATTCAGCTATCATTTCGTCGAATTCTTTAGCAATTTTTTCGTAATTTGCTTCGTAGTAATCCTTGTTGGCTGGGTCAATTTCTGATAATTTATCTGCAATTACCTTAGCTTGGGCTTTGGCATTTACAGGTGATAACCAAGTGTGTGGGTCAAACTCGCCGTGGTGGTGGTGATGATGATGTTCTTCTTCACCATCTTCGTGGTCATGGTCGTCGTGGTCAGCATCTTCGTGATCATGGTCAGCGTCTTCATGGTCGTGATCATGGTCGTCAGCGTCTTCGTGATCGTGATCATGGTCGTCAGCGTCTTCGTGGTCTGCCTTTATTAAATCAAGGCCCTGGCTTGTGTCAACCATTGTAATATCAACAGTTCCTTCTACGTCATCCTTCCAATCTTCCATGCCTGCCCCATTCATAAAGATAAGTTGAGATTCAGATAATTCTGCAATTTCCTTTGCAGATGGCTCAAAATCGTGGCTTTCTGTAGTTAGGGAATTAAATGCCTTAACATCAAACTTATCGCCAGCAATTTGCTTGGTTAGGTTGTAAATTGGGTAAAATGAAGCGTAAATCACCTTTGATTCGGCTTTGTTTTCTGCCTTGTCTTCTGTTTTTACTTCTTCCTTTGTTTCTGTATTTGTATCATTCTTAGCTTGATTTCCGCAGCCTGTCACTGCAAGGGCTAAAGCTAGTCCTATAAATAAATTTTTCTTTTTCATACATACTCCTTTTGCAAATGATTTGCACATGTATTATATAGGTGTTTTTATATCTGTCAAATCAAGTATAATGTTTTTAAGGAGACTAATATGCAATTAAACGACCTACTCAAAAACAAAAACCTAAGAATAACCAAGCAGCGCAAGCTAATCCTAGACTACATTGACAAGAAAAACGAGCCAGTTAGCGGTCAAGCAATCTATGACGACTTAAAAAAAGAAATGGCAATAGACCTTTCAACTGTCTACCGCAACCTCAATATCCTTGAGGAAAACGACCTTTTGCTCAAAACTTCTGACCTGGATGGGATTTCTTACTATCAAATAAATAAGGACGACCACAAGCACTTTATAACCTGCTCACGTTGCCACAAAAAATATATCATCAAATCTTGCCCAGTCCACGACCTTGAAAGGGAAGTTGTAGCTGAAACTGGCTTTATTATAAACGGCCACAACTTTGAATTTTACGGTATATGCCCTGCCTGCCAAAGGGAAATGGAAAATGCATAGGCTAATCCTTGCTATTTTTCTCGCCCTAACTATAACATCTTGCCAAGAAATACCAAAGGAAAATAAAAATCAATTTGCAAGTAAAGATTGGCAAATTTATCAAAAAGCCAAAGTCAAATATGCAGTTGATGGGGATACGATCTGGGTTGATATTGATGGAAAAGACGAAAAAGTGAGGTTTGTCGGCGTAAATACGCCAGAAGTCGCAAAGGACGGAAAGCCTGCCGAATTTATGGCAGATGAGGCCAAAGATTTTACAAATAGTATTTTGAAAAATAAGGAAATTTACCTGGAAAAAGATATTTCCGATAGGGACAAATACGATAGGCTTTTAAGGTACATCTGGCTAGAAGAGCCAGTCGGTAATCCTAGCCTATCCGATATTGAAAAAAAGACCCTAAACGGGATTTTGGTCAAGGAAGGCTACGCCTACGCAAATTACTATAAACCAGATATAAAATACCAGGAATATTTAAAAGAATTAGAAAGATCCGCCCAAGATAATAAACTTGGCATCTGGTCAGACGGTACTAAGTCTGCCAAGGAAAATGAAAAAATAGATGGTTCCTACCTCATAAAAGGAAACAAAAACTCCAAAGTCTACCACCTCCCAGAATGGGATTCTTATGACACAGTCAAAGAAAAAAACGCAGTCTATTTTGAAACAGAAAAAGAGGCTAAGGAAGCAGGATTTAGGCCGGCAAGGTAAGAGATATAATTTCAATTATACTTAATTTTATAATTAGATTTTAATACTAATATTTTAAAGTTAAAACAGAGTTAAAAGGATGATTACCTTCTAGCTCTTTTTTATTTAAATATTATATATTTTTTCTATATTTAAATCTATCAAAATAAGACTACATATAGTTTTCTAACTCGAAAATTAAGTCATCAATCTCATAAGTAATTGAATTATTATTAAAACTTTCTAAAGCCTTGATTCCTAGTTCATTGTCAAATTCATCCTTAATCTGATTAATTAAGGCTATTTTGAAAAGATCTGATAAGTTTTTTCTAGTTTGATTAGAATAATTTCTAAATAATTTATATTCACCTTTATTTAAGTAAATTGAAATAATAGTCGTAACACACTCCAATTTTATTTGCTTAAAATTTTATTAAGCAATCTACCAACTATCAAAAATTTATTATTTTAAAATAAGGTTTAATATATTCGCCCCCTGTAAGAAAGGAGGTGTTGCCCATGAGGGGATTTTTGTTGACAATTTTGTCATCACTAATATTGCCTTTGTTGGCTGATATTCTTTTCCAACTATGGAAAGAAAACAGAAACAAAGATAATAGCAAAAAGCAGGACTGACCCTCCTGCTTTTTTGTTACCCTTATGGGATTTTTGTTATTCACTAATATCACAAAGTTTGAAAGCTTTGTGGCTTTTTTACTTAGATAAGAGGTGGCTTCTCTTAATATGATTATATATCCATTTGGCTAAATAATCAAGTTTAATTGTTTTCCTGGCACGTCCTCAGGGAATCGAACCCTGGGCTTGGGCTTCGGACACCCTTGTTTTACCACTAAACTAAGGACGCTCGATTGTGATGTTTGTGTAGGAGATTTGGTCTAGAAATCTTAATGGCAAAAAGGTGTTGCCTAGGCCGTTTGATACGTAAATCTGACTTTCATTAAAATTGTAAAGTCCACTGTCAAAGTCTGGGAAATAGCCTTCTCCTGGAGCTACAAGGGCACCTATGAATGGGGCTCTGACTTGGCCTCCGTGGGTGTGGCCGGAAAATATTATATCCATCCTTGGATCGTAATTATCCCTAATTCTTTTAGAAAAATGGGCCAATACCAAATTTAGACCGGAGCCAGGCTTGAAATTATCAAGGTCCATTCCCCAATAAGGGACTCCGTAAATATATACCTCATTATCCCCTATCCTAAGATTTTCTCCTTGGTTATCAAGTTTTGTAATTCCCAAGTCCTTTATTTTCTCATAGAAAATCTCAGATTCACTTGAAGCTTCCTCGTGATTGCCTGATACAAAATAGGTTTTTATGCCAAGTTTTGAAAGCTTTTCTAGAAAGAACATAGTCCTGTCAATTTTCTTTTCTGTTGGATAATCGATCATATCACCGGTTAGGAAAATCAAATCGGGATTAAAAGTCTTGATATTATCGAGAACTTGATCCAAATTGCTAAGGACATTGGAGTGAAAGTCCGAAATGTGGGTGATTTTTATATCATTATTGACCTTAGGATTTTTTATAGTAAGTTTTTTCTCTACAGCCACAAAAGCCTGGTCGTGGAGGTATTTGCCTGACAAAACCATTGTGGCAAGGACTAGGCCCGCCACAATTTTCTTTTTATTTTTCATCGAGATCTCCTAGATAAAGGTCGCTTGCCATATCTGAAGGAATCTTAAAGCCGAGTCTTGGCGAAAAGCTCCTGCCGGTCACATTTGGGCCGTCAACTGAGGCTGATCTTTTAAATTGAGACTGGACAAAGCGTTTGAAATATGATTTTAACCAGTATTTTATAGTTTCCCTGTCGTAGGCACCTTCAAAAGCGTTGGTCGCGTCACTTAAGATGTCTTTTGCACTCTTGTAGTAGGTCAAGTGTTGATAGATAAAAAAGTCCAAAAGTTCGTATGGGCCGATGATATCCTCAGTTTTTTGGGTGATTTCTCCCGCCTTTTTACTTACAAGCTCTGGAGAAACTGGAGTATCTAAGATATCTGTCAAAACATTTTTAAGGTCTTCATTTTCTGTAAAATGGGCATAAGATTTGATTAGGTATCTTAGTTCGGTTTTCATCAAGCTAGCATTTAGGCTGTAAGATGACATATGATCTCCGTTGTAGGTGGCAAAGCCTTGCATATTTTCAGACAAGTCGCCAGTTCCTACCACAAGGCCCCCGCCCATGTTTGATAGGTCAAAAAGTACCTGGGTCCTCATTCTTGCTTGGGCATTTTCATAGGCTAGGTCTGGAGTTTTTCCGTCGTGGCCTATGTCTTTTAAATGGGCTGTGACGGATTTTGAAATATTTATTTCCTTAAGGTCGATTCCCAAAGCTTGGCAAAGTTTGTAGGCATTTGACTTGGTCCTGTCACTTGTGCCAAAGGCTGGCATGGTGTAGGCGCCGATTTTTGCCTTGTCAAAACCAGCGATTTCATAGGCCTTATTTATGGCAAGGAGGGTTGCTGTTGAATCAATTCCGCCAGAAACTCCCAAAAATACCTTTTCTGTCACAACTGCTTTCATTCTTTGAATAAGACCTAGGGCTTGGATATCCAAAGCTTCCTCTAGATAATATTCAGAATATTCTTCATCTGGCAAATATGGGAATTTATGAACTTGGTATTTTTCGTCTGTATGATTATTAAAGTTAGAAATCCATTCAAATTCATAGCAATCCATAGGGAAAATCGCAGGATTATTTCTTAAAACTTCCCCATTTTGGGCTATATAAGTTGACCCTGTGTAAACTAAATCTGTAGAAGATTCGCCTAGGCCTGCTGATGTATGGACATAGATACAATCTTTTGATAGAAACTCAATATTTTGAACACTTTCTTCAATGGAATAAATATGACGGGCATCTGCTGCAGGATGGAGAATTATATCCGCACCCAACTCTTTGAGTCTCAAAGATTTTGGAATTGTCATATCATCATCTTCTCCAATTGAAATTCCAATCTTTAGACCTGAAATAATATTTACAAGAGGATCTTCATCCAACCTATAATCAAGGGCCTTAAATTCTCCCCTTGGCTTAGATTCGAAAATAGTTTTCTCATAAGCTTTTAAATTTTCCTTGCAAACTAGATCCATAAGTTCGCCTGATTTTATAAGGGCCATGGCGTTGTATAGGTCAAATCCAGTCCTTATTGGAAGTCCTATTGTAAAGGCTAGGTCATAATTTTTGCTAAAATCGATTAGATCTTTTAGGCCATTTTCTGCCGATACCAATAAGTCTTCTTCAAGATATCCGTCATAAAGACTCGCCCCTGTAAGGCAGAGTTCTGGAAGGGATAAAATATTTACCTTTTCTTCCTCAGCTTCATTTATTAGATTTTTTATTTGTTTAACATTTTCTGCCACATTTCCCAGAGAAACTGGAAAAGATGCAGATTTTATCTTTATATTTCTTTTCATAATCAACCTCTTAGTCTTATTTTACCATAATTTTACAAAAAAAGAGGACCCTATTGGGTCCCGCTCTCTAAATTTAATTTTATAGGTTTTTGATTTCTTCGATTAGGGCTGGTAGAACTTCGGTAAAATCGCCAACTATACCGTAATCGCAGTTTTTAAAGAATTGTGCACCCTCATCGTTATTTATAACTACAACTTTTCTCGCAGAGTCAATTCCCTTTAAGTGTTGGATTGTACCTGAAATACCTATACCAAAGTAAAGTTCGCCAGTAAATTTCTTACCACTAACGCCAATATAGTGGTCATTTGAAACATAGTGTCTAACTTGGGCAGCAGGTCTTGATGCCCCAAGGACTGAGCCTGTAAGCTTTGCAAGGTCTTTTGCCAAGTCTAGGTTTTGTTTTTCACCAAGACCCATACCAACAGCCACAACCCTCTCAGCGCCTTCAATAGGGCCTTCTAGGTCAACTGGGTCTTTCTTAAGCTTAAGGCCATCAGCAAGGAGGGCTGCCACAACTTTCTTAACAGCTTCCCTAACATCTCCAACAAAGACTTCTTTCTTCCTATCTTCAACCTTAGCTGGGGCTTTTTTAGTGGTATCTTCTATCTTCGTAACCTTCTTAGCATCTTTTTTATCCAAAATATAGGCTGCAATTGTTTCCTTCATAAGTTCGCCAGAACCATCATAGATTTGGCTAATCTTGGCATCTCTATAAAGTTTATCAAGATCAGTAGCAGATGATGAGGTACCACTACACATATCAAGGGCCTTGGATGAGAAATCTTCAGAAAGCTTTGAAACAAAAAGTTTAGCCATAGAAGTATCTTTGCCATAAAAATCTGCCTTAGCGTCCATTTTTAAGGCCGCATCCCTAACCATCATCTTTGCTGCCTTAAGGTCTGTAGCCATAGAAGCGAGGATTGGACGATTGACCTTGGCAGCCTTACGAGCCTTAAAGGTCTTCAAACCACTTTGTAAATAAGTTTGACTAGCTTCATAAGCAGCATCTGCCAGACCTAGGGCAAGGGCAGCTGTTGCAAGGTTACTTGCCTCAAAAATTTCCTCAATATATTTATTTGCCTTGTTAATCTCGCCAATTAAATTTTCCTTTGAAACTTTTGCGTCTTTTAAAATCAAGTCTCCAGTTATAACTGATCTTGAACCTAAATTCTCATAGGTTTTTGAAAAAGAAAGTCCTTGGCAATCCTTATCAATTATGAAAAGTGAAAGGCCATTTTCCTTATCTCTTGGGTTTGTAAGGGCTGTTACCAAATAATAATTTGCAAGACGAGCGTTGGTTACTAGGATTTTCTTACCATTAAGTAGGAAGTAATCTCCCTCTTCTGTGGCAGTTGTTTGAATATCCTCATCTTCCTCATAGTGGCCAAGACCTCCTAGGTTTTTGCCATCTAGGAGTAAATTCAAATACTTTTCTTTTTGTTTTTCGTTTGCAAATTCATTTATAGGCCAAGTAGCCAAAGAAGTATGGGCAATGACAAGGCTTGCAAGTCCACTATTTACCCTAGCTATTTCCTCAACAGCGGTAGCATAGTTGTCGTAAGATAAACCACAGCCCCCAAATTTTTCTTCAAATGGAATGGATAAGAGCCCAGCTTCTCCTATTTCGTTTAGGATTTCAAGTGGGAAGTCCTCTTCCATAAAGGCTGCAAGTGGCTTAACCTTTTCATCTGCAAAACTCCTTACAAATTTTCTAAATTCATTAATTTCTTTTGGCAATTTATATGTCATATTTTCTCCTTAATTTACTACGCTTATACATAAATGATACCCATTATCATTTTAATAAAACATTTTCATCAAAGTTTATTAACTCTTTCAATAAATAAGTTTAATATCGGCGAAAAACAGGTATAGTTAAGTTAGAAAAACAATTATTTAACAAAGGAGTTAATATGCACAATATAATAGAAGTACTCGATAATATTTATTGGGTAGGTGTGAATGACCGCAGAATCAACAGGTTTGAGAATATGTTCGAAGTTCCAAACGGAGTTTCTTACAATGCCTTTGTCATCAAGGACGAAAAAAATGTTCTCATGGATTCTGTAGAAGGTGCTTTCACAAGACAATATCTAGAAAATGTTGCCGCAGCTCTAGACGGAGAAGAACTTGACTATATCGTAGTTTCCCACATGGAACCAGACCACTGCAGAAACATTGACTTTATCCTTAAAGAATATCCAAACTGTAAATTTGTCGGAAATGCCAAAACTCATAAGTTATTTGAGCAATTCTACGATAACAAATTTGCTGACAGATATGTAGAAATCAAAGACGGCGAAGAATTAAATATAGGTAAAAGAAACCTTAAATTCGTCTTTGCTCCAATGGTTCACTGGCCAGAAGTATTTATGACATATGAAACAACAGAGGGCTTATTCTTCTCAGCTGACGCCTTTGGTGCTTTCAACGCAATCGCGGGTAATATCGAAGCAAGTAAGGTTATCCACAAGGGTGACTGGTTAGAACAAGCTAGACGTTACTATATCAATATAGTTGGTAAGCAAGGAAAGATGGTACAAAACTTATTTAAAAAGGTAGAAGGCCTTGATATTAACGCCATCCTTCCACTACACGGACCTGTATATAAAGATCCTGAATCAATTAGCTTTATCATGGAAAAATACGGCCACTGGGCAGGCTTTACTCCAGAACAAAAGGGAGTAGCTATAGTTTACGCATCAATGTACGGCGATACAGAACAAGCAAGCGACATCCTCGCAAACTACCTAGCTCAAGAAGGCATTGAAGATATTGTTCTTTACGACATCTCTGACTGGGACTTCTCTTATCCAGTTGCAGACTGCCACAGATTTACCCACTCAGTATTCGCACCAATCAACTACAACGCAGGCCTCTACTACAAGATGGATGCCTTTCTAAGAGAACTAGTTGGAACAGGCTACCAAAACAGAACTGTATCCTTCTTAAACAACTGGTCTTGGGGCGGAAGAAGCCTTGAAATCGCTCAAGAAATCCTAGAACCTGCTAAGCTAAACTACATTGGCGACGTTGTAAAAATCAACTCCGGAGTAAAAGACACACAAGTAGCAGAACTTAAAGAACTTGCTAAACTAATAGCAGAAGATGTAAAAAATACAGAAATTTAAGAAAAAAATTAAGCTCGAAGATTTACTTCGAGCTTTTTGCTATGAAAAATTATAAGTAAATGAATTATATAATGTAAAAAACTAGCAGAGTGATTAAATGACTTTAATACTCTGCTAGAATTATTTTTCTTTAAAAGATATTCCTTTAGGCTTTTATAAGCATTTTCAGCAGATAGATGAAAGTATGAATTATCTCCCTTTGTATGCTTTAGAGCATTTAAAATAAATTGTTTGTGTTCTTGATAAAACTTGATATTATCAATCAAAAGATTATTTAAATCATAATCTTCATCTTCATTTAACCTATCAATCAGACTCTGCCCATAGACCTTGTGGACAGAAAAACCCAAGCCTTCCTTATTTTTATAATAATTATAAAAAGTTTGCTGGGACAAACCTGATTCTTCAACGATTTTTCTTACAGTGATCTTATCAAGATCCATTCTCACAGACAAGTCTAAGAGAGTTGCTACAAATATTTCTTCAACACTTCTTTTTTTTATGTTTTCTCCCTTATAATATGGTATTTATCTACATAGTCAAAATTTTTTTTATCAAAGCAAGGGTCTTTTTCGAATAAGGCGGATACCTAAAAGGATTATCAAAAAATCCAGCCTTGACCATAGATTTCCTATTAGAAAAATTCATAAAACCAAAATAACCGTGGTAGCCTCCCTGAC
Organism: Anaerococcus murdochii; assembly: GCF_019957155.1. Lineage (NCBI taxonomy): Bacteria > Bacillati > Bacillota > Tissierellia > Tissierellales > Peptoniphilaceae > Anaerococcus > Anaerococcus murdochii. The sequence goes on along the minus strand of NZ_JAIPME010000002.1, from coordinate 1,386,762 downwards.
CCGAATTTCCTACTCCCCCAAATTCTAACCTAGGATTTGCAATTTGCATCAAGCACTCATTAATGGCCCCGTTGCCGTATTCCATTTCCCTGATGATTTTATCTTCAATATTTTTATCACGTGTAAAGGTATAAAAAGCTAAGGGCTTTGGCATTCTCTTTATTTTACCCAAAATCTCATCGAGATTGCCATAAGAAATTATAGGAATAATAGGTCCAAAAATTTCCTCACCCATGACAGGATCAGAAAAATCGACCCCGTCCATGATAGTTGGGGCTATTTTTAATTTATCCCTATCATAAGCTCCTCCAAAAACTACTTTGTCTTCGTCTATAAGCTCCAAAAGCCTATCAAAATGATGGGTATTTATAATCCTTGGCAAGTCTTTATTAGCAAGTGGGTTTTCCCCATAAAAGTCAGTTAGATTTTCCTTTAATTCTAAAATCAGATTGTCTTTTATGGACTTATCTACGATCAAAAAGTCTGGGGCAATACAGGTTTGACCAGCGTTTACAGTCTTAGCCCAGGCAATTTTCTTGGCTGCCATTTTTATGTCGGCAGTCTTTTCGACAAGGCAGGGACTCTTACCCCCAAGTTCTAAAGTTAGTTTACTAAGATGAGGAGCTTGAGCTTCCATAATTTTTTTTGCCACAGCAGGCCCACCGGTGTAAAAAACATGGTCATAAGGCTTATTTATCAATTCATCATAGTCGAGTTTTTCATTATCTAAATGAATAAAATACTCTTCCCTAAAATTATCCCCGACAATTCTTGAGATAATTTTACTTGTTTCGGTCGATTTTGATGAAGTCTTTAAAATCACAGTATTTCCACTAGCTATGGCTCCAACAACTGGCCCTAGACTTAGATTAAAGGGATAATTCCAAGGGGAAATTATAAAAGTAACTCCAAGAGGTTCGTAGGTATAAAAACTTTTTGCCGGAAAAGTTGTAAGAGACTTTCCTACCCTCACTTTTTTCATCCATTTATGAAGGTGTTTTTTTACAAAGTTTATCTCCTCTAAAACAAAGTTATACTCAGTAAGGTAGGATTCAAAATTAGATTTGCCTAAGTCTTTTTCAAGGGCTGATAAAATCTCCCCTTCATTTTCCCTTATGGCCTTTTCAAGCTTATTTAACTCTCTCATCCTAAAATCATAGGACTTGGTAAAATTCTCAAGAAAAAATTCTCTTTGATTATGAATAATATTTTCAAGATTCATAACTGTCCTTTCAAAATTCATAGATTGAAATTCATAAAAAATATTCTATAAATTAATCCTTTAAAATATCTTTTTCCATCCTTATACACATATATATCATTCCTAAAACCAACGGAATTAAAATAATAAACAAGCCAACTAAAGGATCAAAAAGTCTAAAAACTTTACCTAATATTGCTGTTATCAGTGTAAGAACAATACCAAATATTCCCAATCTCACACCAGACCTATACCAATAAGCATTTCCATTTTCCCAATTTGCTTCGCTTTTAACAAGTCTTGGGAGAAGGTAATGGGATAAGCCCACAAACTTAGATGAAGCTAAGCTTATTCCCCCACTTTTAAATTCTTTCCTAACTTCCTCTGGTGGGTATGGTTTTGGGTTTTTTAAAAGATTGTAATTTACTATAATAATTAAAATATTTACACCTAAAATATTAGATAGATTTTATCACTCATATAGACCTTCTACTTTAATATATTTAGTCGCTCTTCCGCTACCTATTTGTTTAATTAAACCTCCATCACTTAGCTCTTTTAATGCTCTCTCGATAGTTCTCTTTGAAATATCTGGACAGAGTATAACAATATCAGATTTAGATAGGGCTTCTAAAGTGTTATCAAATACCTTTAACACCCTTTCTGCAGATGTCAAAGATTTCTCCCCTATTAGCCTAAATCTCTCATCACATTCACTATATGCCTTGTAAATTACTGATAGCATATATTTTATAAATGGTAATTCATCATTAGTTCCAGAATGCCAATTTTCACTTGACGCTTGCAATTCTTCATAATACGAATCCTTGGTATCTTCTATTATCATTTCTAATGAAATATATTTTCCTACAAAAAAACCATTTTTATAAAGAAGTAGAAGTGTGATAAGTCTAGACATCCTCCCATTTCCATCAAAAAAAGGATGGATGCACAAAAAATCATGAACAACAACCGGAATTAGTAACAATGGTGGTATTTTTAAATTTATAGCTGCATCATAAGCGCTAATCAATTTATCAATGTATGATTCTGTTTCAAAAGCTGATACAGGCTGAAATCTTATTCTTTTTTCCCCTAGTACGTTTGTTTCAACTATACTATTATCTATGCTCTTAAATTTACCCTTATGACTCCCGCCAGAGTAAGAATATAGTCTATTGTGCAAAGTTAAAATATTGTTTTTTGTGATTTCAATATTTTCATAATTTTCATGTATGATATCTAGAACTTCTCTATAGCCATATATTTCTTCTTCATTTCTATTTCTTGGCACACTTTTTTTCTTCATCAATTCTTCTAATCTACCATCATTTGTAGAAATGCCTTCAATAGCATTTGATGATTTTGTTGATTGGATCTTAGCAACTTCTACCATTTTTTCGAGTACATCTGAGAAATTCTCCACATAAAGTTCCTGTTTACCCTTATACTCGTATATTTTTGCTATCAAATCATACATATTCGCAGGTATATTTAACTCAAGCAATTTTGAATAATTAAATTCCCTCATGAAATCTCACCACCTTTCTCGCCATTATACCATAATTGGCGTATATAAATCAAGATTGGCGAGATTAATCTCGCCATTTTAATTAATTTGGCTATGATAATGCAAAAGTGGCGAGATTAAAAAATGTTATCTATCATCTTAATATATTTATTTCTGCCATTCAACATCTTATGAAATCCTTAAATGACAGGAATTCAATGCTTGACTTTATCTATAAAATGAAACTTTCAATATTTCAATAGATGGCTGAGCCTTGTCAGACTCTTTCATCTGTGACGATGTGAACGAGGTCCTTGTGGTCTGACTTTAAATAATCTTTCATAAAAGTCGGATAGGCCTTATAATCTTCAAGTCGGTCGATTGGTATCCAGTGCATTGTCTCTTTTAGGCCGCTAGTTGTAAGGCTATGGCTCTTAAGATTTTTATTGCCCTTTGGCTTCATCATGTAATAAAAGCAAATCTCATGGCAGTCTACGCCTTTTAAACTAGAGCTTCCTACAAAGAAATTTTCGTGAATAATAGCCAAATAATCAACTTCGTAATAGACGCCTGTTTCTTCGAAGACTTCTCTTTTTATGGCATCTTCAGAACTTTCCCCCAAATGGACTCCGCCACCTATGGAATAGTAATAGTCATCTACTTCATTTCCCGCAAACAAAACACAATCATCTTCGACTATTATTGCAGCCGATCTGTACCTAAACCACTTATCCCCTTCTCTAAATCCACAATCCTGATCCATATCTCTCCCCTAACTTTAATTTCAAATTCTCCACAAAAACAAAAATGACCCCTCTGGGTCAAGATTGTATTTTTCTTATTTTTTTATTTCTTATAATCTTATCAAACAAATAATAAAGAGCTTATAAATACTTTTTAAAATCATTTACATAATGATTCTGTTTTCAAAAATTTTTACAAATCCTATTTCACAAGATTTTCATTTTCAGAATAACTTTAGCAATAGTTTCGAAAACTTATCCAAAAAGACTATGAATATTTCCCAGAAATTGAGCACACTAATCATGTTTTTGCGAAAATTCCTTTTTAACTAGGACTACCGTCTTTCCATAACTCGAACTTCGTTCTCGTTAGGACAAAGCTATAGCATCGGTGGAACTTTCTGCTCATTTTCTTCCAGAAAATGAGGACAAGTTCGTGCCTCCGCATAAGTATTTCCATAATTTTTCTTTCGGAAAATTAGGACAAGGCTATAGTACAGCTATGGCTTCGATTTCTATTACTGCGCCTTTTGGTATGTTTGCTACTTCTAGGGCAGATCTGGCTGGTTTGTGGTCGCCGAAGAATTCTTCGTAGACTTGGTTGAAGGCTGCAAAGTCGTTTACGTCATCTAGAAAGACATTGCATTTTACAATTTTATCAATAGATGATCCGCCTGCTTCTACTATGGCCTTGATGTTTTCAAGGGCTCTTTTTGTGGCCTTTTTGATTTCCATTTCTAATTCGCCTGTTGCTGGGTCAAGTGGAAGTTGGCCTGAGGTGAATATTAAATTATCTGTAACTATGCCTTGGGCATAGGCTCCTACAGCTGCTGGTGCATTTTTTGTTTGAATTGTTTTCATTCTTCCCCCTATGATATCTTTAAAAATTCTTCTAAAGTTAGATTGTTGTCGTAAATTTCCTTGGCATTTTCGACCCCTACAAACCTGTAGTGCCAAGCTTGAGCCTTGTGGTGGGTTTTATTTTCCTTACCCTTTGGATATCTTTCGATAAATCCATATTTATAGGCATTTTCAGCTAGCCATTTGTATTCGGCTGTCGCTTCAAATTTATCATTGTATTTAGAGCCTTCTGTGAAAAAGTCAAAGGCTGTGCCTGTTTGGTGTTCACTTGTGCCGGCTGGTTCTGCATCAACTTCGCCCGCATCATACATCTTGCCCTCAAGCTCATAACCCCTGTAATCAGACGCAATCTTTAAGTTAAGGCCGACTCTTTCCATATCTTGGCGCATGGTTTCGAAGGCACGCCTAGCAGTTTTGTCCACACCTGGGTCAAAATTTGCTGGTAGTGGATAAGCTTCGCTGACATAAACTATTCCGCTTACAACCTTTACAGTCTCGCTTGGATCTGTTTTTGCAAGTCCATATTTATTTACATAATAATATGAATCGTCGATTTTGACCTTCGCAAAACCGTTTTCTGAGCCATAAAAACCAAGGTATTGGCCTTCCTTTACGAACTTATCTGTTTTTGAATAATCATTTGGAAATTGGTAGGCATATTGGGTTTGTAGGCACTTCACATACTCAACAAGCTCATTTTCATAAGAGCTATCTTCGATCTTTTGTTCATCTTTTAAATCTATATTTTTAAAACCAATCTCAGTTGCTACGTGGACATCGGATGTGCTGGCTTTTTCCTCTTTGGCTTTATCTGCCATTAATTCACCAGATGCAATCCTGTATTCACTTGGTCTTCTGATTTGGTAATCATCATCTTTTTGTAGGGCAAACTTAGCTGTTGTAAGGGTCAAAACCAATCCAGCACCTAGAAAAATTGCCTTTTTTCTCCTTCTTCTTGTCTCTCTTCTTTTACGTCTCTTAAGCTCTCTGATACCTTTGTTTGACATTTTTATTCCTCTATTTATTTCAATATTTTAGTGTAAATCTGTGGGTCAGTAAGGTCTTGCATAAATATTAAATATATTTCAATTTACTATTTTAGTTCAACATTACATTTCGTTACCATTATTATAACACGAATTTTACAAAATGAACAGGGCAAAATGCGTATTTTTTAAAGAAAAAGTAAAAAATCCGACTTTTTTGTCGGATTTTCATCAATTTTAGGTTTATTTTGACTAATTCTTAAAAATATTTTTAAGCCAGTCTATAAAACTTGCTTTTTGGTCATCTTTTTTTACAGCATCAGCTTTAAGTATTTTATGATTATTTCCTAAATCATTTTCCCTATACTTAATTTCAGCCTGTTCAAAATCTGAGATGGCTTTTTTCATAAGCTCTTCTTGGGCATTATAATTATTCTTATTTTCTACCCTCAAATATTCGCCAGTTGCATATAGTTTCCTGATTTTAACATCATCAGCAAACATGGTATCACAAAAGTCTAGGACATATTTTTTCACATCAGAATCTTCAATTGGGACTGCAACTTCGACCCTATTTCTGATATTTCTAGTCATAAAATCTGCCGAAGATATATAAACTTTTGGGTTTTCCCTGCCGAATTGGTAAATCCTGTGGTGTTCGAGGAACCTGCCAACAATCTGGTAAATTTCAATGTTTTCAGTCTCTCCTGCTACTCCTGGCAAGATGCAGGTGATACCCCTTACCATCATCTTGATTTCAACTCCCGCCTGGCTTGCCTTGGCCAAAAGGTCAATTAAGCCCCTATCGGAAATTGAATTCATCTTTAGCCTGATATAGGCGTCTTCTCCATTTTTAGCCTTTTTAATCTCATCTTTAATCAATTTTTCAAGGCCTTCTGGCATAGACTTTGGCGAAACCATGAGCTTTTTGTAATCGCCTTCGAGATTGCCTATCAAAATATTATCAAATAAATCCTTGGCATCTTGGCCAATAACCATATCTTCTGTCATGAAGGAAAAATCTGTATAAAGTTTGGCGGTTTTTTCGTTATAATTTCCGGTCGCAATCTGAGTGATAAAGGAAATTTCCCCATCAACATACCTAGTAATGAGGCAAACCTTGGAATGACACTTGTAGTGGTCAAAACCGTAGACAATCTTGCATCCCGCATCTTCAAGCCTTGACGACCAGAAAATGTTGTTATCTTCGTCAAATCTCGCCCTTAATTCCATTAGGACAATGACTTCCTTGCCATTTTCACTGGCCTTAATGAGGCTCTTGGCAATTTTAGAATCCTTAGCAATCCTATAAAGGGTAATCTTTATGGAATCTACAGTAGGATCTGTGGCCGCCTCATCCAAAAGCCTTATCATTGGGTCCATGGACTCGTAAGGGTAGGATAAAATTATGTCTTTTTCGATAATCTGATCAATCATTGGCCTTGCTGGATTTACCATGGCTGATCCTTGTGGCTCAAAAGGCTCGTATGTTAGGGCATTTTTGGTCCTTCTTGGTAGGTTCTCAATGAAATCAAAGATAAAACCTAGTTGGAAAGGGGTTTTTGAAACGAAGATTGATTTCTCGCTAAGTTCAAAATTCTTGCATAAAAATTCCTTATCTTCAGCGACAAGTGGAGAATCAACCTCAAGCCTTACTGGCTTTAGCCTATTTCTCTTCTTTAATTTCCCCTTCATATAGGTCCTGAAGTCTTCCTCGACATCGTAGTCATCATCGTCATAGGAAATATCAGCGTTCCTTGTAAGGCTCATAACAAAGGCATTCTCAGCCTTATAGCCCTCAAAAACTTCTGCCCCACATTCCTTGACTATATCTTCAAGGAAAACATAGGTCCTGTCGGAAATCATGACATATCTTTTTAGCCTTTCTGGCAGGTAGATTATGCCGATTATTTCCTTTGGGCTGGATGATTTGGACTTTTTCTTGGACAGGTCAAAGACTACTGACAGGCTTAAATTCGCAAGTCTTGGCAGTGGGTGGACCCTATCAATAATTTGAAAAGACAAAATCGGTTCGATTTTTGTGTCAAAATATACCTGGCAAAAATCCCTGCCCTTTTCATCTAAATCGGTAACTTTTCGTATATTTATACCTTCCTTGGCCAAGTCTTCGATTAGGTCAAGATATATCTGGTCCTTTCTCTCATACATTGGCACAAGTTTTTCAAGAGATGCGTCAATTTGCTCAATTGGAGTCATGTTTGACTTGTTATCAATAGGTTGCTTTTTAAGTTTTGACAAGTCAGTCAAAGACCCAATCCTTACCATGAAAAACTCTTCAAGGTTGGTGTCGTAAATCGATAGAAACTTGAGTCTTTCAAGGACTGGGACGGTCTTATCCATGGCTTCTTCTATAACTCTTTTATTAAAGTCAAGCCAGGATAGTTCCCTATTTTGCGTATAATTTTTCATGTCTAGCTCCTTCCTAAAAGTTTGCTATAAACATATCCTTCCCTAACACCCGTTTGGCTAACATTTATTTTTTCAACTGAGAAAAACTTGCATATTTCATTCATAATAATCATTCCTGGCAAGAGGGTGTGGATCCTGTCTGGCTTAATATCAAGGATTAAACGCATTTTCTTCTTGTCAGATTTTTTAATAATATCTTTTACCATGGCTTGGAAATCCGCCGCATCCATAGAGCGGACGTCATCGGTTAGGCCGTAATATTCCCTATAAACCATAAGGGCAGCACGGGCAGAACCTCCAACAGCTGATAGGACATTGAAATCTTCCCTATACATAGAAGTATCATCAAAAAGCTGGACGACTCGGTTTTCGATTTTTTTCCTGCTGGCCTTATCGACAAAAAGTCCTTCAACATAGTCGTTAAAGGCCGAAAGTGAGCCGATTGAAAGGGACGAAGACTTGATAACCTTGCCCTGGTCAATAAGGACTACTTCAGTCGAACCACCGCCAATATCGCAAAGAACGCCCTCCTTGACATCAGTAGAAACAGCCGCACCCACAAAGGCGAGCTGGGCCTCCTCTTCGCCGGATAAAATCTCTATATCAAGGTCAAGCTTATCCTTAATTAGGGCTAAAATATCAGACCTGTTAGCAACGTCCCTTACAGTCGCAGTTGCAAAAGGATGGACCTCGTCGATATCGTCAAAGTTATCCACAACTTCCTTAAAGTTTGCAAGAGTTGAAAACAACCTCTTTATCCCCTTCTCAGTAAGCCTGCCGTCCTTGACGTAGGATTTAAGGGAAACTTGTTCTTTTTCTGAAAATAAATTCACAGCCTCCCCGTTTTTTTCCTTGTAAACTGAGAGTCTTACTGTGTTTGAGCCGATATCCATAATTGCGTAAATCATCTTACAAACCTCCTATAAAGCTCAATTTATAGTCAACATCCATAATTTTATCGATTAAATCACGAGTTTCATCGCTTTTCTTTGTCATAAATATATTTACCCTATTTTGGGCGTCTTCAGTCACTATTTTTTCAGCCAAATAAAGGGCGGGATCTATGATATTTGCCTCATAATTTAGCCTTTCTTTAATCCTATCCTTGATTATTGGATAGTGGGTGCAGGCAAGGATAATATTTAGAATTTTCTTTTCATTTGCTATGGATAAATATTCATCTAGCGAGTCATTAAGTGTCGCACCTTCCAAAATTCCACTTTCAATTAAATTCACCAGGTCAATGGCCTTTGACTCGTAGACCTTGCAGTCTTTTCTTGCCTCCAAGGCCTTTTTATAATAGTGACTATCAATAGTAGCCTTGGTTGCAAGTGTCAGGTAATCACCCTCAAAGCCCGATGCAGCCTCAATCGCCACATCGGCAATAGTGATAAATTCTTTCTTGAATTTCTCCCTCAAATAATCCTTGCAAGTCACAGAAATTGTGTTGCAGGCGATTATGTAATAATCTATATCATAGGACTCAAGGTAATTAACAATATCGGTCGCAAAGCTTGTTATTTCAGTCTTTGACCTGTTGCCATAAGGGACTCTGAGATTGTCCCCCAGGTAGAAATAATTGGCCTTGTTTTTCTTGGCAAGCTCGTTTAAAACCGCAACTCCGCCCAGACCCGAATCAAAAATTCCAATATTAGTCATCGATTAGGTCCACCTTTCTTACAAAATTATAGGAAGTCTTAAGGCTTTCATAGGCCCTATCAAGGGCTTTTTCATCCTTAAAAATCCCAAAAATAGAAGCGCCAGACCCCGAAACAAGGGCCTTAAGGGCACCATGATTGGACAAATTTTCCTTAATTGCCTTTAGGTGTGGAAAATCCCTCAAAACTACGTCTTCCATTACATTTTCAAAATCCTCTACAAACTCCCAAGAACCTTGGCTAAGACTTTTTGCAATTTCACCAGTCTTAATATGGCCAAAAAGCTTGGTATTTTTGTAAACATGGGCAGAAGCTATACTTGTCCCGTCATTTACCAAAAGAACCTTAAGGGGTGTTTTTATGGAAAAAGGATCGAGGATTTCCCCAATCCCAGTCGCACGAGCCGCCCTTTCAAGGAAGAAAAATGGAATATCCGCCCCAAGTTTGGCCCCAGCTTCCATAAGGTCGTTTTTAGTAAGACCCATGCCCCAAAGTTCGTTGAGGGCCTTCATAGTCTCAGCGGCGTTGGTAGATCCACCCGCAAGGCCAGCCGCAACCGGAATATTTTTTGTTAGTTTAACCCTAATGCCCGTCGCCTTTTCGCCCGCAAGATTTTTCATGACCTCGTAGGCCTTAAAAATCAAGTTATCCTCGACTTTTCCTAAGCTTACATTAGAGTCATAAGTAAATTTGCCGTCAGAAGTTTTTTCTATTTCTAATTTATCAAAAAGATTAATCCTCGCCATCAAAGTATCGATATTGTGATAACCATCGGCTCTTTTTGAGATAATATCAAGGCTAAGGTTAATCTTTGCAAAACATTTTTTTATCATATATACCTCAAAATTATTATATCATATCCCAAGGCAAAACCTAATTTTTTTGCGAATTGTAAGAAAAATTTTACACAAGAATAGAAAAGTAGTTGACAATTTATAGAAAATATAGTATTATTTACTAGTAATCCCATGCGGGATTGGCGGAATTGGCAGACGCGCAAGACTAAGGATCTTGTGACCGATTTTAGGTCGTGGAAGTTCAAATCTTCTATCCCGCACCATATCTTAAAAATAACATTTTATAGTATATGATAAATAAAAAAGACCATAAGAGGTCCTTTTTTTATGCTAATAAATATTAATTTTCTTAAACAATAGAATTTATTACCTATCCTTAAAAAAATCTTTCCGATAGGGATTTTCCCTATCAAATATCTCTTTTTCTTCTTTATTTAGACAAGCAGGATAATCTTTAAACAAATTATAAACCTTAACCTTATCAAAGGAAAATTCCCACACGCCAATTCTATTCGACTTTTTCCACCAAATTAGGTCTGTTTTTTTATTTTTATACCAAGAATTCTTCATAATTTTCCTTAATTAGAATTTACTAGATTGATTAATCCACATTTGTCATTATTTACTTATCTTTGTATGATAATATTCATTTGTTTTCTTTTCTTTCGTCTATTTTCTTGCAAAACACTTCAGCTTCTTTTTTCTCTTCCTCTGTTAATTCTCTATGTCCGATAGTCTCCCCCTTAAAAGGAGCTGTAAATCTATTTGTCAATAATTTTTGCTTTTCTTCATCAGTTAGTTCTTTTTTATTCATTTGAAAACTCCTTAAGAGTAATTTCTACAAGATTTGACGACTTTCTTATAGAATTTACTAAAAACTCACTATTTTTCTGATACAGATCTTCTTTTTCATCAAGTCCTATACTCGATATATCTTTACCCGTTTGTGCATTTTTTGAAAATAAAGTAAATTTCATAATCTTCATTTTTACCAAGTAAAAAGCGACCACACCTGTAATCGCCAATAAATAAATTATTCTATATCAAATTCCCTTTCCAAAGCTTCTGTTAAAAGTTTGGAGAAATTAATTTTGCTAGCCTTGCCCATTTCATTAAGGTAGGAAGGTATAGTTACATTTTTCTTCACTGTTTTCTTTTCATGTTTCTTTACATAATCAGTCAAATTCAAACCAACATAGGACTTAAAACTTCCCTCTAGTGAAAGATATTTGTATTCGTCCTCCTCAATAAAATCTCTAAGATCAATATCTTCTAATAATGAAGATTTTGGCATATCCTCAAGCCTTGCATAATCATCAAATAAAAAACAACCCAGGGCGTCATTTGCCATGTATAAGGCATCCTTCACATCATTTCCACATGAAATACAGCCTGGTAAATCAGGAAATAAAATTGTAAACCCAAGGCTTTCTACATTTTTCAAAAATACTGCTGGATAAGATACAAACATAAAAATTCTCCTTATAATCTAAATTCCTTAAGTTTACTATGGTATCTTTGTCTTTAGAAAAACTGTTTCCTTGTATAGATAAAATTATTTCCTGCATATCCAGACCAATAATTTTACTATAATTCATTCAACTATTGAAATTATTCCAAGAATCATTATACGCATTAATCCGTATAACGAAAATAATAGGCTAGTTATTTATATAAAATATTTACCATACTATCATATACTATTAACTTATAATAATCAGCCTAATTTTTACAATTTGCAAACTAAAATATTTCTAATTTGAAACATCACATCTAACTTTTTTAAAAATTCTTAATATTAATTTTTTCTCTTCTTTATTTGATTCTCTATGATCTATAACTTTGACCTTAAATGAACCAGTAAACCTATTTATAAATAAACCGTGCTTTATTTAATCTGTTGCTTATATTTTATCCTTTTTATTCCTCATAGAGATCTATGCTAGGAATTAGAGTCTTCCTAAATTAATGAATATTCTTGTTCTTCCATTAGAATATTGAATCTTAATATCCAATATCGTAGCTTGGGTAGGCTCTCTTTTCCTTAAATGGGGTATGTTTTTCCCAAATACTTAGGTCGCTATGCTTCATTATTAGATATGCTTTCAACTGATTTTCATCTTTTTTTATCGAATTAATAAACTGATTCCATTCATTCATATCCGAAACTAGGGTATAGGCCTTTTCAGGATTTCCATTGAAAAATAAATCCGCGATTTCAATAACTTGATTTTTGGATAACATTTTACCCTCCCTTATTTTCTTATGTTAGTTATATAATATATTCATTTATTTATCAATCATAAATCACAAATATTTTTTGATGTTCCAAAAACATTCTTAGTTTATATTTGACTAATAAGGTAATATTCATATATTATATTAAATAGGGCTTCCTCGCTCATTAAAAGACTTACTAATAAGTTTGGTGGGGAACCCCTATTTTTCTATATCTAATCTTTTATATCACCAATTATCCTCTTCCGGATAATATTTCCTATAGATTTCCACAAGCCTTTGGATATATTTTTTCACTTGACTTTGCCTATCTTCATCCCAATCACCACTTTTTGTGAAATATTCTAAGGTAGAAGTGGTTCTTTGTATGTGAAAGTAAAGTGATTTGGGACCGTACTCCCTACCATCTATATTTAAATATTTCTTGCCTTTTTTATTAATTACCTTTACCATTTACCATCCTTTCTAAATCCTATCCAACATAGCTTGTAGATAGTCGGACTTCTTTGGTGGTCTAGATGGATTTTCCATAGATACTTTTATGGTGTTTTCCATATTATCATTTATATTATTCATATTTATATTATTATCTTTAAAGTCTCCTTTGATACCCTCCTTAAAGTCTCCTTTGTGGGGGTCATTAAGTCTGCTTTTATATATCATAAAGTCTGCTTTGACATAGAGCCTACGTCTTTCTATCTTTTTTGTCTTGTCTTTGTAATCATAAGAGCGGCTTATATAGCCATATTTTACTAGGTTTGATATCCAAGTTGATATGGAGACAGTTGATACCCCGTAGGCTTTTGCAAAATAAGAGTTTGAAGCAAAACAGTAACCATTCTTGTTGGCAAGTGTTAAAATATCTGAAAATAAAATTCTCTCAAAGGGCAAGAGCCTCTTATCCAGCCTTACCTCTGCAGGTAAAATTGTATAATATGTTCCTGTCATAAATTCTCCTTTAGTATTAAAGTCTATTTATATATAGGATTTTAAAGGAAAATGTCCCGATTTTTGCCATAAAAAAAGCGTAAGCCTTGGCTTAGACAAGCTTTATCTCACACTTTCTATAAGTTTCTTTGATTTTTATTTTCATTTTCAATATGATTTTTGTATTTAAATTTAATTTCAATCTTGATTTTAAGATAATTTCTAATCTTTTGCCACAAAAAATCTGCTAACAAAAATAGTGCAAAATAGAAATTGCTTTCTTTCTTACACTATTCATAGTACAAAAAAAGACCCCATCTTAGATGAGGTCGATTTTACTGTTTTGTTTTACATAAATAGTCCGGCACAGATTACTGATACTACGGTCATTAGTTTGATTAGGATGTTTAGGGCTGGACCTGATGTGTCTTTGAATGGGTCGCCTACTGTGTCTCCTACTACTGATGCCTTGTGAGCGTCTGAGCCTTTTCCATCTTCACCTTCTAGGGTTTCGATGTATTTCTTTGCGTTATCCCAAGCTCCACCTGCGTTTGACATGAAGATTGCCATTAGTACGCCTGTTACTAGGGCTCCTGCAAGAAGTCCGCCTAGGGCTGTTGGGCCAAATACTAGTCCTACAAAGATTGGTACTACTATTGCTAAAACGCCTGGTAGAATCATTTCTTTTAGGGAAGCTGATGTTGAGATTTCAATACATTTTTGATAATCTGGTTCGCTTGTTCCTTCTAGTAGGCCTGGGTCATTTCTAAATTGTCTTCTTACTTCGTTGATCATTTCTGTTGCTGCTTTTCCTACAGAGTTCATGGTTAGAGCTGTAAATAGGAATGGTAGCATGCCGCCTACGAACATTCCAGCTACTACGTGGCTGTCTAGAATTGATATTGTTTCTAGGTTTAATGTTTCTGAGTAGGTTACGAATAAGGATAGGGCTGTGAGGGCTGCTGAGCCGATTGCAAAGCCTTTACCTATGGCTGCTGTTGTGTTTCCTATTGAGTCTAGCTCGTCTGTGATGTCTCTTACATGGCTTGGTAGGGCTGCCATTTCAGCGATTCCGCCGGCGTTGTCTGTGATTGGGCCGTAGGCATCTACTGATACAGTGGTTGCTGTTGTTGATAACATTCCTACTGCTGATAGGGCTATACCAAATACTCCGTCTGCCCAGTAAGCTACGATGATGCCTAGGGCGATTAGGATGATTGGGCCTACTGCTGATAGCATTCCTGTTGATAGACCTGAGATGATGTTGGTTGCAACACCTGTTTTTGATTCTTCAGCTATATTTTTTACATATTTGAATTTATCTGATGTGTAAACTTCTGTTAGTAGTCCGATTGCAATTCCTACGATGATTCCTGTAATGATTGCAAGGGCTGCTTTTACGTTTCCAAAATAAGCAAATGATAAGATTATTGCGGCAATTATTACAATTGCACCTGATACATAGATTGTCATCATTAGGCCCTTTTGTGGGTCTTTGTGGTTTTTGGATGTAAATAAGAAGCCTGCTACTAAAGATGATAGGATTCCAATTGCTACAAGTAGGAGTGTGAAGTTTAGTCCTGCTTCGCCGTATGATACAAGGCCAAGGGTGATCGCTGAGATAATTGCTCCGGCATAGGATTCAAATAAGTCTGCTCCCATTCCTGCAACGTCTCCTACGTTGTCTCCTACGTTGTCTGCAATTACTGCTGGGTTTCTTGGGTCATCTTCTGGGATACCTGCTTCTACCTTTCCTACAAGGTCTGCTCCAAGGTCTGCGGCTTTTGTATAGATACCGCCACCTACTCTTGCAAATAGGGCTACTGATGATGCACCAAGTGAATATCCCATTACGATGGCTGGGTCTCTAAAGATTAAGTAGCAGATTAATAGGCCTGAAAAACCAAGTCCTGTTACTGCATAACCCATTACAGATCCACCTGCAAAGGCAAGTTTTAGGGCTCTGTTTGTGCCACCTTCCATAGCTTCATTTGCACACCTAGCGTTTGCTTCTGTGGCTGTTCTCATTCCGATAAAACCTGTTAGCATTGAGAAACATGAACCTACTATGTAGCAGATTGTGATTTTGTAATCTAGGAATATCGAAATTAAGATTGATACGACTACAACGAAGGCAACGATGAACTTATACTCGCTTGCGATGAAGGTCAT
Source organism: Anaerococcus murdochii (assembly GCF_019957155.1). NCBI lineage: Bacteria > Bacillati > Bacillota > Tissierellia > Tissierellales > Peptoniphilaceae > Anaerococcus > Anaerococcus murdochii. The sequence goes on along the minus strand of NZ_JAIPME010000002.1, from coordinate 1,371,239 downwards.
TGCTCCGTTTTTGATGTATCCTGAAATCTCGTGCATTCTCTTTGAACCACTTGATACAGGAAGGATTTTCTCTTTGATTGTAAAAGCCATAAGCACTATGGCCAAGATGGCTACAATTAGAGAAAGAATAACAATTAACATAATTCCTCCTTTTATTATTTAATTATAATTATAACTATACTTTGTTATATTTAATATTCATGTTTTATTGCAAATAAAAAGGGAGCGGTGCTCCCCAGATTGCTTATTGAAATTTTTTTATTTATTTTATCTTAGTTTTCTTCGTAAGGCAATAAAGCTACTTGTCTAGCTCTTTTAATTGCTCTTGTGATTTCTCTTTGGTGTTTTGCATTTAGACCTGTAACTCTTCTTGGAAGAATCTTACCTCTGTCAGTAACAAATCTTTTAAGAGTTTCAATGTCTTTATAGTCTATTACCTTTGATGGGTCTTTAACAAATGGATCAACCTTTTTTCTTGGTTTAAATCTTCTTGCCATTGTAATTCCTTTCTTTTATACTTTTCTAGAATGGAATCCTGCCATCGTCTTGGATTTCAGTAAAGTCATCGTCAAAAAAATCATCGTTTGTGGATGGACCACTTGGTTGATTATTTTGATAGTTGTTGGTTTGGGAATAATTATTTTGGTAGACATCTTGGTTATCGCCAGGATTTGAGCTATGACTTTGTCTTTCTGACCTTGATCCTAAAAACTCAACATTGTCGGCAACAACATCTGTTGTATAGACTGTCTTACCTGTTTCCCTATCTTGGTAGCTTCCGGTTTGAATCCTACCTTCTACTGCGCATTGACTTCCTTTAAAGAGGTATCTAGAGGCATTTTCTGCCTGCCTACCCCAAACTGTTATCCTTGGAAAATCCGCTGTTGGACGATTAGCTGCTTCCGCTTCTTCTCTTCTTTCACGACTTAATTTCTTGTCAATTGCTAATGTGAATGTGCATACCGCTTGATTTCCTTGGGTATACCTTAACTCAGGATCCCTAACTAGGCGTCCTATAAGTATCACTTTATTCATATTAGTCCTCTTTTCTTATAACCATGTATCTAAGAACGAAATCTGAAAGTCTTAATCTTCTTTCAAATTCTTTGATATGATCTGGTTCAGACTTGAAATCTACGATATAGTAGTAACCTTCTTTAAGATCTTGGATCTCATAAGCAAGTCTTCTTTTTCCCCAGTCATCAACTGATACAACTTCGCCGTTTTCTTCGATATGACCTTTGAATCTATCTAGAAGAGCAATTCTGTCAGCATCAGCTAGTTCAGTCTTGAAAATCAATACTGCTTCGTAATTATTCATATTTTCACCTCCCTGTGGACTATTGACCCCGTTTATACTACGGAGTAGAGATTACCTATTGATAATACTCTTGCTTGAGGCTTTTGTCAATTATATTTATCTTTATTTTATAAATAAAAAAACTAAGGCCGCCCTTAGGCAAGCCCTAGTTTTGCTTTTTTCTAGAAAAATAAAATTATAAATAGTGGCATAAGGACAACTGTGCAAATACCTGCAACAGCTATAGATAGTCCACTCATAGCGCCTTCTACTTCGCCCATTTCGATGGCCTTTGATGTACCCATGGCGTGGCTTGATGTGCCGATGCCAATACCTTGGGCAACTGGATCTTTGACCTTCATGACTTTCATCACTGTTGGGGCAAAGATTGCACCAACTGTTCCCCTTAGGATAACTGTGATGGCTGTAATTGCCGCATAGGTCTTAATTGTCACATCGTCTGCCCCAAATTTCGCTACATATTCCTCTGTTAGGGATTTTGCGATTGGAGTGGTTACAGATTGTGGCATCATTGAAAGTGTCAAATCTTTTTCAAAACCAAAGGCCTTTGATAAAAGATATGCCGAAAGAATGGCCACAAAGGATCCAACAAATACTCCTATTAGGATTGGGATGAGGTTGGCCTTTAATTTATCAATATTTCTGTAAAGGCTGACTACTAGGGCAACTGTTATTGGGGCAATCATAAAGGAAATATACCTGCCGCCCTTGTTGAAGTTTTCATAAGTAATCCCAGTTACTTTTAAGAAAATTATACAAAATACAATGGCAAGTAAAAGTGGATTTAGGATGGCAATCTTGGTTTTCTTGTTGATTTTCATCCCTATTCTAAACATTACTATTGATAGGATTATGCCGAAAAAGTCATTGTCGGCTACATATGTATTTAAAAATTCACTCATATTATTTCCTCGCTTTTTGTACAATCTCAACGATTTTGGCTGTGACAGCCATGGTGATGAGGCAAGAAACGGTCATAACAATTAGGATTTTTAGGGCATTGTCCCTGATTACATCAAACTGCACCATAAGGCCAACACCGAGTGGTGTGAAGGTGAAGGCAAGGATAGATGTTAGAAAATCAGATGTTTCCCCGATGTCATCAACCTTGACAAACTTGGCACAAAGGGCAATAAATAAGAAAATCATACCAAAAACTGGTTCTGGAATTGGTAGGCCTGTTAGTTTTTTGGCTATAAAACCCAATAATAAGAAAAAAAGTATATAACAAAATTCTTTTAAATATTTCATAAAGTCTCCTCAAATTTTTTATGTATTTAGTTCATTTTTGCTTATTTCTCTTATATCTTTATATCACCCACTCCCACAATATATTTAAAATAATTTCCCATAAGCAAGTCTCTCCTCTTGCTCATTTTAGACCGGCAAGGCAAGCAAATTATTTTATAAGTTCATGACTATGTTTTCACTTGCTAAAGATTTTGCCTATTTAGTCTATCAGTAATTTTTATTATAACATAATTTTTTGTTAATGAAAAGGTTTTTTTGTACTTGGAAAAGTCCTAAATTTTCTAAAGCCTTAGTAAATCCTAGCTTTAATAGATATATCTTTTTTCTTGTAAATAAATATTTATCGCAAGTTTTCCCACAAAAAAAGAGGCGATTTCGCCTCCAATTTATATGCCAACCACATCTCCCACGTCCACGCTAAACATAAGCCCAACTCCAGGTTGGTTCATATCGCCTAGGACGTCTTTAACAGCAGACTTTGCAGCCCTCATATCTTCGTCATTAACTAAGGTAAAGATTGTCTTATTATAAGGCCTGTTATTGTCCATAACTGACCTTAGGACACCGCCGAAAAGTGGGATTTCCCCCTCAATTAGGGCTGATCCCATGCCTTGGGAATCAAGAATTGTCGCCCCAGTAACCCCAACTTCCATAAATTTTTCTAAGATGTCGTTGAGTTTTTCCGTCTTATTTAAAACTAAAAATAGTGCCTTCATGCTTTTTTCTCCTTCATAACTTTTATTTTCAAACCGTCAAACTCACCCGCCTTGGTAATCGAAACCTTGGCTAAAATTGGCCCTAGGATTTCAAAAACCAAAACAGAGAATAAGATTACTGTAATTATCTCATCAGCAAAGCCTGGAAGTTCTCTGGCTACTATCATTGATAGACCGATGGAAATTCCGCCCTGGCACAAAAGTGCAAGTCCAAGGTATTTGACAACCGTATCCTTTGCCCCAACAAGTTTTGCCCCCAAAGATGCACCAGAAATTTTCCCAACTGCCCTTGAAAGAGCGTAGAAAATTCCAAGTGACCCTATAGAAAATAGGACCGAAAGATCTAGTTTTGCGCCAGCAAGGGTGAAAAACAAGAGGTTTACTGGCGGTGCAAAGTCGTTGATATTATCAAAAACCTTCCTTGAATTTCGGTGGTAATTCACAAGGACACCTCCCACCATCATGTTGACCAAAAGTGGGGAAAGTTTGGAATAATTTGCAAGGCCTGTTCCCAATAAAATCACCGTAATAATTGCACAAAGCTCGTCTTCCTTAGATTTGACCTTCTTTATCAAATAAGTAAAAATAAGGCCCAAAGCCAGTCCTAATAAGAAAGAAAGCGTGATTTCAATTAATGGCCCTAAGACCATCATCGGCACAGACGCCTGAGCTTGACCTATAGAAGACTTAGCCAAAGACATTGAAATTCCAAAGACTATAATACCCAAAACATCATCCAGGGCCGCCACTGGTAAAATGGTCTTTGTCAAAGGTCCGTAGGCCCTAAATTGCCTGATCACCATCATTGTTCCCGCAGGTGCTGTTGCAGCCGACATGGAAGCTATGATGATTGAAAAGACAAAGGACTTGTCAAGAACAAAATACATGACCGAAAAAACCACAATAAGGACCCCGACCACCTCCATAAGGGTGATTACAAAGACGTCCTTGCCCAGTTTTTTGAGGTCTTCAAGCCTAAATTCACTACCTATCGAAAAGGCAATAATCCCCAAGGCAAACTCATTTACAAAGTCCACCATTGGCTGGTTGGCCTCGTTTAAAACATTAAAAAATGAAGGTCCTAAAAACAAACCCGCCACAATATAGCCTGTGACATTTGGCAGGTTAAACCTTGGTGAAATCTTGCCCCCGATAATTCCAAAAATAATCACCAGGGCTAATTTAATCTGTACCCCCAATAAAATCCTCCTCCATCCATTAATAAATTCATAAAAATATTATATTATATAGATATTATACTATAAAAATATATTATAGCTAGGAATTTCACAAAAAATTTGCAAAGATAAATGTGATTCTAATGAGATTTTTAAAAGAAAAACCACTCCCAAGTGTAATCTCACTCGAGAGTGGCTTTTTTAATTTGTTTTACTAGCATAAATTGCGTTGGCAATGGCCATGGACATGGCTTCTGCGGCAAGTGCCCCTACTAGGTTTATGTTCGCCTCTACTTTATTTGTCGCCAAGGAAAAGATTGTGTCCCCATCAAAAAGGGTGTGGACTGGATTTATGGACCTGGCGTAGCCATCGTGGGCCATGCCGGCAATTTTTGTAAGCTCAGTCTTAGAAAAAGTGGCATTTGTAGCAACAGCCCCGATTGTGGTGTTGGATGGCTTTATATCCGCAAAAGAACCGAGGATTTGGTCAATCAAATCAATAGTTTTTAGCATCTTGCCATCCTTGGTTGGTCCTGCTATTTGGAGGCCCTTGTGGTAGTCGAAAATATCTCCAAAGGCGTTTACAGCAACGATGGCTGACACTACTAGGTCGCCTTTTTTAATAGAAGCCTGGCCTAGACCAGATTTTACCAAAAATTCTGGGCCAAGGGCCTTGCCAACTGTCGCACCTGTGCCTGCACCAAGAATCCCCTGGCTCTTATCATCATAGGTCGTAGCTTCAAAGGCTTTTTGGGTCATCTTTTCATCAGGCCTTGCCTTGGGATTTTTGTAGGCTAGGTCAAATAAGACCGCCTGGGAAATGATTGGAACGACTCCAACTCCAACATCAAAGCCTATCCCTTCTTTTTCTAGGATTTTCATTAAGTGGCTAGCCGCTTCAAGTCCATAGGCAGAGCCTCCCGATAAAATTATGGAAGAAACTTCAGATACCTGGTTTAGGGGATTTAAAAGGTCGGTCTCACGTGTGCCCGGTGCCCCTCCCCTTACGTCTACACCTGCTGTGTTGCCTGGATCTGGAAGGATAAGAGTAAGGCCTGTGCCGCCCTCGTAGTCTTGGGCGTGGCCTACTTTGATATTACCAACATCAGTAAAAAATCCACCGTACATTAAACATCCTCATTTCTGTAAGTATCCATCATCGACCCAAAAACATCGGACGAAGATGGTGGAGTGTAGGAAATGGCATTGGCACCAGCATTTATGGTCTCAAGAATAGACTTTCCGTCCTTGCCACCTGTGGCAATTATTGGAAAATCGTCCCCAATATCAGCCCTTATGTGGCGAACTAAATCAGCTGTATATTTGCCGCCAGAAACATTCAAAATCTCAGCACCCGCCTTGATTTTCTCCCTGTAATCATCCTTCAAAGACGAAATTGTGGCTATGACTGGTATGTCGACAAAGTTTGAAATTTCCCTAATATCTTCGTGAGGTATTGGTCCATTTACCACAACCCCATAGGCACCAGCAAGTTCTGCATAATAGGCTACAAACCTTGACCTTGGCCCTTGGGTAGTGCCGCCGCCAACACCTATAAAACATGGAACTGAAGCTATGGAAATGATGGACTCAGTGATGGAATTTAGGGGTGTGTATGGGTAGACTGCCATGATTGAATCGGCATTTGAATTTCTAATTATGGCAAGGTCTGTCGTAAAAAGCAAGGATTTTATCCTCTTATCAAAAATTTTGATTCCGCTTGCCTTGTAGATTTCTTCAGGCACAGAAATGAATGATTTTCTGAGCTTAGAATGAACTTGGGGCACTTTTTTCTTTTCTGTCATCTAATCCCTCTCAAATAAATCTCTGGTGTAAAGCTTGGATTTTACATCTTTTAGGTCGTCTTCGACCCTGTTTGCTATTATCAAATCGACTTTCTTAAAGTCATCTAAATTGCGAACGAGTTTCATGCCTTCAAAGTCGTCACCTTCTAGGTTTGGTTCGTAAATTACAATATTTGCGCCTTTTTTCTTTAAATTATTAATAACATCGAAAATAGCGGACTTCCTAAAATTATCCGAACCCTTTTTCATAACCAACCTGTAAACGCCGATGGTCTCCGGATTTTTAGCCAAAATATCCTCTGATACATAGTCCTTTCTAACCTCATTTGAGTCGATAATGGACTTGAAAAGTGCAGAAGGAATCTTGTCAAAATTGGCATAAAGCTGCTTTGAATCCTTTGGCAAACAATAGCCCCCGTAACCGAAAGATGGGTTGTTGTAGTGGTTTCCTATCCTAGGATCTGCTGAAACACCTTCGATAATGGACTTAGAATCAAGACCCTTGCCTAGGGCAAAATTATCAAGTTCGTTGAAAAATGCCACCCTCATTGCAAGGTAAGTGTTGGCAAAAAGTTTAACTGCCTCAGCCTCACTTCTTCCCATCAAAATCACTTCTGGGTCATTTAGGGATTCTTTTTTGTAAAGATTGGCTATCTTTTCCCCCATTTCAGTCTTATCTGATACGATAATCCTTGTAGGATGAAGGGAATCATAAAGGGCCCTGCCCTCTCTTAGAAATTCTGGGGAGAAGATTATATTATCGCAGGCAAATTCCTGATTTTTCCCCTCGGTATAGCCGATTGGAATAGTTGATTTTATAAGGATTGGCAAGTCTTTTCTGATGTCTTTAATCATCTTTATAGCGTCGTCTATAAAAGAAGTGTCAAAAAATTCCTCCACCTCGTCGTAGTTGGTTGGAAGAGCTAAAATTACTAGGTCAGCGTCCTTAAAATCATCTTCCCCACTTGTCTTGGCGATTAGGTTTAAGTCCTTATTTGCCAAATAATCTATTATGTAATCGTCCTTTAATGGCGATTTTTTATTATTAATGAGGTCAACTTTTTTTGGGTCAATTTCTACGCCCACAACCTCGTTTGATTGGGCCAAAAGAACTGCGTTTGATAGGCCAACATATCCCATGCCCATTACTATAATTTTCATCATTGCTCCTTAGTTTTTTAACTTTCTTATACTTTACATTCTTTCAAAATATTTACAATTTGATAAAAGCGATAGACTCGTAAGGCCTTAAAAGTGTGGTCCTATAAAGGGTGCGATGGGTTAAGGACCCTGCCAAAAATTCATAATCCTTGTAGTCCATGACCTTATAGGCCAGATCTAGGAGGACTTCTTTTTCGGAGAAATTCGCCAAAAACAAAATCTTCTCCCCATCGCCTTCCCTAATAAAGGCCAAAACGTCAGCTTCCTTTGGCAAAATTTTTGTCATTTTTCCTAGGCTTTGGATTTTTTCTTTGTGGATAAAAAGCTCTCGCAAAAAAATTATATCGCCAAAATCCAGCCAATTCTCATCTATAAATAAGGATCCTTTCAAAAAGAAAAGGGTCATAAAAATTAATCTCTTGGCAGACTCTGGATAATTTTCAAAATTAATTCCCTCTTGGGGGAAATTTGACGGACAAAGGGACAAATTAGACCCAGCTGCCGCAAAATCTCTTGAAAACTTGAATAAATCCCCTATTTCTCCGCTTGGCCTTATCATAGAAAGGGCAGAAAAATTAGGATTTGCTAGGGCGATTTGGGTCTTTTTGCTAGCATCAATTTCCCCCATGGCAAGGACATCCTTATTAAAAAAAGTGTTTTTATTTAATTCCCTACAAGCTTTAAGGATATCACCCTCACCAGGTGCGAGATTTTCAAGGCCTTCGAGATCAAAGGCCCTAATCCCATGCTTAATCAAATATCCCAAAAAATGATAGAGACCCTGCCTGATTTTTGGGTCGGCAAAGTCTATATTTGAAGTATCTTCCCCTAAAAGTTTGTCCATAAGTTTCTTTATATGGAAAGACACAACAAGGCCTAGGCCGTTTTTTTCGTAGAAATGATTTAAGTCAAAAAGGTCCTCAAGTTCATTTTCGTCAAGCCTTCCAAAGGACCTAAGAAGGACAGAATCAAGACCCAAGGCCTTATAAAATCTTATATTTACTTGTAATTTTTTAAAATCCCTAAGGTCGGTTTTTAAAATTATCTTATCCTTCATTTTTAAATCATTTCTATTTCTATTTAAGCCCTAATGATGCTAATAAATTTATTTTCTAATAGTAAGGACTCCTGCACAAAACGAGTATTTTTCAAAGTTCATACTATGAAAACTTACTTTTAATTCATCATATACAAAGTAATATTCTTCATTGTCCCAATAGGCAAGGGATTTTTCCTTGCAAGCCTCTAAATCCTCACGATTTTCAAAGGCGACATCGCCAATATATATTTTCCCACCAGGATTTAATAAAGGAATCAAAGATTTTATAAAGGGAATTTTCTCCTCATCTGTCAGGTGGTGGAGAGAATAGGTTGCGATAATGGCGTCGTATTTTTTCCCTAACAAATCCTTACAAAGGCCTTTTGTAAAGTCTCCAGCAAAAAGCTCTGCTTCCGGCATCTTTTCTTGGGCAATTTTAATCATTTCATTAGAGAAATCTTGTCCAAAAATATCAAGCCCCTTTTCATAAAGTCGAAAGGTCAAAGTCCCTGTCCCAAAACCAATATCTAAAACTGTCTCATCCTTAGATTTCAAAACTTCCTTATATATGGTATTTAAAATATCCTTATAACCTGCAAAAGGATAGGTATTTTCTTCATCAGAAAGGCCAACACTTTCATCATAGCCATCAGCCCACAAGTCAAAGCCCTTATTATCAAGCATAATTCCTCCAAAATTTTCAAAATTATTATAATTTAATTATACTCCTTTGGTATTTTTGTGATAAAAAAATAGGACCTAAGCCCTATTTTTCAATATTCTTTTCTATTTCTTTTATATCTCTGTCAATCTTATCCAGGTCCTTATCGACTTTGTCGACAAAATCTTCAATCAAATTAGGGAAGGCCTTGATAAGTCTTCTTTCACCCATCTTGTCAAATTTATCAATCAGGTCAGCTCGAATTTGTGCTCGTTTGGCTTCGATCTCTTTGACCCTTGGTCTGTCTTTGATTTCCTCGCTCTTTTCCTTAATAGTCATAGTCCTATCATAGACACGCTTGCCAATATCGTCTGAAACCTCCCTAATATCCGCACTTGCAGCCTGGAGTTTCTTAAATTTCTTATTTAGGCCAACCAAGGTAAGGATGGTCTGAGCCATATCTACAGCAAAAATTGCAAGTAAAATTATATTTCCATAAAAAATAAATTTTGGATTTAAAAGCTCAAAAAATCTCACAATCATAGGGTGAACTGCCTCATACAAGACAAAGCAGGCAAGGCCCCAAAGGATTGAAAATTCAAGGCAAATATAGCCGCCAAGATTAAATCTCATGTCAGAATAATCCCACCATTTCTTGTGGAAAATTTTCTCCAAAAGAAAGCCCCCAACGAGCTCTAGGGCTGTGGCTATAAAAACTGATCCAAAAAACAAGACAAGCTTGTTAGTCTTTGCAATGTCTGTCAAAAAATAAATCACACCCAAGGCCCCAAAGCCATAAATCGGACAAAGAGGCCCATTCAAAAACCCCCTATTAATAAAACGCCCAGTCTTCACCGCCTGAAAGGAAACCTCCATAATCCAACCAATAAAGGCATAAACAAAAAAATATCCTATATAAAACCTAATAAAAAACACCTCCTTTATTCCTTCTAACTATTATACCCGGATTGAGAAATATTTAATCAAAACTACCAGCTTAGCTGGTAGTTTGTGCAGCGCCTATAAGGCGCGAATACCGGCACGCCCCTATTGGGGCTCCGAATATTCCATCACATGCACCACTTTCCCAACTACTGCTGAAGCAGTTTTTTTATTTGTTCTTATTTGACTTCCTCTCTCGTAACGGGTCATAGTATTCCTTTATACTTATTTGGTCAGCATAATAATCTTCTTTTAATTGATTTTGTATATATTCTTTTATTTTCTTTTCATTTCTGCCTACAGTATCTACATAGTATCCTCTACACCAAAAATGTCTGTTTCCATATTTATATTTTAAGTTGGCATGTCTATCGAATATTATCAGCGAACTTTTTCCTTTTAAATATCCCATTATTTGTGATATTGAATATTTTGGTGGTATTTCTACCAACATATGGACATGATCTGGGCATAACTCTGCTTCTATTATGTTTACTCCTTTTCTTGAACATAATTCTCGAAGTATGCTTCCTATATCTTTCCTTAGTTGTCTATATATTACTTGTCTTCTATATTTTGGCGCAAAAACTATATGATATTTGCATCTCCAGCTTGTATGTGATAAAGTATTTTTATCCATGATTACCTCCTTGTTTAATTGTGCATGTGACTATCACAATTATACTTTAAGGAGGTTTTCTTGGTGCTTGAAGCTAAAGCTAAATCCCTCCACCTGCATAGCAGGTGGTTTTTTGTTTCGCTCTCTTTCGTTCGCTCAACTCACTAAAGTGGACAAACAAAAAAGTGCCCAAGCCTTGCTGGGCACTTCCATTGCTTTATTACTTTTGAAAATTTAATACAAATCCAAGTTCTTTCGCTAGTATATTAGCAACAATATATCCTCATTCATCAAGTAGCCATATTGGATATAAACCATATCCCAAAGCAATTTAATTGTTTTAATTTATAACATTTCCCCAACTTAGATTAGATCTTGTATTAATCTATTTGCAGTATTATTTAAGAATATTTGGAAAAAATTATGAAATAAGTGTTAGCTCTTGTAAGCTCTGTATTATTCGAAAATAAAATCAGTAATTTTTTTAGCCTCAGCCTTAGTCCTTTTTTCAATATCTTGAACAGTCCAAAGCGGATTTACTTGATTTTCAAACTCCTTAACAATTTGTTTTGCTTGTACAAAAATACTATCCTTATAGCCCTTTCTTTCCTTAACCGAATCTTGAATTTTGCTTCTAAACCAGGCATTTCCAATTGAACGATTTATATCTTCCTCAAGCAAAATTTATTATCAAATTATGGCTTACAAAAATAGTGATACCTGCTCACCTTGGCTAATGCTATTTGTAGATATAAATGCACATTCTATTTCATTCTCTTCTATAAATTCGGCTGATTTTTTATACCAACCCGTAACGTAATCCAATTTTCCAATATTTTTAGCTTTCCCAAAAATATTCTTTAGTTCATCAGATTGAGATTTATCCATATATCTTGATCCTACAAATGGAGGATTTCCCATTATATAGTTTAATTCGTCTTTTGAAACTAGGTCTTCCCAGTCCATTCTCAAAGCGTTACCTTCTAGTATGTTAGGATAACTTTTTAGAGGTAGAAAGTTTAAAGTTATGTTTACAATATCTTCTGTTTCTTTTAGCATTTGTGATTCTGCTATCCACAAAGCTGTCCTAGCTACAGATACTGCAAAATCATTAATTTCTATTCCATAAAATTGGCTAATAGATACCTTTATTGGATTATGAGTTTCTCCCATCACAATCTGATTTCCATAAAGTTCTTTAAGGATTTCATTTTCAAATCTACGAAGCGAAATATATGTTTTTGTCAAAAAATTCCCACTTCCAGCAGCTAGGTCTAGTTTCATTACGTGTTGGATACAATGAAACCTTGCCCTTGAACTTTGAAACTATTGCTCTGTACTCTGAAACTATTTATAGGAATCCTGAAGCCTTAGCTTGGAACTCTGAAACCTTTTTAGGCATCAAAAAAGACGGTATTACTACCGACTTAATTATTTACACATAACGTATTTAGATTTAGATTTCTATTTCATAGAAACTTGATCCTTGCTAAGCTCTACAAACTGGGATTTGTTTTAGTTATCTCCCATTTTCTTTAATTCCATATGTAATACACAAGCAAATACTATCTCAATAATACATGCCGCAACAGCAACCGTTGTGCCGTTTAATGCACATCCTAAAATCAAGGAAATCATCGAAATGGAAATTGCAGCAAATGTATATCCCTTTGATTGATACAACCATGAATAGGGAAATAAATGAGCTCCAAAGACCATTGCATACACCATAATCATCTTTTCCGGAACTGCACTAAATACCCACATGACGATTAATAAATAAATCATTTGATTTAAGGTGAAAATGAAGCCTAATTGTCCAAGTGGATTTTGTTTTGAAAAGATATCCACCTTTATAAGTTTACCAATGAGCCAAGCCAGCGGTAATAATGGGCATGAACAGCAAAATACCAATAAATTTTTCATATTCATATTGATATCTAAAATTGACACAAGTACTATCAGAAGCCATATAATCACCGATGCCATGATAAATGGTAATCCTTTTTTCTGCTGAATTGCAATTTCTTTTCTTAATTCATCCACCATTTTCTCCTCCAGAAATTCAAATTTGTCTACAGGAGGTGCGGACATTTTTTTAGACAGCCACACCCACTTCTCTCCATCGATACCCAACTAATCCTATTATACTCAACCTGTAACTATTTTAACAGCAAAAAAACACGTCAGCGACTTGCTGATATGCATTTATTTTACCTTGTCAAATTTCCTGTAAGCTTTCTATAACAATCTTCTTCTAAGTCTTTAAGATACACTATCTTAGGCTCAGATTGAGGTTTATTCATATCAAAAATATGAAATTCTTGAAAGTTAGATAGTACTATCCACCTTGGTCTATCATCATATGGCAACTCAATAGAATATCTCTTTGCTTGTTGAAAAGGTGATAGAAGTGAACCATCTGATTGTCTAATGCCTTTTTTTAAATCTTTATCTATTGATTTTTGCTCAATTAAAACGTGTGTTGAAGGTATATAACCGTCTATAAAGCTTGTATGATCAAGCATTATTTGGTCTTCAAAACGAATATATTCTGCTGGATGTTCTACACCATAAACTTCATTTAAAAGTGATAGCCAAAATCTAGCTGAATCTCCTTTTTCATATCCTATTCCTTCCCATCTTTTAGAAAATTCTTTTGCAGCTTTTCTTTGTTCTCTTTGTGTTAGGATTCCTAAACCTCACTTATATAAATTTCCCTAATGTTTAATTTAAATTCAGTTATTGTTTTAAATCTAGTCGAATATAATAAGCAATTTACCTTTTATTATTTATAATAACAGATTTTTAAAAAATTCCTTATCTCTTTATATCATTAATAATTTCTAAAAATATATATAAACCTTATAGGAGAACGTACACAAAAAGACCGCAGCTTAATAATACTACGGTCTGGTTCTCAATCTTCCCCATGATCAGTAATCGGTTCTTCGTCGTTGTCTATGGCTTCTTGTACGGTTTCTTCTGTCTTTTCCTGGATTTGGTCGTTGTCTATGTGGGAGCGGTCTATTAATTTGTTTAATCTTTCTTGGTCTTTTTTGGTAAATTCTATGTCGTCGTCGAGTTTTTTTCTCATGTAGTGTCTTATTCCCAGTCTTTTCATGGATTCACGTCTGATGGCTGTTCTTTCCTTGAAGTAGGCAAAGACCAAAAGAGCCATCATGAATATTCCTATATAGCCGATTATCGGATAAAAAATTGATACTAATTTCTTAAATCCTAGGAAGGATAGGATAAAGCCTGCGCCTGTGATGGTTACAAGCATGATTTTAAAACGTCTCTCGTCGTCGTTTGAAAATCTCCTTGCTAGGGCATAAAAAAGTGAAATTCCGGTGTTAAAAATCATCCCAAAGACAACTAGGGCCATGATAAAACCAAGTATTGGGCTGATGTCTTCGATTATATAAAGCATTGGTATATCAAGGTCGTAGACTTCTTCTACCCTGATAAAAAGGGTGAGGGTAATTAAGACTCCCATGATGCCGACTATGGCACCGCCCAAAAGGCCGCCCCAACCGGCATTTTCCGAACTTAATTCATCTCCGCCTAAGACAAGGCCCATGGAAACTGCAGTCATAAGGCACATTCCAAAATAATTTAGGACGGCAAAACCGACATTGTCGAAGTTTGCTTGAAGTCTTGTCGCAAAAGCATTTAGGCTCTCCCAGTCTGGCTTAAAATTAATAAAGGTGTAGACTGATCCGATTAGGACAAAGCCAACGATAAAGGGTGTAAATGACCCAATTACCTGGCTAACCTTTTTAAAATCCATCATGCCGACTATGATTATTAAAAGTGCGCATATAACCCTGCCGACGTTGACATTTACACCAAAGGCCTGGTTTAGGTTTGATCCAGCTCCAGCAAGCATGACAAAACCTACTACAAAACAGGTAAATATCAGGGAAAAGTCCATAAATTTCGAAATAAATTTGTTGGTAATTTCGTCAAAAACATCGGAATGGTCGGTCGCAAGATAGTGGCTACCGAGGATTAGTAAAATCCCACCGATAACCATATGTAGGATGCCAACAAGGCTGATTCCCACAATCCCGCCCTTGCCAAGCGAGACAAAGTATTGCAAAAGCTCTTGGCCCGAGGCAAGTCCCGCACCTGTGAGGACACCAACATAGGCGAGCATTATTTTTAATCTTTCTTTATTCATAATTCCTCCGTTTTATCATAATACTGGAAGAAAATTCTTTAGCAAATTAAAGAAGACTTCCTAGATAAATCTAAGAAGTCATCTTTTTTAAGGCATTCATATTTTTTATTAAGATTTCATTTCTTCCGATTGTCTCGATTAGTCCCATCTTTTCAAAAGAAGATAGTTTGCGGGAAAGGGTCTCCCTCACAACACCCGAGTAGGATCCTAATTCCTCTCGGCTAAGGTGGAAGGTGACTAAAACTCCGTCTTTCTTGACAATACCAACATCTTCTGCCAAGTCTAGGAGGAGTTTTGCTACCTTCATGTCGGCATTTTGGGTCGAAAGCCTGTCTATAAGCTCTTCGGACCTTCTTATTCTCCTAAAAGACTGGTCGAGGATTTTGATTAGGACTTGGTTGTTGTTTTTCAAAATATTATTAAAATCTATTTTAGAAATGATCAAAAGTTTTGCCTTGGAAAGGGCCTTGGCCTCATAGATGTAGTTCTCGTCCGTGAGGAGGTTGTGGGCACCAACAAAGTCTTCCTCTCCGTAAATATACAAAATCTGCTCCCTACCGTCAGATAGGTAGGTGGAAATTTTTATAAAACCTTCGAGGATTATATACATAAAATCGGACTTGTCACCAAAAGAAAAAATCACATCGCCTTTTTTATAGACAAGGACCTGGGGCCTGTACCTGAACCTTGCTAATTCTTCATCTGTCAAAAAAGCCAAAAAGCTTTCTTCATCTTTTTTGTAATATGTCATATCTTGCTCCTACAAAGATTTTAACATATTATTAGCATAGATTTCAAAGTCTTTTGCCTTATTTTTATCCATGGCCTCCATATTTTCTAGCCTGTAGGCCTTGCCCAGATCGGTGTATTTACAAATTCCCATCTTGTGGTAGGGAAGGATTTCTATCTTGTCAATATTTTTCTTTATTGGCCTTATAAAATCAACTAGGCCTTCCATATCCTCTTTTGTATCTGTGACAAAGGGCATCATTACATGCCTTATCCATACCCTGGTGTCGGTTTTTTTGATTGCATCCATAAATTTTATGAGCTTATCTTGGTGATTTTTGGTTATTTCTTCAAAAAAATATGGGTCGTAGTGTTTGATGTCAAGAAGGATAAGGTCGGCTTCCTCGGCGATTTGATCGTAATAGCCAAGGTCGCCCACGCCTGATGTGTCGATTGCAACGTGGATGTCTTCATCATGGAGGGCCCTTATTGCATCGACAACAAAAGCCCCACTTGCAAGAGGCTCGCCACCTGAGATGGTGACTCCGCCTCCTTTTTTGAAGTAGGGCTTCATTCTTTTGGCCCTTTTTACCAAATCCTCGACTGTAATTTCTGTCCCGTAGTCCATGGACTGGGTGTCAGGATTGTGGCAAAATACACATCTTAGCGGACAGCCAGAAAGGAAAAACACTGTCCTTATGCCAGGTCCGTCTACTAGACCCATTGTTTCTATAGAATGTAATTTTGCCATAGGGCCTCCTTTTATTAAAAAATTATTGGTGATTGTGGAAGGTTCTTTCTAGAACTTCTCTCTTTTGTTCGTCTGTAAGTCTGTTGAAGTGAACAGCATAGCCAGACACTCTTATTGTAAGGTTTGGATACTTATCTGGGTTGTGGTAAGCATCCAGTAATTTCTCTCTTTGAAGAACATTGACATTCAAATGGAAAGCATCTTGGCCAAAATAACCGTCCATGATGTTTACCAAGTTGTCAATTCTCACGTCTTCTTCCTTGCCGAGAGCGTCTGGTACGATTGAGAAGGTGTTGGAAATACCATCTTCGCAGACACACTCATAAGGAAGTTTAGCCACAGAGTTAAGACTTGCAAGGGCACCTGATTCGTCCCTACCGTGCATTGGATTTGCACCTGGAGCAAATGGTTCGCCTGCCTTCCTACCATCTGGTGTTGTACCTGTCTTTTTACCATACATTACATTTGATGTAATTGTAAGAGCAGAAAGGGTTAATTTCGCATTTTTATAGGTAGCATGTTTCTTAAGTTCATTTGAGAAATAGGTTAGGATGTCAACAGCGATTTGGTCTACCCTGTCATCATCATTACCATATTTAGGGAAATCACCCTCTGTCTCAAAGTCGATTGCTATGCCATTTTCATCCCTAACTGGTTTAACTTTTGCATATTTAATTGCAGAAAGTGAGTCAGCTGCAATTGAAAGACCAGCCACACCTGTTGCTAGGTTTCTCTTAACATAGGTATCATGAAGGGCCATTTGGCCTGCTTCGTAGGCATACTTATCATGCATGAAATGGATAACATCAAGGGTCTTCACATATAGACCTGCTAGTTCAGATAAGACTTTTTTGTAATTTGCAAGTACTTGGTCATAATCAAGGTATTCTGTAGTAATTGGTTCAATATCGTCAAAGACCCTAATTAAGCTGCCATCCTTGTTTTTCTTCTTTTCGTCAACTCCCCCATTTATTGAGTAAAGGAGTGATTTTGCTAGGTTGGCACGAGCGCCAAAGAATTGCATTTCCTTGCCAACTTCCATAGCAGATACACAACAAGCTATGGCATAATCATCACCGTACATATTTCTCATTAGGTCATCATTTTCATATTGGATAGAATCTGTAAGGATAGAAACCTTAGAACAGAATTTCTTCCAACCTTCAGGAAGCTTTTCAGCCCAAAGGATTGTCATGTTTGGTTCTGGAGCTGATCCTAGGTTTATTAGGGTGTTTAGGTATCTGAAGGCTGTCTTTGTAACAAGAGTCCTGCCGTCAAGACCCATACCACCGATTGATTCTGTAACCCAAGTTGGATCTCCACCGAAAACTTCGTCGTATTCTGGTGTTCTTAGGTGGCGAACAAGTCTTAGTTTTATAACAAGTTGGTCAATTATTTCTTGAGCGCCAACTTCATCAAGGATGCCCCTATCCATATCTCTCTTGATATAAATATCTAAGAAACCTGCATTTCTACCAATTGACATGGCTGCACCGTTGTTTTCCTTAACAGCTGCAAGATAGCCTAGGTATAAAAATTGAGCAGCTTCCCTCGCATTTGTAGCAGGTTTTGAAATGTCAATACCATACTTAGCCGCCATATTTTTTATCTTGCCAAGGGCCCTGATTTGCTCGCTAACTTCTTCCCTTAGTCTGATTGTTGCTTCTAGGTTATTTTCGTCAATTTCAATCTTATCTAGGTCTTTTTTCTTTTCTTCAACTAGCCTATCAATACCATAAAGAGCAATTCTTCTGTAATCGCCGATAATCCTACCACGACCATAGGCATCTGGTAGACCTGTCAAAAGTCCAACAGTCCTTGCTGTCCTCATATCCTTGGTATAGGCATCGAAAACTCCCTCGTTGTGGGTCTTCCTAAATTCTTTGAAATATTTAGCCTGAACTGGATCCATCTCTTGGCCGTAGGATTCAAGAGATTGCTCAACCATCCTGTAGCCACCGTAAGGATTGACAATTCTCTTAAGGACCTCATCAGTTTGAAGACCAACTATGACCTCGTTTTCCTTGTCAATATAGCCAGCGTCAAAACCATCTATAGAAGAAAACCTACTTGTATCTGCATTCCTATAAGACTCTCTGATTTCTTTGTTAATCAAATCTTCTACGATAGCAAATAATTTTGTAGTCTTTTCACTCTTACCAGCTAAAAAATCATCTCCACCTTCATATGGGGTGTAATTTTCTTGGATAAAGTTACGAACATTTATCTCATCTTTCCAAAGTTCGCCCTTAAATCCATCATAAGCTTTTACTTCCATTTTTGCCTCCTAAATATATATTAAAAACCGAAGTTTTTTCTTATCTGCCCCTATTTTAACCAGAAAAAGCTTTCTTGTCTGTGATTTGAATCACAAGATGTTTTTTTATACTAAAAAGTAGGGGAAATTATTGTTTTTATCAAAAAATCTAGATGCAAATGATTTGACAAAATTTCATTTTTTTAGTAATATTGGTACAGATGAAAGGCCAAGGGTTAAATCCATGAAGGACTTACCAAGAAGGTAGACCTAGCCTTGAGTCATTGATTTATCGACATTCATGAAGGGTGTCTTATTTTCTATGGGAAAATAGGATGCCCCTTTTTTATTGGAGGAATTATGAATCTTACTTTAGATAAGTATTGGCAAAATAGGGCCAAAACTTATGACGACGGGGTCCTGGAGGAAATCGACCACGGTCACAAGGATGACTGGGCCGAGCTTTTTTCTTCCTACCTGCCAAGGGATTTGACTGGCAAAAAGGTCTTGGACTTAGGTTGTGGACCTGGTTTATTTTCCCTTATTATGGCTGAAAAAGGTGCGAGTGTAACCGCCTTTGATAAGTCGGAGAAAATGCTAGAAATGGCAAGGAAAAATCTCAAAGATTTTGAGGGCCAAGTTCAATTTGTAGAGGGTGATTGCGAAGAAAATTCATTTGAAAATGAGTCTTTTGATTACATTTTATCAAGAAACCTCACCTGGATGTTATCCTACCCTTCTACAACCTACAAGCTTTGGAAATCCTACCTTAAAAAGGGAGGAAAGCTAATAATTGTAGATGCTGCTTGGTATTCCTATGTTTGGTGCGAAAATTATTCCAAACTTGCCGCAAAAAACCTCAAGGAAGGGATAAATTCCGGCTATGATATGAGGGTTTCCTTTGAAGAGGCAGACCAATGCGAAAACCTCGCCAAGGATATGCCAATGACCTATGTAAAAAGGCCAGATTTTGACCTGGCTATTTTAGATAAGCTTGGTTTTGAATCTATCGAAATCAAGGAAAATATTGACCCACTTGTCTATGACGAGTCCTTTCAAATAGCCTACAGGTCTTCTCCTTCCTTTATAATAGTTTGTAAGAAGGGGGATGATTGATTGATAAAATATTTTGTTAAAAAAATTGGCCAGGCTATTTTTGTCCTCTTTACCATTTCGTTTTTGGCCTTTGGAGCAAGTTTCCTTGCTGAGGGCGATCCGGTGGAGATGTACTACATAGCCAGGCACAAACCAGTGCCCCCAGAGGACGTTTTGGAAAAAGCCAGAGAGGAGAAGGGCTTAAATGAACCGGTCCTCATCCAGTACAAAAATTGGCTGGGAAATTTCCTCAAGGGCGATATGGGCACATCCTACATGGACGATAGGCCAGTTGCCGATAAGATTAAGGGAGCACTTCCCCAAAGTCTTTATCTTGCCGTCCCGGCATTTTTGTTGACTTTTATCTTTGCCCTGGCGGCCTCGATTACTTGTATATTTTTTAAGGACACGGCCCTAGATAAATTTCTAGACACCCTAAGCTTTATCCTGGCTTCTATCCCGACCTTTGTTTATGGCGTCATTCTTCTAATCATATTTGCAGTCAAGCTTAAGTGGTTTCCGGTTATTTCCAGGGGCAACCCAAATGGTTGGGTCCTTCCTGCCCTCTGCCTTGCCCTTCCTTTGATTGGCAAGTACACCAGGCAAATCCGCTCGGCCATGATGGAAGAATATAAGAGCCAATATGTCCAGTCCTTTGAAGCCAGAGACTTTAAGAAAAGATATATAATTATAAATAGCGTTTTTAAAAATTGTGCGGGCCTGGTTTTAAACCTCATGGCCATGTCCTTCGCATATTTTTGTGGAGGGGTCACTATTGTAGAACGCCTCTTTGTTTGGCCGGGTCTAGGATCTTTGATTATGGATTCCATCCTCTTTAGGGACTACCCAACCATCCAAGCCTTTGTTTTCCTAAGTGCCCTTATATACTTCATATTTAATATGCTGGCAGACATCTTGCACAAAGTTATAGATAGGAGGGTTGATTTAGGATGAAACTCGAAAACCTAGTAGTAGAAAAATCTAAAATCAAGGAAAGGAAAAAATCCAAAACCCTCTATATCTTGATTTTCTCAATAATTTTACTTAGCTTTCTGGCCTTGTTAGGAGATAAGCTTGCGCCAAATCTCCCAAACGAGACCATGCCAAAGATTGCCCTAAGCCCTCCATCAAGGGCCTATCCCTTTGGCACGGATGCCTACGGCAGATGTGTATTATCAAGGGTCCTAGTTGGTTTTAAGACATCACTTTTGCCAGCTATTATCCTAGTTATTTTATCAAGCCTCATAGGCACTAGCCTCGGGCTCTTTGCAGGCTACTACGGTGGCTTTTTGGATGTAATTCTTATGAGAGTTACAGACATTTTTATGGCATTTCCCTCCCTCTTGCTTGCGATCTTCATCGCAGGCGCCATGGGAGGTGGAATAAAAAATGCGTCTTTGGCCCTCCTTTGTTTGGGCTGGACCAACTACGCACGTATAGTAAGGTCCTTTGTCATGGTTGATAAGGAAAAGCTCTACGTTATCTCATCAAAAATCTCTGGAGAATCCGATATGAGAATCATATTTTTCCATATCCTCCCAAATATGATGGATATTTTGATAGTGACTATTTCCCTACACATAGCAACCATGATGGTCTCCCTTGCTGGCCTATCATTCTTAGGCCTGGGCTCTGCCCTACCCCAAGCAGAATGGGGATCAATGATTTCAGAAAATATTAGATACATTCAAACCGCCCCTTGGACCCTTGTTTTTCCAAGCTTGTTTCTTGTTTTCTGTTCTGCATTTTTCAACTTTATGGGCGACAAATATAAGAAAGAATTTTCTAAAAAATAGGAGGAAGATATGAAATTTTTAAAGAAATTCGGTTTAACATCACTCTTAGCACTCGCAGTTTTACTCTCAGCTTGCTCTTCTAACAAGCCAGCCGAGGAAAATAAGGATGCTAAAGAAGGCACAGAGACAACAGAGCAAGCAGAAAATAAAGACTCTGGCCAAGAAAAAGTCCTAACAATTGGTTCTTCATATGTTTATGCTTCTTGTGACCCACACAAGGATTGGAACGGTTGGGAACTTGTAAAACTAGGCGTTGGTGAAACACTTTTTGACCTTGCAGATGACTATAGCCTTAGGGGCAAACTTGTAGAAGACTACAAAAATATAGACCCAACCACTTGGGAAATCACCCTTAAAGACGGCTTAAAATTCTCAAACGGCAAGGACGTAACCGGCGAAGCTGTAATTAAGAGTCTTCAAAGAACTATAGCTGAAAACCCAGAAGCAGCCAGCATGGAAGGCACAGAATTTACTGCCGATGGCAATAAGATTACCATCAAAACCAAGGAAGCAAACGGCAAGGCCCTAAACTCTCTTGTTGATCCACACTTTATAATCTGTGACGTTGACGATACAAAAGATTTCGATGCTAGCCCAATTTGTACAGGCCCTTACCAAATATCTGAATTTAAACCAGAAAACGAAATTACCCTAGTTAAAAACGAAAATTATTGGAACGGCACTCCAAAACTAGACAAAATCGTAAACAAACTTGTTAGCGAATCAACAACCCTAGGTCTTGCCCTAGAATCAAAAGAAATTGACATTGCCCAAGTAGATACAGAAACAGCAGACAAACTCGAAGCTGACGATAATTACCAAGTAGTTAGAACTCCAAGCTCAAGAGTTTACCTAATCTATGTAAAAGACACAGCTGTTTCAAACCCAGAAGTTAGAGAAGGTCTATTTAAGGCAATCGACAGAGAAGAAATCGCTGATGACCTCCTAAAAGGCGGTATCAAAATTGTCTACAGTCCATTTGCTCCAGAACTTCCATTTGCTATTGGCAAGGATGATGTAGATACATTCGACCTTGAAAAATCAAAAGAATTAGCAGAAAAAACTAAACCAGATTCTGAAAAAGCTTACACAATGAAATTCTACGAAAGACTAAACATTCCAAAGATTGCTACCCAACTACAATCTCAATTTACAAAGGCAGGCTGGAATGTACAAGCAGTTCAAGATGAAAACTCTAAATACGTAAATTCTGGCGACTATGACCTTGGTATGTATGGTGTTGTTACTCTAAGAGTTGGAGATCCATACGAATACCTAAACGCTGTATTTGGCAGCGAAGGAGCCGCAAATTACAACAGCTACAAGAACGAAAAAGTAGATGAATTATTAAAACAAATGAAATCTGAATTTGACGAAGATAAGAGAAATGAACTTTCAAAAGAAATCCTAAAAACAGCCCTAGCTGACAGGATGCACTACTTTATCGGCAATGTAAAGGTTGACCTTGCTGCCCAATCTTATGTTAAAAACTTTGAAGTAAGCCCATTTGAGTACAGAATCATAAGTGTCGATACTGACATAGAAAAATGACCCTACTTAATGTAAATAAGCTTTGCGCTTCTTATGGGGACAAGGAAGTTGTTCACGACCTCTCTTTTACCCTCCGAGAGGGCGAAATCCTGGGCCTGGTTGGAGAATCAGGCTCGGGAAAATCCACTGTCCTAAAATCTCTTTGGGGCCATAAGGAAGAGGGTTTTAAGGTTAATGGAGAGATTACAAAATCGACTGACTACGGTCTAGTTTTTCAAAATCCCTATTCTTCCTTTAACCCAACCAGCAAGATAAAAACACATTTTTATTTTATGGCGAGGAGCAAAACCTCAATGAGTAAGGAGGAAATCCTAGCAAGGGCCAAGGAAATCTTGCATTTCCTTGCCTTTGACGATGTGGGCCATATCCTAAATTCTTATCCATATGAGATGAGCGGGGGCATGCTCCAAAGGATTTCTATTGGCCTTGCTTGTTTTTTGAAACCTGGTTTTATCATTGCTGACGAACCAACATCAGCCCTTGATACACACACCAAAAAACACACCCTAGAAGAAATTGTAAAGATGAAAAACGAAGGGATTTCAACCCTCCTTGTTAGCCACGATATAGGAGTTATAAACAAGGTTTGTGACAGGGTTATGGTTCTTTTTCACGGCAGACTCATAGAAGCTGCTGATGCTAAGATAATTATGAATGAGCCCATCCATCCTTTCACCAGGTCCTTGATCAGTGCTGTGCCAAAGCTTGGCCAAAACCTTGTTTCAGCTATAACTTACAAGGATTTTGATTACACTGATCTTGAAAAATACCTGGCAAATCCTAAGCCAGACCACTATGTAGCTCCCCTAAGGATCCTTTATGAATGAGATAATAAAATTAGAAAATATCTACCAAAGTTATGGTAAAAATCAAATATTAAAAGATATAAATTTTACAATCGAAAAGGGACAAATCCTTGGACTTTTGGGAGAATCTGGCTCAGGCAAATCAACCATAGCCAAGGTAATAACAGGGATAACATCTCCAAACAAGGGCGAAATGACCCTCTTAGGCAAGTCCCTTTACCCAAAGAAATCAATAAGTAGAAGAGAAATATATAAAAATATCCAAATGATTTACCAGGATTCGACTGGATCTTTTGACCCAAAAATGACCATTGGCCCAACTATTGACAGGGGGCAAAAAACCCTCTTAGGCATAAGCATGGAAGAGGCCAAGGCTAATACAATGAAAATCCTAAAAAGAGTTGGTCTTGATCCTAACATGGCCTATTATTCAAGGCCAAGAGACTTAAGCGGTGGCGAGTGCCAGAGGGCATCCATAGCCAGAGCCCTTACCATAAGGCCAAAATTATTAATCTGTGACGAGGCTACATCGAGCCTTGATACCAGTGTGGCCTCAAACATCATTAATCTACTCTTAGACCTTAAGAAAGAGTTTGACATGTCTATCCTATTCATCAGCCACAACTACGCCCTATCGACCCTATTTTGCGATAAACTCCTGGTTATACAAAAAGGGTCCATAGTCGAAAGGCTAGATACGGAAAATATTGAAGAGCAAATCTCCCACCCTTATACAAAGTTATTGTTTGAATTAAGATAAGTTATACTTACTAAAAAAGACTTCCCCACCAAGGAAGTCTTTTGTATTGTCTATTTTCTAAGGTTTTTATCTCTGATTAAGAAAAAATTAGTTGTAAAAGCCTTTAGGACCTGGTCTATAAAAAGGGCAATGATTGGCCCCAAATATCCAAAAAGTCCAATAAGGCCCAGGGTTGCAAAAGGACGGATGAGGCTTGTTATTATAAAATACAAAAGGGCAACAATCTTGGCCCTGCCGATGGCCCTAAGGCTTGAAGATCCAATCATGGCTTGGCCTTCAGGAAAGGAAACCAGGGCTGTAAAGGGAATTAAAAGCATGGTTAGGCCAAAGACATCCGGGTCCTTGGTGTAAATCCCAACAAGTTTTGCTCCAAAAAAGTAAAATCCTATGGCAACTAGGCTTGAAAGGGCAAAATTTACCCAGCTTGCAAATTTAAACAAGGACCTAAAGTCACGAGCTTTCTTCCTAGCAAAAAGTTCGCTAGAAAGTGTCATAGAGGCCTTAGACATGCCTTGGGCGAAGGCCCAGTACATATCGCCAATGTTCATGCCGATTGAATGGGCTGCAAATTGGGCAGTGCCAAGAGAGGCCGCAAACTTAGCATAAAGGAACATTCCTAGCCTTTCAGATATTTGTTCTAAAAATATGCCGTTAAATTCCTTCTTAAATTTCTCAAATAAGCTTATTGACGGGAATAATTTCAAATCCCTAAGAACCAAATAGCCCTTAGCCAAAAGGAAAATTAGGGTCAAGATAAAATTAATTATGCTTGAAACAAGGCCACCTAGGCCGAGTCCCACAATTCCCATAGGGTCTTTTACAAAAATCCCGTGGATCAAACAATAGCAAAGGCCAATATTTATCAAGGACGAAATAATATTTGATAGCAAAATAAAGGTCCCGTGACCCTTTGAAATCAAAACTGACTGGCCAATGGTTGTAAAGGAGTAAAAGAGGATGAAACCAATGTTCCACCTGGCGTAGGTGATGGCAAGACCCAGGTAGTCTTCCCCTGCCCCTGCAAAAATTAGGATGGGTCTTATAAAGATAAACATGAGGGTCAAAATAAAGCCCATAAAGATAAAGGCAGGCA
Organism: Anaerococcus murdochii; assembly: GCF_019957155.1. Lineage (NCBI taxonomy): Bacteria > Bacillati > Bacillota > Tissierellia > Tissierellales > Peptoniphilaceae > Anaerococcus > Anaerococcus murdochii. Next base: position 1,345,522 of record NZ_JAIPME010000002.1, on the reverse strand, counting down.
GGATAAAGGCCGGGAAAATCTCCTCATCCTCGTCAATTTCCTTTGAAATCATAATGGATAGGCTGTAGGAAATGGACCTAGCAAAGGCATAGACAATCATCCTAGGTTGGGAAATAATTGCAACAGCTGCTATGACCTCCTTACCCAAAGACGATACCAAAATTTGATTGACCGCATTTATTAATACTAAGAAAAATGATTCAAGACCAAGGGGGATCCCCAAGGTCAGGTAGGACTTATGATATTTTTCCATAGGCAATCAAGTGGTCTCCTTCGCTCACTCCAAGGCCTATATTTTGATATAGTAGAACTCCATCGTAGGCTGCCTTATATTTTTCTATAATATTTCCCCTAAGGTCTTTCAAAATCCCAAGCTCGTCGCCTTTTTTGAAAAATTCTCCGGCTTTAAAGAGCGGATACCAGACTCCCCTACTTGGAGATGAAAGATAAACCGGATCTTTTATCATCTTGGGACTTCCACTTTTGACATCAAGGCTTATCATGCCAAGAGCCTTCATGGTTTGAAAAATATTTAAGATAACAAAGTTCGCTTCTCTATAGGTCCAAAGGCCCATTCCTCCCCTTTCTAAAAGAAGGCTTGGAATTCCAAGGGTGTTGGCATAGGAATAAAGGCCGTTTTTGGCCTGTGAAGGAACAAGATAGGTGGTTGATAAATTACCTATTACCTTATCGATCATCTTTTTTTGATTTCCCTCTGCATAGGCCGAGAAAAATACAAGGGGCTCCATCTCTTCGTTTATATCTCCCCCATGGAAATCAAGAAGAAAATCAGCCTCTGGATAAAGTTTTTCTTCAACCATTTTTGCAAGTAGATGTGCCTTAGAATCTCCACTTGCAGGAAAAATCCTGTTTAAATTCAGGCCATCTTCTGCTACAACCTGCTTGAAACCTCCATAAAAACCCGACTCATTAAGGACAGGAATAATAAGAAGCCTCCCCTTAAGATCAAAGCCCTTATTTTTTATTTTCTCAACAAAATCCATCAAGGCCCTAGGTCCAACATATTCAGCCCCATGGACACCAGAAATAACGACCAAACAAGGACCTTTACTCTGCCCCTTAACTTCATAGGCCAAAACAGGATCAAATCCCTTAATCTCAATACTAATCTCTCTAATCATCCCATTCTCCTTATCTATATAATTATATAAATATTGTACTATTATTAATAACGATTATCAGTTGAGAAAAACTTTTAAAATTTCATATTTCGTAACATTAGTTACAGAAATTTTAAAAATCTTTCTTTATAATAGAAACATAAGTTAAAGAATTAAGAAAAGAAAGAGGTATAGATATGTTTTGTTATCAATGTCAAGAAACAGCAGGAAATAAAGGATGCACCAAAGTCGGTGTATGCGGTAAAAACGAAGATGTGGCAAATCTCCAAGATCTTTTAATCTACACAACAAAGGGACTTGCAGGATTAGTTGTAAAAAAAGGCAAGGCTTGTGAGAAAGTCTACGATAGGATTTCAAATAATCTTTTCATCACAATTACCAATGCAAATTTTGATGAAAGTGCAATCCTAGATGCCATCAAGAAAACCATGGCCTTTAAGGAAAAAATCATGGGCAAAATCGGTACAGAAGGTCTTTCTGATGTAGAAAAATATCTTTCATATGACGATGAGGAATTAAAGAGAAAGGCTATCGAGGTTGGAGTTTTAAATATAATAAATGAAGACCAAAGATCTCTTGTTGAGCTTGTAACCTACGGCCTAAAGGGTATGGCAGCTTACAACCACCACGCCAATGTCCTTGGATATAGGGATGAAGAGGTCGACAGTTTTATTGCAAAGGCACTTTCTGAAACAACAAAAAACGATAAGGAAATTAACGATTTAATCAATCTTGTAATAAAAACTGGCGAGCACGGTGTAAAGGCAATGGCCCTATTAGATAAGGCCAATACCGAAACTTACGGCAACCCAGAAATCACAGAAGTAGACTTTTCTGCAGGTAAAAATCCTGGAATCCTAATTTCAGGCCACGACCTTCATGACATGAAGATGCTCCTTGAACAGACCCAAGGAACAGGAGTTGATGTCTACACCCACTCTGAGATGCTTCCAGCAAATTATTACCCAGAATTTAAGAAATACGACAATTTCCACGGCAACTACGGCAATGCTTGGTGGAAGCAAAACGAAGAATTTGAGAAATTCAATGGCCCAATCCTTATGACAACCAACTGCATTGTCCCACCAAAGAAGGATAACACCTACTTAGATAGGATGTTTACAACATCTAACGCAGGTTTCCCGGGTGCAAATCACATAGAAGCTGATGAAAATGGATACAAGGACTTCTCAGCAATAATTGAAATGGCTAAAAAATGTCAAGCTCCAGAAAATATCGAAGACATCAAGGTAGTAGGCGGTTTTGCCCACAATCAAGTACTTGCCCTTGCAGATAAGGTTATTAAGGAAGTAAATGATGGAAATATCAGAAAATTTGTAGTAATGGCAGGCTGTGACGGTAGAAGCTCTAAGAGAAACTATTACACAGACTTCGCACAATCTCTTCCTAAGGACACAGTAATCCTTACAGCAGGCTGTGCAAAATACCGCTACAACAAATTGGGTCTTGGTGATATAAATGGCATTCCAAGAGTCCTAGATGCAGGACAATGTAACGATTCTTATTCACTTGTCCAAATCGCCCTTGCCCTAAAAGACGCCTTTGGCCTTGACGATGTAAATGATTTGCCAATCGAATACAACATAGCCTGGTATGAACAAAAGGCTGTAATAGTCCTCCTTGCCCTACTTTCCCTAGGAGTTAAAAATATCCATCTAGGACCTACTCTTCCTGCCTTTTTAAGCCCAACTGTTGTGGACTTTTTGGTAGAAAACTTCAATATTGCTCCAAACACTACAGTAGAAGAAGACCTAGAAAAAATGATAGGCTAAAAGATTTACCGGCACAAAGTGTCGGTTTTTCTTTGGATAAAAAAGTATAATAACCTTAAGAAAGTGAGGAGAAATGGATTTAAGAAATTTACAAATTTTTAAAAACTTGACAGACCAAGATCTTGACCTTATCAAGTCTAAGACAGAATTTATAGAAAAAAACTACTCCAAAGGCGAGTATATTTTTAGGACAGGCGACACTGGATCTGACTTATTTTATTTAATAGAAGGCAGCCTTAATGTCTACCAGATAGATTCAAATGGCAAGAGGTTTATCTTCCAAAACTTCAATAAACCAACACTTTTTGGCGAAGTCTACGCCTACTTGGGCGAGCCCTTTGACTTTGACTGCGAATGCGCAAGAGACTCTAAAATCCTTATAATAAAAGATTTTAGAAAAATCTTTGAAGTACCATGCCCAGAAAACTTTTTAAGGTCCTATATAAAATTTTTATCCAAAAAGTGCCTGGCCCTATCAAAGAAAAACCAAATCACCTCCCAAGCAAGCCTTAGACAAAAAATAGGTAAATACCTACTAGAAAACGAAAAAGACGGCAAAATCAACCTCACAATGAAAAGAGAAGACCTAGCCGACTACCTCTCCACCACAAGGCCCAGCCTATCAAGAGAGTTATCAAAAATGGCAGATGAAGGAATAATAAAAGCCGGTGGAGATTATATTGAAATTTTGGATAGGGAAGGTATTCAGTTTTAGTTTTTGCTAGTGATTGTTGTTTGAAATAAAGCCGAATGTATGACAAGAGCCTGCTTTTCAGTGTGCGTAGGAGGTCCCTATCTCCACGAGCCGGCGGGCTTGCCTTCGGTTGGGACGTGGACTATGTTCGGAAAACTGTTGAGAAAATTTATTTTGCAGATATAAAATAGTAAAACTTATCTAGCAATGTTTGGCAAAGCCAAACGAGCCTATAAATAATCAGAACCTTGAGACCATTTCTCGTCTTTACCTAGTAAAGATTTCTAATAGAAAGCCCCGTTAAGAAAACTGATTGTTTGAGCGATAGCGAGTTATCAGTTTTTAGGGGCTTGAATATTAGAAATCTGTGGGGAGATTAATCAACTATTACAAAGTATTACTCTCTACCCAAAAAAGCTTGCCGAAAGGCAAGCTTCATTATCCGCCCTCCGCTTAAGGAGCCGCTCGGGGGTGTAGCCGAGAGGGGTTTAAGGGGGACATAAACGCCCCTTGATTTGGGGCGTTTATGCCGGAAACATAGTGCGGGAGCACGAAGGAGTTTGCGAAGCAAACGGGTTTCCGGCCTATGAGGACCCATGCGGAAGGGTCCTTGGGCCTCCCCCTTGATACGAAGATTCAACTGTAAAAAGAATAATTCTTTAAAATACAAAAATAAATTATAAATTAAATACTTTTATAAAATATTTTCCAAAAATATTTTCCCGCAAAAAAAGACAAGCCTCAATTAGCTTGTCTTTTTGATTTATTATTTGTAAAATCAAGTAAATTTAATTACTTAACGATTTTAGAAACAACTCCTGATGCTACTGTTCTACCACCTTCACGTACAGCGAATCTTAGTCCTTCTTCTAGGGCGATTGGCTTTTGAAGTGTGATCTTGAATGTTGCGTTGTCTCCTGGCATTACCATTTCTACTCCGTCTTCTAGTTGGATGTCACCTGTAACATCTGTTGTTCTGAAGAAGAATTGTGGTCTGTAGCCTGAGAAGAATGGAGTATGACGTCCACCTTCTTCTTTGGTTAGTACGTATACTTGACCTTCGAATTCTGTGTGTGGGTGTACTGAACCTGGTTTTGCTAGTACTTGTCCTCTTGAGATTTCGTTTCTTTGAACGCCTCTTAAAAGAACTCCTACGTTGTCGCCTGATTCAGCTTGTTCTAGTTGTTTGTGGAACATTTCTACACCTGTTACTACTGCTTGAGATGTCTTTTCTGTTAGGCCTACGATTTCTACTGTGTCGCCTACTTTTAGGGTTCCTTTTTCTACTCTTCCTGTTGCTACTGTTCCACGTCCTGAGATTGTCATTACGTCTTCTACTGGCATTAGGAATGGTTGGTCGTTGTCTCTTTCTGGGATGTCGAAGTATTCATCTACGGCGTCCATTAGTTCTAGGATTTTGTCTGACCATGGACCTTCTCCACCTTCTTCTAGTGATTTTAATGCTGATCCTACTACTACTGGGCAGTTGTCGCCGTCGAAGTCGTATTCGTTTAGTAGGTCTCTTACTTCCATTTCTACTAGTTCGATTAGTTCTGGGTCATCTACTTGGTCTTCTTTGTTTAAGAATACTGCGATTTTTGGTATACCTACCTGTCTTGCTAGTAGGATGTGTTCTCTTGTTTGTGGCATTGGACCGTCTGCTGCAGATACTACGATGATTGCGCCGTCCATTTGTGCTGCACCTGTGATCATGTTTTTAACGTAGTCAGCGTGGCCTGGAGCGTCGATGTGTGCGTAGTGTCTTTTTTGTGTTTCGTATTCTACTACAGATGTGTTGATTGTGATTCCACGTTCTCTTTCTTCTGGAGCTTTATCGATGTGTTCGTAGTCGATGTATTCACCTGTGCCGTATTTTTTGTTTAGGGCTTGTGTGATTGCTGCTGTTGTTGTTGTTTTACCGTGGTCTACGTGGCCGATGGTACCAATATTAATATGTGGTTTGCTTCTTTCAAATGTTTGTTTGCTCATTTTTTCTCTCCTATATTAATTATTTGTTAATTACTTCATCTCTTACAGATGCTGGAACTTCTGCGTAATGGTCAAAGCTCATTGAGTATGTTGCTCTACCTTGAGTCTTACTTCTTAGGTCTGTTGCGTATCCGAACATTTCAGATAATGGAATGAATGCGTCTAGTACGTGGATACCGTCTTTTGGATTCATACCGTCTATCTTTCCTCTTCTTGATGATACGTCACCCATTACATCTCCAAGATACTCGTCTGGAGTTGTAATTTCAACTTTTTCGATTGGTTCTAGTAGGACTGGGCCTGCTTTTTGTACAGCGTTCTTGAATCCGATTGAACCTGCTACGTGGAAGGCTACTTCTGATGAGTCGACTTCGTGGTAAGATCCGTCGAATAGGGTTACATGAACGTCTACCATTGGGTAACCGCCAAGTACACCTGCTGCTGCAGCTTCCTTAACACCTTCTTCAACTGGTCTGATGTATTCTTTTGGTACTGCACCACCAACGATTTTGGATTCGAATGTGATTCCTGATCCTTCTTCGCCTGGTTCAACCTTAAGCATAACATCACCGTATTGTCCAGAACCACCTGATTGTCTTACAAACTTACCTTGAGCTTCAGCTTCTTTAGTAATTGATTCTCTGTAAGCAACTTGTGGGTTACCAATGTTTGCTTCTACTTTGAATTCTCTTAGTAGTCTGTCTACGATGATTTCAAGGTGAAGCTCGCCCATTCCTGAGATAATTGTTTGACCTGTTTCTTCATCTGATCTTGTTTGGAAGGTTGGATCTTCTTCAGCAAGTTTTTGAAGACCGATGATCATCTTATCTTGGGATGCTCTTGTTTTTGGTTCGATTGCTACTGAGATTACTGGATCTGGGAATTCCATTTGTTCTAGGATAATTTGATTATCTTGGTCACATAGGGAATCACCTGTTGTTGTATCTTTAAGACCTAATAGAGCAACGATATCTCCAGCGTATCCTTTTTCGATTTCTTCTTGCTTATTAGAGTGCATTTGCATGATACGTCCAACTCTTTCTCTCTTGCCTTTTGTGGCATTGTAGATATATGAACCAGATTCGATTGTACCTGAGTAAATTCTAACGTAGATTAACTTACCTACATATGGGTCAGTTACTACTTTGAATGCTAGGGCTGCTGTTGGCTCATCATCTCCTGGATGTCTTTCGATTACAACATCTGGGTCTTTAGGGTCAACACCCTCTATAGCTGGTACATCTACTGGGCTTGGCATGTAATCTATAATTGCATCTAGTAGTGGTTGAACTCCCTTGTTTTTGTAGGCAGAACCTAGTAAACATGGGAATATTTTTTGTGCTATAGTTGCTTTTCTGATAGCTGATTTGATTTCTTCTTCTGTAACTTCTTCACCTTCAAGGTATTTCATCATGATTGTATCATCAACTTCTGATAATTCTTCAAGAAGGTTGTTTCTATATTCTTCAGCTTGATCTTTTAGTTCAGCTGGGATTTCAGAATATTTTGGATGTGCTCCAAGGTCTTCAGATGAATATGTTACTGCTTGCATAGTTACAAGGTCTACAGCACCTTCAAAGCTTTGTTCAGCTCCTATTGGAATTTCAAGTGGAACTGCGTTTGCTTTTAATTTATCTTTAATTGTATCTACTGCCATGAAGAAGTCTGCACCTGTAGCATCCATTTTGTTGATAAAACAAATTCTTGGGATGTTGTATTTGTCAGCTTGTCTCCAAACAGTTTCTGATTGTGGTTCTACACCACTTTTAGCATCGAATAGGGCTACAGCTGAGTCTAGTACTCTTAGAGATCTTTCAACCTCTACAGTAAAGTCAACGTGGCCTGGTGTATCGATAATATTAATTCTATGGTTTTTCCAAAATGCTGTTGTTGCAGCAGATCCTATTGTGATACCACGTTCTTTTTCTTGTTCCATGGAATCCATTACTGCTGTTCCATCGTGGGTATCTCCGATTTTATAAATTTTACCAGTGTAGTATAGGATTCTTTCTGTACAGGTAGTTTTACCTGCGTCTATGTGGGCCATAATTCCTATATTTCTGGTATCTTTAAGTGCAACCTGTCTAGGCATCTATCCCCCTAACTAATATCTAAAGTGCGCGAAAGCCTTATTAGCTTCTGCTGCCCTATGCATCTCTTCTTTTCTTCTTACTGCGGCACCCGCATTGTTTGATGCATCGATAATTTCTTTAGAAAGTCTTTCAACCATAGTTTTTTCGCCTCTTTGACGAGCGAAGTTTACTAACCATCTTAGGGCTAGTGTTTGTCTTCTTTCTGGTCTAACTTCCATTGGTACTTGGTAGTTTGCACCACCGATTCTTCTTGCCTTAACTTCTAGAGTTGGCATTATGTTTTCCATTGCTTGGTGGAAAACTTCAATAGCGTCTTCGCCTTTGGTTTCTTGTACTATATCAAAAGCTTCATAAACTATTTTTGTAGCAAGGCCTTTTTTGCCGTCAAGCATAACATTGTTGATAAGCTTTGTTACCACTCTATCGTTATACTTGGCATCAGGCATTACCTCTCTTTTTGGTATATGTCCTTTTCTTGACACTTTTCTTCCCTCCTTTACCAATTATGTGTAATATCTTGAGTACTCGGTCATAGCCGTTAAGTGTGCACATATACCTTTATTTTAATAGGCACATTATGCACTTATTTTCAACTAATTACTAGCCTCTTTTTGCTCCGTATTTAGATCTACCTTGTTTTCTTCCATCAACACCTGCAGTATCAAGTGTACCTCTGATGATATGGTATCTAACACCTGGAAGGTCCTTTACCCTACCACCTCTAATTAGTACAACACTGTGTTCTTGTAGGTTGTGTCCAATTCCTGGAATGTATGAAAGCACTTCAGCACCATTTGTAAGTCTGACTCTCGCGATCTTTCTTAGAGCTGAGTTTGGCTTTTTAGGTGTAACTGTTCTAACAGATGTACAAACTCCACGTTTTTGTGGTGATTGGTTAGGTGTTATTCTACTCTTAAGAGTGTTGTAGTTATAACCTAAAGCTGGTGTATCTGATTTAGATTTTTCGCTTTTTCTACCTTTTCTAACAAGTTGATTAATTGTTGGCATAATGCACCTCCTATTCTTTAAAATTTAATAAATTGGCAAACTTCTGCCAATCCTTAAATATTTTACACGGCTTCTGCCCCTTTGTCAAGTAATTTACTTATTTCTATGAATATTTCTCAATCTAGGTGATAAAAACAAATAATTTCATTAATGATATTAATTTTTAAATAATTTTTACCGCCCAATATTTTTTATAAAAATTAGCAAAATAATATTTATATCAAGATATATTGGGTATAATATTAGTGTTAAATGTTTTTTTAAAGGAGATATAATTTATGAATATTACATTTGCAGGAAACAAAGTAAACTTATTAGGAAAAGAAGTAAAAGTTGGTGACAAGGCCCCAAATTTTACAGCTAGCAAAAACGACCTATCAGATTTCAATCTTGATGATCTAAAGGGAAAAGTAGTTGTAATCTCAGGTGCCCCATCACTTGACACTAGCGTTTGTGCCTTCCAAGCAAAAAGATTTAACAAGGAAGCAAGCGAACTTTCAGATGACGTTGCTATAGTAAATATCACTCTTGACCTACCATTTGCTCAAAAAAGATTCTGCGATGCTTATGAAATAGGAAACACAATCACAGTTTCAGACTACAAAAACAGGGAATTCGGCGAAAAATACGGCTTTTTAATCGATGAATTAAAACTTCTTACAAGAGGAATCGTTGTAATCGACAAAGAAGGAACAGTTCAATACGTAGAATACGTTCCAGAAGTAACCAACGAAGTAAACTTCGACGCTGCCCTAGAAGCAGTTAAGAAATTAGTTTAGAAATTTCTGGCCAATAGAAAGGATTTTTATGGATTACAGAAGATTTGGAAGCAAAATAGTCGCAAGGTTTGACAGAGGCGAAGAAGTCCACCAAGCCCTTAAAACCCTCGCCCTCAAAGAAGACATAAAACTAGCATCCATATCCGCCATCGGGGCTACAGATGACTTTACTATTGGTGTCTATAAGGTGGATGATAAGTCCTATACAGAAAAAAATTTTAAGGGCGTGTTTGAAATCCTCGGTATAAATGGAACTATAACCACCAAGGAAGGAAAATACTATCCCCACCTCCACATATCCGCATCTGACCATGAAGGCCATGGACTTGGCGGACACCTAATTTCCGCACATATCAGCGTGACTTGTGAAATGGTAATCGACATTATCGACGGTTGGGTTGGTAGAAAAATGGACGAAGACATAGGAATCAACCTACTTGATTTTAATTAAATTTTTTTGAAAGTGAAAGACCCTAGCAGCTTGTATATTCTGCTAGGGTCTATTTTTCTATAACATTTTAAAAGCTAAGCTCATAACCTCTCTTCTTAGTGTGACCATAATATAGGCTTGAAATTAAGAGATTAGCAAGCCAACCTAATGGCACTGCGTACCAGACCATGCCTATTCCAATCTTGTGGGCTAGGGTCATTGATAGGCTTACCCTGATAAATAAATTTACAATATTGGCAAAGGTGAAAACTCTCACATCTCCAAGGCCTCTTAAAACGCCGTCTATACAGTGTTTGGATCCTACAAGGACGAAGAAAAATCCAATAAAGTTAAGATAAGCCATGCCAGTATCAATGGCAAGATTTGAGGAAGATTCGTTCATGAAAAAGGCAATTATTGAAGTGGAATTTATTTTTAAAAGGGCAAAAACTAGGAGTGAATAAATCCCAACCATAATTAGCGACGCCCTAAGACCTTTTTCTAACCTATCTAATTTCTCTGCTCCTACATTCTGCGAAGTATAAGAAGAAAGGGCGTTGCCTAGGCTTGTAATCGGCACAATTATCAGGCTTTCTACCCTCATGGCTGCAGAAAATCCTGCCAAGATTTCTACCCCAAAGGAATTTACAACCGATTGGACCAAAAGCTGGCCTATGGTGATTGTAGATTGCTGGACAATGGAAGGAAGGGCTAGTTTTGAAACTAAAGCAAATTCTCTTTTGTCAAAGATCTTGGTCTTTTCAGTTTTAATGGTCTTTATTTTTCTTAGAAAAACAAAAAATGATAATACAGCCGAAAGGCCTTGGGCAAGAAGTGTTGCGTAGGCCGCACCAGCTAGGCCAAAGCCCAAATCTCTTACAAAATACACATCCAAAATGACATTTAAAACCGAAGAGAAAATCAAAAAATATAGTGGTATTTTTGATTCACCAAGGGCCTGGTAAAGGGCCGAGATGATATTATACATAAACAAGAATGGCAGTCCGTAAAAATAAATATTAAGGTATAAAACAGCCATATCAAGAATCTCTTCTGGAGTTTTAAGGAGTCCCATCAAATCCTTGGAAAAAATCAAACCAAAAGCTGAAAGGCCAAGGGAAAGTACCAAAAATCCAATAATGGCAGTGAAAATAGCAGTTTTCATCCTCTTATAATCACGAGACCCAAAGTACCTTGCAATTAAAACCGAAGCCCCAGCACCGCCACCAACTCCGATGCAAATGAAAATCGTAGTTAGGGCAAAACTTGCCCCAATAGATGCAAGAGCGGCTTCGCCCACGTATTTGCCAACCACAGCCGAATCGACCAGGGTATATATTTGTTGAAATAATGACCCAACCACCATTGGCAAGGCAAACCTGCTAATAGCCTTGGATGGCGAGTCCTTTGTTAAATAATGATCCATAAAATTTCCTTTTTTTCTAATCCAAAACAATATATGATAAAAGTTAAAAAATTCAATTAAAAATAGACAAGAAAAAATCTTCCTAGGCTTTAGGAAGATTTTAATTAATCAATAAAAGTATTTGTAGTAGATCTCTTATCTTTTAAGATCATTTGTTTTTTGAGATCAAAGTCCTTTGGCCTTACAAACTTACCTGTTGTTTCCACTGCAACTATGGCGTACCTATCCTTAATATCCGAACAAGTTGACAAGGTGATAAGCTTATCTTCTTTTTTTGGCAAAGGATTATTTTCAAGAATATTATTTTCCTTTATAAGCTTAAGATATTCCTCAAATTCTTGATCATCGTAATAATTGAACCTGTAATCTGCATCAACATGGACGTCCATGGTGCACACCACATCAAAAGTCTTCCTTGCCAGAGGCGTATCGATAATTATTTCAGAATGGTTTTTGACAAAATTTTTGTCCCTAAACTTATCCAGGTCATGGAAAATATAACCAATTCTCACATTGTGGCCGTAAATAACTGTGTTTTGATCAGAAAAATCGGCCTTGTGGACATAGTCTATAAAGACTCCGCCGTTTATATAATAGGAATTATCGTAGTCGTGGTCAAGGTAAAACTCGTTGTCAGTTCCTTGGACAACAGGGAAATCTATGTCTGTACCCTTAATAATAATCCTGCCCTTAACTTGGGGATATTTTTTCGCTAATTCTTTTACATGGTTTGCTGCAGCCTGGGATTCTGCTTGTGTTTTTTCTTTTATTTTTCTATCAAGAAAAGCTTGGGCTCTTTTTTCATCAGCCTTTCTTGTTAATTTTTTTATTTCTTCTTCCCTATCCTTGGAAATCCTAGATTTCAAAAACTCTTCTAAGCGCATTCTTTCCAGGTAAGAGTCTACCCAAGCCTGGTTTACTTGGTCAGTCTTTTTTAAGATAGAGAAGAATCCAATTATGGCAAAAATCCATAATATGTAAGTATATTTCTTCTTCATATATGCTCCTGGCTTATATTCTACACCTTTCATCTCATTTCTCTAGAAAATAACAAGTTTTTTACCAAGTTTTTAAAAAATTATAAATATTAATAAAATGACCACAAAAAAACTTCCTAGAATTTAGGAAGCTTTTTCTGTTATTAATAGCCTTTCGTAAAGGTCTTCGTAAAATGGCTTTGAATGACACATTTCTGCCACTAGATAGGCCACAAAAGAAACAACAGCGAGAGATAAAATATTTAAAAAGGCCCCGCCAGTCATTTCTAAAATCAGGATAATAGCTGTGATTGGTGTCCTGACTATGGCTGAAAAATGGCCTGCCATGGCTATTAGTGATATTGCATATATCATTTCTACAGGTATCAGACCAAGGTCAGCTAAGGCTGTGCCATAAATATTTCCTAAAATCGCCCCGATTGCTAAAAGTGGGACCAAAGATCCACCTGATAGGCCAATGCCAAAGGCTAGGGCAAGGAGTAAAATTTTTGCCCCGTACATATAAATAAGAATCGCTAGTTCTTCATTTCCCTCGCTTGGTAGGTAGATTAATTCTTCACCAGAAGCGAATAGTCTTGGGTCTATGAGTAAAACAAGCCCTGTAATTACAAAGGGAGCGAGATATTTTACTAATTCTGGTAAGGCAATTTTTTTGTAAATAGATTTTGAACCTATGACAACTTTGTTAAATAAAACTCCAGATAGACCTGCGAAGATTCCCAAAATCACGATTAGGGTCAAGGATTTTTGATCTATGCTAGCAAAGGCTGGTATATTTTCTAGGCTTGGATGGTCTCCAAATACCAGACCAGATGTGACTGTGGCTGATATGATAGTAAGGGCTGAGGATAGGAAAGTAGAAAAATTATGGGTCCTAAAAATCTCCTCAACAGCAAATATCAAAGATGCCACAGGTGCGTTGAAGGCAACTGCAAAACCTGCTGAAGCAGCCGATCCTATAAATAAATTCCTATCAGTATTTGGAAAAAACTTCCCTACTATATCTCCAGCTAGGCCACCAAGTTGGACTGAAGGGCCTTCCCTACCGACTGTAAGGCCAGATCCGATTGTAAGGACGGAAGCAATGAACTTTCCAACAATGGTTTTTTCACTAGAAACTTCTATGGTTCCCTCCATCATCCCAGTCATAACAGGAATGCCAGAGCCCTTGGTGTTCTTATCTTTTTTCAAGATAAAAAAAGTAATTATACCAATAAGGATAATAAGGGCCATGAAAATTAGCTTATCTTTTCCTGTGCCAGATCCTAAAAATCCATCCATAAAACTAGCAAGAAATCCGATTAGCTTTTTAAAAATTCCAATTAAAAGTCCAGTTATAATTCCCAAAATAACAAAGGCGGGTAATGATTTAAACGATATTTTCTCTTTCATATTATCTCCTTTAATTTTACTATACCGAATTTTCACAAACTTCATTAAATTTTTCCCCAATCTTATGATACAATGATATATGAAGAGAAAGAAAGGATAATTAATGAAATATTTTGATTTTAAAGGAGAAAAAATCTCTAGACTCGGTTTTGGATGTATGAGATTTAAAACTCTGGACGAAGACAATTCCAAGATTGACAAGGTCGAATCGGCAAAAATCCTCAAAGAAGCCATTGAAAAGGGACTTACATACATCGATACAGCCTACCCTTACCATGACCAAATGAGCGAAAGATTTGTCGGAGAATTTTTAGAAGAAAATAATTTGAGGGATAAAATCTACCTTGCAAGTAAACTTCCATGTTGGCTTGTAAAGGAAAAAGACGATTTTTATAAAATTTTTAATGAACAATTAGAAAAACTAAGAACAAATAATCTTGATTTTTACCTCCTCCATTCGCTTGATATTAAAAGATTTAGACAAATGGTAGAATTGGGAGTCTTTGACTTTGTTAACGAACTTAAGGAAAAAGGCCTAGTAAAAAATATTGGCTTTTCCTTCCACGATGAATACGAGGCTTTCGAAGAAATTATCAAAGCTTATGACTGGGATTTTTGCCAAATCCAGCTAAATTATTTGGATATAAGCTTGCAAGCAGGATTAAAAGGCTATGAATTAGCCAAGAAAATGGGCATACCAGTGGTAATTATGGAGCCTGTTAAGGGCGGTAGACTTGCCAATCCCCCTATCAAAATAAGGGAAATCATGGCTGAATTTACAGACCTATCCCCTGCCCAACTTGCCCTTAAATTCCCTCTAAGCCTTGATAATGTAATGACCGTTTTATCCGGCATGAATAGTAGCGAACAGGTCGCAGAAAATATGGCAATCGCAAGTGCAGATCCAAACTTATCAGACAAAGAAAAAGAATTTTATGAAAAAGCCAGGGAAATTTATAAAAAAAGAGAACAAATCGCCTGCACAGCCTGCGAATATTGCCTGCCATGCACAGTAGAAATCAACATTCCAAAGGTATTTGCAATGTGGAACAATGCTTTTCTTTATGACGAAGCTGAAAAATCCAAAAAAGCCTTTGAAGAATATCTAAAAGACGGAGTAAACCCAGAAGCTTGCATAGAATGCGGCAAATGCGAAAACATCTGCCCACAAAGCCTAGAAATCATCAAAGGACTTAGGGAAGCTAATGAATTTTTGAGTAAATAAGAAATGAAAAAGACCCTGGCCGGGTCTTTTTTGTTTGTTATAATTTGTTAACACCTTGGTTTTCCTAATATTTGAAAAGAGCTAACTTTTAATACATTTAACCATTTTTACACTATCGTATGCTCTTCCATCCTTTAAAATAATGGCATTAGGAGTTTTGCCTGTCTCAATAAATCCTATTTTATCATAAAGAGCCCTTGCTCTTTTATTACCAGAGTAATAATCTAATTCTATCTGGGAAAGATTCAAATCCTTGGCATAGCTTTCTAGACATAGAAGAATCTTCTTACCTATCCCTAAGTTCCAAAATTCTTTAAGTACAACAAGCGCTACATTTCCCCTGTGACGCATTTTCTTTTTACTAAGCCTCATAATAGTGCCACTAGCAATAAGCCTTCCTCCCATTTCAACAACAAGCATGAGGGTAGTTTCTGACTTATTAAAACCTTTTATCATTTTTTCTTCCTCTTCGGCTGTCATAGTTATTTCATCTGGATAAGAGTTCATAAAATCAGATTCTCCATTAACAATTTTGAGATATTCTACCATATCTGCTGCATCCTCTACTTGGATTTCACGGATTTTGCAAACTCTACCATCTTTTAACTTAAATTCTTCTGTAACAAATTTCATTGTTTCAACTCCCAACAATTCGTTTTTTCGTTTATATAATATTTTTCTAAAGAAAATCTACAATTCGTCGCATCGCCCGTAGTGGAGTAACCACCTGGTACATCATAAGCAAATCCAATACTTTCATGGTTATATAAATTCTAGTTCAGGAGGATTACCGTGGATATTTATTTTCTGTTTATAGTTTTATGCACAAATTTGCTAAATAATCACTTCCATATTTTGATAATCTGTTTCTATTGTCCTTTGATTCATAAAAATCGATCATAGCAAAGCCAACCTTTAACTGACCTCCGATTTGTGATTCTAGTGTATGACTAAACTCATAACCGTATTCTGGATTGATTTCAATATTTCCTTGTTTTTCTAGTTCACTTGAATCATAAGGTAAGGAATATTTCAGCAATAGTTCTTTATCTGGGGAATCCCAAACATCATCACCGTCATACATATAGATCCATGGGTTCATATAACCAACCATCAATAGTCCGCCCTTTTTTAGAACTCTATATGACTCTTTCCACATGTTTTCTAAGTCAGAAATGTAAGCATTCGATACAGGACAAAAAATGATATCAAAACTTTCATCCTCAAAAGGAAAAAGTTTCGTCATATCTGCATGAACAGTATCAATTTGAATATTTTCTCGTTCAGCTACTAATCTATCTTTCGTCAATTGTTCTTCAGAAAAATCCATTATTGTAGTTTCATAGCCTTTTCCTGCAAAAATTGGTCCTTGTTGCCCGCCTCCACAGGCCAATCCTAGCAATTTTTTTCCTTTAGCTTTTTCAAACCACTCAGTAGGAACTGTCTTACCAACAGTTAACCCTACACTTAATTCATTTTCTATTGCTTCTTTATACTCTTCACTTGTCAATGGAACTGTATAGGGATTTCCTTTTTTCCTTGAAACATTGTTCCATCTATTCTGATTAAACTTTACGTATTTTTCCATTTTATTAACCTACTTTTTCAATTTTATTTTTTTGTAGAGACGCTAAAATCCTGTATTCATCGTTACTATCTGCCCTTGTCATAATTATGACACGAAACCCTGATGTAAAGTCTTAATATAAAACTTCTTTATTCAAACCTGTATCACTCCATGAAAGTCTATAAGCATTTTTTCTATTGTTAGCTTTAATAACTTTAAGTTCATTATTCTCCCAAACAACTGCCACTTGATTTTCTATTGCAATCGCATCTGTGACTTGTCCAGTAAAAAACTCATCAAAGCCAGCTCTTTCAGGCTCATCATAGTGTGGGCAATGTAAATAAGGAATTATACCTAGGCCATTAACCCACTTATGTTTTGGACTTTCAACATCTTCTATAAATTCACTATCACTATGACCTGCTATAAACCAGCATATAGATCCTGCACTTAAGCCCGCCAGTACTTTTCCGCTTGTATAAGCTTTTATTAGTGCCTTATCAACAGAATATTGTTTCCATACTTCCATCATATAGGCAGTATTGCCGCCGCCAACGTAAATTATGTCTGCTTTTTCAATCTTTTGATTAATTTCTTCCTTATTTACTTCTATAGTAGATAAATACAAAGTATCAGTTTTGCAACCTAAACCCTCATACAATTTACTAATGGTTTTTATGTATGGCTCAGCATCTTTACTTGCTGTGGGAATAAATAGAAAATTTGGATTCTCTTTTTTTGATGATCCAACGATAAATTTATCTATCTCGTAAGTTTGATTTTGAGATACTTCCCCACCACCAATAGCAATAATCATGATTTGTCTCCTCTTTAAAAATCATTTCATTAATAGAAGCATTTAACCCTTTACGTTTATTTAAAGGATTACCACTGTAATTATTATAACATTAAAGCCTCTTACTACGCCAATAAAACTATTACGGTAAAGGAGTTATTGGCCTATATTTCTTGGCTATATGACCTAGAAATCATCGATATAGCCCAATTCTAAAGCTTTTCCATATAATTCCACCTTATTTTCTACACCTAATTTTTCATAAATATTTTCTATATGATGGTATAAGGTTCGTTCGCTTATGAATAGGTCTTTGGCTATTTGGGTGTTTGTCTCGCCTGTTAATAGTGCTTTTAGGACTTCTTCTTCCCTTTTTGTTAGGGGATTTTCGATTATGTTTTCATCACCAGTGCACAAGCCATTATTGATTTGGCAAATTTTTTCGATTAAGCTTTTAGAATCTATGGACTTTGATATATATCCTGCAGCTCCAAGGTCTAGGGCTTTTTTCTTGTAGATTGGGTTTGTGTAGGAGGATAAAATTATTGTTTTTAATTTTGCTTTTCTTGCTGATAATTCTTTTAGGACATCAAAACCCGAATTCTTATCAAGATTAATATCCAAAATACAGATGTCATAGGGATCTGTTTCTATTTTTTTATAAAATCCTTCTATATCGCTTACAAAATCACAAATATTAATATCATCGCTTTCTAAAAGAAGGTTTTGAAGGCTTTCGCCAAAAATTTTATGATCGTCTAAAATTATTATCTTCATTAATCAATCCCTACCCTTACTTGAGTTTTCAATATTCCGTCCTTATAGTAATATTTTATATCTCCGCCAAAAGAATCTAGCAAAAATTTCATAAACAAGACTCCACCCCTAGATTCTAAAATATTTCTATAATCTAAATATTCCGCCCCATCACTTGTAACCCTTAATACAATATCTCCCCCTTCCAAGTCCATCTTATAGGTTATTTTAGAACCCTTGGAATGTTTGTAGATATTGTTGATTAGCTCTTTTGTAATTATTAGAATAGTTCTTAGACTTTGAGGATTTCGTTCCTTAATGCTTTCAGAAATATCAATAGAAAGATCAAAATTTTTGCCTGGGTAAAGAGCCTCCACGTCATAGAAAATACTTTCAACATTTTCCTTAAGGCTCATATCAGAAATCAGACTTTCCCTATAATAGGTCATTATGGACCTGGATTTATTTTCCAAATTTTCTGCGATTGCCTTAGCCTTTTCAAGGTCTGGAGTTTTTAGGTTCAAATTATTCCTTATCCCATAAAGGTCTTGGATGATTTCATCGTGAATTATCCTTGCAAATTCTTCTTGCTGGCTAGTTAAATATTCCCCCAGATCAAAATATTTGACTGTTTTCTGGTATCTTTTTAAGATCATGCCTGAAATGATTGTGCAAGTTAAGAAAACCACCACATAACCATAATAAAGGTAAGATTCCTTAGCCATTGCATATGGGATAGATAGCATTGTTAGAGCTCCTAAGATAGATGTCAATAAAATATAGGTTATTAACCCCTTTTCTCTTGTTTTCATTTTTCCCTCCTCATATTTATGAAAAATATATTTTTAAAAACATGTACACAAATCTTTAATCTATGAGATTGCTCATCAAAGTCTTGTGGCTTTTCAGTCAGAATGACTGTTAATTATTGTATCTTTTTAAAAATATCTTCTATATTTCTTTTCACTTTTATTATATTTCCTAACTTAGCTCATGCCTATGGTAGTTTTCTGCAAAATTTCCAAATAAAAAAGACCCACGAGGGGCCTTTTATTTTTATACTTCTTCAGTTTCTTCTTCTGCTTCTATTAATTCAAGGTTGGCTTTTATCTGTTCGTCTTCTAATTCTTTGGTTTCATAGTCTATTTCTACGTCGTTGTAGTATTTTAGACCAGTTCCTGCTGGGATTAGCTTACCGATGATGATATTTTCCTTTAGACCTCTTAGGTCGTCTACCTTGCCCTTAATCGAAGCATCTGTTAGAACTCTTGTTGTTTCTTGGAAAGATGCTGCTGATAGCCATGAATCTGTCGCAAGAGATGCCTTGGTGATTCCAAGGAGTTCTTGTTCGTAGATGGCAGGCTTTTTGCCAGCTTCTTTCATTTTATCATTTACGATATCAACTTCACGCCTATCTTGCAAGCTTTCTGGCAAGAATTCTGTGTCGCCTGATTCAAGGATTTTAACTTTCTTTAGCATCTGACGAGCAATTACTTCTATGTGCCTGTCGTCGATTTCAACACCTTGTTGCCTATATACTTTTTGGACTTCCTTGGTGATGTAATCTTGAACTCCAACCTTGCCTAATACGTCAAGGACGTCGTGTGGATCTAGGGAACCTTCTGTTAGTTGGGCTCCGATTTGAACTTCTTCGCCGTCTTTAACTAAGATTCTTGAACCAAATGGAATGTTGTATTTTTGGGATGTTCCATCAGCATTTGTGATTTCAACGTCAGTTTTCTTATCGTTTTGGATTAGTGAAACTGTTCCTGAATTGGCTGCGATGAAGGCAAGACCCTTTGGTTTACGAGCTTCAAAAAGCTCCTCAACCCTTGGAAGACCTTGGGTAATTCCAACGCCTGCGATACCACCGGAGTGGAAGGTTCTCATGGTTAGCTGGGTACCCGGCTCACCGATTGATTGGGCAGCGATGATACCAACTGCTTCTCCCATGTTTACGTGCTTGCCTGTTGCAAGGTTCCTACCGTAACATTTCGCACAAACACCTTGTTTAGCCTTACATTCTAGAACTGACCTTAGTTTTACTTCCTTAATGCCAGCTCCTACAATCTTATCAGCCAAATCTTCATCTATTACTTCGTCTTTGTGAACAATGATTTCTCCCGATTCATCTTTGATATCTTCAAAAGATGTACGGCCAACAATCCTTGTTCTTAAGTCTTCGATTAATTCGTTGCCGTCTTTAAATTCGTGGGCAATTACAAAACCATCTGAATGGCAGTCATCTTCTGTAACGATAACGTCTTGGGAAATATCTACCATCCTACGTGTTAGGTAACCTGAGTCGGCAGTTCTTAGGGCTGTATCTGTTAGACCCTTACGAGAACCGTGGGTTGAGATAAAGTATTCTTGTACAGAAAGACCCTCTCTAAAGTTAGCCTTGATTGGAATTTCAATAATCTTACCATCGGCCTGACTCATAAGTCCACGCATAGCGCCTAGCTGTCTAATCTGGTTTGTAGAACCACGGGCACCAGAGTCCGCAAAGATCTTGATGTTGTTATCATCTTTAAGGTCTGCAAGAAGGGCATCTGTTACCTTATTTGTGGTATCTTGCCAGATTTCGATTACTTTTTCGTATCTTTCTTGGTCAGTTATTAGACCACGTCTGTAAAGTTTATCGTATTTATCAACTGCAGCATCTGCCTCAGCTATTAGGTTCCATTTTTCTGCTGGAATCTTTACGTCATCCATAGAAACTGTTAGACCTGATAGGGTTGAGTATTTATATCCTGTTTGTTTGATGTAATCTAGGACTTCTGCAGTCTTGATATTGCCATGTTTTCTAAAACACTTATCGATAATTTCTTTTAGCATACCTGAGTCGATTAGGGTATCAACTTCAAGTGAATATGGATCTTCTTTTCTATTTACATAGCCCAAATCTTGTGGAAGGCCTTCGTTGTAGATGAACCTACCAACTGTTGAATGGACAATCTTACCTGGATCCATATCGTCTTTTTTTACTCTAACACCAATTTTTGATTGGTATTCAACGATGCCCGCAACTAGGGCTTTTTTCATTTCGTTGGTTGATTCGAAAACCATACCCTCGCCCTTGGCGCCTTCCTTGATTGTTGTTAGGTAATAAGCACCTAGCACCATATCCTGTGAAGGTGTGGTAATAGGCTTACCGTCCTTAAGACCAAGAATATTGTTGGTTGACATCATTAGAAGTCTTGCTTCAATTTGAGCTTCGTTTGATAGTGGTAAGTGGATAGCCATCTGGTCACCATCGAAGTCGGCGTTGAAGGCGTTACAAGCTAATGGGTGAAGCTTAATTGCCTTTCCTTCTACAAGGATTGGCTCAAAAGCTTGGATACCAAGCCTGTGAAGAGTCGGAGCACGGTTTAGTAAAACTGGGTGGTCCTTGATGACTTCTTCTAGGACTTCATAAACTCTTGGGTCTTTTTTCTCTACCATTTTCTTGGCAGTTTTAAGGTTGTGAGCCATTTCTTTTTCAACAACCTTGTTCATGATAAATGGCTTAAATAACTCAAGGGCCATCTCTTGTGGCAGACCGCATTGGTTAAATTTAAGGTCTGGACCAACTACGATTACAGAACGGCCTGAGTAGTCAACTCTCTTACCAAGAAGGTTTTGTCTAAACCTACCAGATTTACCTTTAAGAAGGTCTGATAGGGACTTCATATTTCTATTAGAAGCGCCAGTTACAGCCCTGCCCCTACGACCGTTGTCGATTAGGGCGTCAACTGCTTCTTGGAGCATTCTCTTTTCATTTCTAACGATAATTTCTGGTGCACCTATATCAAGAAGTCTTTTTAGTCTGTTATTTCTGTTTATAACTCTTCTGTATAGGTCGTTTAGGTCGGAGGTTGCAAACCTACCACCTTCTAGTTGGACCATTGGTCTAAGCTCAGGTGGCATAACTGGAAGAACATCTAGGATCATCCATTCTGGTTTATTTCCGCTTGTTAAAAAGGCATCTACTACTTCAAGACGTCTTGAAACTCTAACCTTCTTTTGGTTTGAAGATTCGTCAAGTTCTTTTAATAGTAGTTGGTATTCCTTTTCAAGGTCAATGTTTTGAAGAAGCTCCTTGACAGCTTCAGCACCCATGGCTGCCTTAAATTCTGTGTCATCTGGATATTCTTCTAATATATCTTGGTATTCAGTTTCTGAGATTTCTTGCTTAACTGCAAGGTCTGTAGAACCTGGATTTATTACTACGTATGATGCAAAGTAGAGGATTTTTTCCAACACTCTTGGGCTCATGTCAAGTAAGAGTCCCATCTTTGATGGAATTCCCTTAAAGAACCAAATGTGAGAAACTGGAGCTGCAAGCTCGATGTGGCCCATTCTCTCACGTCTGACCTTAGACTTGGTTACTTCAACCCCACACTTTTCACAAACGACACCCTTATATCTCATTCTCTTGTATTTACCACAAGAACATTCGTAATCCTTGGTTGGGCCGAAAATCTTTTCGCAGAAAAGGCCGTCTTTCTCAGGTTTAAGGGTCCTATAGTTTATAGTTTCAGGTTTTTTAACCTCGCCATGAGACCAGCTTCTTATTCTTTCTGGGGATGCAACTTTCATCCTCATCCCATAAAATTGATTTAATTCGCTCATAAACTTCCCTTCTCCTAAGCTTCGCTAGCTTCTTCTTCTGCCTCTGTTTCTTCCTGAGGGGCATTAGCCTTAGCTAAGAGTTTGCTTTGGTTTCTAATCTTAGACGCATCTATCTTTTCTACTTGGGAGAACCTATCTTGTTCGTCAATATTTTCCTTAAGCTCAACTACATCTCCACTTTCATCTAATAGTTCTACGTCAAGGGCTAGTGATTGAAGCTCTTTTACTAAAACTTTGAATGATTCTGGTGTACCTGGCTCTGGGATATTTTCTCCCTTAACTATTGATTCGTAGGTCTTAACTCTTCCTGTAACGTCATCGGATTTTACAGTTAGGATCTCTTGGAGGGTGTGGCTTGCACCATAGGCTTCAAGTGCCCAAACCTCCATCTCACCAAACCTCTGGCCACCGAATTGGGCCTTACCACCAAGTGGTTGTTGGGTTACAAGTGAGTATGGTCCGATTGACCTAGCGTGGATTTTTTCTTCTACCATGTGGTGAAGCTTAAGCATGTACATAACGCCGACTGTTACTGGGTTCTCAAACTCTAGTCCAGTTCTTCCGTCACGAAGCTTAATCTTACCTGTTTTATTAACGTAAGGAGCGATTTTCTTTGCTTCTTCTAATACTTCTTCGATTTCTGTATCCATAGCACCATCAAATACTGGTGTTGCTATCTTCCAGCCAAGTGTTCTCGCTGCAAGACCCATGTGAACTTCAAGTACCTGACCTAAGTTCATACGAGATGGGAT
Organism: Anaerococcus murdochii; assembly: GCF_019957155.1. Classification (NCBI taxonomy): domain Bacteria; kingdom Bacillati; phylum Bacillota; class Tissierellia; order Tissierellales; family Peptoniphilaceae; genus Anaerococcus; species Anaerococcus murdochii. The sequence goes on along the minus strand of NZ_JAIPME010000002.1, from coordinate 1,322,068 downwards.
ACCTAGTGGGTTTAGGCAGATTTGGATAGGTGTTCCGTCTGGTAAAAATGGCATGTCTTCTCTTGGTAAAATCCTTGAAACGACACCCTTGTTACCGTGACGACCACACATCTTATCTCCTACCATGATTTTTCTCTTGGTAGCTACATAAACTCTGATTACTTTATTTACACCTGGAGATAGTTCGTCTCCGTCTTTTTTGTTATATTCCTTAACATCAACTACGATTCCCTTTTCACCGTGAGGAACTTTTAGTGATGTATCTCTAACTTCTCTAGCTTTTTCACCGAAAATTGCACGTAGAAGTCTTTCTTCTGGAGATAGTTCAGTTTCTCCCTTTGGAGATACCTTACCAACAAGGATGTCACCGCTTGTTACTTCAGCACCAATTCTGATAACACCATTTTCGTCGAGGTCTTTTTTCATATCGTCGCCGACATTTGGTATATCTTTGGTAATTTCTTCTGCACCAAGCTTGGTTTCTCTGGCTTCACATTCGTGTTCTTCGATGTGAACTGATGTTAAAACATCGTTAATTACTAGCTCTTCGTTAAGGAGCATAGCGTCCTCGAAGTTGTAGCCTTCCCAAGTTGTAAATGCAATAAGGATATTTTTACCAAGGGCAAGTTCGCCATTGTCAGTAGATGGTCCATCTGCAAGGACTTGGCCTTCTTTAACTTCATCATCCAATTTTACAATTGGTCTTTGGTTTATTGTTGTACCTTGGTTGGCTCTTTCAAATTTAAGAAGATCGTAAGTAATAACGTCGCCGTTTTTTGGTTTTACTTTAATCTTATCAGCTGAAACGTAAACTACTTTTCCGTCTGTTTTTGAAACAACACATACACCGGAATCCTTAGCAGCCCTGTGCTCAATACCTGTTGCTACAATAGGTGCAGCAGATTTTATAAGTGGCACTGCCTGACGTTGCATGTTGGCACCCATAAGGGCACGGGTTGAGTCGTCGTTTTCTAAGAATGGGATTAATGATGCTCCTACAGATACGATCTGCTGTGGAGAAACGTCCATGTATTGAACAGAATCTCTTGGATAAATATCATTTTCACCCCTGTAACCACGACCAGAAACTCTCTCATTTACAAATCTGTTGTTCTCATCTAATGGTTCGTTGGCTTGGGCAATGATGAAGTTATCTTCAACGTCTGCTGTTAGGTAGTCGATTTCGTCTGTTACCAGACCGCCTTCCTTAACAACCCTGTATGGGGTTTCGATAAAGCCGTATTTATTAACTCTTGCATAGGTTGTTAGAGATGTGATAAGACCGATGTTTGGTCCTTCTGGAGTCTCTATTGGACAAATTCTTCCGTAGTGAGAATCGTGAACGTCCCTTACTTCAACGCCTGCCCTATCTCTTGAAAGACCGCCTGGGCCTAGGGCTGAAAGTCTCCTCTTGTGGGTTAATTCACTCATTGGGTTAGTTTGGTCCATGAACTGTGATAATTGGGATGAACCAAAGAATTCCTTAATAACAGCTGTAACTGGCTTGATATTGATTAGGCCTTGTGGGGTTGCTATATCAGGATCTTGGGTGGTCATTCTTTCACGAACAACTCTTTCCATCCTAGCTAGGCCTACCCTAAATTGGTTTTGAAGTAATTCTCCAACACCTCTTACACGACGGTTTCCTAAGTGGTCAATATCATCAGTTTCACCAACACCTTCAAAGAGGTTAAATTGGTAGTTTACAACTGCGAGTATATCTGATTTTGTGATGTGCTTTGGAGAAAGTTCTTTCTTTCTTCTTTGCATCATCTTTACTAATTCTTCGTCATTTTCAGCTTCTTCAATGATTTCAGTCATTACTGGGTAGTAAACTTTTTCGCTAAAGTCATCGAAATCTATATCAAGGCCTTCAAGTCTATCAAAGGCGTGAATATCAACGAAATTATTACCCACGATTTTTAGGACAACTTCTTCGCCATCTGAATTTAATTTTCTAATATCAACTGAAACAATACCTGAGTTTTCAATCTCAAGGGCAACTTCTTCGCTAATTAGGTCTCCAGCTTTTACAAAGATTTCACCTGTTTCTGTATCGACAACATCTTCTGCTGCCACTTCGCCTGCAATTCTTGGGGCAAGGGCAAGTTTTAGGTTGTATTTGTATCTACCAACTCTTGCTAAATCATACCTTCTATCATCAAAAAGTAGGTTATTAATAAGGGTAGTAGCTGACTCAAGTGAAGCAGGGTCACCTGGTTTTAATTTTCTGTATATTTCTATTAGGGCTTCTTCACTATTTTCAGAATTTTCCTTTTCAAGGGTATTTCTTAAGTGCTTGGTATCACCAAGGGCCTTTATAATTTCTTCATCTGTATCAAACAAAAGGGCACGCACAAGGGTAGTAGCAGGTAGCTTTCTAGTCCTATCAAGCCTTACGTTTACAGTGTGGCTAGCGTCTGTGTCAAATTCAATCCAAGCTCCCCTGTTAGGAATAACTGTAGATGAATATTGCTTATCCCCGCTCTTGTCTGTTTCTTCTGCATAGTAAACACCTGGAGATCTGACTAACTGGCTTACTATTACTCTTTCTGCACCATTTATAACAAAGGTTGCAGAATCAGTCATCATTGGGAAATCACCCATGAAAACTTCTTGTCTTTTGATCTCACCAGTTTCTTTATTAAATAAAATAGCCATAACCTTTAGGTCTCTAGCATAGGTTAGGTCTTTGTATTTAGCTTCTTTTAGGCTATATTTTGGTTCTTCGTCAAACTCATAACCTGTAAATTCTAGGCTTAGTTTGCCATTGTAGTCTTCTATTGGGGAAATGTCTTCTAAGATTTCTCCCAGACCTTCATTTATAAACCACTCATATGAGTCTTTTTGAACTTTTAATAAATTTGGTAAATCCAAGACTTCAGGAAACTTTGAGAATGACATTCTCTCTGTTTTCCCATATAACTTTTTATGATATTGGGCCATTCTTACTCCTTACTTTCTGCAAAAATAGGACAAATAAAATTTGCCTTTTGAGATAAAAAAATCTCGATAAATAGATTTCTAGCAATTGTATATTGTACTCTAAAACAATCAACCTTCAAGATATTTATCAAGATTTCTCCTTTATTTTAACCTTTTTTCTAAACTTTTTTACATACTATCCAAATATGATATGAGTTTATTAGCATTTGTCAATGGTTAGAAGAAGTTTTTTCACCAAAAAATGACAAATTTTAAGGGAAAATAAAAAAGCGACTTATTTATAGAAATCATTATTGAAATTAAGGATTAAATTATTTTTCTTTTCAAAAATTCCTTCTATATATAAGTCCCTCCCCTTTTAAACTTATTTATATTATACGAGTTAAAAATATATAAACAATTCAAATTTTATGATATAATGTATATAATGGAGGACTTATGAAAGACTTTATAAAATTTTTTAGCATAATTACAGGATTATTCAGGTCTATAATTAGCATTCTCGCACTTTTTGCCATAGGCTTTGTAATCTTTGTTGACAACCACCTATTTCTAGCAACTGTTGACCTTTTAGGCATAAATAATATTTCCAGCGCCATTATAAAACCCCTTGCCCTAGGAGTTTTAATCCTTGCCTTTGTCATAAATACAGCAATTACCCGTTCTATTTTTAAGGCAGGGGAAAATGGCAAGGGCCATTTGGCTAATGTATTTTTTGGCCTAATATTTTTGGCTTGCGATGCTTTTCTCTTCCTTTATTTAAGAGAAAAACTCCTTTATATCCTAATAGGTTTCAACGGACTTTTGGTCATAAATTCCCTCTTTGGCTTGATTGCAAAGTTTAGAGGCTCTTACAATACAGAAATTCCAGAAAAGAAGACTGAATATATAGAAGTTAAAACTGGTCCTAGCGATTCAAATTCAAAAGAAGATCCTATCAAACTTGATTTTAAGGAAGACGATAATGTCAACATTATAAAAAAAGACCAAACAGAAGTTGATGGCAATATTGTTTCAAAAACTAGCCAACTTATTAAGGAAGATACCGATCTTGGCACAGAGGTAGAAACATACGATTCTAGCGAAGATTTAAAAACTCAAGCCGAAAAAGATGCTGAGGAAAAACTCGCCAAAGAAAATCCTACAACTTTAGGAGACATCAAGGAAACAAATAAAATAGTAAACAAAGTTGTTGAAGATAAGGGATCTAGCGAGGAAACCTACGACCCAGATCTTGCAGCTGATTTCAAAAAACAAGAAGAAGAAAAAATCTACGACAAGTCAAATTTTGTAGGAAAAGAAGACTAAGGGGGCTTTGCGCTCTTAAGGCGAAAGCCTTGGGAGCCTGGCCTTTTTAAGTACAAAAATTATAAAGGAGATATTATGGACAAAACTTACCAAAGCATAATCAAAAGCCTCTACCCAGACAAAAATGCAATCAAGGACGAACTCATCCTCCTAAATGCCCAGCAAAGACTCCCTAAGGGCACAGAATATTTCTTTTCTGATATACATGGGGAAAGCGATGCCTTTTTGCATTTACTAAGGTCTGCTTCAGGTAATATTAGGGATAAAATCCAAAAACTCTTTGGTGACACCCTTGAAAAAAAGGACCAAGACGCCCTAGCCCAGCTAATATATGACCCAGACCTGGTTTATAAATCCCTAAAGACAGAAGATAAAATTTCCAAAGATTACCTAACAATTACCATCCACAGGTTAATAAACCTCCTCAAGTTCGTTTCAACCAAGTATCCAAAGGACTATGTCAAAAGGAAATTCCCACAAAAATACAGCCTAATCCTAGACGAGCTTCTATACACCAACGATGCCGAATACAACAAGAAGGCCTACTACGAATCCCTTGTTACAAATATTGTCAAATACGATGTTGCCTTCGATTTTATCAAGGTAATTTGCACACTTATCCAAAGAATATCTGTCGACAAACTCCACATAGTTGGCGACATCTACGACAGGGGCCCATCTCCACATATTATTATGGATGAGCTGTTGACCTTCCCAAGTGTTGACTTCCAATGGGGCAACCACGACATTGCCTGGATGGGAGCTTGCGCAGGTAATACAGCCTTAATCGCAGCCTGTGTCGCAGATGCTATCAAATATAACAACTTCGATATGCTCGAAGACGGCTATGGCATCAACCTCAGAGTCCTTTTTGAATTTGCCATGGAAACCTATGGCGATGATCCTTGCGCATGTTTTGCCCCAAGGATTTACGATGACAACATCTACGACAACATCACAACCGACGCTGCCGCCAAGATGTACAAGGCCATTTCCATAATTAGGTTTAAGCTTGACTACGCCCTAATTGAGAGAAATCCTGACATGGGCATGGAAGATAGAAACTCCCTAAAGTTCATAGATTTTAAAACCATGACCTACAAGGGTGCCAAACTTAAGGATACAAACTTCCCTACCATAGACCCAAAAAATCCTGCAAAACTCACTAAAGAAGAAAAAACCGTAATAAACATCCTAAAACAGGACTTTATGAAAAACGACAAACTCAACAAGCACATGGATTTTCTTTACAAAAACGGAGCCATGTACAAGGTTGAAAATGGGTCCCTCCTCTTCCACGGTTGTATTCCACTCACTTCTGATGGTGACTTCCAGGAAGTTGAGCTTGAAGGTGTAACCTACAAGGGCAAGGGCCTCATGGATTATTTTGACAAAGTCGCAAGGGACGCTTATTACACAAACAGCCTTAAGGCCAAGGATATGATGTGGTACTTGATAAGCGGCAGATATTCACCAATTTTTGGCAAGAGCCAGTATTCTTATTTTGAAAATATCTTTATAGATGATAAAAAATTAAGAAAAGAATATCCAAATCCTTACTACGATCTTTGTGAAAAAGAAGAAATCGTAGATAAAATTCTCGACGAATTTAAGGTCGAAGGCAAAAGACGTAGGATCGTAAACGGCCACGTGCCAGTAATTACAGAAGCAGGAGAAAGTCCAATCAAGGCAGGCGGCAAACTCTACGTCATAGACGGCGGCATCTCCAAACCTTATCAGGCAAAAACCGGCATCGCTGGCTACACCCTTGTATTTAATTCTCACCACGTTGCTCTCGCCGAACACAAATCCTATGAATCAATCACAAACAAGGTTTCATCCTACACCCCAAATATCAAGGAAGTAGAAATAATGAACCCAAGGATGCTAAGACGCGACACCGACAAAGGAAGAGCCAAAGAAAAGAAAATAAAAATCCTAGAAGAACTCCTAGACCTTTATGACGAAAGAGACGATTGGTAAGATTAAAATAAGAAAATTATTTTTTAATAGTAAAATCACAAGAAAAAACCACCTCTGCTAGTAAATACTAGTAGGGGTGGTTTTTTGTCATTTGAAATCAAATTTTTTTCTAATTTTAGATTCCGCCTTCAAAAGATGTATCGGCATCATTTTCTATTTTAAAATATGAAATACCTTCTCTTGCAACTTCGATTGATTTTTCATTGTTCTCAGCAAGGTTGTTTTCCATATTAGACAATTCGTAGGCTAATTGGAAGTTTAGGCCAGAAAATACACTTACCTTGGCATTATCACTTGTTAGCATAACTGCTGTGTTGTATGGTGTTCCGCCTGCTATATCTGTAGCTATGGCAAGGCTATCGTATTTTTCAAGCATTTCCTTAATTAAAGTTTCAAAATCTTGCCTATACTTATCTATTTCATCTCCCGTAAAATCTAGAACTTTGATATTTTCACTGCTACCAACCACTAGGTCTAAGCCGGTTTTTAGACCGCTTGCATACTGACCATGGGCTGACATTATTAATCCAATCATTTTTCCTCCTACTTATAGATTTCTATATCACTTTGTCCATATAAAACAGCTGACCTGGCGTGAAATTTTATCCCTCCGGCAGTAAAAACCCTTGGAGAATTTGTAATTTCTTCAAAAATATTTACAATAACCCCATCCTTGGTCTTGATTGCAACTGCTTCATCTTCTGTCAAGTCTACCTTGTTTCTAGAAACTTTGATAAATTCATACTCATCCTTATTGCCAAATATCATACATTGGGTATAGGTATCCTCAAAATCCTCATTTATGGATAATTTCTGACAAGGCTCTAGGCTGTTATATTCAGTAGAATAGTAGCCATCATTTCCTAGAGAAAAGTCTCTATTTACCATGATATTTTCATCATTTAATCCCTTAGCTAGGATATTTGTTTTAGCCTTATGCCTACCCTTCGCCTTTATTTGATCAAAGACAATCAAATCTCCATTTTCAAGGAAAAACATCCTTCTTTTTGAAAATATTTCTCTAGAGTTATCAAAATAAGACATTTCCACAAAAGTATGCCTATTTTTCTTATAATATATAGGATTTATAAGCGGATAGGCATTGGTTTCCCAAGAAGATACATATCCCATGGATGATTTATCATCAACAATCACATTATTATGGGCAAATAGCTTTAGGTATTCTCTTTCTTCACTTTCTGTGTAGGTGTACCTACCCCCATCTAGAATCCTAATTCCGTCTTTTTGATAGGTAAAATGTGTGAAATCTCCGTGGCTATGGTTAGATGCCATATTTTGATTGAAAGAGGCTAAAAATGCTCCAGCCTTCTTTTCAACATATAAACCATAGTCCCCAAATAATTTTTGACTTCCTACCTTTATATCTTCTTCAAAAATCTCCTTATAATAGTCAAGAAGAAAACCCGTGTCAGTTAAGTCGGAGTCACCATTGTTTAATTCCTTACCATCAAGATCTGTGGTTATTAAAGTGGTCTCCGCGATTTTTCTTAGCTGATCTTTATGACTTATTTCAAGTCCACAAGCTTTCTCATATTCGCTTAGTCTTAATAGCCACAATACCATAAAGTTATGATAGCCAAGGCATCTTTCCCAGTGGATTGAGTGGTCATCCATATATTGGATAGCCATCATCTCCTCGTATTTTTCCATGGCTTTTTCATACATTTGATCATTTTTAAAGTAAAGACCAGCTATAGCTATTGCTATAACCTGGACAAGGCCCCAATTGCTCAAGTCATATTTTTCTATGTATTGGTCTTTTAGATAAAATATTTGGTCTTTTATACTTTGGTTAATTTTATTTAATAAACTTTTATCATCAATCTTATTATCTGTAAGGAATTTAATAAAGTGATATATCCTCATTCCCGTATCGAGGGTCCTGGTTTTCTTTGAAGGAATAAGCTTAACCTTATCGATCCAATCTTCAATTAAGGCTAGGCCTTTCTTGATATAAACCGGATCCGAACTTTCCCTATAGGCCCTACTTAGGACATCTAGGTAGGTAAAACGGTTAAGCATGAAGGTCCATTCCTGGTCCCCATTAGGACAAAAATCCCAATCTAGAGGCGTATTTTTCACCTCTAGATGGGACTTCTCCATATCTCCATTTTCATCAAAAACGAATATATCATCTAGTATTAAATTCGCCTTATATAAATCATTCATTATACAACCTTATTTAATATAGAATTTTTGCTTACTTCCATCTTAGCTTCCTTATCAATTTCTAGGATGATTGTTTGACCTTTGATCTCATCTACCCTGCCGTAAATACCGGCAACAGTGATTACTCTGTCACCCTTTGATAGTTTTGGAAGCTCATCTTGACTTTTTATTGCTTCTTCAAGCATTTTCTTTTGCTTGTACTTATCAATTGCAAGATAAGCCCAAAAACTAAAATACATCACTAGAATGATAAGCCATTCTTTTTTTGTCATCTTATTCTAGAACTGGTGGTTTAGGTGAAATTAGTCCTAGGCTTGAACCAATTATAGCAACTATAACTGTAAGGATGATTACCTTATAGGTTGTCCAACCTTTTTTCTTTACTAACCAGTAAACAAAACCTGTCCATAAAACTGGTAGTAATTTTGGAGCCATACCATCAATCATTGATTGGATAGCTACATGTTGGGTTTGTTCACCAATTTCTTTTACATAAGTTATTGGAATAGAAATTTTAACAAATTGTGTTACAAGGGCAGAAATTACTGCAACACCAACTATAGATGCAGCTGAAGTGATTTTTTCCATTTTTTCTGAGAAGTCACTTACAACTGATATACCTACCTTATAACCTGCCTTACCCATACCTAACTTAAGAGCTAGAAGGATAACGTTGATTGTAATAAAGAATAGGACTGGAGCTAAGTTATTACCAGCTGCTGCCATTGATGCGAAAATAGTTGATAAGAGTGGAGCTAGAAGGAATTGTGATATAGAGTCACCAATACCTGCTAGAGGTCCCATCAAAGCCATTTTCATATCTTGGATAGAATCTTGCTCAACCCCACCATCTTCCATAGCAAGCTGAACGCTTGATACGAATGGTACTAGTTGTGGGTTGGTGTTATAAAATTCAAGGTTTGCTAGCATTGATGCCTTGTAAGCTTCCTTGTCATCTGCGTGGATTTTCTTAAGTCCTGGTCTTAGGACGTTTGCATAACCAATACCTTGGTAGTTTGAATAGTTAAAACCGTTTTGAAGTATATAAGCTCTTAAACTAGCTTTTGTGTAATCTGAGCTTGATAATTTTTTATTAACTTGATTAGATGCCATCTGTAAACTCCATTCTTTCTTCTGTACCTGTTGATTCTGCTGCTTTAGCGTCGCCTCTTCTTTGGTATTCATATATAGCAAAGAAGGTAGCAAAGGCTGCTACACCCATTAGAGGCATACCTAGGTAAGCAGATAGGATGTAACCTAGTAAAACAAAAGCGACATTTTCTTTTCTGATCATGTTAGATAGGATCATAGCAAAACCTACTGCTGGGATCATTGCACCTGCCATTGATAGACCGTTTGTAATAAATTCTGGAATCATGTCTACAAGTTGGTTGATTGTTGATGTAGATAAGGCAGCTACAAGACCTATTAGGGCACCTACTGCAAATTGTAGGATATAAGATAGGTTTGCGTAAAGGGTGAATTTCTTATCATTATCTTCTACGATAGCTCTTTTAGCCAAAGCTGGTGAAAAACTCATTAATGTGTTTATTGTTGTAATTGCAAATTGAATTGCTATCGCAAATGGGATTGATAAAGAAAATGCTGTTTGTCCGTCAATATTTGGGTTTGTTATTGCTAGTAGGGCACCAAAGATACCAGGTCCTAGTGGTGATGGAGGAATTGTTCCACCTGGTGATACACCGAAGCCCATGAAGGCAAGCTCACCAATAGCTCCTACTGTCAATGCTTTTGGTAGGTCTCCTAAAATTAGACCAACACCAAAGGATAGGACAAGTGATCTATTAGAATAAATTCCTAATAGGGAACCTGAAAGGGCAAAACCTGTCCACAATGCAATTAATAATGCTTGTACTAATGTAATTTCCATATTTTTCTCCTATTATAAATAATCGTTTATATCTACTTCAACGGAACCGTCTGAGCCTGAAGGAGTAGATCTAGTGTTAAAGTTAAGCTTGTATTCATCTCTTATCTTTCTTAGATTTTCCTTATCTTTTTCGCTCAAATAGATGGCTCTTGTTACCTTTTCCTTGCCCTCACCATTGTGGATATTACCTATATTTACTTCTTTTACAGGTATACCAGCACTGATAATCTTAAGGGCATCGTCTGTGTTTCCTACAACTATGAAGAATTTTTGAAGTGGACTTGCCTTATCAAAGATACTTATAAACTTGTCTACTTCATAAAAACTTACTGCTATTGACTTATCTATCATAGTCTTCATTAGGTTTTGTTGGATTGGGTCATTTGCTGCCTTATCATTTACACATATAACTGAGTTTGCACCGCAATGTCTTATCCAGATTTGACCTTGACCATGTAGTAGTCTCTCATCAATTCTGAAAAGTAAAATTTCTGCTGCCATTTTAGCCTCCTAACATATTTTTTAGCACTTTGGCATCTTCTTTAAATTGTTCGATACTATCATCTTTCACAAATTCCAATAGATAAGCCCTATCACCTCCTAAATTTTTTATATATGATTCCCATTCTGCCTTAGCTTGGATTAATGGATACCTATTAAAGTTTTCATCCCAGTTAAAAACGTGGATGTTTGTGATTTTATCATGTAGGGTTTTAATAGCTTGGATTCTTTCTTCTTCGCTATCATCTGCCTGGGGTTGCCAGTAGATATAGACATTGTCTCTACCTATATCATCAAGCATTTTTCTTGCAGATTTTGTTGTATCTGTAAGGGTCACCCTATGGTTTTCAAAGTTTAGCCTTATATTTTTCTCTTTGGCCTTATCAGCCATTGCTTGACTTTGTTTAATAAAAATTTTATAGTCTTCTTCGCTTATATCAGCTGAACTTATTCTCTTTGCCCAAATCCTAATATCTTTGGCAGTAAGGGCTGCCGCAGTTTCTAGGATTAGGTCAAAATCATCTGTATCTTTGTATTTATAATAAGAACCGTAGGAATACAAGATATTATTTTTATCACAGAGAGCTTTTATCCTCCTGGCTTCATCAAAGTCGCCCGGTTTTAGGTGGATGTCCCCTCCCCATTCAATGAAATTTAGGCCATTTTCTAAGGCTAAGTCTACAATTTCATCAACACTTTTATCCCTAAAGGTTACTGAGCATAGGCCGATTTTTTTCATCACGCCATCCTCAAGAAAGCTTCACGACTTATTTCATATTTTAAATCTCCACTTTCTATATACCTTTCAAGTTCCTCATACATCAACTCTCCCATTAGCAAGGTTTCATTGCCTAGGGACCCTGCTATGTGTGGGGATAGGATTACATTGTCCATATCGTATAGGGCTGAGTCTTTTTCTAGAGGTTCTGGGTCTGATACGTCTAATATAGCTGTAAGATCAGTTCTTTCATTTAGCGCCTTGATCAAATCATCTGTGTTTATTATCTTGCCCCTAGCTGTATTTATAAAGGCAGCATTTTTCTTCATTTTTGAAAAATGTTGGTATTTTATCATGCCTTCTGTTTCCTTAAGTAGGGGCGAATGTAGGCTTACTACATCACACTTTTCAAAGATTTCCTCTAGGCTTGATTTTATAAGATTTCTTTCTTTAAAGAAATTTTCATCATAGAATGGATCGTAAACATAAATTTCGTTTTCAGATAAGTATTGGAGGTTTTTTATAACTTCCTTTCCTATCTTACTATAAGAAATTATCCCTATCTTTCTCTTATAAAACCCATCTGTTAGCCTATATACGTCCATTTTGTTTTGCCTGTTTTCTTTCACTTTTCTTGTAAGTGTGAAGAAATCTTTAAGCAATAGTTGGATTAGGCTGGTTGTGTATTGGGCAACTGGTATAGCATTGGCTGTACTAGCTGATGTTATCCTTACTGGTTTATTCCACATTTCTTCTGTCTGGACTTTTTTTATGGAGCCCGCCCCGTAGAAAACCACCTTTAATTTTGGCATGGCTTGTAAGGCCTTTTTATCCATTGGGACAGCACCCCAACCAGAAAATACAAAGTCCACATCCGAAAGGTCACAAGCTTCATCAATGCTATCGTACCTTCCAAGGATTTCTACTTTTTCGCTTATTTTTTTTATACATTCTTCTGAGTAGATAATATTGTAATTATCCTCATCAAGTAAGAAAACTGCTTTCATTTTAATCGCCTGACTTCCTATTGATATACTTATTCCATTGGAGTTCAAAAGGTTGATTGACAGATGGGATTGGCCTTACTTCTTCCCACTCAAAGGAAGATTTTCCATCCTTAAAGCCTGTAATTTGAACCTGGTTTACAAATTCTCCATCACTTGCAAAATCAATTTCATCTTCAAAATAGATGCTACCGCCAATTTTCGCTTTGATATGGTCGTAATAATCTTTCATAGCTTCAAGATAAACCAACTGGCCAACTACTATGTCATAAAACTCAAAGGCCTTGATTAGCTGGTGGCTCTTTGCCCTAACTTGGTCAAAAAAGCTTTTGTAGACCTCTCTTCTTTTTTTAATTAGGATTTCAATTTCTTTTATATTCCTAAAGGCTGCTGCAAAAGATGTCATCTCTTCTTGGTAGTTTTCTATTAAATCATTAATATTTGATTCTTCTCCGACTAGATTAAGGAATTTTTCTATATAATCTCTAGCTTCTTTTTCGCAGTCCCTATCTGAAAAATCTTTCTTTGCAAGCTTTATGTTTTCGCTAGCTCTTTTTGACCCAACTTGGCCTGCATTTAAGGCTGATCCGCCTGGCCTATAGATGCCGTGACTTCCTGCAACTTCACCTGCAGCATAAAAGCCCTTGATATTGGTTTGATAGTCCTTGTCTATATAAAGACCGCCGTTGTTGTGTTGGGCACAAAGAGATATTTCCAGTGGCTCTTTTTTAAGGTCCACTCCATGGTCAATATAGAAATCGTAGGCCTTTTTATTCATCTTAAGGAGCCTATCAATTGGCTTTTCAAGTCTTGCATCATTAGATAGGATATAATCTTTTACTTCCTTATCTAAGTCATCAAAGGGAATATCTTTGAAGGATGGATTGTCCCTGAAATCTAGGAAGACCCTCCTATTTTTGTAAACTTCTTCTTTGTATACAAGATAGTCTACCATTGAAGACCCATTAATTTTTTTAACATCAAACGGCCATTGATAGCCCTTTAGGAAGACGTTTTTTAATAATTCTTTAAAATCACTGTAGTAATCAGCAAGAAAATCATGTTCATTTCCGTCTTCGTCTAGGGAATAAAACCTTGGCATTACCTGCATATAAGTCCCTGACACATTCCACTTTGGCTTTATTGATGACATCCCATATTGGAAATGAGTTAGGTTCATGCCCTTTACACCCGCATCTAGGGCAAGGCCAGTTGACCCTTTTTGTCCATTTGGATATACAGTGTTGGAGTAGAGATTTGCTGGTCCTCCTGTTGCATAAATTATATTTTTTGCTTCTATCAGATAAAAATCTCCCTTGTTTAAACACAAGATTCCATCAAATTCATCCTTAGATGTAAATATTTTTACGACCTTATAATGGTTAAGGATTTTTATCCCATAGGACCCGGCTCTTTTTTCAAGCTTTTCTGTCATTTGTTTGGATGTATAAGGTCCTGCAGATGTAGCTCTTTTGTTTGGATCGTGGTCTGTTTTATATCCTATATATTCCCCATATTCATTAAATGGAAATTCCACACCAAGTTCTACTAGGTTCATAAAGGATCTTACTGATTCGCTAGCTTCTACCTTGGCTATATCACCATGAATGTGCATTCCATCATAGTAAACCGCCGCCATCTTGTCAATAGAATCATCATCTGACGATTCTAAGGCCAATTTGTAATAAGTTTGCTTATCCGAACCAGCATTTCTACTTGTACCTAAGTTAACATCTTCTGTAATAATAGCTATGTTCTTAATATCGTTTTCAAATAGCCTATTAGCGGCATTAAAGCCCGCCGCTCCAGATCCAACTACTATTGCATCATATTTTTCTTTATAAAGTTTGTAATGTGTAGCCGCCGTCAACTCTTATCACCTGTCCTGTTGTATATTTAAACTTAAACTCAGCAAGGGCACTTACTGCTAGGGCTATGTCTTCAGGATAACCCCATCTTTTAATAGGAGTAATTCCCTCTGCAAAAAGCTTGTCATATTTTGATTCAGCAACCTTGGTCATGTCTGTCTTTATTATGCCTGGTTGGATTTCATAAACATTTATCCCATATTCTCCAAGCTTTGAAGCAAAAAGTTTTGTAATCATCGATATAGCAGCCTTTGATATGCAGTAGTCAGCCCTGTCAGTGCTCACAACTGATGAAGATACTGAAGAAATATTTATAATGCACTTGTCTTCTGTTGAATTATCTTCAATCATCCTTCTTGCCACATCTTGGCTTAAAAAGAACATTGATTTCGTGTTTATTTCAAAAAGTCTATCTATACTTTCTTCTGAAACTTTCAATATATCTTCTCGAACTTTTGGCGCAACTCCAGCATTGTTTACCAGAATATTAATTGATCCAAATCTTTCATAGGCCTTTTCTACGAACCTTTCCCTGTCTTCTTTATTGGCTATATTGCCCTTATAATAGAAGATTTTTTCTTTATCGTAGATTTTGCTAAATTCGTCGTAGTCTTCAATATTTCTTGTCCCAAAGGCGCAAATTTTGTAACCGTCTTTTAGAAGTTGCTTGGTGATACCAAGTCCTATACCCCTAGTGGCTCCAGTTATAATAGCTACTCTTTCACTCATTTATTCAATTCCTTTACATACTTACCATAAGTTTGCCTATTTCTAACCACGCATCCTGCTGGCAAAAAGTTTGCCTTAAGCTTTGAGCAAAGATTGCAGGTTATGCATACCTTATTTTTGTCCATTTTTCCATTTTTTAGAAGGTCATTTCCTAATTCAGGATAGGCTAGCATGTCTCTACCGAAACCAGCTAGGCTTATCTTTCTATCTCGAATAAGTCCTTCCGCAACATTTGCCCCAAATTCTCTGAAGAATGTATATCCTACACCAACAAAGATCATTTCTGGAAAGAGCTTTTGGAGTTTTCCACACATTTCAAAAATCCTAAATGAAGAAGTAAATGGACTTTCAATTGTTTCATCCTTTTTTAAATCTGAAGGCTTGCTTATATACGAAATAAAATAAGGATTTCCAAGGGTTAGGGAGATAAGTTTTACGCCACTAGATTGTAATTGTTCGATAAGTTTGATTGTTTCTGTAAGGTCATAGTCAAGGTCGGTTGTTGTTGCAAAACCATGGTCAGTCATATCAGCCATATTAAGTCTAACGGCTATATCAAGACCCTCACACTCCTCATCTTTTCTAATTAAATCAATTGTTTCAAGGAGGAATTTAGTCCTATTTTCAAAACTTCCACCATAGGTACCTTCCCTATCTGTAGCTGAAAGAAGCTCTGATAAGAGGTAGCCGTGGCAAGACTTGATATCTACAGCATCAAAACCCGCTTTCTTAGCAAGCCTAGCTGCTTTTAGGTAATTATTTTTAAGCCCATCAAGGTAGGAGTCGCTTACAAGTTCCCTATCTTTCTCTATTCCTCTTTTGGCATCCAGTTTTTCCCTATGAGTCGCTATTTGAGCATTTTCATCCTTACCAATATTTGCATACCTACCAGAATGGTTTAATTGCAAAACTGTATAAGCTTCTCCACCATAGGCTGATTCTTTTGAAGTTTCCTTTATTTCAAAATTTAAGTTTTGAAAATCGTTTACAGTATCATCATTAATAAAGAGTTGATTGTCATTACTCATACCTTCCTTATTAACGGAAGTGGCCTCAAGCCAAATTAATCCGTAGCCACCCTTGGCTACATCTATGTATTTTTTCTTGGTAAGATCTGTTGGCCTGCCGTCTTTGCCATCAACACCTTCCATAGGAAGAGCAACCAGCCTATTTACAAGCTTAAAATCATTTAACATAATTGGTGAAGTTAAATCCACTATATCGTTTGCAGCATGGATACCATGTTTTTCTAACTCTTTATTTAAGTCATCAAGATTTGTAAATTCAAACTTCCTCAAATCTAAATCCATATTACCTCCTCTTCTTTAATTATTATTATAACATAGTAAAGTAGATATAAAGATAGTAATTTTTGTAATTCTATTTACATTTCTTGTATTTTGGAGGATAATTTGGAAAAAAATATAGACATAGAATTTAAGGCCGATAATATAAACATCGAAACTACCCACTACCATAATAATTTTGAAATAATTTTCATAACTAAGGGTACTAGCACTTTTTTGATAGAAAATAGAAAAATTAAAACACAAAAAAATAGCCTCGTTCTTATATCAAATTTAGAAAACCATTCAATGACCATAGACGAGACCCCCTATGAAAGATATGTGATAAACCTTGATAATTTCCTTAAAATCAATCTTTTGCCCTCAGAAATCTATACAAAAACCCTGCAAAACAGACCCAAAAATTTCCCCTATATTTTTAAATTCGATGACGAGGTTGCTCAAGTAATAAGTCAGATTTTAAATTTGTTATTAAAGGAAAAAAGCACAGAAGAATTTTCAGACCATTATGAAAGTCTACTTATAAACCAACTTTTAATCATGGTTTACAGGTCAAATCCTGACTTTTTCAAAAATACAAAAACAGATTTCGAAAATACAATCTACAAGATCCAGGACTATATAAATGAAAATTATATAAAAGATATAAATCTCGACCTAATCGAAAACAAGTTTTACATAAACAAGTATGAGGTAAGTAGGAATTTCAAAAAAATTACAGGTTATAATTTTAAAACCTATCTCATTTTAGTAAGGCTATCTAGGGCCAAGGACCTCCTTGTCAATTCAAATCTAACCATTGCAGAAATATCAGCTGAAATAGGTTATAATTCTGAAAGTCTTTTTGTAAGGATGTTCAAAAAATATGAAAATACAACCCCAACCAGGTACAGAAGGGCCTACAAAAACCCATAAAAAATCCCTTTCATCAAAAAATATTTATAGGTAGAAATTAAGTTTGCACAAAAAATGTAAATTATTTAACAAGTTATGATATCGTTTTTATTTTATCCCTGTGTTATATTATAGGTAAATTAGATCATGGAGGTAAAGATGATTTTTAAGAACAATACCTATAAAAAGCTAGTTATAGGCTCAATCCTAATTAACACAGTCCTAATTTCTTCTACAGCTTATGCGAATGAAGAAAACGCTATTTTAAATGAGGGCACAAAAATTGTAGAGCCAGAATTAAAAAACGATGCAGAAAAAGAAGATACATCCACTGACGAAAATCTAGAAAAAGATTCTAAGGCAGACCTTGAAGGAAGTGAAGAGACTCCAGCAGAAATGGAAAAAGTCTCCCTAGACCCACAAGAAGAAGGCAAGGAAGAAGCTAAGGCAGAACAAAAATATAAGGAAAACATAAAGGCCTGGGCAAATTCCTTTGCTGGTAATTCCTACTACGACAAAGATGATGAAAAAATGGCCCAGCTAAATGAAAAGATGGATACCAATATCGAAAACACTTTGAAACTAGTAGCAGAAAAAAATGAAAATAATTTTTGGACAGATATAGAAAAATATGACCAGTCTAAATTCATAACACAATCTTACAGAAAGATTGAGACCCTTGCCAAACAATACGCCAACCCTGGTTCAAAATATTATAAAGATGAAAAAGTAAAAAAGGTAATAATGGATGCCCTAGAATGGGAATACAATAAAAACTACAACGAAAATTTATCTATAAATGGAAACTGGTGGGATTATGAAATCGGTACTCCTAGGGCCATCAACAACACCCTATCCCTCATCTATGACGACCTTGACCAGGAAACAATAAATAAATATACCAAGCCAATCAACCACTTTGTCCCAGACCCATATAAGTTTAGGGTTACAACTGGAAATCCATTTAATGCAAAGGGTGGCAACCTCATAGATATGGGACGTGTAAGAATTATTGCAGGATTTTTACAAAATGATTCTGAAATGGTAGACGGGACTATAAAGGCCCTTAAGCAAATTTATGAAATAAGGGATGAGAATATAGGCAGCACCGAAGAAGGTGGCAATGATGGTTACTATGTAGATGGGTCTTATGTTGATCATACAAATGTGGCCTACAATGGTGCCTACGGCAATGTTATGCTCGATGGTTTCTCCCAACTTCTCCCTGCCCTCATAAATAATACAAGTTTTGACACAAATGAAGTTGATAAAATCCACGATATAATCGATAAGTCTTTCCTTCCATTCCTTTATAGGACTCAAATGATGGATATGGTTAGGGGTAGGTCTATAAGTAGGGAAAAACTCCAACCACATAATTCTGGAGCAGAAGTTATCCGCTCTATAATGAGGATTGCTGATGCTTCTGATGAGGCAAGGAAGACTAAGTACAATAGCATTATAAAAGATATCACAACCAATAATGACTACTTTGATTTTTCTAAAAACCTAAATAACTTTAGGGACATCTTCCTTTACAACAAGATCAAAGACCAAAAATTAGAACCAGTCAAAAAAGAAAATAAAATCCATATCTTTAACAATATGGATAAACTTGTTTATAATAACGCTGACAAGAACTATGCCCTAGGCTTTTCTATGCACTCATCCAGAATTAAAAACTTTGAGTACATGAACGGTGAAAACTCAAAGGGTTGGTACACCTCTGATGGTGTAGTTTACCTCTATAACCAAGACCTTTCCCACTACAGTGACAACTACTGGGCAACTGTAGACCATAGCGCCCTTCCTTCTATAACTGAAATTAAGGAAAATAGGGATTCGTCTACTGATAAGAAAAATGACAAGACTGAAAGACTTCTTAAGAGTAGTTTTGTTGGAGCAACCAAGCTAGATGAGAAAAACGCCAGCCTTGCCATGGACTTTAACAACTGGAATGACGATATTAGACTTAAAAAATCTTGGTTTATCCTTGGTGACAGGGTCGTATTTTTAGGCAGCGATATGGAAAATCCAAATAGCAAAGAAGTATACACAAGCATTGAAAATAGGAAATTAAAAGAGGCTGACCAATATAAGATTTATGTAAATGAAAAGATTCTAGAAGATGAAAAAACAAATGAGGAGGGCATTTCCAAAGTCTTCCTAGAAAGCAAAAATGGAGCAAATGAAAATATTGGCTATTATTTCCTAAATAATAAAAACCTTATAGTAGAAAAAGAACACAGACAAGGAAGCTGGTCTGAAGTCAACAAGGACGGCAGCAAGGATAAAAAAGAAAACGACTTTATCAAAATTAGCCAAGACCACAAAGACAACACAGGCTATGCCTATGTCATGGTCCCTGCAACTAGCAAGGATGAATTTGATAAGGAAAATATTGATGACATCAAAATCCTAGCAAATACAAATAAGGTCCAAGCAGTCTTTGACGAGACAAATAATATTTGGGGGATTTCTCTCTTTGAAGATGGGGAATTTAAGGTAAATGATGAGCTTGGCCTAGATAAAAAGGGGCTTTACACAATTAAGAAAGATGGAGATAAGTATGTAATTTCCTACTTCGACCCATCAAAGACCCACACAGGCGAAGACCTATTAGTAGTTAAAGATGGCCAAACAATAAAAAAACCAAACCACGCCAAGGACTACTACCTCTATGAATTTGTCCCTAAAAAAGCAGATTCCAAAGATAATAATAACAAAAAACCTGGTCTAGACCTACCAGATGATAGAGTTGAAAAACCAGAAGATAAAAAACCTGAAGGCGAAATGACTGAAGATAATAAAACTGATGGTAAAGTAGACGGAGAAAAATCCGAAGATAATAAAACCGACGGAAAAGAAGACGGTAAAAAATCTGAAGATAATATAGCTGAGAAGGACAAGTCTGAAGACAATAAAGCTGACGAAAAATCAGGATCTATAAAGATAGATGAAAAGATTTTACAAGAAAAACCTGCTAAAAATACAAAATCAAATGCAAGTCCAAAAACAGGTGTTTCTTCAAGCCTAGGCTATATCGGTCTACTTACTGCAAGCGCCCTTGCCCTCTTAAAGAAAAAAGAAAAATAAAATTAACAATTAATTTCTCCTATCCAAAATAAAAAATATAAAAGTGGAAGGCTAATCTAATCGCCTCCCACTTTTATTTTACAAAAAACCCCTCAATCTTATTTTCAGATTGAAGGGCGAATTTTATCCCAGTTTTATTTCTTATTCTTATCTATATAATCATCCATCTTGGTCCATCTTTCCTTGAATAAGCCTACCGCAAGTTTTGGTTGCCTATCCCTGGAGAATAGACCCTTTTTATTGCCGTTTACTCTTTTTATACTTTGGGCAGTATTAAAGTCGGCAAAGTTCCAAGGATGCTCCCCTACTACTAATGGATATTGGTCTATGACCTTGTTGTTTTCTCTGTAATAAAGAACTTGAAAATCTTCACTAAACATAGCTGGAAAATCATCATAATCTCTCATACCGAGGATGGCATCGGCACCGTATTCGCTAATTATAATTGGCTTTCCTAGTTCTTTCCAATTATCTAATTCCTTCCTAAAGGCAGCCATTGCCTTATCTAGGTAAGGTCCATCGTTGTACCAGCCATAGTACCTGTTAAGGCAGATTACATCTGAAAGTTTCCTGGTCACGTCTAAATTTATATCACCAGCCAATACACTTATTAGGCAAGTTGGTCTTTTTTGCGGATCTTCCTTTTTGGCCAAGTCGAAAAGAGGTTTGAAATAATCATAGGCACCTTCAGAGTAAGAATCCGGCTCATTGGCTATAGACCACATTACAACACAAGCGTAGTTTTTATCCCTAGCTATTAGGTCTCTTATTACATCCTTGTGGTGATCAAAAACTCTTTTTGCCATACCTTCTTCATTATCAAAAATATTTACATTATCGCTTTTGAAATTTGCCCCGCCACCAAATTTACCATTTAGGCCTACGGCTGTGGTTTCATCTATGACTAAGAAACCTAGCTTATCAGCAAGTCTTAGGGTTTCTTCCGCGTAAGGATAATGGGCTGTTCTAAAGGAGTTGGCACCCATTTCCTTCATAAGGGCGAAATCTTTGTGGCTTATAACTTCATTAAATCCCCTACCATTTATTATAGAGTCCTCGTGTTTGCCAAAACCCTTGAAATAAAATGGCTTGCCATTAAGGAGGAATTGGTTTCCTTTTACTTCTACACCTCTTATACCATAATCTAGGTAATAGATATCTTCCTTGTAGGTGATTCTAATTTTGTATAGGTAAGGATTTTTTACATCCCACAAGTTTGGATTTTCAATAACTAAGCTTGCCTTGGCCTTATTGCCAGTTGCCACTAGCTTATTGTCCTTATCAAAAATCTCTATAAGTATATCTTCTTCTACGCCTTGAACTTTTAGGTAGTAATTAATCACAGCCTTTGCATCATAAATTTCATTGGTAAGGCTAATATCTTCAATATAGGACCTTGGTGTGGTATAAATCCTCACATGTCTGTGGATGCCAGTGTAGTTAAAGAAGTCAAAGTTGGGTTCATTTTTGTCTTGGTCTTCTTCTCTTCCCTTTATTATGCCGACAGGTAGGGTTGAATTGTTTATTACATTTGATACTGCAAGAGTAAGCACGTTTTCTTCCTGGATTTTATCACTTATTTCTATTTCAAATGGAAGGAAGCCACCCTCGTGTTCTGTTATAAATTCACCAT